>NZ_QDAH01000010.1 GCF_003075415.1 Microvirga sp. KLBC 81
GAGAGCCAAGATGAGTGAATCACGAAGCCGCCACACCGCATAGCCCCAACGATTCCGTCAGAACTGCCGTTGCTCTAGAACATGTAGCGTCCGGTATTCACGAAGACGCTGACCTCATAGGTCTTCAGCCCCATGACGGAGGCAATCATGCTCTCTGCGGTCCACAGGACCCGGTTGAACTCAACCGAACTGACGCGGGGCGCCTCGACCACGGGCTCGGCGGTAGCCGGCTCGACAGCCGTCTGCGGCTGGTCCCGGTGCAAATAAGGCTGCAAAACCCGGTTCAGCTCCGTGATTGCGTGGGCATTGAACTGGAGAGCCTGGGGCGGGCGAACGATGGGATTGCCGGTTTCGAACATCAGTGCCTCTGCAGCGATTCGCAAAGGAATTTATTGAAGAAACCGTTAATATCAAGAACAAGCTTGACTATGCTTCGTGAAGCAGGGAATCCGAACCTTCGTGGCTCGGCGATGCCGCTCCATCAAGCGGTCCACGAACCTTGCGGAAAGTCCAATCCTTTTTGACCAGCCTTTCTGGGTCCAATGTTTTGATGTCGACAAAAAAGGCATGGATGCTGCCATCCATGCCTTTGTCCATTCACGCTGCGGGATGCGTTTTTAAGCGGCAACCTGCGAGGCGGCCTGCGTCACTGCATCCACCACATCGTCCACGACGCGATTGACGAGATCTTCGTTGTCGCCCTCACCCATCACGCGGATCACCGGCTCCGTGCCGGAGGGGCGAATGACCAGGCGACCCGAGGCTCCAAGCCGCTCGTGGCCTGCCTCGATGGCCTTGATGACCGAGGCTTCCTGCAGCGGCTTGCCGGACCTGTAGCGCACGTTCTTCAGAACCTGCGGCAAGGGCTCGAAGCAATGGCAGACCTGCGACACGGTCTTGCCCATGCTCTTGACCACGGCAAGGAGTTGAAGGGCTGCGACCAAGCCGTCACCCGTCGTGGTGTAATCCGACATGATGATGTGGCCGGATTGCTCGCCGCCGAGATTGTAGCCATGTGCACGCATGTGCTCGAGCACGTAGCGGTCACCGACCGCCGTGCGCACCAAGCCGAGGCCGATGCCGTTCAGGTAGCGCTCGAGACCGAGATTGGACATGATCGTCGCGACGATGCCCGGTTGAGAAAGACGTCCGTCCTCTTTCCAGGAGCGGGCGACGACACCCATGAGCTGGTCGCCATCGACCTTCTGGCCCTTCTCATCCACGATCAGAACACGATCCGCGTCACCATCGAGCGCGATTCCCACATCGGCACGCAACTCGCGCACCTTGTGGATCAGGGCCTCGGGAGCGGTGGAGCCGACCTCGTGATTGATGTTGAAGCCGTTGGGCTCCACGCCGATGCTCACCACCTCGGCACCGAGCTCCCACAAGGTTTCGGGCGCGACCTTGTAGCCCGCGCCATTGGCGCAATCGACCACGACCCGCATACCTTCCAGGTCGATCTGGCGCGGCAGCGTGCGCTTGGCGAATTCGATGTAACGGGCATGGACACTCTCGATACGCTTGGCGCGACCGAGATTGGCGGAACCCGCGAGGCGAGCCGTCAGATCCGAGTCCATCAGCGCCTCGATCTGAACCTCCACATCGTCATTGAGCTTGAACCCATCGGGCCCGAACAGCTTGATTCCGTTGTCCTCGTAAGGGTTGTGCGAGGCCGAGATCATGACACCGAGATCGCAGCGCATCGAACGTGTGAGCATGGCCACTGCCGGCGTCGGCATCGGACCGAGGAGCAGCACGTCCATGCCGACCGAGGTGAAGCCCGCGACCAGCGCGTTCTCGATCATGTAGCCGGACAGGCGCGTGTCCTTGCCGATGACGACCCGGTGACGGTAATCGCCCGCCTGCTTGAACATCAGGCCTGCCGCCTGGCCGACCCGCAGGGCCAGATCCGGCGTGATGATCCCGTTGGCCCGTCCGCGGATGCCATCGGTTCCAAAGTATTTCCGCATGGGCTTGGTCTCCCCATTCCGTTGCGCTGTTGCGCGCTTTGCTTTTTTCAAAGCAACCTCCCCCACCCGGGTCAAGACTTCGCCCTGATAAGGCCCATCACAAGTGATGAGCAATTATTACAGAGGGCGAGAATTTGCTCGTGAGATGAAAGTAGAGGATTTTGGTAAATAAAAAAGAACGCTCGCTGTAATGCGAGCGTTCTGGGTAATTCGCACAAGAGCTTGTCTTTTAAGCCTGCGGTTGAGGCTCCATCCCGCCGTCGTTCTCGCGCGGGCGGCCAGGACGGGTGGTCGGGACGGCGGAGCCGCGAACCGGCGGAAGCGGATCGCCGCCGGCATCGCGCACCGGCGGCTGGCCGTCGAGGAGGTTGCGGATCTCCTCGCCCGTCAGGGTCTCGTATTCCAGCAGGCCGCGGGCCAGGGTCTCGAGATCGTGCGCCTTCTCGGTGAGAATGCGGCGGGCATCGTTGAGGCCCGTCTCCACCAGGCGACGCACCTCCGAGTCGATCTTCTGCGCCGTGGCCTCGGACACGTTCTGCTGACGGCCCACCGACATCCCCAAGAACACCTCGTCCTGGTTCTCGCCGTAGGCCACGGTGCCGAGCTCAGGCGAGAAGCCCCACTTGGTCACCATCATGCGGGCGAGACGCGTGGCCTGCTCGATGTCCGATTGGGCGCCCGAGGTCACCTTCTCACGCCCGAAGATCATCTCCTCCGCAATGCGGCCGCCCATCATGATGGCCAGACGCGAGGTCATCTGCTCGAAGCTCATCGACAGCTTGTCCCGCTCGGGCAGCTGCATGACCATGCCGAGCGCACGGCCGCGCGGGATGATGGTGGCCTTGTGCACCGGATCGGTGGCCGGCACGTTGAGCGCCACGATGGCATGGCCGGCCTCGTGATAGGCGGTCAGGCGCTTCTCGTCGTCGGTCATCACCAGGGTGCGGCGCTCGGCGCCCATCATCACCTTGTCCTTGGCATCCTCGAACTCGCGCATCGTGACGATGCGCTTGCCGCGACGGGCCGCCAGCAGCGCCGCCTCGTTGACGAGGTTCATGAGGTCCGCACCCGAGAAGCCGGGGGTGCCGCGGGCGATCACCTTCAGGTCCACATCGGGCGCGAGCGGCACCTTGCGCACGTGCACGCGCAGGATCTTCTCGCGGCCGGTGACGTCCGGGTTCGGCACCACGATCTGGCGGTCGAAACGGCCGGGCCGCAGCAGCGCCGGGTCGAGCACGTCGGGGCGGTTGGTCGCCGCGATGATGATGATGCCCTCATTGGCCTCGAAGCCATCCATTTCCACCAGGAGCTGGTTGAGGGTCTGCTCGCGCTCGTCGTTGCCGCCGCCCAAGCCCGCGCCGCGATGCCGGCCGACCGCGTCGATCTCGTCGATGAAGATGATGCAGGGCGCATTCTTCTTCGCCTGCTCGAACATGTCGCGCACGCGCGAGGCGCCGACGCCGACGAACATTTCGACGAAGTCCGAGCCCGAGATGGTGAAGAACGGCACGTTGGCCTCGCCCGCCACCGCGCGGGCCGTCAGGGTCTTGCCGGTGCCGGGCGGGCCGACGAGCAGCACGCCGCGCGGAATGCGGCCGCCGAGACGCTGGAACTTCTGCGGATCGCGCAGGAACTCCACCACCTCCTGCAGGTCTTCCTTGGCCTCGTCGATGCCGGCGACGTCGTCGAACGTCACGCGGCCATGAGCCTCGGTGAGGAGCTTTGCCTTCGACTTGCCGAACCCCATGGCCCGGCCTGCGCCGTTCTGCATCTGGCGCGACAAGAACACCCAGGCGCCGATAAAGAGCGCGATGGGCAGGATGTTCATGAGAACGGCAATGAACCAGGGGGTCGAGTCGGATTGCGGCCGCGCCGTGATCTGCACGCCCTTCTGCTGCAGCTTCGTGACCAGGGCGGGGTCGTTCGGCGCATAGGACGAGAAGGTACGGCCATCGGTATAGGTGCCGCTGATCTCGGGTCCCGAGATGATGACGCTCGAGATGCGTCCGGCATCGGCGTCGTTCAGAAGCTGGCTGTAGGCGATGTCGCTGCCGCCGCCTCGGTGGCCCGGGCTCTGGAAAAGGGTGACGAGCGCCAGCACCAGGAGGAAAATGACAACCCACAAGGCGAAGTTGCGGAAATTTGAATTCATCGGATCAGGTTCTGCCCCAGAGGGAGATGAAGCACGAGAAAGATACGAAATCCCCCCATGCGGCTAAACTCAATGTAGGCACACCGTTCCCCCTTGCCAAGGGAATGCGGCGTGCATGCGGCATCATCCGAAGGTCTTGGCTAAGAGAATTGGCTAACGACCTCGTGAGCGGGGCGGTTCCGGCCTAAGACTTAAGCGCCCGGATCGATCGAGAGCAAGGAGCGCTCCGGCAATCGTCAGACGCAGGCTCTCACTGGCCAGGATCGCCGTCCGCAGGCGTTCAACGCAGCTTTCCAACCTTTGGAGGCGAATGTTTTCGAGGCCGATCCGGCCTAGAGCCTGAGCCAGGATCCGCAACCCGATCTCGAAGGGCTCCTCGGCAAGGCAGGCCGCCTGGAAGGACAGTCCCCCCTCTCCTGCCTCCGGGGCGGCGCCCTCCAAAGCCTCGCGCGCCTTCATTTCCAGCGCCTCGTCAGCCTGCGCGACCCGCTCGGCCAGGCGAGCCAGGCGGCTCGCGGTCAACCCCTCCTCTGCCAGACGCGGCATCAGCCTGCGCCAGCGGACCCGGGCGAAGCGCTCGTCCGTGTTGGAAGGGTCGGTGACGAAGCGCCAGCCGCTCGTTTGGCAGAGGTCGAGGAGCGCCGCCTTCGGCCAGCCGAGCAGCGGCCTCGCATGGGTGATGCCCTCCCGGTTCCGCTCTCGACGCATGCCCGTCAAACCCTTCAGGCCCGAGCCCTTCGCGAGGCGCATCAGGATCGTCTCGGCCTGGTCGTCCTGTGTATGGGCGGTGACGAGATGGGACGCTCCCACCTCGCGGGCATATCGGATGAGGAGGCGATAGCGTGCCTCGCGGGCTGCTTCCTGCAGGCCGGTCTTGGGCTTCTCGCCTGTCCAGGCGAGGGTGCGGTGGGGAAGGCTCAGGGCGGCCGCCTCGCGGGCGACGAAGGCGGCCTCCTCGGCCGCTTCGGGACGCAGGCCGTGATCCACGGTGGCAACAAGAATGGAAACGCGGTGCTCCAAGCCCCAACGGGCGAGCAGATGCATCATCGCCATGGAATCGGGCCCGCCGGAGACAGCGGCCAGAATGCCTTTGGCATGGCTCAAATGGGAAAAAAGCAGCTCCGGATCGATGGCCGGGAGCGGATCGTCAGGCACAGGAGCGGCCACGGTTCGGGTGCTCGATCGGGTCAGCCTGGATCAGGTGCACTTGTTGCGCTTCTGCTCGCGCTCGGAAGCCTGGCGGACATTGGCGGAAGCCTGCGGGTATTTGCGGTCGAGTTCGGCGAAGACGGCGCAAGCCCGGTCGCGGGCACCCAGTCCGTTGAGAGCCACGCCGAGACGCAGCATCGCATCGGGAGCCTTCGCGGCATCCGGATGATCGGCGGAAATGTTGAGGAACTGCTCGGCAGCCTCGCGGTAGCGGTTGCGCTGGAGATAGGTTTCACCCAGCCAGAACGTGGCCTCGGGCACCAGCTTGTCGCGGGGGTTGGACTGCAGGAAACGGCGGAAGCCCATCTCGGCCCGGTCGTAATCCTTCTGCGTGAAGGAGGTGTAGGCCGCATCGAAATCGGCCCGCGGATTGCCGACGCTGGTCGCCGCAACGCTCGGACCCGGCCGGGCCGGAAGCGCGCCCTGGGGGATCGCCATGCCGTTACCCGCCGCGCCGGGGGCAGCCTGCTCGTCATCCTCGATCAGGTCGCCGATACCGGCGAACTGCTCACCCCCCTGCCCTTCTTCCGCATCGGCGAGCGGAGCTGACGGAGGCGTGGTGCCCAGCGGGCGCGGAGCGCCCGGGGCATTGGGGTCTTGAGACGGATCGAAGACGTCGCTGCGGCGCTGAGGCCCGGTTTGAGGCTGGGCCTGGGGCTGCACCGGGCGAGGCGTCGGCGTGGTGGCGGACGGAGCGGCGGGTCTCGATCCACCGCGGCCGCCGAGATCCTGGAAGCGGAACTCCACATCCTCCTGGAACTTGCGGAGCTGGTCCTTGAGCTGGCGGTTCTCGAACTGGAGCTGCTCAAGCTGCCCGGACATCTGCCGCATCTGGTTCTCCAGACGGTTGAGGCGGACGATGGCGTCGGCTGCATCCTGCGCGGCGGCAGGGGCTGCCAGAGCAAGAGCCAAGGCGAGAAAGACAAAGAGGCGTCGTAACATGCTGGATACCGTGAGGGGGGTCTTAAGCGACCGTGCCGATAACACAAAAGCGCCGCCACGGCGATAATGTGGCGACGCTTCGAGGTTTCACGTTTCAGTGCCCAGGAGGCTTACGAGCTGGCCCCGCCGAGGACGGTGACCGCACGGCGGTTCTGCGACCAGCAGGAGATGTCGTTGCAGACGGCCACCGGACGCTCCTTGCCGTAGGACACGGTGCGGAAGCGGTTGCCGGGGATGCCGCGCGAGATCAGGTAGTCACGCACGGTCTGGGCGCGGCGGGCCGAGAGCGAGAAGTTGTACTCGCGGGTACCGCGCTCGTCCGCATGGCCTTCCAGGATGAAGGTGTAGTTCGGATAGCGCTGCAGCCACTGGGCCTGCTTGTCGAGAGTGGCAATGGCGGTGGGGGTGAGATCGGTCGAGTCGGTCTCGAAGAAGACGCGGTCGCCGACATTCACGACAAAGTCCTGGGCGCTGCCGGGAGTCGCAGCACCACCGGCGCCAAAGCTGCCAGATCCATCGGCCATACCGTCTTTGTTGGAAGAACAGGCTGCCGCCCCAAGGGCGAGGACGATAGCAGCGGCGAATTTGACGGCGCGCAGCGACATCATAGGCAATACTCCTTACACACACGTTTGCCGAACGTTGTGAGGTTTATATCGGGCGATGGTTAAGGGAGGGTTCCGTCAACCTTAAGCGGCGCCGCCGGGATTAAGGTGAATTATGGCCAAGTTGTGGAACTTTGGCTTAGGGTTAACAGGAGGTTAAGGTGGGCTCAGGTATCGATCACGTCTCTTCGTGAGCTGAATGCCCGCCTTGAGCGTTGAAAGGTCATGAATCTCATGACGAACCAGCCTAGACTGTCGGTTCAACCCTATCGCGCTGCCTTGGACGAGCTCCGCATGGAGCGCGCCTTCTCGCGCATTGCCGACAGCGACCTGCGCCAGGGCAATGCCATCAAACTGCTGAAGAACTCGAAGGAGAACTATCCGGCCTGGCTGGAGGCGATCCGTTCGGCCGAACGCGTCATCCATTTCGAGAACTTCATCATCGCCAATGATGAGACCGGCCAGCTGTTCGCCGAGGCTCTCATGGAGCGGGCGCGCGCAGGAGTGAAGGTTCGCGTACTCTACGATTGGCTGGGCTCGTCCTTTCGCGCCCTCCCGGCCTTCTGGCGCCGCTTGCGCGAGGCCGGCGTGGAAGCGCGGGTGTTCAACCCGCCCCGGCTCACGGACCCGTTCTGGGTCAGGCGCAATCACCGCAAATTGATCACGGTCGATGGGCGCATCGGCTTCGTGTCGGGCCTGTGCATCTCCGACAGCTGGGAGGGTGGCAAGGAGAGCGAACCCTGGCGTGATACCGGCATCTCGCTTGAGGGCCCAATTGTCGGCGATCTCGATGCGGCATTCGCGGAAAGCTGGGTGCTCGCGGGCATGCGCGCGATTCCGAAGTGCGACCTGTCGCACGCCGACATTATCCCACATGCGGGCACAATGGCAGCAAGGCTCATCAGCGGCGAGCCCGGCATGTTCCGCGCCTACCGCGTCGATCAGTTCATCGCCGCCACCGCGGAGCGCAATTTGTGGCTGACCGACGCCTATTTCGTCGCCACCACATCCTATGTGCAGGCGCTTGGCGAAGCCGCGCGCGACGGCGTGGACGTGCGCCTTCTCGTGCCGGGCTCAAGCGACGTGCCCGCTCTTCAGCCCATCGTGCGCGCGGGCTACCGCTCGCTCATCGAAGCAGGCATCCGGGTGTTCGAGTGGAACGGCTCGATGCTCCACGCCAAGACCGCCGTGGTGGACGGGCGCTGGGCGCGTGTGGGCTCCACCAATCTCAACTTCGCAAGCTGGGCCACCAACTGGGAGCTCGATGTGATCGTCGAGGATTCCAGCTTCGCCGAGGCCATGGAGGCGATGTACCTGGAGGATCTCGCCAATGCGACCGAGATCGTACCCGGGTGGCAATCCCGCCGCAAGCGAGCCCGCAACATGCGCTCGCGCCGTGGTCATCGCTTCAAGCGAGGCGGCGTGCGCAGGCTCGCCGCCGGTGCTCTCGCGCTCTCGAGCAGCATCGGCAAGGCCATGGGATCGCGTTCGCTCACGGCAACCGAGACCAGCAGCATTGCCATCATCGGCTTCGCGCTTCTTGCGCTGGCCGTCCTGATCACCGTTTTTCCGGTGCTGATCATCGCCCCCATCGTGATCGCCCTTGGCTGGTTCGGTCTTGCGCTCCTCATCCGCGCCTTTCGCATCAAACGGCGCGTGCGCCTGAGACGCCGCAAGCTCGCGATCCGGCGCAGACTGAGCAAAATCAAGGACCAAGAAGCCTCCGCTGGGAAATAAAGGAAACCAGCTGCCAAGCTTTGGCATTGATAAGATGCTCCCGCGTGAAGGGGCTTGATCAAAGGAGACGATGATGGCCGGCGGCACCTCCAACCCCTCTTACGATCCGCTCAACCGTGCTGAATCCATGAGTGCCCTTCTCGCGCGAAACTGGTGGGCCGTGGCGCTTCGCGGCGTCTTCGCCATCATCTTCGCACTCATTGCTTTCTTCTGGCCGGGCGCGACGATTCTGTCCTTCGTGCTGTTCTTCTCGGCCTACATGCTGGTTGATGGCGTCTTCGGCATCGTCTCCGGCATTCGCGCTGCCTCCCGCAACGAGCGTTGGGGCCTGCTGATCCTGGAAGGCGTCCTGAACATCCTCGTAGGCATCATCGCCTTCGTCATGCCGGGCCTGACGGTGGTATTCTTCGTCACGCTCCTCGCCGTGTGGTCGCTGATCACCGGTATCCTGATGATCGTCGCCGCCTTCAAGCTGAACCCGGCCTTCGGGCGCGGCTGGCTGATCTTCAGCGGCCTCGTCTCGGTTCTGTTCGGCGTCGCGCTTCTGATCGCGCCACTCATCGGCGCTGTCGTCCTGACCTGGTGGCTGGGTGCCTATGCGATGGTCTTCGGCATCGCGCTCGTCATGCTCGCGTTCAAGCTGCGAAGCCGGAAGGATGAGTTCACCGGCAACGCGTCGCTGCGGGCGTGATACGGAATTTTCCTTCCTGTCATGGCCGGGGTTGCCCCGGCCATCCCGCTTTTGAAGAGCACTGCGCTCACCCAATCGGGATCACCGGCACAAGGCCGGTGATGACGTGCGGTGTACTGGATCAGCCGAAGGGGCGAAATCACCTCAACGAAAAAGGGGCGCTGAAGCGCCCCTTTTCTCGATCTTACTGACGCGTCTCGCTGAGCAGCGGAGACCAGGTCGGGTCCGACGCGAAGGATGGCGTCGGCACGGGCTGCTCCACGCGGCCGGTGATGTCCACCATGTAGAGCTTGCCTCCGGACTGGCCGCCCGGATCGCGGAAGAACAGGATGTACTGGCCATTGGGCGCCCAGACCGGGCTCTCGTTGTGGAAGCCTTCCGTCAGGATGCGCTCGCCCGATCCGTCCGGCTTCATGATGCCGATGGCGAAACCGCCGGAATGCTGCTTGGTGAAGGCGATGTAATCGCCGCGCGGCGACCAGGCCGGCTGCGAATAGGCGCCGTCGCCGAACGAGATGCGGCGCTGGTTCGAACCGTCCGCGCCCATCACGTAGAGCTGCTGCTTGCCGCCGCGGTCGCTCTCGAACACGATCTGCGACCCATCCGGCGAGAAGGACGGCGAGGTGTCGATGGCACCGGTCGAGGTCAGGCGCGTGGTCGCCTGCGAGCCGAGGTTCATCATGTAGATGTTGGCGTTGCCGCCCTGCTGCAGGCTCATGACGATACGCTGACCATCGGGCGCGAAGCGCGGCGAGGAGGTCATGTCGGGAAAGTTGCCGACGACCTGACGCGAACCGGTCTCGAGATTGATCACCTGCACGCGCGGCTGCTGGCCCTCGACCTGCGACATGAAGGCGATTTCCTGCGTCACCGGCGAATAGCGCGGGGTCACCACGCTGGTGTCGCCTTGCGTCAGGTAGCGCACGTTGGCACCGTCCTGATCCATGATGGCAAGACGCTTGCGGCGGTTCTCCTTCGGACCCGATTCTTCGACGAACACGACGCGCGTGTCGAAGAAGCCACCGAAGCCCGTGATCTTCGTGTAGACCGCATCGGAAATGATGTGGCCGACACGCCGCCAGAAATTGGCATCCGTCACATATTGCTGACCCGTCAGCTGCTGTCCGGAATCGATGTCCCACAGGCGGAACTCGGCGCGCAGACGACCCGACGGATCGCGCGAGACGCGGCCCGTCACGAGAGCCTGCGCACCTGCCATCTTCCACGCATCGAAGCGCGGTGCCGCGTCAAACGAGGGGCGCTCCGGGAAGCGCGACTTGTCGAGCGGCGCGAAATAGCCCGAACGCTGCAGGTTGTTGGTGATGATGCCGGATACGCGCTGACCGAGATCGCCCTCGCCCGAGAAGTCGGCGACGGCAATCGGCATGGGCTGGAACTGTCCGCCCGGGCCGACGCGGAACGAGAGTTGCGCGTGGGCCGCAGGCGCGAGCGCTGCCATCGGAACGATGATGGAGAGCGCGACGAGAAGGCGGGAGACGAGGCGAGTGATCATGATGGCATGTCTCAAGCGTGATGGGCTTAAAGATCAGGAGAGATCGAACTGGACGTTGAGGATCTTCCAGTCCGAATAGAACTGCAGGTACTGGGTGGGGACGCGATAGGGTGCGCAACGCCGCACGGCACGCACAGCAGCATCGGCCACAGCGCGGTCGGTGGTGGTGCCACCCACTCGCATCACGGTCGGCTCGCTCGCAAGCGTGCCATCCTGGTTGAGGCGGATATCGAGCATCGGTGGCGTCGCATCACCCGAGGCGCTGATCGGTGCGGTGTAGCAGCGCTGGATCTGCTCCTGCAGAATGCCCATGAGCGCATCGCGCTGGCTCGGATTGAGCTTCGCGGCCGTGCCGGTCGCGGTGCCGAGTGATGCGGTCTTTTGAACCTCCGCCCCGGTTGCACCGGTGGACCGGTTCTTGTCCTTGTTGTCGAGGAACTGCTTCAGGTCGCCCATGTCGAGCTTCTTGGCGACCTGCGCTTCCTTTCGCGCCTTCGCCTCGGCTTCGGCCTTGGCTTTCGCTTCCGCGATCTTCTTGGCCTCGGCTTCCGCCTTCGCCTTTGCTTCGGCCTCGGCTTTTGCCTTGGCGGCTTTTTCCTCGGCCACGCGCTTGGCCTCGGCTTCCGCTTTCGCTTTGGCTTCAGCCTTGGCTTTCGCTACCGCTTCGGCCTTCGCCTGTTCGGCGGCCTTGGCCTTTTCGATGGCTTCGGCTTCCGCCTTCTCGGCCATCTTCTTTTCTTCCTCGGCCTTCGCCTCCGCAGCCTTCTGCTCGGCGGTCTTGGCCGGCGGTGGTGGCGGTGGCGGCGGGGTCGCCGTCGCCTCGTCCTTGTCGGCGACCTTCATGTCCTCGGGACGCTTGGGAGGTGCGGGCGCATCGACCTTGTCCTCGCCGGGATCGCGCTGCTCGGCCTTGTCGGCGATACGATCGGCGCGCGGCTTCGGATTGGGCTGCACGGCCTTCGCATCCTTCTCACCCTTGGTGATCTGCGAGAACTGATTGTCGGTGATCACCTCGACCGGGATGCCTTCCTGCGCCTCGGGAAATTCGGCGGCGAAGGGCAAACCGATCAGGGCGGCCGTCAGCAGCGCCGCGTGCGCGACGCCGGAGACCCAGAAGCCCGGTTCGGAGGGGTTGAAATGATCCTTCAACGCCACGTGTGTTTGCCCCTTACCTTCAATTCCTTCAACGCTGTTCCATCTCGGTCACGAGCGCGACCCGCTTGTAACCAGCGGTTGTGACGATGCTCATGACCTGGGCGACACGTCCGTAATCGACCTTCTTGTCACCGCGAACGAAGATGCGTTCGTCGAAACCTGCCTTCGACACTTCGGCGAGCTTGCCGACGATGGCTTCATCCGTCAGCTCGGTTTCACCGAGAAAAACCTGTCCCGTCGCCTTGATGGACAGCGTGACGGGCTTCGCATCCGAATTGAGCGGTGCTGCCTTCGTCTGCGGAAGATCGAGCGGCACGCCGGCGGTCATCATCGGAGCCGCCACCATGAAGATGATGAGGAGCACCAGCATGACGTCGATGAACGGCGTCATGTTGATCTCGTTGATCGCGCCGCCGCGCTTCCCGCGTCTGCGGCGTCCGCCTCCCCTACCGCCTGCTGCAACCATGGCCATGATCTAGTGCCCTCTCATCAAGCCGCGCGCGAGAGGCGCTCGTCGATCTGGCGCGACAGGATGGCGGAGAACTCGTCGGCAAAGCCTTCGAGCCGCGACTGCATTTTGGTGACTTCCGACTGGAGCTTGTTGTAGGCGAGCACGGCCGGAATGGCTGCGAAGAGGCCGATCGCGGTGGCAAACAGCGCCTCCGCGATACCGGGAGCCACGACCGCAAGGCTCGTGTTCTTCGAAGCCGCGATGGAGGTGAACGAGTTCATGATGCCCACCACCGTGCCGAAGAGGCCGATATACGGACCGGCCGAACCGATGGAGGCCAGGATCATGAGGCGGGAATCGAGACGCTCCACCTCACGCTGAATGGTAACGTCGAGAACCTTGTCGATGCGCTGCGACAGGCTCTGGAACGAGCGGGCGGAGCCTTCGAAGGAGCGCTTCCATTCGCGCATGGCGGCGACGAATACGGCCGCCAGGCCCGTGGCCGGACGGCTCTGGAGCGAGCGGAACAGCTCCTCCAGCGACTGGCCGGACCAGAACACGTCCTCGAAACGGTCCATTGCGCGCTTGGTGCGGGCGTAGAGCAGCGTCTTGTCGATGATGATGGCCCAGCACCACACGGAGGCGGCCAGAAGTCCGATCATCACGAGCTTGACGACGAAATGGGCCTGCCAGAACAGGCTAAAAAAGGACAGGTCGTGCGCCACAGGAGCGGCCTGGGCCACATCAGCCGGATTCATAAGTCTCGTCCTCGCTCTTCGAGCAACCTTGGGAGGAAGTCCCAAGGCCCACCGCTTAGGGTCTAGGAAAATCTTGTTTGCTTATCCTGCTCGTTCGCCCGCGAATCTGTCGAAAATAAGGGCGCGGAGTCCAGGGCAGCAGATCATGCCTGACCGTTGTCTTTTAGGCACAGAGTAAGGTTAAGGCTTGGTTTAAGCGGGTCTGAACAAGGGCGAAAACGGCCCTGGAGCCAGGAGAAGTCCTGGCTGGCATGCATTCAAAGCAGGCTCTCGGCAACCTGCCCTTGCGGCAGATTCGGCCAGGCAGCGGCTCCCGCTTAGAGCTGATTCCATCGGGATGGAATCAGCTCTCTTCTTGGCTGGGCCGCCTTGTTTGACGGTGAACCGGAGCCACTTCACCGAAAATTGCTCTAGTCATGGCCGGGCTTGTCCCGGCCATCCCGATGCAGACAGACACTGCGCCTCACATCACCGAGATCACCGGCACCGGGCCGGTGATGACAGGCGTGAGTTTGAGATGGGGCGCGGTGCCTCTCGGCGGAACAAGCACGGAGAGCTTGTGTCTCAGGACGAAGCCTCCAGGCCCGCCGAGAGCGCCGCGCGGAGATTGTCGGGAATGCGCACCGCCCGGCCGTCGCGGACGGCCGCCACCATCACGTCGGCGCGAACCAGAACCTCATCGCCGCGGCGCACTTCCTGCTCCAGGGTCATCGAGGCCCCGCGCATTTCCTTCGAGCGTGTCACGACGGTGAGCACGTCATCCATGACGGCAGCGCCGAGAAAGTCGATGTTCATCTTGCGGACCACGAAGGCGAGGCCGCCCATCTCCGCATGAAGATCGGATTGAGCGACTTCCACCGCGCGCAGGATCTCGGTCCGCCCGCGCTCCAGGAAACGCAGGTAGCTCGCGTGATAGACGCGGGCGGAAAAATCCGTGTCCTCGTAATAGACGCGCACGGGCAGGATGTGCGCCCCGTCCTGCATGAGGCCGGCGAGATGGGGCCAGGGACAGCCTGCCTCACTCATCCTCGTCTCCGTTGAAGAGGCCGAACTGGGCGGTCGTCTCACGCGTCGGCTCCGGAATCCCGAGATGCTTGAAGGCGTGCGGCGTGAGGATGCGTCCACGCGGCGTGCGCTGCACGAAGCCCTTCTGGATGAGATAGGGCTCGATGATGTCCTCAATGGCGTCGCGCGGCTCGGAAAGCGCTGCCGCGATGGTCTCGATGCCCACCGGACCGCCGCCGAAGGAATTGGCGATCATGGTGAGATACTTGCGGTCCATGAGATCGAGGCCGATGGAATCCACGTCGAGCAGGCGCAGCGACCGATCCGCGAGTTCGCGGGAAACAATCTGGACTCCCTCGACGATCGCGAAGTCGCGCACGCGGCGCAGCAGGCGGCCTGCGATGCGCGGCGTGCCGCGCGCGCGACGGGCGATCTCGTTCGCGCCCTCGTCGCTCATGTTGAGGCCGAGCACGCGTGCGCCGCGGCGCACGATGAGCTCCAGCTCCTCGATGGTGTAGAATTCCAGGCGGATCGGAATGCCGAAACGGTCGCGTAAGGGGGTGGTGAGAAGGCCCGCGCGGGTGGTCGCGCCGACGAGCGTGAATTTTGGCAGCTCGATCTTCACCGAGCGCGCGGCCGGACCTTCGCCGATGATGAGGTCGAGTTGGTAATCCTCCATGGCGGGATAGAGGATTTCTTCGACGGCAGGATTGAGGCGGTGGATCTCGTCGATGAAGAGCACGTCGCGCTCTTCGAGGTTGGTGAGCTGAGCCGCGAGATCGCCAGCCTTCGCGATGACGGGGCCGGAGGTCGAGCGGAAGTTCACGCCGAGCTCGCGGGCGACGATCTGCGCCAGCGTTGTCTTGCCGAGGCCGGGCGGGCCGACGAAGAGCACGTGGTCGAGCGCGTCGCCTCGGGCTTTGGCGGCATTGATGAAGACCTGAAGGTTGGCGCGCGCGGCGGCCTGGCCCGTGAAGTCGGACAACGACAGCGGCCGGATCGACGCATCGACATCGTCCTCGCGTTTTTCAGGGCTGATCAGGCGGCGTGAATCGGTCAAAGGGGCTTACCTTCCAAAGGCTTCATATAGGCGGCGAGACACTCATACGCCATTCTTAACGAGATCAAAACAGGAACGCTGATGGGTCACAGGTCAAGCCCTCCCGGGCCTACCGCGCCAATTCCCTCAAGCCCAGCCGGATCAGCGTCTTCGCCTCGGCCGTGTCGCCCGCCTGCTTCATGGCGGCGGCGACGGCGGCTGAAGCCTGGACCTGCGGGTAGCCAAGGTTGACGAGGGCCGAGATGGCGTCGGCTACCGGGGCCGGGGCGCTCTTGTCCTCCACCGCGCCCGAGAGGCGGATGAGGGCTGGATCAACGGCAGCGAAGGCCGGAGCCTTGTCCTTGAGCTCGGAGACGATGCGCTGGGCGAGCTTGGGGCCGACGCCGGGGCCACGCGCCACCGATGCCTTATCGCCGGTGGCAATCGCCGTGGCAAGGCTTCCGGGATCGAGCACCGAGAGGATACCCAGCGCCACCTTGGAGCCCACGCCCTGTACCGACTGCAGCAGGCGGAACCACTCGCGCTCCGAATCCGAGCGGAAGCCGAACAGGCGGATCATGTCCTCGCGGACATGGGTCTCGATGGCGAGCGATGCCGCCTCGCCGACGGGCGGCAGGTTCTGCAGCGTGCGGGAGGAGCAATGGACCACATAGCCGACCCCGTGCACGTCGATGATGACGAAATCCTCGCCGTAGGAATCCACCACGCCTTTGAGTTTGCCGATCACGTTCGTCTTTGCTCCCGATAGCCCTCCTCCCCCTTGTGGGGAGGAGATGGAGGTGGGGGTGCCGGCACTATGCCGGTCGAGCTCAGCGCTCACACCCCCACCCTTACCTCCCTCCCCACAAGGGGGAGGGAAACCCGCGCTCCATTCTGAACCCGATCCCGGATCGGCTTTGCCGTCCGGGATGACGTTTGTAAGTCTGTAACATCTTAAAGGCTGGCCGCCAAAGCGCGCGCCTTGCGGTGGTGGGCATGGGCGATGGCGATGGCGAGCGCATCGGCCGCATCGGCCTTCTTGAAGTCGGCCTTGGGCAGCAGGATCTTCACCATGGCCTGCACCTGATCCTTCTCGGCGTGGCCGACGCCCACCACGGTCTTCTTCACCTGGTTGGCGCCGTATTCCGCCACGGGCAGGTTGTGGAGCGCGGGCACCAGGAGCGACATGGCACGGGCCTGGCCGAGCTTGAGGGTCGCCTGCGCATCCTTGTTGACGAAGGTTTCCTCGACCGCGACCTCGTCGGGCTCCCAGGCGCGGATGACTTCGGTCAGGCGGTCGTGGAGCTGCTTGAGGCGCAGCGCGAGGTCGAGATCGCCATCGGAGGTCACGACCCCGCAAGCCACATAGGAGAGCTTCGTCCCCTCGACGATGATGATGCCCCAGCCCGTGTTGCGCAGGCCGGGGTCGAGGCCGAGGATGCGGACGCGTTCGGTCACTTCTGTTCTCCGCCGTCATGGCCGCACTTGTTGCGGCCATCCACGCCTTTACGTGGTTAGAAGACGTGGATGCCCGGGACAAGCCCGGGCATGACGTCCAATGGCAAATCAGCCAGCCATCTTCTGCATGAGGGCGTCGGAGAGCTCGAAATTGCCGTAGACGTTCTGGACGTCGTCGTGCTCTTCCAGCGACTCCATGAGCTTCATGAGCTTCTCGCCGGCCTCGTCATCGACTGAAACCGGGGTCTGCGGCTTCCAGACGAGCTTGGAGGCCTTCGGCTCGCCGAACTTGTCTTCGAGCGCCTTGGTCACCTCATTGAGCGAGCCCTGGTCGCAATAGATCTCGTGACCGTCTTCCGTGGAGACCACGTCGTCGGCGCCCGCCTCGATGGCGGCTTCCAGCATCGTGTCGGCATCGGTTGCCTCGGGGCCGAACTCCACGAGGCCGACCCGGTCGAACATGAAGGACACCGCTCCGGTCTCGGCGAGATTGCCGCCGCTCTTGGTGAAGTAGGAGCGGATGTCGGAGGCCGTGCGGTTGCGGTTGTCGGTCATCGCCTCGACGATGATCGCGGCGCCGCCGGGGCCGTAGCCCTCGTAGCGGATTTCCTCGTAGTTCTCGGTGTCGTTGCCCGCCGCCTTGTTGATGGCGCGCTGGATGTTGTCCTTGGGCATGTTCTCGGCGCGGGCCGCGAGGATCGCGGCGCGCAGGCGCGGGTTCATGTTGGGGTCGGGCGTACCCATCTTGGCCGCCACGGTGATCTCGCGGGCGAGCTTGGAGAAGAGCTTGGAGCGCATCGCATCCTGGCGCCCCTTGCGATGCATGATGTTCTTAAACTGCGAATGTCCGGCCATCGGGGCCTCCGAGATGCGGCCGAGAGCTGCCCAGCCAGGGCGCTCGTCAGGCTCGCGGATGTTGACGATTGCAGGCTTATAAGGCGGCGAAGGGTCGGAGGCCAAGCCCCCCGCGCATGATCCCGTCAAAAACTAAAATCCAAGCCAGGACGGGATGTTGGCGATGGCGGCCATGACGAGATGGTAGGAGGCCCCCAATACCGTGGCCGTATAGGCGAGCCCCGCGATCCCGATGAGATAGCCCGCGATCAAGAGATAGCCATCCTCCTCCATCACCGCGATGGAGGCGATGACGAGGGCAATGGAGGGCGGGAAGTTCGTGCCCGGGAAGGGGATGAGGACGGAGAGCGCCACCAGAACGGCGAAAAGCCCCACCACTCGGTCGCCGAAGGGGCCGAACAGGGGCGTGAGCCGGGGTCTGCAGAGCCGTTCGAGCTTCTGGAGCCTGGGCTCGGCGATGTCGATCAGGCGCTTGAACCTCGAGACGGAGACCGTCTGCCGCATGATGAAGCCCGGCAGCCAGGGGCGCTTATGGCCCAGCATCATCTGGACGCCGAAGATCAGGACCGGCGTGCCGACGATGCCCGCGATGCCGGGTACATTGGGCACGCAATTGGGCAGGGAAAACAGGATCAGGACGAAACCGAAGGCGCGTTCCCCGAAAGCCTCGATGATCTCGCCGATGGAGATCACCTCTTCCCTGGCGTCGTCGATCACGGATCGCAGCACCGCGGAGGCGCTATCGTGCTCATGCGCCTTATGGAACTCGCTGTCCTCGCGGTAAGGGCGTCGTCTGGCCCTGGCTGGTTCTGTCTTGACGTCCACCGATTCCTCCGTGGCGCAAAGATGGGGATGGAGCGGCACAAGGTAAAGGGACAGGGGCCGCTAGCGCACTCACAGCCTCATCCTGAGGAGGGTGCTTGACTGATAACTCGCAATCAATCCCAGAAACGGGGCCAGGTCTCCTCCAGGTTCGGTCCGAGCCGGACCGCCGCGACGCGCACTGCAAGGCCGGTCCGGTCGTCCGTTTCCACGGCGATGCCGGAGAGCGTGCCCTCACCGAGGCCGGGCTCCAGGCGGGTGCCGGGGGTCTTCTGGATGAAGCGGCGGATCGCCTCCTCCTTCTGCATCCCGAGCACGCTGTCATAGTCGCCGCACATGCCCGCGTCCGACATATAGGCCGTGCCGCCGGGCAGCACCCGGTGGTCGGAGGTGGGCACATGGGTGTGGGTGCCGACGACGAGGCTCGCCCGCCCGTCGAGATAATGGCCCATGGCCTCCTTCTCGCTGGTCGCCTCGGCATGGACATCCACGATGATGGCATCCGCCACCTGCCCCAGCGGGCAATCCTCGAGGGCCTGATCGACGGCCATGAAGGGATCGTCGAGCGGATCCATGTAGAGGCGGCCCATCACCTGCACCACCAGAACCCGGTGGCCAGACCGGGTGTCGATGAGGTTCGCTCCCCGTCCCGGCGTGCCGAGCGGGTAGTTCATGGGCCGCAGGAGCCTCGGCTGGCGCTCGATGAAGACGAGGGTCTCGCGCTGGTCCCAGGAATGGTTGCCGAGCGTGATGGCATCGGCCCCCGCGTTCAGGATATCGTCGCAGATCGCCTCGGTGATGCCGAAGCCTCCGGCCGAGTTCTCGCCGTTGATCACCACGCAATCGAGATTCCAGCGCTCGCGTAAGGACGGCAGCCGCTCGATCACGGCATTGCGGCCGGCGCGCCCGACGATGTCGCCGAGGAAGAGAAGACGCATGGTGGTCCCTTAAACAGGCTTGGTCCGAATAAGCTCGGTTTCCGTGATGATAACGTCGAGCAGGCGGTCGTGGTCCTCGACCGGAACCTGCTCGATCTCCTGAACCGCATAAGCCAAGCCAATGGTCAAGATGGGATGCTGCGCTTCGAGCGCCGCGATGGCCCGGTCGAAGTGCCCCTTGCCGTAGCCGATGCGCCCTCCCCTGCGGTCGAAGGCGACAAGGGGGACAATGAGGCATTTCGGGAAAACCTCCGGCGCATCGGGACCGGGCTCCCGCACGCCGAAGCCGCCTTTGACGAGCACGTCGCCGGGCTGCCAGAGGCGCCAGCTCAAATGGGGATGGAGGATCTGGGAGAGCGCGACATCCTGCCCGCGCTCCAAAAGCGCTTCCATGAGCAGGCGCGGATCGACCTCGCTGCGGATGGGCCAGTAGCCTCCGACAGGGTTCACGTCACGAAGGTCGGAAAGGCCGAGGGCTTGCCCGGTAATCGCCTGAGCCGCCTCCTCGCGAAAAACCTTGTCGAGCCCGTCGCGGCGGGCAAGCACCTCGGCGCGAAGCTGTTCTTTCAAGGCGGGAGGAGGGTGAGAATGCATGAAGTGCGGAGCCACAAAAGCCGTCGGAGAAGCGATCCCGGGAACCTACAAAGTAGGTGGGCACCGTATGTCCCGGTCCACGGACCGGGTCAGGGACAGCTCCCTTCAGGATCGATAAGGCCCCGGGGAATATGAACTCCTAACGCGCCCCGCAGCCCCGCCTTCTCTATGTAGGGACTGGTGAGGCCGGGGGGAAGGGGGAAAGTGAATGGGTCCTCGAGATCTTCAGAGCCCCGGGCGTGCGGCGATCATAACCTTAGGGAAACTACGGTATGGCCAAGGCCGTGCGCCAACCTTCATACTGTCTCTCGTGGGGGATGAGCCATTTATTGACGGGAGGAAACATGGCCCATCTGAAACAGAACAATTACAAAGAACTGTATCGGAAAGACTGCACCGGCTCCCCCAGCATCGATTCCATGATGCGGGAAGTGCTGCATAGGCTCGGCGATATCGACGCCGAGTACGAGATCCGGCTCGATCAGGTCGAGCGCAGCTGCGTCGACCAGGAGCTGAAGAGCCATATCAGGAAGAAGATCAGGGCCGCGCATTATGAGCGGCGGGAGCCCTATGTGGAACTCCTGACCACGCTCAGGCAGCGTCAGCACCGTTTGTCTTTCACCCAATAATCAAAGGCGTCCCGGCGAAGGCCGGGATCCACTCACCACGATGGTGTTTCATCGTCATCCCCGGACTTGTTCCGGGGATCAACGTCTTCTTTGTCGCCGAGGTCTCAAGACGTGGATGGCCGAGTCTGATCCCCGGATCGGGTCCGGGGACGGCCATGACGAGGAGAATGCCCTGGGTGGAGGAGCATAGGGACGCCACTGTGACGTTAGGAGCCCTATCCCTGCCCCGTCGCATTCAGGCTGCGCGCCAGCTTCTCGATCCGCTCGGCGGCTTTGATAACACCCTCGGCGAGCCTCGCCTCGATCATCAGGGTCCGCTCATCGCCTGACGAGCCGAAGGACTTCAGGCGGGCCATCTCGGCTTCGAGGGCCGCGAGCCGTTTCTTGGTCTCGTAAAGCTCATCGGCCTGGGTGATGGCAGCCATGACATGGAGGCGCAGGTCGCCGATCTCGCCGAAAGCGGCGCGCATCTCCTCGATCTTGGAATCATAGGCCGCCGCCAGCTGCTCCAGATGCGCCTGCTCGCCCTCGGCGCAGGCGATGCGGTAGGTATGGCCGGCGATGGTCACCGTGACCTGGGCCATGCTCAGCCCTCTTCCAGCGCGAGCTGCCCGGCTTGGGCAAGCACGTTCTGCACGGCGAGGATGGCGAGCTGAACGCGCCGGCTCACATCATCGGTGGCCACCTCGAAGCGGTGAAGGCGGGTGAGCGCCCCATCCAGCTCTTCGGCGAGACGGGACCTGTCGTCCTGCATGAGCTGCAGCTCGGTCTCCAGGCTCCCCTTGCGCCTCTCGGCTTCCAAACGGCGGGAGACCGAGGCCTCCAAGAGCCCCAGGGCCATATCGAGCCGTTTCATCGCGTCGTCGAGAGGGGACGTCATTCTGCCTCCTGGAATCTTTATCGAGACTAGCGCATCGTGCGGAAAAGTGGATCCGGTTTTCCGCTCAAAACGATGCGCTCCTCTCAAGGCTGA
Source organism: Microvirga sp. KLBC 81 (assembly GCF_003075415.1). Taxonomy (GTDB): domain Bacteria; phylum Pseudomonadota; class Alphaproteobacteria; order Rhizobiales; family Beijerinckiaceae; genus Microvirga. The sequence continues at coordinate 21,500 of NZ_QDAH01000010.1, forward strand.
GCATCGGATCGATCCCAAAAGTGCAAGTCCACTTTTAGGTCCGATGCTCTAGGCGGGCAAGCGCGAAGGAGCAACGGCCGATCGGAGGATTACGGCCCCTGAAGCCTTTGACTCGCCCCTCCCCCGTGTTAAGGAGCCCACGCCTTCAGACAGACCGCCCTTTCAAGGGCCTTCAAGACTTGTGGATCACGCCGTGCTGAATACCGTCCCCGCCGATCGCGTCACCCATTCCGATCTGGCGAACGCCGTGCGCGTCCTCGCCATGGATGCCGTCGAACAAGCCAAATCCGGTCACCCGGGCCTGCCCATGGGCGCCGCCGACATCGCGACCGTGCTGTTCACCAAGTTCCTGAAATACGATGCCGCCGACCCGACCTGGCCCGACCGCGACCGGTTCATCCTCTCGGCCGGCCACGGCTCGATGCTGCTCTATGCTCTTCTCCACCTGACCGGCGTGAAGGGCATGACCATCGAGGAGCTGAAGAACTTCCGCAAGCTCGACTCGAAGACCCCGGGTCACCCGGAAAACTTCATGACCCCCGGTGTCGAGACCACCACGGGTCCGCTGGGACAGGGCATCGCCACGGCGGTGGGCTTCGCGCTCGCCGAGCGCATGCTCAACGCTGAATACGGCAACGACCTCGTCGACCATTACACCTATGTGCTCGCCTCCGACGGCGACCTGATGGAAGGCATCAGCCAGGAGGCCATCGCTCTTGCCGGCCACCTGAAGCTGAACCGCATGATCGTCCTCTTCGACGACAACGGCATCTCCATCGACGGCCCGCTCTCGCTTGCCGACTCGGTCGATCAGGTGAAGCGCTTCCAGGCCTGCGGCTGGAATGCGGTGCGCATCGACGGCCATGATCCGAAGGCGATCCAGCGCGCCATTTCCCGCGCCCAGAAGTCGGACAAGCCGACCCTCATCGCCTGCAAGACCACCATCGGCTTCGGCGCTCCGAAGAAGGCCGGCACCTCGAAGGCCCACGGCGAGCCGCTCGGCGCCGAGGAACTGACGGGCGCCAAGGCCGCTCTCGGCTGGAGCCACGCTCCCTTCGAGATCCCGGACAACATCCGTGACGCCTGGGCGAAGGCCGGCAAGAGGGGCCGCCGCCTTCGCAAGGCCTGGACCGACCGTCTCAAGGCCCTGCCCGCCGAGCAGCGCGCCGAGTTCGAGCGTCGCGCGAAGGGCGAGCGCCCGCAAGGACTCGCCGACGCCGTCGCCAAGCTGAAGGACCGTCTGGTGGCCGAGCCCCAGAACGTCGCCACCCGCAAGGCCAGCGAGATCGCGCTCGAGGTCATCACCGAGGCGGTGCCGGAGCTGGTGCTGGGCTCGGCGGACCTGACGCCCTCCAACAACACCAAGACCAAGAACCTCACCGCGATCTCGCCCGGCAGCTATGCGGGCCGTTACATCCATTACGGCATCCGCGAGCACGGCATGGCGGCGGCCATGAACGGCATCGCGCTCCATGGCGGCTATGTGCCGGCCGGCGCGACCTTCCTGGTCTTCACGGACTATGCGCGCCCTGCCATGCGCATTGCCTCGCTCGCCGGCATTCCGGCGGTCTACGTAATGACCCACGACTCCATCGGTCTGGGTGAGGACGGCCCGACCCACCAGCCGGTGGAGCACCTGGCGGCTCTCCGCTCCATGCCGAAGATGCGCGTGTTCCGCCCTGCCGACGCCATCGAGACGGCGGAAGCCTGGCAGATGGCCCTTGAGCGCACGGATGGTCCGACGACCCTGGCGCTGACCCGCCAGAACCTGCCGCAGGTCCGCAAGGACGGCGGGCCTAAGAACCTCTCGGCCACGGGCGCCTACGAGCTGTCGCCGGCGAACGGCAAGGCCCGCGCCACCATCTTCGCCTCAGGGAGCGAGGTCGAGATCGCGCTGGCCGCCCAGAAGCTTCTTGCAGAGCAGAGCTTCGAGGTCCGCGTGGTCTCGGTGCCTTCTCTCGACCTGTTCCTGGCCCAGCCCGAGAAGGTGCGCCGTGAGATCATCGGCGATGCGCCCATCAAGGTCGCCGTCGAGGCAGCTGTGCGTTTCGGCTGGGATTCGGTGATCGGTCCGGACGGAATTTTCGTCGGCATGCATGGGTTTGGCGCCAGCGCGCCCTACAAGGACCTCTACAAGCACTTCGGCATCACCGCCGAGGCAGTAGCGGAAAAAGTTCTCAGGACGCACAATCTCTGAGACTGGGAGAGGCCAAGGGCCTCATCACAAGGGAGCTAAGACTATGACGGTGAAGGTCGCGATCAACGGTTTCGGTCGCATCGGACGCAATATCCTCCGCGGCATCGTGGAGAGCGGCCGCAAGGATATCGAGGTGGTTGCCATCAACGATCTCGGCCCCGTGGAGACGAACGCCCACCTGCTGCGCTTCGACTCCGTCCACGGCCGCTTCCCGGCCGACGTGCAGGTCGATGGCGAATTCCTCGTCATCAACGGCCAGAAGATCAAGGTCACCGCGATCAAGGATCCGGCGACGCTGCCGCACCGGGAACTCGGTGTCGACATCGCGATGGAATGCACCGGCATCTTCACCTCGAAGGAGAAGGCCTCCGCTCACCTCACCGCCGGCGCCAAGCGCGTCATCGTCTCGGCTCCCGCCGACGGCGCCGACCTCACGGTCGTCTACGGCGTGAACCATGACAAGCTGACGAAGGACCACATCGTCATCTCGAACGCCTCCTGCACCACGAACTGCCTCGCCCCCGTGGCGAAGGTGCTTCACGACACGGTGGGCATCGAGAAGGGCTTCATGACGACGATCCACTCGTATACCAACGATCAGCCCACCCTTGATCAGATGCACAAGGACCTCTACCGCGCTCGCGCGGCGGCCCTGAACATGATCCCGACCTCGACCGGCGCCGCCAAGGCGGTGGGCCTCGTCCTGCCGGAGCTCAACGGCAAGCTCGACGGCTCGTCGATCCGTGTGCCGACGCCGAACGTTTCCGTGGTCGACTTCAAGTTCGTGGCCAGGAAGGCGACGACCAAGGAAGAGATCAACGAGGCGATCAAGCGCGCGGCGGACCAGGAGCTGAAGGGCATCCTCGGCTACACGAACCAGCCGAACGTCTCGTCGGACTTCAACCACGACCCGCACTCCTCCGTGTTCCACCTGGATCAGACCAAGGTGATGGAGGGCAACTTCGTGCGCGTGCTGTCCTGGTACGACAACGAGTGGGGCTTCTCGAACCGCATGGCGGACACCGCCATCGCTCTGGCGAAGCTCATTTAAGGAGGCTGCCTCAATGACCGCCTTCCGCACGCTCGACCAAGCCGACGTCAAGGGTAAACGCGTTCTTGTCCGTGTGGACCTCAACGTCCCGATGGAGAACGGCAAGGTGACGGACGCCACGCGCATCGAGCGCGTGCTCCCCACCATCCGGGAAATCGCCGACAAGGGCGGCAAGGTGATCCTGCTCGCCCATTTCGGACGCCCCAAGGGACGCGACCCGAAGGAGTCCCTGAAGCCGGTTGCGGAAGCGGTCTCGCAGCATCTCGGAAAACAAGTGGCCTTCGCCGATGACTGCATCGGCGAAGCCGCATCCAACGCCGTCGCCACGCTGAAAGAAGGCGAGGTGCTTCTTCTCGAAAACACCCGCTTCCATGCGGGCGAGGAGAAGAACGATCCGGCCTTCGTGCAGGAGCTGGCGAAGCTCGGCGATATCTATGTGAACGACGCCTTCTCCGCCGCGCACCGCGCGCATGCTTCGACCGAAGGCCTCGCCCGCGTGCTGCCCGGCTATGCCGGCCGCACCATGCAGGCGGAACTCGATGCGCTCACCAATGGCCTTGAGGCTCCGAAGCGCCCTGTCGTCGCCATCGTCGGCGGCGCAAAGGTTTCGACCAAGATCGACCTTCTCGAAAACCTCGTCACCAAGGTCGATGCCCTCGTCATCGGCGGCGGCATGGCCAACACCTTCGTGCACGCGACAGGCCTCAACATCGGCAAGTCGCTGGCTGAGAAGGATCTCGCTGCGACCGCGATGCGCATCATCGAGAAGGCGCGCGCCTCCAATTGCGCGATTATTCTGCCCGTCGACGGCGTATGCGCCTACGAGTTCAAGGCCGGCGCGCACAATCAGACCTACGGCATCGATGCGATCCCCGAGGATCAGATGATCCTCGACGTGGGCTCGCAATCGGTCGAGCGCATCAATGCCGCGATCAACGATGCGGCGACGCTGGTGTGGAACGGCCCGCTCGGCGCGTTCGAAATCCCGCCCTTCGACCAGGGCACGGTGGCGGCTGCACGTCATGCGGCGCAGCGCACGAAGGAAGGCAAGCTCGTCTCAGTCGCTGGTGGCGGCGACACGGTGGCCGCCCTCAACCACGCTGGCGTTGCGGAAAGCTTCACCTATGTATCCACGGCGGGCGGCGCGTTCCTCGAATGGCTCGAGGGCAAGGCGCTTCCCGGCGTGGAAGCCCTGCACGCTTGAACACCATGCTCCGGCAAAGTGGGTAACCACTTTGCTGAAACCAAACGCTGACTGGATCGCTTAAGCTCAGGTTCAGGTTCCGCGCGTTTAAAGAGCCAAAGCCAACCCGGAGAGGATGAAATGGCCCGCATCACGATGAGGCAGCTTCTGGATCACGCAGCCGAGCAAGGCTATGGCGTGCCTGCCTTCAACATCAACAACATGGAGCAGGCGCTCGCGATCATGGCTGCCGCCAACGAGGTCGATGCGCCGGTGATCATCCAGGCGAGCCGCGGCGCGCGGCAGTATGCCAACGACGTCATGCTCAAGCACATGATGGACGCGGTGACCGAGATCTATCCGCACATTCCGGTCTGCGTGCACCTCGACCACGGCAACGAGCCCGCAACCTGCATGACCGCGATCCAGGCCGGCTTCACCTCGGTGATGATGGACGGCTCGCTCAAGGCCGACGGCAAGACCCCGGGCGACTGGGATTACAATGTCGGCGTCACCAAGAAGGTGGTCGAGATGGCCCATCTCGGCGGCATCTCGGTGGAAGGTGAGCTCGGCGTTCTCGGCTCTCTCGAAACCGGCATGGGCGACAAGGAAGACGGCCACGGCGCCGAGGGCAAGCTCTCGCACGACCAGTTGCTGACGAATCCCGACGAGGCCGTGAAGTTCGTGGCCGAGACGAAGGTCGACGCGCTCGCCATCGCCATGGGCACCTCGCATGGCGCCTACAAGTTCACCCGCAAGCCCGACGGCGCGATCCTCGCGATGCACGTGATCGAGGAGATCCACAAGAAGCTCCCCAATACGCACCTCGTGATGCACGGCTCGTCCTCGGTTCCGCAGGAGCTGCAGGACATCATCAACCAGTACGGCGGCCAGATGAAGCCGACCTGGGGCGTGCCGGTGGAAGAGATCCAGCGCGGCATCAAGCACGGCGTGCGCAAGATCAACATCGACACCGACAACCGCATGGCGATGACCGGCCAGATCCGCAAGGTTCTCAGCGAGAACCCCGGCGAGTTCGATCCGCGCAAGTATCTGAAGCCCGCCATGGAAGCCATGACGAAGCTCTGCAAGCAGCGCCTGCAGGAGTTCAACACCGCAGGCCAGGCCTCGAAGATCAAGCGCGTGTTCACGCTGGCCGAGATGGCCAAGCGCTACGCCTCGGGCGAACTCGACCCGACCTTCGGCTCCAGCCGTCAGGCGGCCGAGTAAAGAGGCTGAAAGCGGTTCCCTCTTTTCCCGCCCCCTTGCAGGGAGGGATCGAGGGTGGGGGTTGGAAAGTCGGGGCGCTGTGCATGATCCAGACAGCACAGCAGCCATACAACGTCATGGCCGGCCTTGTGCCGGCCATCCCGATCCGAAAGGCACTGTGCCTCAAACAATCGGGATCACCGGGACAAGTCCGGTGATGACAGGGGTGGACTGGTTAAGCGCTCACCCGGTCATACCCCCCATCCCCTGCCCCTCCCCGCAAAGGGAGACGGGATTAGGCGGGCGTGCTCACACAGTCGCCCTAATCGTCATCGACAAGCGGGGCCTCGCAAGATGGCCCCGTTTTCGCTATGGGATGCCTGTCCTTCGTTTTCCGAGTTCCGTGATCGATGTCCGAGCCCGCTCGCCTTTATCTCATCACCCCCGTTCTGGAGGATGCCTCCTTCGCTCCCAAGCTGGCCGAGGCCTGCAAGGGCGGAGCCGTGGCCGCCGTGCTGCTGCGCCTAGGCGCCGCCGACGAGCGCAGCCTCACCAACCTGGTGAAGGCGCTTGGCCCCTCCGCTCAGGATCACGGGGCGGCCCTCATCGTGGCCACCGAGGGTGATGTCGATCTCGCCAACGTGGCCGTGCGCGGCGGCGCGGACGGAGCCCATCTTTCGGGTGCGACCCCAGCGCAGGTCCGCGAGCTGCGCGAGCGCCTGAAGGCCGAGCGCGCCATCGGCGTGGGCCATATCCGTACCAAGGACGATGCGATGAGCCTCGGCGAGGCCGGGGTCGACTATTTACTCTTCGGCGAGCCTCGCCGTGACGGCTCCCTCCCCTCTCTCGAAAGTGTCGCCGAGCGTGCCGCCTGGTGGGCCGAGATCTTCGAGACGCCCTGCGTCGCCTATGCACCGAGCCTGGACGCGGTCGAGACTCTCGCCGCCACGCATGCGGAATTCATCGCACTCGGCGATGCGGTCTGGAGCCATCCGGATGGCCCTGCCGCTGCCGTGAAGGCTGCCGCCGAGACCCTCGCCCGGCTGGAGGGCTCGCATTGATGCGGGCCTATTTTATCGGCGGCGTCCTGCTGCTGGCCTCCGTCGTCGGAGTGCAGGCAGCCGAGCCCGATCTCGCCTATGGCGCCTATCAGCGCGGCCTCTACCAGACGGCCTTCCGCGCGGCGACCCTGCGGCTGGAGCGAAATAAGAACGATGCCGCCGCCATGACCCTTCTGGGCGAGCTCTACAATCAAGGCCTTGGGGTAAGGCTTGATCCGAAGAAGGCTGCCGAGTGGTATCAGCTGGCGGCCCAGCGGGGTGACGCCAATGCCATGTCGTCGCTGGGGCTCATGACGCTCGACGGACGCGGCGTGCAGAAGAACCCGGCCCAGGGCAAAGCTTGGCTCGAACAAGCTGCAGCCAAGGGCAATGGTGTGGCCTGCCACAACCTCGCCCTGCTGCTCCTCACCAGCGGCTCCGACATGGACCTCGAGCAGGCCGTCGAGCTGCTGCGCAAGGCCGCGGATGCAGAGATCCCTGATGCCCAGCATGCGCTTGGCGTGCTCTATCTGAAAGGGCGCGGCGTGGCGAAGGACGCCTCGGAAGCCGCCCGCCTCTTCGAGCGCGCCGCCAGGAACGGCAGCTCCGTGGGCGAGGTGGAATACGCGATCCTGCTCTTCAATGGCGAGGGCGTGACGGCAAGCGAGTCCCAGGCCGCGCGCTATTTCCGCCGCGCTGCCGCCAAGGGCAACGCCATTGCCCAGAACCGCCTGGCCCGTCTGCTTGTGGCCGGCCGGGGCGTGCCCGCCAACAAGGTCGATGCTGCCGCCTGGCATATTCTTGCCGCGGCCCAGGGCCTCACCGATCCATGGCTCGACAACGCCCTGAAGGATCTCACGGCCGAGGAGCGGACCCGCGCCGAGAGGCTCGCCGCCGAACGGCTCGGCATGCGGTAAAGGCAGCTTTTGTTGTCATCACCGGCCTTGTGCCGGTGATCTCGGTTCGCAAAGCGCAGCGCTACTCTATGTCGGGATGGCCGGGACAAGCCCGGCCATGACGAAGGAAAACTCACCCTAACTGAGGCCGGCTCTGACCGACACCCGCACAAAATCGCAAGGGCCTGGGATCAATTAAGCAATGGCTTGGTTATCCCCCGCTTGACGCCAACCCTCCCGTGGTCCATCGACCACTCATCAATTTTGCTCTTTGCCAGGACCTGCCCACCATGATCCGCTCGCCCCTCATGACCGTCATGACCGATGCCGTGATGAAGGCCTCGCGCTCCCTGAAGCGCGATTTCGGGGAGGTGGAGAATCTGCAGGTCTCCCGCAAGGGCCCCGGCGATTTCGTGTCCGCCGCCGACCGCAAGGCGGAGAAGATCCTGCGTGAGGCGCTCGAAAAGGCCCGCCCCGGCTACGGCTTCGTCATGGAGGAGCAGGGTGTCGTCGAGGGCACCGACACGAGCCACCGCTGGCACATCGACCCGCTCGACGGCACCACGAACTTCCTGCACGGCCTGCCGCAATTCGCGATTTCCGTCGGCCTCGAGCGCGACGGCCAGATCGTGGCCGGCGTGATCTACGATCCCGCCAAGGACGAGCTGTTCATCGCCGAGAAGGGCAAGGGCGCCTATCTCAACAACCGCCGCATCCGCGTGGCGGCCCGCACCGAAATTCCCGATGCGGTCGTGGCCTGCGGCCTGCCGCATATCGGCAAAGGCGATCACGGCCTTTTCCTGCGCGAAAGCGCTTCCGTCATGGCCAATGTGGGCGGCATGCGCCGCTGGGGCGCGGCATCCCTCGATCTCGCCTATGTGGCCTGTGGGCGCTTCGACGCCTATTGGGAGCGCGGCCTGAGCTCCTGGGACATGGCGGCGGGCATCATCATGGTCCGCGAGGCCGGCGGCTTCGTCTCCGATGCGGACGGCGTTCCGAACCCGATGGCCACCGGCTCCATCGCCTGCGGCAACGAATACATGCATCGCGAGCTGCTGAAGCTGCTCAAAAAGGCCAAAGGCTGAGGCCGGAGACGGATATTTCTGCTCCTGTCCCCAGGCGACGCCATGCTCGTGCTTGATCCTTGAGACCGGGGCGGTCACATTAGAACCGTCCCGAAGCACTTGAGCACAGGATAACGATGGCGGACCAACCCCTTACCCCACCGCGGATCTACCTTATCCGCATGGCGGTCTTTCTGGTTTTGGCAGGGTTTATCGCTTTCATCCTGTACCGGCAGATCTGGGAGGCCTTCCAGGCGAATCCCGGCCTCAACGCCCTGATCCTGGGCGTGATGTTCATCGGCATCGTGCTCGCCATCCGGCAGGTCTGGCGCCTGTTTCCTGAAGTGCGCTGGGTCAACACCCTGCGGCAGACCGAGGAAGGTTTAGTCGCCCCGACCGCGCCCGTGCTGCTGGCTCCCATGGCCGCCTTCATCAGCAACCGCTCGGGCAACTCGCTCTCCATTGCGGCCATGCGCTCGCTCTTGGATTCGGTTGGCGCGCGCCTGGACGAGAGCCGCGAGATCCTGCGCTACATGGCGGGTCTTCTGGTTTTCTTAGGCCTGCTTGGCACCTTCTGGGGCCTCATCGATACGGTTGGATCCGTCGGACGGATCATCGGGTCACTCCGCACGGGCCAGGACACGGCCGTCCTCTTCGATGAGCTGAAGAATTCGCTGGCCGGCCCTCTCCAGGGCATGGGCCTCTCCTTCTCGGCCTCGCTCTTCGGTCTGGCCGGATCGCTCGTTCTCGGCTTCCTCGACCTCCAGGCCGGACAAGCCCAGAACCGTTTCTACACCGAGCTGGAGGATTGGCTTGCCACCTCCACCTCCGACACACCCAGCGATACTCCCCTGCGCTCGACAACCCCGCACGACCTGACGGTGGCCCTCAACCGGCTGACCGCCGCCGTGAACGATGGCGCAGGCGGACGGGCAGCGACGCAGGCGATGGCAAACCTTGCCGAAGGGGTGCAGGGCCTCGTCCAGCACATGCGCGCGGAACAGCAGATGATCCGTGATTGGGTCGAAGCCCAAGCCGCCCGCGAGAAGGAGCTGAAGCAGGTGCTCGACCGCATCTCCCGTGAAAGGCTCTCCTGATGCCGGTCTCGACCTCAGGCGGACGCAGGCGCGGGCGCAGCAGCCAGATCAATTACTGGCCGGGCTTCGTGGATGCGCTGTCGACATTGCTCCTCGCCATCATCTTCCTGATCTCGGTGTTCACGGTGGGACAGTTCTTCCTGTCCCGCGAGCTTTCGGGCCGCGACACCGTGCTCGACCGCCTCAACCGGCAGATCGCGGAACTCACCGATCTCCTCTCCCTCGAACGCTCGGGCCGTCGCACGGCAGAGGAAAGCCTGACGTCCCTGCAGAGCACGCTCAGAGCCGCCGAGGCCGAGCGGGCCCGCCTGCAGGGCCTTGTGGAATCAGGCGGCGCGGCGCAGGCGCAGGCCGGCGAGTTGAACGCTGCCCTTGAGGCCGAGAAGCAGGCCACCGGGCGCGCTTTAAGCCAAGTCGAGATCCTCAACCAGCAGATCGCCGCCATGCGCCGCCAGCTCGCGGCGTTGGAAGAGGCGCTTTCAGCCTCCGAAAACCGGGACAGGGAAAGCCAGGCCCGCATCGCCGATCTTGGCAGCCGCCTCAATGTGGCCCTGGCTCAGCGTGTTCAGGAGCTCGCGCGCTATCGCTCCGATTTCTTCGGCCGCCTGCGCCAGATCCTCGGCAACCGTCCCGATGTGCGCATCGTGGGAGACCGCTTCGTCTTCCAGTCGGAAGTGCTTTTCCCGGCCGGTCAGGCCTTCCTGCGTCCTGAGGCATCGGGCGAGATCGACCGGATCGCGGCTGCACTCGTAGAACTGGAAAAGCAGGTTCCGCCGGATATTCCATGGGTGATCCGCGTCGATGGCCATACCGACCAGCGCCCGATCAACACCCCGCAATTCCCGTCGAACTGGGCTCTCTCCTCGGCCCGAGCCATCGCGGTGGTTCAGGCCCTGATCGCCCGAGGCGTGCAGCCCCAGCACCTCGTCGCCGCAGGCTTCGGCGAGTACCAGCCACTCGACAACGGCACGACGGAAGAAGCTTACGCCCGCAACCGCCGCATCGAGCTGAAGCTGACGGAGCGGTGAGGATCAGCCCTCCTTGCCGAGCGCACGGGCCACGTCCTTTACGTCAACGCCGACACGCTTGATGGTCTCGATCAGCTGCTGGCGCGGAACGCCCCATTTGTCGGACCAATAGCGCATCTCCCAATCCTCATAGAGGTTGATGCGGGCCGAATCCTGCGGATGCCTCCTGAAGGTCGCCGCCATTCCCGGTCTCCCCGAGCGTTCAAAGGGCCGATCTGCGCCGGCCCCTGAAACAACCGAAAAATCGGGAATTCGTTCGGCGCGATACGTCTACTCAGCCGCCAGACCGTGCTCTTGCGCGCCTGTGAACTGAAGCCGCGCAAGACGGGCATAGAGCCCGCCCTGGTTGAGAAGGGTTTCGTGTGTCCCCTCCTCCACGATCCGGCCCTTGTCCATGACGAGGATGCGGTCCGCCGAGCGCACGGTGGCGAGGCGATGGGCAATCACGAGGGTCGAGCGGCCTTCCATCAGCCGGTCGAGGGCCTCCTGAACCTTGCGCTCGCTTTCCGCATCGAGGGCCGAGGTGGCCTCGTCGAGGAGCAGGATCGGCGCGTCCTTCAGGATCGCGCGGGCAATCGCGAGCCGTTGGCGCTGGCCTCCGGAGAGCGTCACGCCGCGCTCGCCGATGAGGGTCGCATAGCCCTGCGGCAGAGCCTCGATGAACCCATGGGCCGAGGCGAGTTCCGCCGCGCGGCGCACCTCCTCCTCCGAGGCCTCGGGGCGTCCGTATCGGATATTGTCGAGCACGCTCGCAGCAAAGATCGTGGGCTCCTGCGGCACCAGGGCCATGCGGGCCCGAAGGGCAAACGGATCCGCCTCGGTGATCGGCACGCCGTCGACACGGATCGTGCCGCTTTGGGGATCATAAAAGCGCAGCAGCAGCTGGAGAATGGTGCTCTTGCCCGCCCCCGAAGGGCCGACAATGGCAACCCGCTCGCCTGAGGCCACCGCGAAGCTCAGGCCATGCAGCGCGCGCTGCTCGGCGCGGGTGGGATAGGCGAAATGCACATCGTCGAAAGCCACGGTGCCGAGCGGAGGCTGCGGCAGGGGCTTCGGATTGCGCGGAGCCTCGATGGCAGGCTTGGCGGCCAAGATTTCCCCTAAGCGCTCCGCCGCACCTGCGGCCTGCGACAGTTCACCATAGACCTCGGAGAGCTGGCCGAGCGAGCTTGCTGCAAAGACCGCATAGAGCACGAACTGCGACAACCGCCCGCCGGTCATGACGCCTGCGAGCACATCCTGCGCGCCGTACCAGAGCACGCCCACCACGCTCGCCGAGACCATGAAGATGCCGGCTCCCGTGAGAAACGCGCGCATGGTCGTGGAAAGCCTGGCAGCGCCGAAGGCGTCCTCGGCAGCCAGGGCGAAGCGGGAGGCGGTGAGGCTCTCCATGCCGAAGGCCTGCATGGTCCTGACCGCGCCGATGGCCTCCGCCGCATAGGCCGAGGCGTCGGCCAGCCGATCCTGCGCCGCCCGGGAGCGCCGCCGCACCGCCCGGCCCGAGAGGATGAGGGGCAGCACGATCACCGGGATCGCGAGCAGCACGAGGGCCGAGAGCTTCGGGCTCGTGATCGTCATGAGCGTCACGGCACCCAGGAAAAGAAAGGCGTTACGAAGCGCAATCGAGATGCTGACCCCGAAAGCCGCCTTCACCTGGGTGGTGTCGGCGGTCAGCCGCGAGACGATTTCGCCGCTCTTGGTCTGGTCGAAGAAGGCGGGGTCGAGCGACGTCAGATGCCGGAACACGGCGGAGCGCAGGTCAGCCACGACCCGCTCGCCTAAGGTGATGACCAGATAATAGCGAAGTGCGCTCGAGATGGCGAGTACGGCCACCACCACGACGAGGAGAGTGAAATAGGCATTGATGTAGGCCCGCCCCTCCTCCGAGAACCCGAAATCCACCACCCGGCGCACGGCGATCGGCACCACGAGCGTCGCTGCGGAGGCTATGGTGAGCGCAGCCAGCGCGCCCGCGATCCTTCCCTTGTAAGCCAGGCCATAGGGAATAAGCGGTTTGAGGGCGCTGAGCGCGGCTTTGGGACGGTGTTGGGCGTTTGGCAGCTCGGCCATGGAAGCCTTCAATTGCGGAATTCGCGGGTTTGACGGGTTTAACACCTTTGCCCCGGCTTGTTTCAAGGCTCTAAGTGAGTTATAGGCGCGCATTCACCAATTCAGGCTCGATCTTACGCTGCGGGCTGACCAGATGTGGTTGGCCGCAAGAAGGACTATGGCAATGGCTCGCAAAGAAACCGATCACCCCGACTACCATTTCATCAAGGTGGTCATGACCAACGGCACCGAGTACACCACTCGCTCGACCTACGGCAAAGAGGGCGACACCCTCAACCTCGACATCGACCCGAACACCCATCCGGCCTGGACCGGCGGTACGCAGCAGCTGCTCGACCGTGGCGGCCGCGTGTCGCGCTTCAACACGAAGTTCGGCAACCTGGGCATCGGCGGCAAGAAGTAATCCAGTTCATTCTGGACACTTCGACGGACAAGCAAAAAGCCCCGCTTTCGCGGGGCTTTTTCTTTTTCTTCGATCATACTCCGCCCTCATCCTGAGGAGCAGACGCAGTCTGCGTCTCGAAGGAGACTCCAGTGCACTCTGAATCCTCCTTCGAGACGGCGCTACGCGCCTCCTCAGGATGAGGGCGGTGCATTGCACGGAGCCTTATTCCGCCGAGCCGAAGGCCCGCTCCAGCATGCCGAGCTGGAGGGCCACCGGGTTTGGCTCCTGAGGCAGAGGCGGTGCTTCCAGCGCCTCCGCGAGCAGGCGCTCGAGATGAAGGATGCGGGCGTGGAGCCGGGTCGCAAGCCCGATCAGCTCGCGCAGGCGTGCCGGCAGGGCTTCGTATTCGACAAGCGTCGTTATGGCGTCATGGGAGTTCAGGCGCACACGGGCCTTCTCGGTCCGGGCCTGGTCCGGGGTGATCTCGCCTTCGGCGACCGCGCGCTGGAGTAGAAGCCAGGAGGCGATCTGCATGAGACGGGTCGTCAGGCGCATGCTCTCGCTGGCGTAAGCCACGCTCGCCTCACGCTGCAGGAGGCGCGATGCCTCACGGCCGGGGCCGTCAAGATAGGCGGCCGTCTCCTCGACCAGCTCCATGCCCTCCTGGAAGAGAGCCGTGAAGGCTTCGGATCCCACAAAGTTCTGCCCGAAACGGACAGGATCGACGTCAAGTTTGATCACGTCGGGCTCGTTCAAGAGACCGTCTCCCAAGGCGTTCCTCCGGTTGCAAGCCGGAAAAATGTTCGTTGTCGAAGGGGAATATAGAACGGGCTTTCCAAGGATGCTCTGGTAACCTCTTCTTAAGGTTAAACCGAGAAGCCCTGACAAAAATCGAGCCGCTGACGCGGCTCTTGGCAAAAATCGAGCCGCTGACGCGGCTCTTGGGAAGTCTAACAGGGAGGCGTCAAACAGAGTGGGAGGAAGAACCACTCGGAACGTCCAGCGGGAGAGAACCGGACGCCTTCATGAGACACCGAAATCATTAAAACCACGTTAACCTTGTCCGAGCTTGAAGAAGGCACTGGCGGCGGCGCGGGAATCTTCCTTGGCGGCCTTCGCCTCCTTCAGGCGGGCGATTTCCTTTTCCAGCATAGCGACGCGTTCATCGAGCTCGTCGACGGAGAGCATCGAAAGGTCCTGGCCAATCTCGTGGGCGCTCACGATCTTGCGGGGCTCATCGGCGAAGGGATCGAAGGCCATGGCGTTCTCCTTCTCAATAGATGTCCACTGAACGGATGTCCACTGAACGTTAATCCGGTATGCATTCCTTGCCAACTTCGCCCTATATGGGCGGAGCTTGACCAAAGGAGGGAAATTATGGAGCCGATTCCAGGCACGATGCGAGCGGTGATCGCGGACGGCAGTGGCGGACCCGAGGTCCTCAAGGTGGTCGAGCGGCCGGTGCCGCAGCCGAAAGAGGGGGAAATCCTGGTGCGGGTGCGGGTCGCGGGCGTGAACCGCCCGGATGTGATCCAGCGCCAGGGCGGCTACCCCCCTCCCCCCGGCGCACCGGATATCCTTGGCCTCGAGATCGCGGGCGAGGTCGTGGGCTCGGACCCGAACGCCAACCGCTTCAAGGCAGGTGACAAAGTCATGGCCCTGGTGGCAGGCGGCGGATACGCCGATTACGCCGTGGTCCATGAGAGCAATACCCTCCCTGTTCCGGAAGCCCTTTCCCTGGAAGAGGCCGGCGCGGTGCCGGAAACTTACTTTACCGTCTGGACCAACGTGTTCGAGCGCGGCGCCCTCAAACCCGGCGAGACGCTGCTCGTCCATGGCGGCTCCTCGGGCATCGGCACCACGGCGATCCAGCTCGCGAAGGCCTTCGGGGCCAAGGTGATTGCGACGGCAGGCTCTGCCGAGAAATGCGAGGCCTGCCTGCGGCTCGGGGCAGACGTGGCCGTCAATTACCGGGAGCAGGACTTCGTCGCCGCCGTGAAGGAAGCCACCGGCGGCGGGGGCGCGGACGTGATCCTCGACATGGTGGGCGGCGACTACATTCCCCGCAATCATGAGGCCGCAGCCCAGGACGGCCGCATCGTCCAGATCGCCTTCCTTAAGGGCAGCAAGGTCGAGCTCGATTTCCGCCGCCTCATGCTGAAGCGCCTGACCCATACGGGTTCCACCCTGCGCTCCCGCTCGGTTGCCGAGAAGGCCGCCATCGCCGAGGCTTTGGAGACCAAGGTGCTGCCGCTCCTGGCCGAAGGGCGCTGCAAACCCGTGATGGATTCAACCTTTGCTTTGGAGGATGTAGCCCAGGCTCATGCCCGGATGGACGGGGGCGAGCATATCGGGAAGATCGTTTTGCGCCTTTAAGGTTTGCAACATCGCCCCACGCTCCCTATAATCATCCTGTTTCCCTCACAATGTGAGACGAGATGCTCCGGTCCGGACCGGTTCGGAGCGCAAGAGAGTTTTGCCGTGCGGCGCCGATGTCCGGTGCCCGGCTTGAAGGAGGTTCGCCCCATGTCCCAGGGACCGCTGATGCCGAAGGCGACGGCCGTTTGGCTCGTCGAGAATACATCCCTGTCGTTCGACCAGATCGCCGATTTCTGCAAGCTCCACCCGCTCGAGGTGAAGGGCATCGCGGACGGCGAAGTCGCGGCGGGCATCAAGGGCCTCGATCCGATCACCACGGGCCAGCTGACCCGCGAGGAGATCGAAAAGGCTCAGAACAACCCGAACCACCGCCTGAAGCTCGCCGAGTCGCGCGTGAAGCTGCCCGAGCAGAAACGGGTCAAGAAGGGCCCGCGCTACACGCCCGTCTCGCGCCGCCACGACCGCCCCAACGCGATCCTCTGGCTCGTGCGCAACCATCCGGAACTCAAGGACGCGCAGATCATGCGTCTGGTGGGCACCACCAAGACCACGATCCAGCAGGTCCGCGACCGCACTCACTGGAACTCGGCCAGCCTCACCCCCATGGACCCGGTGACGCTGGGTCTCTGCTCGCAGATCGACCTGGACTTCGAGGTGCAGCGCGCCGCCAAGGACCGTCCGCAGGTGGAGCCGCAGGAATACAGCGGCACCCTGATGCCGGCGGAAATCTCGACCGCCGAGCCCGAGCCCAGCGAGCCCTTCGCCGATATGAGCCGCCCGAAGCCGGCCCAGGAAGACATCGACGTCAACTCGGTCTTCGCCAAGCTCAAGCAGCTCAAGCGCTCGGACGACGAGGAATAAGACGAAAAAGGCCCGGATCGCTCCGGGCCTTTTTGTTTCAGCCTTGCGCTATCCAGGACCGGCCATGCCGTCAGGAATGGCACTCTCCTCGTCATCACCGGCCTTGTGCCGGTGATCTCGATCACGAGATGCCGCACCTTTCCAATCGAGATGGCCGGGACAGATCCCCGGATCAAGTCCGGGGACGGCCATGACAAGAAAGTTGCCGATCGGGCAAACGGAGATGACGACCATGCGTGGGTGCGCCACATCCGTAGCTTGGGCCAGCGTCCGTTTCGCTCAACCTTGCCGTTTAGGCTCACGCTTGCGTGCTTTGGGCGACCTCTCCCGGTTCCTTTCGAATGTGGCCTTGGCACTGACAGCTTCTTGCCGCGCCGAGCCGCGTGCGTTCTTCAACGCCGCATGCTGCCGGGCTTCCTCATCCGTCGTCAGCACCTGCGCCAGGAGCGCCTCGAAGTGCGCCTTGGCATCCTCCTTCGACTGTTTCGTCATCCTTACGCCTTTCAGCCCGCCACGCCCCTGCTCTTCAGCACGTCACTAATCTCTTCAAGGATCGCGGGATCGTCGATGGTGGCGGGCATGTTCCATTCGTCGCCGTCGGCGATCTTCTTCATGGTGCCGCGCAGGATCTTGCCTGAGCGGGTCTTCGGCAGACGCGGCACGGTGATGGCGAGCTTGAAGGCCGCCACCGGGCCGATCTTCTCGCGCACGAGGCCCACCAGCTCCTTCTCGACCTCGTCAGACGTTTGCTGCACGCCGGATTTCAGCACCACGAAGCCGCAAGGCACCTCGCCTTTCAGCGCATCCTTCACGCCGATCACGGCGCATTCGGCGACTGCCGGATGGGAAGCGAGAACCTCCTCCATGCCACCGGTGGAGAGACGGTGGCCCGCCACGTTGATGATGTCGTCGGTACGGCCCATCACCCACACATAGCCGTCCTCGTCGATGTAGCCGGCATCCGAGGTGTTGTAGTAGCCCGGATAGGTAGTGAGATAGGAATCCTTGAAGCGCTCATCCGCCTGCCAGAGCGTCGGCAGGCAGCCGGGAGGCAGCGGCAGCCTGATGGCGATGGTGCCCATGGCGCCAGGACCCACGGACTTGCCGCCCTCGTCGAGGACGTCGAGCGCATAACCCGGCATCGCCACCGTGGGCGAGCCGTGCTTGACGGGCAGCGCACCAAGACCGAGCGGATTGCCCGCGACGGGCCAACCCGTTTCCGTCTGCCACCAATGGTCGATCACGGGCACGTCGAGGATGTTCTCGGCCCATCGCACCGTGTCGGGATCCGCCCGCTCGCCTGCGAGGAAAAGAGCGCGGAAGTGCGAGAGGTCGTATTTCTTGAGAAGATCCGCATTCGGATCTTCCTTCTTGATCGCGCGGAAGGCGGTGGGAGCGGTGAACAGCGTCACGACCTTGTGGTCGGAGATCACGCGCCAATAGGCGCCGGCATCCGGCGTGCCCACGGGCTTACCCTCATAGAGAATCGCCGTGCAGCCATGCAGCAGCGGGCCATAGACGATGTAGGAATGGCCCACGACCCAGCCGACGTCGGATGCTGCCCAGAACACTTCGCCGGGCTTGACGCCGTAGAAATTGCTCATGGTCCATTTGAGCGCGACCATATAGCCGCCATTGTCGCGCACCACTCCCTTCGGCTTGCCGGTGGTGCCGGAGGTGTAGAGCACGTAGAGCGGATCGGTGGCTGCAACCGGCACGCAATCGGCGTGTTTGCCTGCAGCCCTGGCGTTGGCAACCTCCTGCGCCCAGTCGAGATCGCGTCCTTCAACGCGCGAGCATTCGAGCTGCTGGCGCTGATAGATCAGGCAAGCATCGGGCTTGGTGGCAGCGAGCTGGATCGCCTCATCGAGCAGCGGCTTGTAAGCCACGACCTTCGAGCCCTCGATGCCGCAGGAAGCGGAGAGAATGACCTTCGGCTTCGCGTCATCGATGCGGGTTGCAAGCTCCTTCGCCGCGAAGCCGCCGAACACCACGGAATGGATCGCGCCGATGCGTGCGCAGGCCAGCATCGCGAATGCAGCCTCTGGGATCATCGGCATGTATATGATGACGCGGTCTCCCTTCTCGACACCCATGTCGTGCAGCACGGCTGCGAGCGCGGACACCTCGTCCTTCAATTCGGCGTAAGAAATACTGCGCTTCGCGTTCGTGACGGGGCTGTCGTAGATGATGGCGGGCTGATCGCCGCGCGTTTGCGCATGACGGTCGACGGCGTTGTAGCAGGTGTTGCACAGCGCACCCTCGAACCAGCGGCCATAGGCACCTGCCTGTGGGTCGAATACCTTATCGGCAGGCCTGAACCAGTCGATCTCCTGGGCGGCCTCGCGCCAGAACCCTTCCGGATCGGACTTCCAGCGCGCATACACCTCATGATAGCGGCTTTGGGTTGATGGCATGGCGTTTCCCCGTTGCAGTCACCGCATGAGACTTGTGTCTGCCGTTGTGGTAGCAGGCAAAGCTGCCGTGGTCAGCGGCGACTTTCGGCGAGTGCCCTTAAGGTTTTTCAATGATCACCAACCCTCTTTTTTATGCCGCCGCCATCCCGGCCATCACGCTCATGGGCCTCGCCAAGGGCGGCTTCTCGGGGCTTGGACTTCTCTCCCTGCCGCTGATGGCGCTGGTGGTCTCGCCGGTGCAGGCAGCTGCGATCACGCTGCCGATCCTCATCGTGCAGGATGTCGTCTCCGTCTGGGCCTATCGTTACACATGGGACAAGCGCAACGTGGTGCTGCTGGTGGCGGGAGCGATATCAGGCATCCTCACGGGATATCTCCTGGCAGCGCAGGTGTCGGATGCTGCGATCAAGCTCGCCGTCGGCGTGATCTCCGTCGCCTTTGCGATCCGCCGGATGGCATTGGAGCGCAGCGCCACTCCGCCGGAGGCAGCTCCCGCCGATACCCCGCGCGGCCTCTTCTGGGGCTGGGTGACGGGTTTTACCAGCATGATCGCCCATGCGGGCGGGCCACCTTTCCAGATCTACGTGATGCCGCAGAAACTGCCGCGGGATGTCTTCGTCGGAACGGGCGCCGTCTTGTTCGCGATCGTCAACTGGATCAAGGTGCCGCCCTATGTGGCGCTCGGCCAGCTCACGACGGAGAACCTTGCCACCGCAGCCGCGCTTTTTCCGGTGGCGATCGCCTCGACCTGGGCAGGCGTCCTGCTCGTGCGGCGGGTGTCCGGCCAGAGCTTCTACACGGCCGTCTACATTCTGCTGGTGCTGGTCGGTGCGAAGCTCATCTATGACGGCGCGAGCGCACTCGTCTAGCGCATCGTGCGGAACCGAAGGTCCGCGTCAGCGAAAAGTGGACCCGGTTTTCCGCATAAACGATGCGCTCCTCTCAAGAATGAGCATCGGACCCAAAAGTGCAAGTCCACTTTAGGGTCCGCTGCTCTAAGGCCT
Organism: Microvirga sp. KLBC 81; assembly: GCF_003075415.1. Classification (GTDB taxonomy): domain Bacteria; phylum Pseudomonadota; class Alphaproteobacteria; order Rhizobiales; family Beijerinckiaceae; genus Microvirga. The sequence goes on from NZ_QDAH01000010.1 coordinate 41,381, forward strand.
CTTACAAGAAAAAGCCGCCGCTCCTCAAAGGAAGCGACGGCTCTCGGTGGGAGTGTTTTGAAGATCGTCTTTAATGCACCGCCGTATCTGAGCTTCTCAGACGGGTAATCTCATCCTTCAGTTGGAGTTTCTTCCGCTTCAGTTCCGCGAGTTTCATATCATCCATGGACGGGCTGTTGAGAGCATCCTGGATCTCGCGCTCGATAGCCCGATGCTTACGCTCAAGCTCCGTCAGATGGTTCTGCAGCGGCATGTCAGTTCCTCCTGTTCGATACCTGACAATACTTATTTAGCCAGACTCACTGTGGCGAGTCGAAGGCAAAATTTGCAAAATCGAGAGGTGAAGATGCGGTCCTCATCTTGCCCTTCGGGAGGCTTGAGAGCATAATTCCGCCCTCTCGCCGGGTCCCTTTAGGACACGGACATCTGGATCGATTTTCAATGACCGAACTGGCTGAATTGGAAGCGGAATTGGCGCGCCTCAAGCAGGAGCACCGCGATCTCGACATGGCCATCGACGCCCTCGAGAGCATGATCGCCGGGGACCAGCTCCAGGTTCAGCGCCTGAAGAAGCGCAAGCTCGTCCTGAAGGACCAGATCATCCGTTTGGAAGACCAGATCACGCCCGACATCATCGCCTGATAAAACTCCTCTTTCGGCGGCAAATGCTTGCCTGCCGTGAGAGCCTTCGCTATGTCCGGCTTTCAAATCCTTAGGCCTTGAAAGCCGGAGCACATCTATGGCGCAAGCCCCCGTTGCCATCATCATGGGCAGTCAGTCGGACTGGGCGACCATGCGCCACGCCGCCGAGACCCTGGACGCGCTCGGCATCGCTTACGATGCCCGAATCGTTTCCGCCCACCGCACGCCGGACCGGCTCGTCGCTTTCGCCAAGGGGGCCAAGGCCGAGGGATTCCAGGTGATCATCGCGGGCGCAGGGGGCGCTGCGCATCTGCCCGGCATGACCGCCTCCATGACCCCCCTCCCCGTCTTCGGCGTTCCGGTGGAATCGAAGGCGCTGTCGGGCCAGGACAGCCTGCTCTCCATCGTCCAGATGCCGGCCGGCATTCCGGTGGGAACGCTCGCCATCGGCAAGGCCGGCGCCGTGAACGCGGCACTTCTGTCCGCCGCCGTGCTCGCTCTCCACGATCCTGCTCTTGCCGGACGGCTCGATGCCTGGCGCAAGCGCCAGAGCGACAGCGTGGCCGAACGCCCCTCCGACGAAGGCTAACCTCATGATCCGTCCAGGCTGCACCATCGGAATCCTAGGCGGCGGGCAGCTCGGCCGCATGATGGCCATGGCTGCGGCACAGCTCGGCCTCAAGGCCCATATCTACGCGCCGGAAGAGAACAGCCCCGCCTTCGACGTCGCGGCGGAGGTCACCATCGCTCCTTACGAGGACGAGGCCGCCCTGGTGCGCTTCGCCAGGGCCGTGGACGTGGTGACGTATGAATTCGAGAACGTGCCGAGCGAAACTGCCGCGACGCTGAGCGCCCACACGCTGCTCGCGCCCAATGCGCAGGCCTTGGCCGTGTCGCAGGACCGTTTCCTGGAAAAGACTTTCATCTCCGGCCTCGGCATTCCGGTTGCTCCCTTCGCGGGCTTCTCCAACGAGGCGGAGCTGGATGAGGCCGTGGAACGGCTGGGCCGCCCCGCCGTGCTCAAGACCCGGCGCTTCGGCTATGACGGCAAGGGCCAGGTGATGATCCGGCCCGAGACCGATCCTGCCGCCGCCTGGGCCGAGCTGGGCCGCACGCCTTGCATCCTCGAAGGCTTCGTGCCCTTCGAGCGGGAGGTCTCGGTGGTGGCGGCCCGCACGGCCTCCGGGGCCTTCGCGGCCTATGACCTCTGCGCCAACGAGCACCGCCACCACATCCTCGACACCACGCGGGTTCCGGCGGGCGTCTCGGAAGCGACAGAAGCCGAGGCGATGCGGATTGCCAAGGCCATCGCCGATGCCCTGGATTATATCGGCGTGCTCGCCGTCGAGCTGTTCCTGGTGACGGAAAACGGACAGGAGCGCCTGGTGGTGAACGAGATCGCCCCCCGGGTGCACAATTCCGGCCATTGGACCCTCGGCGGGGCCTCAACGTCCCAGTTCGAGCAGCATATCCGAGCCGTCTGCGGCTGGCCTCTCGGCTCGCCCGCGCGTCTGGGCCGGGTGGAGATGCAGAACCTCATCGGCCATGATGCCGATGAATGGGAGCGGATTCTGGCCGAGCCCGGCGCTCATCTGCACCTCTACGGCAAAGCCGAGGCCCGTTCTGGCCGCAAGATGGGTCACGTAACCCGAGTTTTCCCTGAAAAGGCTTGAACCTTTTAAAAACTCGGAAGTTGATATCCTGGCGCGGCGCTTTTGTCGGAAGGAACCCTGGACAGGCAAGGCTTCTTCTGGTATCGACGCCAGCCAGATTGAGGTGCGCATGACGCGCCTCGTTTTCTTTTACACAATCGAAACGGTTCAAAATACGAGGAATTCGCGTGCAGGTTCTTGTCCGGGATAACAACGTCGATCAGGCGCTCCGCGCTCTCAAGAAGAAGATGCAGCGTGAGGGCATCTTCCGCGAGATGAAGCTCCGCGGTCACTACGAGAAGCCGTCTGAGAAGAAGGCCCGCGAAAAGGCCGAGGCCGTCCGCCGCGCTCGCAAGCTCATCCGCAAGCGCATGCAGCGCGAAGGCCTTCTGCCTTCCAAGCCGCGCACTTCGGCTCGCTAAGACTTCACGCCGGCCTCTTCTCGAGGCCAGCCCGTCGATTGTGAATCAGCGCCTTCTGCGCAAGCAGGGGCGCTGTTTGCATGTCTGGGCCCTGCTTCGGCGACCTTTTGACCCAAGCCTTTGGCCTTCTGCGGAATTTTATCCTTGACACTGCCTTTGTGTTGCCGTGTTTCACGGCTGTTAAGGTTTATCCGCTAAACCACCCCTCACCTTGTTGAGTAACGAAGTTTGGAGACGAAGGTGATCGCCCCATCGATTCGCCGTTTTGCACCCTTGAGCCTGGCCCTGACCGCTTTGAGCCTTGCCGCCTGCAACACGGTGGGAGGCGGCGCCCCCACCCAGCGGATCGCCGTGGTCGAAGAGGACACGCAGGGCACGAGCCAAGTGAACATCGCGTCCCTGTCCGATGTCATCCAGCGCAACCCGAACGATCCGAGCGCCTATAACACCCGTGGCGCAGCCTATGCCCGCGTGGGCCGCTACAGCGACGCCATGGCGGACTTCACCAAGGCGATCCAGCTCGATCCCAACTACGCCCCAGCCTACACGAACCGCGCCCTGGCCCTGCGCCAGACGAACCGGAACGACCAGGCGCTGGCGGACTTCACTCGCTCCATCCAGGCCGATCCGAATTACGGTCCGGCCTATATCGGCCGCGCCAACCTGCTGCGGACGCAGGGCGCCTATCAGGAAGCCCTGAACGACCTGAACATGGCGACCCGCCTCCTGCCCGAATCGGCCGAGGCGCTCCATTCGCGCGGCCTGCTCTATCAGCGCCAAGGCCTGCACCAGCAGGCGATCCTGGACTTCGACGCCACCATCGACCGCAACCCCTTCGTGGGAGCGCCTTACGCGGCCCGCGGCCAGAGCTACGTGGCGACGAACCAGTTCGACAAGGCCATCGAGGACTTCAACGCGGCGCTCAACGTCAACAACAAGGACGCCGATTCCTGGGCGTGGCGCGGCGTGGCGATGGAGCGCAAGGGCGACCGCCAGGGCGCGATCGAGAGCTATTCCCGCGCGCTCGCCCTCGACAGCTCGAACTCGGTGGCCCGCCAGGGCAATTCCCGCCTCCAGGGCGGCGTGGCGACCCTGTTCCGGTAATCCCGGCGACAGGCGCGGCATGAAGCTCGCTGCCCCTCTCCTGCGGAGCGTCACCGATATTGCGAGACTGCTCGAAGCGCATGCGGATCTGCATGCGCTTCTTTTGCATGTGGAGAGCCTCGATCTGCCGGATGGCTGGATCGGCGCCGGCTTCATCCGCAATGCCGTTTGGGATGTGCTTCATGACCGCCGCATCGATGCCTCACGGCCTAATGATGTAGACGTGGTTTTCCTCGATCCCGCCAACACTCATGAGGCGCATGATGTTGCCATTGCGAACAAGCTCCGGTTGCTTGCGCCGGGCATTCCTTGGGAGGTGAAGAACCAAGCCCGCATGCATCAACGCAACAGGGACGCGCCTTACCCGAGCATGTTCGAGGCCATCGCCTGCTGGCCGGAGACCGCCACCGCGATTGCAGCGAGAACGGTGCGAGGCCACGTCGAGATCATCGCGCCTCACGGCATCGATGATCTCGTCAACCTGATCGTAAGGCCGACGCCTGCGTTTGCTCACAAGATGGATATCTACCGCGCGCGCATACAGGCCAAGAACTGGGCAGTCCGCTGGCCTAGGCTCACCCTCCTGACGGGCAAGGGGGCCATTCAATCTGCTTCATAGTTCCTTCTTCAGGAACGCCACGTAAGGCTCGAAGCCGAACTGGCTGTAGGTGCGCACGGCGCGCTCATTGGCGATGAGAGCGCCGATCATGAGGCGCTTGAGGCCCGCCTCTTTCGTGAGGCGCTCGGCCTCGTTCAGCAGCATCCGGCCGATGCCTTTGCCGCGCCATTCCTCGTGGATGATGAGATCCGTCACCGTGCCGTGGCTGCGGACGTCCGCGGCGACATAGGCGGCATCCTGGTCGAGCGAGAAGCCCATCGCTCCGACGACAACGCCATCAATCTCAGCCAGGACGATGCGACCGTTGCGCCGCGTAAGCCGCATCATGAGCTCGTCGTAATAGGCATTGGCTCCATCGTAGTCGCGGCGGCGGTCGCCCACGAGATCGGCCTCGAAGACATTGAGCTGATGGATCAGCTCCACGACCGTGTCGCGATCATGAGGCAAGGCTGTGCGCAGGGTGATGGAGGGCATGACGGAATCCGGGACGGCTTGAGAGGGCCCCTCTTAAACCAGCTTTCGTACGTTTCGTCATGTCCACTTCGACATGCCCCTCCTCGTCATGGCCGGGCTCGTCCCGGCCATCCCGATGAAGAAGGGCGTTGCGCCTGGCAGAAGCGAGATCACCGGCACAAGGCCGGTGATGACGATGACGGGCAAAAAAATGCCCGGCTTCGTGCCGGGCATCGTTTCGTGTGTCGCAATGATCAGAGACTCTTCAAAATCTCGTCCACCACCTTCTTGGCATCGCCGAAGAGCATCATGGTGTTGTCGCGGAAGAACAGCTCGTTCTCCACGCCCGCGTAACCCGAGCCCATGCCGCGCTTGATGAAAAGTACCGTCTTGGCCCTCTCCACATCGAGGATCGGCATGCCGAAGATCGGCGAGGAAGGGTCGGTCTTCGCAGCCGGGTTCGTGACGTCGTTGGCGCCGATCACGAAGGCCACGTCAGCCTGCGCGAACTCGCCGTTGATGTCTTCCAGCTCGAACACCTCATCGTAAGGCACGTTGGCTTCGGCAAGCAGCACGTTCATGTGGCCGGGCATGCGGCCTGCCACCGGGTGAATGGCGTATTTCACCTCGACGCCTTCCTCCTTCAGCTTGTCGGACATTTCACGTAGGGCATGCTGCGCCTGCGCCACTGCCATACCATAGCCCGGCACGATGATGACCTTCGCCGCGTTCTTCATGATGAAGGCCGCGTCGTCCGCCGAGCCCTGCTTCACGGGACGCGTCTCGACCGCCCCGCCGGCAGCGCCCGCCGTTTCACCGCCAAAGCCGCCGAGGATGACGGAGATGAAGGAGCGGTTCATGCCCTTGCACATGATGTAGGACAGGATCGCGCCCGACGAGCCGACCAGAGCGCCCGTGATGATGAGCGCGAGATTGCCCAGCGTGAAGCCGATGCCCGCAGCCGCCCAGCCAGAGTAGGAGTTGAGCATCGACACCACGACCGGCATGTCCGCGCCGCCGATGGGGATGATGAGCGTGATGCCGAGCACGAAGGACACCAGCACGATGAGCCAGAAGAGCGTGTGACTCTCGGTGCGGATGAAGAGGACGAGCAGCGTCAGCAGCAATCCGCCCAGGACGAGGTTGATGATGTGGCGGCTCGGCAGCAGGATCGGCTTGCCGGACATGCGCCCGTCAAGCTTCAGGAACGCGATCACCGAACCGGTGAAGGTGATGGCGCCGATGGCGACGCCCAGACCCATCTCGAAGAGCGAGCCGCCATGGATCGTCCCCACGGTGCCGATGCCGAAGGCCTGCGGCGCATAGAGCGCGCCTGCGGCGACAAGCACGGCGGCAAGACCCACGAGGGAGTGGAAGGCGGCCACCAGCTGCGGCATCGCCGTCATGGGCACGCGCTTGGCCACCACCGCGCCGATGGCGCCGCCGATCACGAGACCCCAGAAGGCCAGGAACCAGCCGCCGAAGCCTTCCGGGGGCTGCACCAGGAGCGTGGTGAGGATCGCGATGCCCATGCCCACCATGCCGAAGAGATTGCCCTGACGGGAGGTGGTGGGATGGGACAGGCCACGCAGCGCCAGGATGAAGAGGACGCCGGAGACGAGATAGAGGATCGAGGCAAGGTTTGCCGACATGGCCTCAACCCTTCTTGCGATACATGGCGAGCATGCGCTGGGTCACCAGGAAGCCGCCGAAAATGTTGATGCTTGCCAGGATGAGGCCGATGAAGCCGAGCGCCCGCGCCCAGACCGGGCCGTCGCCAAGGCCATCGGCCACATTGACGCCGACCGCCAGCAGCGCGCCGACCACGATCACCGAGGAGATCGCATTCGTCACCGACATGAGCGGCGTGTGCAAGGCGGGCGTCACCTGCCAGACCACGTAGTAGCCGACGAAGATCGCCAGCACGAAGATGGCCAGACGAAACACGGTGGGATCCACCGCGCCATGCGTGACGGTGGAGACGGCTGCGCCTGCGGCAGCTGCCACCTGATCGGCTAGGACTTGCGCTTGCTCTGCGGCGCGCTGGGCAGTTTCAGCCGCTGCGCGGGCCTGCTCGGCGGCCTGTTCGGGCGTGAGTGTCGCCATGAGATCCCCCTGGTAACTTAGGCTTTGGGCTGGAAGGCGGGGTGAACCACCGCGCCGTCCCGGGTCAGGCAGGTCGCCTTCACGAGTTCGTCGTCCCATTTGACGGAGAGCGCCTTGCTCTCCTTGTCGACGAGGGTCTCGACGAAGGCATAGAGGTTCTTCGCGTAGAGGCTGGAGGCCGTGGCGGCGAGGCGTCCGGGCATGTTGAGATGGCCCACGATCTTCACGCCGTTATGCTCCACAACCTGCCCTGGTTGCGCCAGCTCGCAATTGCCGCCGCGCTCGACCGCGAGATCGACAATCACGGAGCCGGGCTTCATGGATTCCACCATGGCGCGGGAGACGAGCTTGGGCGCAGGACGGCCGGGGATGAGGGCCGTGGTGATGACGATATCCTGCTTGGCGATGTGGGAGGCGACCAGCGCCGCCTGCTTCGCCTGATACTCAGCCGACATCTCCTTGGCGTAGCCGCCGGCCGTCTCGGCCTGCTTGAACTCTTCGTCCTCGACCGCAACGAACTTGGCGCCGAGACTTTCCACCTGCTCCTTGGCAGCCGGGCGCACGTCTGTGGCGGTCACCACCGCGCCGAGGCGGCGGGCCGTGGCAATGGCCTGAAGGCCTGCGACGCCCGCACCCATGACGAAGACGCGGGCCGCCGGAACCGTGCCGGCTGCCGTCATCATCATCGGCATGGCACGACCATATTCGGCAGTGGCATCGACCACGGCGCGGTACCCGGCAAGGTTTGCCTGGGAGGAGAGAACGTCCATCACCTGCGCACGGGTGATGCGGGGCATCAGCTCCATGGCGAAGGCAGCAACCTGGGCAGCGGCCAGGTTTTTCAGAGCCGCATCCTGGCCGTAAGGGTCCATGATGGAAATCAGAAGCGCGCCGGGCTTCGCGCCGGTGAGTTCGCCGTCAGCAGGGCGGCGGACCTTCAGGATGATGTCGGCATCCCGTAAGGTCTCCTCACGGGAGGGCGCGATGACGGCGCCGGACGCATCGAGCTCGGCATCCGTGATGCCGGCCTTCGTGCCGGCTCCAGCCTGGACCACCACGTCGGCGCCAAGGCCTTTGTACTTCTTGACCGTCTCGGGCGTTGCGGCGACGCGGGTCTCCGCTCCCTCGGTTTCGGAAAGAACGGCGATTCGCATAAATGCCCCTTTGGATCGGTTGAGACAAAGAAAAGGCCCTTGAAACAGGGCCCTTTGCTGCTCAGTAGAGGAAGAGTGCCAGAAGCAGAAGCACGCCCACGGCGGCCGGGGCACGAACCCCGATCGAGGGAGCGATTGCCCCGAATGCCCCCGCAGCGAGTGACAGGATGACCCCGAAAATCGCCGTCAGCCAGGCATGCTTGATGCCGCCAACGGCCAGAGCCAGAACGTGACAGACGACAACGGCCGTGCCGATCTCGGCAAACCGCACGAACCCGTTGTAGGTCACCTCATGGGCAGGGCCGTCCATCTCCGGACTATAACCCCCATGCGGCGCATGTTTTGTATCGGCCATGATTCAACGCCCTATTAGCATCGGTTGTTAATTGCTGCGTTTAACGCATGCGGTGAGGCGCCGCAATCTTTCGCGACACCTTTCAGGAAAACTTTATGAACGCGCAGGAGCGTTATTTTATCCCCAAAAACTCGCGCCACTGCGGCAGGCAGACCGTCTCGTAATCATAGCGCTCCACCGCGATCCTCCGGGCTTCCCTGGCCATGGCGGCGGATTTCTCCTTGTCGATCAAAGCTTCGCGCACCCGCTCGGCGAGCGCCCTATGGTCGAAGAAGGGGAAGAGACGTCCGTTCAGGCCATCCGTGATGATCTCGCGAACCGGAGCCGTATCCGAGACTACCATCCGGCATTCGAGCGCCATGGCCTCGATGGAGGACCACGACAGGACGAAGGGATAGGTCATGTAGATATGGGCGGAGGAGACCTGCAGAACCTTCACGAACTGGTCGTAGGGCAGGTTTCCGACGAGATGGACCCGGGACCAGTCCACAGGCCGGTCGATCTTGGACACGAAGTGATCGTACCAGGATTTGCCATCCGGGGCCTTGCCCGAATAGCTGTTGCCCTTGCCGCCGATGACCATGACCTGAAGCTCGGGGTCGATATCGAGCAGGTAGGGCAGGCTCTTGAAGACGATATGCGCCCCGCGCATCGGCTCGATATTGCGGGTGACGTAGGTGACCACGGGCTTCTGGCGGCTCAGCTTGGGGCCGTCCTTGCCGATCTGAATGCCCATGGTCGGGTTGGGCACGAGCCGCTTGGTGTCGATGCCGTCGTGAATGATGGCGACCCGATCATGGAGATAGGTCGGGAAGGTGTCGCGCTGGTATTTCGTCGGGGCGACCGCGAGGTCAGCGGCGTCGAGCGCGCCGAGCTGCATGGAGTTCTTCAACCGAAGCCGCCAGATCACCTCTTCGTCAGTCACGGGGAATTCGGGATCGAAGTCGAGGTCCTGTCCTTTGGCGTGATAGTAATATTCGAAATAGGCCACGTGCTTGGCCTTGGGCCAGACGTCCTTCAGGAACAGGTTCTCGCCCCAGCCCGTATTGACCACGACGACATCAGGCTCGAAGCCCTGATTGGCGAGTTCCCGTGCCCTGTGAGCCACGCCATAGGCGCGGCGAAGGCGCGGAATCACAGGTGAATAGCGAGCCTCGAATCTCGGGTCCTCCGGTCCCGGAGCCGGATCATAGGGATAATATTTCACCCCCTTCAGGAGGCATTGCTTGGTCATGCCCAGCGCCACGACCTCGTGCCCCTCGGCAACGAAGGTCTGGGCCAGGCGCAAAAACTGGCCTGGAAAATTCTGGTGAACGAATACGATCTTCATTGGCTGCCCCTGACGCTAGAGCCTCGGACCCAAAGTGGATTCCACCTTTGGGAGTGGTCCGATGCTCCCTTTTAAGCCGCGCATCGTGAGCCGCGGAAAACCGGGTCCACCTTTCCGCATGGTGCGCTGGGTTAAGGCCTGTAAGGCCGTTCCGCGCAAGAGGCAACTTCATTACATAGGAATCGGTAAACCGGAAGTGCCGAGAACCTCGGCTTGGCGCTGTGCCAGTCCCTCGAGGGAGAAGCGCTCGATCTCGATCTCGAACAACCGGTGGTAGTTCAGCTCGGCCCTGAGATGCAGGAACACGGCGCCCAGACCCACCGCCGCCCGGTCCATGAAGACGAATTCCCGGGGGACCGTGACCGGTCCCTTTTCTTTGAGCGCCTTATGCACCTCGAAAGCCTGGCGGCGGCCATATTCGCCGGGCTTCACGCCGTCTGCCACCGTGCGGACCCGGTCGTCGAGAAGCGGAGCGTAGATGAAGCGCGCCCAGATATTGAGGATGTCGATCAGCTCGTTCGACAGGTTCTTGAAGCCCCAGGTCTCGTAGGCATGGACGATGCGGGCGCGATCATCCGTCTGGAGCCCGCGATAGAGATCGACCACGCCGCCGACGAAGCGCGGATGGAAGATACGGATGCAGCCGTAATCGAGAAGGTTGATCCCCCTCGCCTCCGGGCCTTCGGAGAACACGGTGTAATTGCCAAGGTGAGGATCGCCGTGAATGACGGCGGCGTGGCTGAAGGGGTGCCACCATGCTTTGAACATCGCAATCGCCAGACGATTGCGGATCTCGACCGGGCTTTCGACGAATTGCAGGATCTTCTCGCCTTCGAGCCATTGCAGAGACAAAAGCCGTTTGGTCGACAACTCTGAATGAACCCGCGGCACGCGCACATCGTCCACGTCCGCCAGCGCCTTCGCATAAAGCAAGGCATGTTTGGCCTCGCGCTCGTAATCGAGTTCTTCGCGCACGCGCTCACCGATTTCCTTCGCGATCTCACGCGTATCGATGGCCGGATCCATGCGCCGATGCAGGGCGAACACGAATTCGAGCTGCTTCAGATCCGCTTCGACGGCCGATTGCATGTCGGGATATTGCAGCTTGCAGGCGAGCTTCTCGCCATCCTTCGTCGTGGCGCGATGAACCTGGCCCAGGGATGCGGCGGCCGATGGGTTCAAGTCAAAGGAGCCGAAGCGGCTCTGCCATTGCGGTCCGAGTTCCGCCTGCATGCGCCGCTTGACGAAAGCCGCGCCCATGGGCGGCGCTTCGCTCTGCAGCTTCTGCAGTTCGGAGGCGTATTCCGGCGGGATGAGATCGGGAATGGTGGCGAGCAGCTGCGCCACCTTCATGATCGGCCCTTTCAGACCGCCCAGGGCCTGCGCGAGCGCCGCCGCATTGGAGGCATCGCGCGCATCGCCGCCGAAGAGGCGTGATCCCGCCATGCGTGCGGCCACACCGCCCATGTTGGCGCCCACCCGCGCATACCGCGCAGCACGGGCGGAGAAGCGGTTTGCTTCGTTGTCGCGATCAGCCATAAGAACAGTTCTTTCCGATGAAGTCACAAATGGGCTCGAGGCGCTCTTTAATGAAGGAGCGCCTCAAGCCTATTGCGCCAGAGCAAGCTTCACGCCGCCTTTTCCATCGCCTCCAGCTCGCCAATGAGCCGCTCGATCATGGAGAGGCCGATCTGCCAGAAGGACGGATCACGGGCGTCGAGGCCGAACGGGGCGAGAAGCTCCGAGTAGGGCTTGGAGCCGCCCGCGGAGAGCAGCGCGAAATAGCGATCCACGAAGCCTTCGTTCGAGCGTTCGTAAATGCCGTAGAGCGAATTCACGAGGCAATCGCCGAAGGCATAGGCGTAGACGTAGAACGGCGAATGGATGAAGTGCGGGATGTAAGTCCAGAAGCTCTCGTAGCCGGGGCCGAGGCGGATTGCCGGACCAAGGCTCTCGTCCTGCACGGACATCCAGAGTTCGCAGAGCTTGTCGGCGGTGAGCTCGCCGTTGCGGCGCTCCAGGTGGACCTTGCGCTCGAAGGAGTAGAACGCGATCTGGCGCACGACCGTGTTGATCATGTCCTCGACCTTGGCTGCCAGCATCGCCTTGCGCTGCACCGGATCCTTGGTCTGGTCGAGCAGGCGGCGGAAGGTGAGCATCTCGCCGAACACGCTCGCCGTTTCCGCGAGCGTCAGCGGCGTCGGCGCCATCAGCGCACCGTTGGGCGCGGCGAGGACCTGGTGCACGCCGTGGCCGAGTTCATGCGCGAGCGTCATCACATCGCGCGGCTTGCCCTGGTAGTTGAGCAGCACATAGGGATGGGCCGAGGGTACTGTCGGATGGGCGAAGGCGCCCGGCGCCTTGCCGGGGCGCGTCGGCGCATCGATCCAGCCTTCGTCGAAGAAGCGGCGGGCGATGTCGGCCATGTGCGGCGAGAAGGCGGAATAGGCGGAGAGCACGGTCTCCCGCGCCTCGTTCCAGGGAATGGTGCGCTGCTCGACCTTGGGAAGCGGCGCGTTGCGATCCCAATGGTCGAGCTTGTCCTTGCCGAACCACTTGGCTTTGAGCGCGTAATAGCGATGCGACAGGCGCGGATAGGCTTCGCGCACGGCGGCAACCAGGGCATCCACCACCTCGCGCTCGACGCGGTTGGCGAGGTGACGGGAATCCGCCACATCCTGAAAGCCGCGCCAGCGGTCGGAGATTTCCTTGTCCTTGGCAAGCGTGTTCGTGACCAGCGTGAAGGTGCGGAGATTCGCCTTGAAGGTCCTGGCAAGCGCGTCGGACGCATCCTTGCGCACGCTCTCGTCCGGATCCTGCAGCTTGTTGAGAGTCGGCTCGATCGGAAGCTCCTCGCCGCGCACGGTGAAGCGCAGGGAGGCGATGGTCTCGTCGAACAGGCGGTTCCAGGCAGAGCGGCCCGTCACGGACTTCTCATGGAAAAGCTGCTCGATCTTGTCCTCGAGCTGATAGGGCTTGTCCTTGCGCAGGTCCTCGATCCAGGGCTTGTAATGAGACAGGGGCGCTTGCGATACAGCCTTGTCCAGTACCGCATCCTCGATACGGTTCAGCTCGAGCCCGAAGAAGAGCAGCTCGGTGGAAGCGGCGGTGAGGCGCTCCTGCGTATCGCCATAGAACTTGGCCCGTACCGGATCGGTCGTGTCCCCGGAATAGATGAGCCCGGCATAGGACATGAGACGTCCGAGCAGATCCTCCAGCGCCTCATAGCGCTTGATCACGTCGGTGAGGACCTGGGGAGCGTTCTCGGCCCGGGCGATCCCGTCAAGCTTGCCGCGATAGGCCTCGGCGAAGGCCTTGCACTCCTCCTCGGCTTTCGCGAGATCGCTCTTGAACGCCTCACTGTCCATGCCCGGATAGAGGTGGGACAGGTTCCACTCAGGGAGTGAGCCGAGATCGACCTGAGCGGCGCCGGTTGAGGATGGCTGATGCACGGGGGTAGCTTTCTGGGACATTGCTGGGAGAAGGGTTGAAAAGAGGTTGCACCACATATTGGCTGCTTAAGTCCCGGGATCAACCCAGGCTTTAAAGGTTGGGTCCCTTCAAAAGCGGCGGGCGTTAAGACCCGGTTTACCCTTGTCGCCCAGCATCGCCGGAAGCGATTCTCTCAAATCTTCAGCCTCATGCCCCTTCACCGGTTCTTCGCAGACGATATCCGCGCCCTTCGCCAGGGCACGTCGGGCTTCGTCGCGGGCTCGGAACGGGAAAGGACGGCCCGGCTCGCCGACCGTGCGGCACGCTCCACCCTGCCCGTCCTCATCGAGACGGAGGCCGGCAGCGGTGCCAAGGCGCTGGCCAAGGCGATCCACGAGAGCGGCGAACGCAAGACCCGCCCCTTCATCAGCCTACTGACGGAGGAGGCCCTCTCGGAGGGAGGCACCCAAGGGGCCAGCCTCCTCCGGCACCTGAAGGAAGCCAATGGCGGCACGCTGTTCATCGAACGCGTGGAGCAGCTGTCTCAAGAAGCCCAAACCCGGCTGATGGAGACGATCTTCCACCAGGATGCAGCCTCGCGACCGGCCCGCCGCCTCGATGTGCGGATCATCGCCGGCGCTGGCTTCAATCTGGCCGACAAGGTGCGCGAAGGCCGATTCAGTCAAGACCTCTATTATCGCCTCCAGGCGATGCCTCTCGCTCTCCGCCCTTTAAGGGCTCAGCGCGAAACAATCGCCGAATGGGCTCGCTTCTTCGCTGAACGCTTTGCAAGGGACGAAGGCAAGAGGATCCGAGGATTGTCGGCGGACGCCCTGACCTTGCTGACCCGCTACGACTGGCCGGGCAATCTCCGGCAACTCGAAAATGCCGTCTATCGGGCCGTGATCCTCGCCGATGGAGCTTTTTTGACGCCCAGCGAGTTTCCCCAGGTTGCGGCCCATGTGGAAGGCTTTCGCATCGAGATTCCGCCGGTTCCGGCGGCAAGGACGCTTGCGCCCATTCGCACACAGGAACCAGCCGAAAAACCTGCTCCACACGCACTTTCACTCATTCGTGAGAGCGGCGACATGCTCACATTGGCTGAGCTGGAAGAGCGCGCGATCCGCTTTGCCCTCGTGCACTATCAAGGACATCTATCGGCCATCTCCCGTCATCTCGGAATCGGCCGTTCGACCCTTTACCGAAAATTGAAAGAACTTGGTTTAAGCGATGCAGCCGCATGACGCCTTCGTGCGTTAAGCGTAGCAGACGTGTGCCTGCACACTGACGAAATTCATTTGAAGGCGGAGGATGCAACCTCCTCCAACCCATTGCGATAAGGGAGATGGGTCATGCGTGATTGGCGCAAGACGGCGTTATGGCTGGGCCTGATCGGGTCGGCGTCACTCTTGTCTCTCTCCGCAATGGCGCAGACCATCACGAGCGGCTCGCCCCAGCCTGTTCTTGCACAGAACCCCGCCGAACCATCGTTCCACGATGTGTCGATGCCTCCCGTAACGGAAAGGGAGAACACGGCCCTCCAGGCAATCCCCGTGCCCGAGCCCGCGCCGGGGACCCTCGACACTGCCGATCTGAAGCCGGCTCCCACTATCGAGATTCCCTTACCTGATGCCGCACCTGTAACCGCACTCATGCAGCGGGATGTGCTGCGCATCGCGATGGAAGGCCTGCTCGCCAGCGATGCAGCCATGCGCGATCTGCGCTTGAGCAAGAAAGAGCGCGAGGCTCTGACGGCCTTCTATGCACAGGCCGAGCGCCCCTTGGCCTGGGCGCAGGATGGCGCTTTCACACCCGCCGCCATGGGAGCCGCCGCGCGGCTGAAGGCTGCCGACGAGGACGGGCTCGATTCAACCGCCTATCCCCTGCCCGATCTGAGGCTGCGTAAGGACGCGGCGCCCGCCCAATGGGCCGAAGCGGACCTCAAGCTCTCGGCGTCTGTGATCCGCTATGCGCGCGATGCCCGCGGCGGACGCATCGAGCCGTCCAGCCTCTCCCGGCTGGTAACGCCGAAACTGGCGATCCCCAATGCCGACGACATTCTAAAGAAAGTGGCCTTCGCAAAGGACGCGAATGCGGCGCTCGCCTCCTACAACCCGCCGCATGCGGGCTATCGCGCTCTCAAGGAGCGGCTTGCGGAACTGCGCGCCAATCATCCCTCGCAGCCCAGCGTGCGCGTGCCCAAGGGCCCGGCGCTTCGGGTCGGCATGAAGGACCCGCGCGTGCCGCTGATCCGCGCTCGCTTCAATCTGAAGGACGACCGGAACCAGAATGTCTATGACGAGCGTCTGGCCTCGGCGGTCGCCGCCTTCCAGAAGGAAAAGGGCCTGCCCACCAACGGCATTCTCACGCCGCAGACGGTCGCTGCCCTTTCCGGTCCCTCGCTGGCGCAGCGGGAAGCGGGGTTGATCGCCAACATGGAGCGCTGGCGCTGGCTGCCGGAGGATCTTGGGGCACGCCACATCATGGTGAACGTGCCCGAGTTCCGCCTGCAGCTCATGGAAGGCGGCAAGGTTGCCCACGAGACGCGGGTGATCGTCGGCAAGGAGCAATCGCAGACGCCGATCTTCTCCGAGGAGATGAAGTACCTCGTGGTCAACCCGTCCTGGACGATTCCGCCGTCCATCATGAAGAAAGAGATTTTACCTGCTCTCGCGAACGATCCGTATTACGCCGCGAGGAAGGGCTACAGGATCATTCGCAGGGGTGATCGCATCATGGTGCAGCAGCCTCCAGGCGAGCGCAACGCGCTGGGCTTCGTGAAGTTCATGTTCCCCAACCAGCACGCGGTCTATCTGCACGATACGCCCAACCGCAATCTGTTCTCGGCCTCCAAACGCGCCTTCAGCCATGGCTGCGTGCGCGTGGACAAGCCCTTCGCGCTTGCGGAAGAGATCATGGGTGAGGACGGCAAGTGGACCGAGGAGAAGCTGCGAGGCCTGATCGGAAAGGGCGAGCGCACGGTGTTCCTGCCCAAGCCCCTGCCCGTGCACTTGGCTTACTTTACGCTCGCGGCTGACGAGAAGGGCGGGCTCAAGTCCTTCCCCGATCTCTACGGCCTCGATCAGAAGGTCCGGGCGGCTCTCAACCTCGCTCCCTGATTTCCTTCAAAAGCGGCCTTCAAGGGCTGCTTTTTTGTGGCTCATTTAACTTCAAGGTAACCGTCTTCGGCAAAGATCCTTTCACTATAAGTGATTACTGCACTGCCCCGAGTGCAGCGAGTACAAGACGAGTATCACAGTGAGAGTATTGCGTTCGGACGGCTTGGTGCGTCGCGCCGGCATTGGTCTTGCAGCCTTTGTGGCCGTCATGGTCGGCGGCGTGCGCGGCACGCAGGATGCCATCGCCAACGGCGATACGCGCACGTTGACCTTCTATCACAACAACACCAAGGAAACTCTCACCGTCACCTTCCGGCGCAACGGCCAGTACGATTCTGCCGCCTTGCAGCAGCTCAACTGGTTCCTGCGCGATTGGCGGCGAGACGAGCCGACCCGCATGGACCCGCGCCTGTTCGACACGGTGTGGGAGGTCTATCGCGAGGTGGGCTCCAGCGCGCCCGTGCACGTGAACTCGGCCTATCGGTCGCCGCAGACCAATTCCATGCTGCGCCGGCGTTCCAGCGCCGTGGCCAAGCACAGTCAACACATGCTGGGCAAGGCCATGGACTTCTACCTGCCCGACGTCTCTGCCGCGCGCCTGCGCGCCGTCGGCATGAAGCTCCAGAACGGCGGCGTCGGCTATTATCCCAACGCCTATACGCCGTTCGTGCATCTCGATGTGGGCAGCGTCCGCGCCTGGCCGCGCATGACGCGCGACCAGCTCGTGAACCTCTTCCCCGATGGCAGGACGGTGCATATTCCGGCCGATGGCAGGCCTTTGCCTGGCTACGACATCGCCCGTGCCGAGGTGCTGGCCAAGGGCGGCACTGTGGCAGGTTACTCGGCTTATGCGGATGCTGAAGAGGCGATTGCCGCCCAGCAGCCACGCCGCAAGAGCTTCTGGGCGACCTTGTTCGGCCTTGAGGATGAGGAGGAGGATGCGGAGGAGATCCGCACCGCTTCCCGCCCGGGCCGCGCGCTCGTGGCATCGCGCAGCACCGGCTATGCGCCGGGCAGCTCCTACACGGACGATGCATCCCCCCAGACCGTCCTGCAGCAATACGAGAACAGGAACGCGCCTGTTGCGCGTCAGGCTCCTGTGATGGTGGCGCAGGTGCGGCGTGAGCCTGCTCCGGCACCCGCCGTGGTGGCCGCAATGGCACCGGCTCTGCGCGAGGATCTGTCACCTCCTGCATCGGCTCCTCTGCCGCCGACCCGCATCAGCGGCATGCCGAGCACGGTCGATACGCCAAGCGGCCCGACACTCGCATGGCAGCAGGGACCGGGAGCGCAGGACGAAATGTCGATTGCCAAGGGCATGACTTTTGCGCCGATGCCGCCGCGCCGTCCCGATGCGGATGACGCGGGCGAGACCACCGTGCTCGCCTATGCCCCGCTCCCGCCTGCACGCCCCGGCTCTCTGGCTGCAACGAATCCGATCCCGCTGCAGGCCGAACTGCGTGGAGCTGTGGAGGTCACGTCCGCAAGCGCAGTGCCCCTGCCCCCGCCGCGTCCTGATCGTGCTGTCGCTGTGGCTTCCGCCGACCCCGTCGATATTCCGGTCACAGGCTCGACGCCAAAGGATCTGCCCAAAATTGCCCCGAAGGACACCAAGACGAAAACGACTGCTACTCCCGAGCCGAAGGCTTCTGCAGCCCATGCGCCACAGAAATCGACGGCGCTGAGCGCCTTGATGGCGGCGGAACCCAGCGTCCATATGGGCTTCTCCAACAAGGCCGTGGGGGATCTCGCGACGAACCGGTTTACCGGTCCGGCCGTCAAGCCGCTGCCGATGGTCAGATAAGGAAAAGGGCCCCTCTCGGGGCCCTTTTTGGTTTCAGTCGCCGTGCCTGCGGCTGTAGCTGTTGCGAGGCGCTGGCGCCCAGCCCTCAGGTGCGGTCTTCGGCTTGTAGATCTCGACGAGCAGCGGATGGCATACCGCCACATCGCTCGAATGCTCCGAACTGCAATCACCGCCGGGGCAGGCCGACAAAGCGCCGAGAAGATCGATCTCTGCGAAGAACTCCAGGTAATCGCCGGGACGCACGGGGCTCGCCTTCATGAAGTACTGGCCGGTGTCGCGCGTGAAGCCCGTGCACATGAAGACGTTGAGCACGTCGTGCACCGCAGGTTCCACGGACTCGCGCGAGCGTCCGACCTTGTCTGCGAGCGCGCGCGTCAGGTTCGAATGGCAGCAATGGTGATATTCGCGACCGGAGAGGAGCTTGTGCGTGTAGGGATCGCAGCGCGTGCCGATGACGTCGTGCACCGAGCCGCCAAACTCGTCGAAGCCATACCAGTCGAGCGTATCATGCGTGATCGTCGCCATGGGCCGTAGGTAAGGCAGGCATGACCAGAGCTGATCGCCGGTGGACAGATGCGTGCCGTGCAGCGCGCGCGTCTTGCCGGAGAAGAAGCGCTCGCCCAGATCCTCCGCTGCCCAGAGGTTCAAGTCTCCCACCTGCGGGCCTTCGATGCTCACGATGCGAAAGAAGGAGCCGGCCGGCACCGAGAAGCAGCGCGCTTCGCGCGGCGGCACGATGACTTCATCCACCTTCTGCCAGCCCTCACGCACCGCCTGATAGGCCGCGAGGTCTGGTCGCGGCAGGGTGTCGACGGGATAGCAGATGACCGGAGGAATCTTCCGGCGCGCCTCGGCGTCCTGCGGTTCCGTCACTTCGTTACGCGCTCGCTTCATCGACCTCTCCTGGCAATGGTTGTCCCTTTCGCCCTTCCCTATAGAAGAGCGGGGTGCGAGCGGCGACAAAAAACAGTTCCGCAACGGGATCTTTTGCTGTCGCGCCCTTTGCTGTTCTATGGCCGGAGCCCAAGGACAAAAGATGATCGATGCGAACCCTCAACGCCCTCTGGAGGCATATCCACACAGGACATCCGCCGAGATCCGCTATGCGGACATGGACCGGCAGGGACATGTGAACAACGCGGTCTTCGCCACCTACTCGGAAATCGGCCGGGTGGCTTTCATGTATGATCCTGCAAGGCCGCTCGCGCCAAAAGGTACGAGCTTCGTGATCGCACGGCTGCTGATCGATTTCCGCTCGGAGCTCTTCTGGCCCGGCACGGTCGATATCGGCACAGGGGTTCTCAAAATCGGCCGCAGCTCGTTCACGCTGGCGCAGGGCATGTTCAATGACGGTCGTCTCGCTGCGACGGCGGAGGCCACCATTGTCATGGTCGACAGGCAGACGCGCCGCTCGACGCCGCTCCCCGCGGATACGGTCGGCGTCTTGCAGAGCCTCCGTCTGGACGACCTGCCTCAGGATTGAAGCAGGTCGTCCAGACGGAAGAGATCGCCGACCTCGTCATCGGTCACAGGATCTTCGTCGATATCGGCTTCCCATTTTGCGATTTCGGGGCGGCCTGCAATTATGTTGCCGCGGCTGCAACACCTTGAGCCTGAGCAGGAAGCTCCGAGGAAGTCCAGATGATGGAGTGGGGGCTGGCTCCAATCTCTCGATGCGCTTCGCTGGTACTCCGTTCGGGCGGCCTCCGTTTTGGATCGCCCCCTTAAGGGCAATCGCTTACATCCGCCCGCAGTCCTAGAAATCACGCTGGATACGTGGAGCAGACCGTGCAGGACGAGGATGCCGAGCCAATTCTGGAGGTCCAATCCCGGTCGCCGGCGAATGATCGCCTGGCGCTGGTGATGGATTGGGTCGGCCTGTCAGCAGCCATCGGCATGATCGTGGCTGCCGTTATCATCGCTACGTGATCCGTCCGCTGGCGCAGGGCGAGAGCTCTCGCGCTCCTTGAGAACCGATCCGTCTCCCGGCCCTTGAGAAAACTGCATGTAACATCCTGTAATTGGATTATAATCAATTCCAATATCCAAGGTTGGGCTGATCATGGCTCCATCGCGAGGGGAAGCTGAGCAGCCCAGCGAGGAGGTTCCTATGTACAGGCACATTCTGATCGCAACCGACGGATCATCTCTGGCATCACGCGGTGTCGCGCATGGCGTGCAACTGGCCAAGGCGTTAAACGCCAAGGTTACTCTGCTCACGGTCTCGGAGCGGTTTCATACCTTCAGCCTGAATGCCGCGCAGCTTGAAGAGACAGCCTCTTCCTTCAAGGAACACATGACGAAGGAGGCGTCCAAGACCCTTGAGGAGGCCGCCAGGGTCGCTGCGGATGCAGGCGTCGAGTCAGCCCTCATCCATCATGAGGATGACGAACCTTATCAGGCTATCGTTCGTACTGCGGAAGGCCGAGGCTGTGATCTGATCGTGATGGCATCCCACGGCCGTGGCGGTGTTTCCGCCATGTTTCTCGGCAGCGAGACCCTGAAAGTTCTTTCACACTCGAAGCTGCCGGTCCTTGTCGTCCACTAGAGCATCGTGCTTAAAAAGTGGACCCGGTTTTCGCTGACGCGGACCTCCGGTTCCGCATCAACGATGCTCGGCTTGAAAGAGGAAGCATCGGATGGGTCCCAAAAGTGGAATCCACTTCTGGGTCCGATGCTTTAGCACCTTCACGGGTGAGCTCCTCACGGGCCGCTGATGTGAGGGGCTCGTCCTTCTGATCATGGAATAGACAAGCTGGGCCAGACTCAGCCGTTGCCGGATCTCGAAATGGGGTTCCCCATGTCCTCAGGCTATCATCACGTCAGGTTCTTCCAGGATATCGGCCTTGAAGATGTGTCCCTCGTCGGCGGTAAGAACGCCTCCCTCGGAGAGCTTTACCGGGAGCTCACGCCGAAGGGCCTGCTGGTGCCGAACGGATTTGCCGTAACGGCTGAGGCATACCGGGCGACCTTGCAGCAGGCAGGCGCATGGCCGAGCCTGCACACGATCCTCGATCCTGTCGACCCCGACGACCTTTCGGATCTGGCGGAACGCGCACACGAGGCGCGGGAACTCGTCTACAGCACGCCTCTACCTCCGGAACTGCTGGCCGAGATCCGCCAGGCCTACCAGCAGCTGAAAGACGAATACGGATCCGATCTGACCGTCGCCGTGCGCAGCTCCGCGACGGCGGAGGACCTGCCGAATGCGAGCTTTGCGGGCCAGCACGAGAGCTATCTCAACATCAGCGGCGAGCAGCAGGTGGTGGATGCCGTACGCCGCTGCTTCGCCAGCCTGTTCACCGACAGGGCCATTCGCTATCGGATCAACAACGGCTTCGATCATTTCAAGGTTCTGAACTCCGTCGGCGTCATGAAGATGGTGCGCTCCGATCTCGCCTCGTCCGGCGTCATCTTCTCCATCGATACCGAGACCGGATTTCCCGACGTGGTCTTCATCACGGCTGCCTATGGATTGGGCGAGAACGTGGTGCAGGGAGCCGTCGATCCCGACGAGTTCTATGTCTTCAAGCCCACCTTCAATCAGGGCAAGCGCCAGGTGCTGCGCCGGTCTCTTGGTGGGAAGAAGATCAAGATGGTCTATGCCGACGGCGGCTCGCGTGACCACACCCGCAATATTCCGACCGACAAGAAGGATCGAGAGCGGTACTGCCTCGATGATGAGGAGGTTCTGCTCCTCGCCGATTACGCGATCAAGATCGAGGATCACTACAGCGCGAAGGCCGGCGAGAAGCGCCCGATGGATGTGGAGTGGGCCAAGGATGGCATCGACGAGAAGATCTATATCGTCCAGGCCCGTCCCGAGACGGCTGCATCCAGGATCGATCGGACGAAGCTCGAGGAATACCACCTGACCGGCACTGGCCTTGTGCTGGCGACCGGCCGTGCGGTCGGCACCAAGGTCGCGGCGGGCAAGGCTCGCGTCATCGCTCAACCCTCCGATCTGACCGCCTTCGAGCCCGGCGAGGTTCTGGTGTCTGACACCACGTCTCCGGATTGGGGCACCGTCATGAAATCGGCGGCGGCCATCGTCACCAATCGCGGCGGGCGCACCTGCCATGCCGCCATCGTGGCTCGCGAACTCGGCCTGCCTGCCGTCGTCGGCACCGACAATGCCACGCGTGCGATCCATACGGGCGATCTCGTCACCGTATCCTGCGCGGAAGGGATCACCGGAAAGATTTATCAAGGCGCTCTCCCCTTCGATGTCGAGAAGATCGATCTCTCCGCGATGCCGCGCCCCACAACCAAAATCATGATGAATGTGGGCGAGCCGGACAGTGCATTCGCCTTGAGCTTCCTGCCCAATGACGGGGTCGGCCTTGCGCGCATGGAGTTCATCATCTCCAACGCCATCAAGGTTCATCCCATGGCGCTCATCGATCAGGAGCGACTCGATCCGGCAGAACGCGATGAAATCAAGCGCCTGACAGAGGGCTACGCGAAGCCGTCCGATTTCTTCGTCGAACGCCTGTCCGAGGGCATCGGAACCATTGCGGCCGCATTCTTCCCGAAGCCCGTGATCGTGCGGCTCTCCGATTTCAAGACGAACGAATATGCAAGCCTCATCGGGGGCAAGGCGTTCGAGCTGGGCGAGGCCAATCCGATGATCGGCTTTCGTGGTGCCTCGCGATACGCTCACCCTGCTTATGAACCGGGCTTTGCGCTCGAATGCGCGGCCTTGAAGCGAGCACGGGAGGGTATGGGCCTGACCAACATCATTCCGATGGTCCCCTTCTGCCGACGCGTGGAGGAGGCGGAGCGCGTGATCGCGAAGATGAGCGAGTTTGGGCTGACGCGGGGCGAGAATGGATTGGAGATCTATGTGATGTGCGAGATCCCCAACAATGTCATCCTGATTGACGAGTTCGCCAAATGCTTCGACGGCTTCTCGATCGGCTCGAACGATCTCACCCAGCTGACGCTCGGCGTGGACCGCGACTCGGAGACTGTGGCCTTCGACTTCGACGAGCGCGATCCCGGCGTCATGAAGATGATCGAGCTTGCGGTGGAAGGCGCTCGCCGCAACCACCGTCATTCGGGCATCTGCGGACAAGCACCATCCGACTATCCGGAAGTCGCCGAGTATCTCGTTCGCTTGGGGATCGACTCGATCAGCCTCAACCCCGATTCCGTTCTCAAGACCACGATGCGGGTGCTCGACATCGAACGGCAGATGGAGCGGACGTGATCGTTAGAGATCGTTAGAGCAAGTATCTGCGCAGAACATCGGAGAATACTTGGAGAACGGCTGACAAGGCCAAGTCCTCCAAGATCGTCGGTCAGAATGGGATGGAGAGCGGGCTCTTAAACCATCCCGAGCGCTTGCATGTAGAGCTCGAGGATCGCCTCTTCTTCCTGGCGCTCGGCGTAGTCGCGCTTACGCAGGGAAATGATCTTGCGGAGAACCTTGGTGTCGAAACCGTTGCCCTTGGCCTCGGCATAGACGTCCTTGATGTCGCCCGCGATACCGGCCTTTTCCTCTTCGAGGCGTTCGATGCGCTCGATGAAGGCCTTCAGCTGGTCGGCTGCGACGGATTCGGTGTTGAAAGCTGCGTCATCCATGATGAAGCCCCTTTAATTGTGGCATTGGCGCCAGTGATATTCTGGATTTAGTTGAAGCCCTTTTAATGCTTCGGCTTCGATTCCTCAAAATTCTTCAATTGTGCGGGAGAGGCTTCCTTCTGGTAGCGCTCCTTCCACTCCTCGTAAGGCATGCCGTAGACGTAAGTGCGGCTCTCTTCCTTCGAGAGCGCCACGCCCTTGGCGTCGGCGGCGTCTTTCAGCCAGTTCGACAGGCAGTTGCGGCAAAAGCCTGCGAGATTCATGAGGTCGATGTTCTGGACATCCGTGCGCTCGCGCAGGTGCTCCAGCAGCCTGCTGAAGGCGGCCGCCTCCAGCTCCGTTCGGGTCGCGGTATCGAGATCCTTCATGGGAGCCCTCCCTTCAATGCTGGCGCAGGCGCTCGCGGGTGCGCGTGCCGAAGATCGTCGGCTTACGCAGATCCGCCTTTTCGGACAAAGGCCTGAGAAGGCGAGCGAAGCGCTCGGCCCATTCCTCCGCCCCCTCGTCCGAGGCGATCAGATCCTGCCGGATCTCGATCAGAGCATTGGCGAGGCCGCGGATCGTGGCGTGGCGGTCGATTGTGTCGCCGGCAAGCGCCCCATCATAGGGCTCGTTGTCACCCACGACGAGTCCGTCCTCGGCCATTAGGCCCTCCAGCAGCGGCTTCGCGTAGCGGTCATCCGCATCCCACAGGATCCCGACATGCCAGGGGCGCGGCCAGCCGCGCCAGACCGGCGTGTAGCTGTGCACGGTCACGATGGCGGGCGGATGGCCTGCCGCCATGGCCCTGTGGATTGCTGTGGAAATAGCAGCGTCATAGGGATCGTAGAAGCGCTCGATGCGCCTCTGGATCTCCGCCTCGTCCACCCTCGCATTGCCCGGCACCACCGCGCCGTCGGAGAGGCGCATGACGAGCGTCGGGTCATCCCGGCCCCGGTTGGGGTCGATGATGAGGCGGGAAAACTGGGTGAGGATCGCCGGGGCATTCAGGTGGCGGGCGAGCGTGCGTGTGACCGCGGCGGCCCCGATGTCATAGGCGATGTGGCGCTGGAATTCGCTCTCCGGCAGGCCAAGGTCGCCCAAATCCGGCGGGACGGCATTGGAGGCGTGGTCGCAGAGAAGGAGAAGGCCGGATTCGAGAGCACCCTCGATGATCTCGACAGGATGGGGCTCAAGGGCGGGCTCGACGCTCTTGAGCGCGGCAGAGGCGGACATGATGTAGGGCTGACAAACAGGACGTTGATCGGTGGAGGAAAATCCTTACCCTGCACGCCGACCCCTGACAACGCGACCATCCGCGCAACAGAGATTCACAAAAAGAAGATGTCCTCCACCTCGACCCCGGCACGCGCTGAGACCGGCTTTGCCTCCGCTTTTGCTGCCCTCTGCCTCGGCGCAGTGGCCATGGGCATTTCCCCGATTTTCGTGCGCTTCGCCTCCGCCAGCATGGGCGGAGCACCGGCCGATGTGGGGCCTTTCGCCAGCGCCTTCTGGCGCGTCTTTCTCTGCCTGCCGCTGCTTTATGCCTGGATGCGGATCGAAGAAAGGAAGGCGCCTGCTGACGCGCCGCGCGTTCCCTTCTCCAAGGCGACCGTTCTGGCCGGGCTGGTCTTCACGGGCGATCTTCTGGTCTGGCACCTCGCCATTCTCAAGACCACGGTGGCGAACGCCACCTTCTTCGCCACCATGGCCCCGCTCGTCGTAGTGCTGGTAGTCTGGCTCGTGCTGCGGCAGAAGGTTTCGCGGGGCACCTTCATCGGGCTGGCCTTATGCCTTCTCGGCGGCACGGCCTTGATCGGCGAGAGCATGCAGGCCCATCCTGCCCGCCTCACCGGCGACCTCTATGGCCTCGCCACCGCTGTCTTCTTCGGCCTCTACTTCATCGTTGCCAGCAGGGCGCGCAAGACCGCCGGGGCGGCGCGGGTCACCTTCGAGGCCAGCCTCATCACCTCCGCTCTCCTCCTCCTCGTGGCGCTGATCTTCGAAAGCCGCGTGATGCCGCAGACCTGGCAGGGAGCGGCGGCTCTGTTCGCCATGTCCTATGTCAGTCATGCCGGCGGCCAGGGCCTGCTTTCCATCGCATTGGGCAGCCTGCCCCCGGTCTTCTCGTCCCTGGTGATCTTTCTCGAGGCGATCGCTGCGGCCGTTTTCGGCTGGATCATCCTGGGCGAGCCGCTGACCCTGATCCAATCCTTGGGCGGCGCGTTGATTCTGCTGGGAATTTGGGTGGCTCGCCCGGAGCCATGAGAGGCCTTTTGCTGACCGCCTCCCCCTCTCCGGACAAAGAGGAAAACCGCCTTTTCCGAACCTACCCGCCATCGGACAGCTGACTTTTAGCAGGCTCAATGTCGGCAGAGGCCCCTTTTTGTCTTGATGCGGACCGTCTTCTGACCGACAAGGATTCGACATAGATCTCGAAGCATTGTGCGATTTCATTCCTGACTCGTTGACCGAATCAACATCCATGAAGGCCTTGAACCTCATATCGGCTTCCGGCTGGCAGCGGAGCCTTGCGCTGACCGTGTTCCTGCTTGGGGGCCTCTTCGCTGCCGCCTCTCCAGCGCGCGCAGACCTGCGCCTGTGCAACATGACGTCGAGCCGCGTCGGCATCGCGCTCGGTTACCGCGACGCGCAGGGCTGGGTCACGGAAGGCTGGTGGAACCTGAACGCCCGCGGCTGCGAAACCCTTCTGAAGGGCCAGCTCGGCGGTCGCTTCTATTACATCTACGCCATCGATTACGACCGGGGCGGCGAATGGAGCGGACGCTCCTTCATGTGCACCCGCGAGCGGGAATTCACGATTCGCGGCACGGAAGATTGCCTGGCCCGGGGCTTCGATCGCAGCGGTTTCTTCGAAGTCGATACCGGTGAACAAAAGAGCTGGACCATTCAGCTGACAGACACGAACCGTGGGGGGACACAACCATGAAACGCTCAAGGCGAACGAAGATTCTCGCAACTCTCGGACCGGCTTCCGAGTCTCAGGAGATGATCGAGAAACTTTTTCAGGCCGGCGCCGATGTGTTCCGCCTGAACATGAGTCATCTGCCGCGCGAGAAGCTGAAAGAGCGCGTCGCGATGATCCGCGCGGTTGAAGCGAAGCACAAGCGCCCCATCGCCATTCTTGCCGATCTGCAGGGCCCGAAGCTCCGCGTGGGCACGTTCGAGGGCGACAGTGCCATGCTGGAGCCGGGCCAGAGCTTCACGCTCGATGCCGACACGGCGCTGGGCGGCACGAATCGCGTGCATCTGCCCCATCCGGAAATCCTCTCCTCCCTCGAGCCCGGCCACACGGTTCTCATCGACGACGGCAAGCTGCGCCTTCGCGTCAAAAGCGTGAAGCAGGGCTCCGCCACGACGATGGTCGAAGTTGCCGGCAAGATCTCGAACCGCAAGGGCGTGAGCCTTCCGGATACCACGATTCCCGTCGCGGCCATGACGGAGAAGGACCGCTCCGATCTCGAAGCGGCGCTCGATGCGGGCGTCGACTGGATCGCGCTCTCCTTCGTGCAGCGCCCAGAGGACGTAGCCGAGGTGAAGAAGGTTGCGCGCGGGCGGGCGCTCGTCATGTCGAAGCTCGAGAAGCCGCAGGCCATCGCCCGCCTCGACGAGATCATGGAGATCTCCGATGCCGTCATGGTCGCGCGCGGCGATCTGGGCGTCGAGATGCCGCTGGAGAAAGTGCCGGGCATCCAGAAGCGCATCGTGCGCGCCGCGCGCCGCCTCGGCAAGCCGGTGGTGGTGGCAACGCAGATGCTCGAGTCGATGATCACCTCGCCGGTGCCGACCCGCGCGGAAGTCTCGGACGTGGCCACCGCCGTCTATGACGGCGCGGATGCGGTGATGCTCTCGGCGGAAAGCGCCTCGGGCCAGTATCCCGTCGATGCCGTCGCCACCATGAACCGCATCGCGGAGGAAGTGGAGCAGGACCAGAACTACTGGTCGATCATGCGCACCCTCAACACGCAGCCGGAAGCGACGGGCTCCGACGCGATTGCCGCCGGCGCGCACCAGATCGCCGACACGCTCAACCTCAAGACCATGGCGGCCTGGACGTCCTCCGGCTCCACGGCCTTCCGCATCGCCCGCGAGCGGCCGAATTCCACCCTGATTGCGCTGACCCCGAGTCAGGACACGGCCCGCCGTCTCGCGCTCGTGTGGGGCGTGCACTCGATCCGCACCAAGGATGCGAGCGACATCGACGACATGGCGTTCCGCGCCTGCAAGTTCGCCGTGCGCGAAGGCCATGCGGAGGTGGGCGACCGCATCATCATCGTGGCGGGCGTTCCCTTCGGCACGCCGGGCGCCACCAACATGGTGCGCATCGCCTTCGTCAATCAGGAGCATGCGGCTCAGGCGTAAGACGCTCAGCGCGTATCCAACACTCTGCCCTCATCCTGAGGAGCAGACGCAGTCTGCGTCTCGAAGGGGATTCCAGAGAGCACCGGATCCTCCTTCGAGACGGTCGCTGCGCGACCTCCTCAGGATGAGGTTCGCGAAAGACATTCCGGATTTGCAATCCGTTCCGCCAATTCTTCGATGGCGGCCAGTACCCGCTTTCCATCCGCATATTGCGGCATATGCCCGATGCTTGGCATCAGGATCAGTTTCGCACCAGGCACGGCATGCACGAAGGCGCGGCTGTGCAGATCGGTCCAGACGATCTCGTCGCGATCCCCTGCCACGACGACCACCGGCATGCTGATCTCGTGATAGCGGTCGCTTTGGCGTGACACCGCATCATACATGACAGCGAAGTCCTGCATGTTGGCCTCGTAGGCACGCGGCCGGAAGGCGAGCGGGATGAAACCTCTGCGCACGATTCCCGGCGGCGGCGGCTGTGGGGCAAACGTCTTTCTCTTCATCCAGGGCCGCAGCACGAGGGTCACGGGCAGCGCGAGCGAGCGCATGAGAAGCCAGCCCGCCCAGGATGCAATGAAGCGCCGATACCAGCCGATATAGCCGCCGGGCCACGGCGTCGTGATTCCCGCGAGAACGAGGATGGCGCCCGCCACGTCCTGATGGTTCAACGCGAAATGGGGCACGATGGTGCCGGACCAGGAATGCCCGACGATCACAGCATTTCGCACATCGAGTTTGCGTAAGGCGCTCGCGATCAGCGCCGCCTGATAGGCAGGGTCGGCTCCTCTCAGGCCCCCTTTTCGCTCGCTCCAGCCATGGCCCGGCCGGTCGAAGGCGATGACGCGGTAGCTTTGCGCGAGATGCGAACCGAGGCCCAGCATGGATTCGACGAGGTTGGAGGAGGCCCCGTGCAGCAACACGATGGTGCCGCGCGGCTCACCTTCCGGCCGGACATCTCTGTAGTGAAGCCGACAGCCGTCCACCTCGATGAACTGTCCCGTGGGGGGATAGCGCCGCTCGATGATCCAGCCGTAAGCGTGGGTGAACAAAGCCCCGGCCACGACAAGGAAAAGGAGTGCAGCCAAGAGGCTTAAGATAAAACTCATCGTGAACCGTGGGTTAGAGATCCGTCCCGTCTACATTGGGGAGGAGGCGTGTCACGATGGTTTGGACGCTCGATTCTTGAGGATTGATCTTCAGCACCCGCCGATAGGCCTCGAGTGCGCGAGCCTTGTCGTCCGAGGCCATGAGGATATGGCCGAGCCCGGTCCAGGCATTGAAATGGCGGGGCTCGATCTTGAGGGCGCGGTGGAGATCGGCCATCGCGCCGACGGGGTCGTCGATTTGGTAGAAGACTGTCGCCCGACGATACCAGGCCTCCGCCCAATTGGGCTGGAGGGCCAGCACCCGATCGAGCAGTTCGATGGCGAGCGGATAATCCTTTTCGGTGAAGGCTTCGGTGGCCCGGCTCAAGAGCAGGTCCGCGGTGTCGGAGCCGGAGCGAGAGAATCGTCGCTCGATCAACTTGGCGATCCCTTCAGCCTCCCGCTCAGACCCGGCCTTCAAGAGGCGGTCGAACAGATCATCCAGGGTGACGGGCTTCGGAGCTGGGCGGGATGCGGGCGCCTCGTCCTTGGATGGAGCTTTGGGCCGAGCGGCCTCCTGCGCACTCAAGGGGTGCGTGGCGAAGCTCAGGATGAGGGTCAGAAGGGACGCAAAAAAGCGCATGCCGGGATTTTAGGATCCCGGCATGCGCGGTCAATTCATAAAAGCGTGTGCGGCGTTGCCGCAGCGCCACTGTCCCTAGGGACGCATCGTTCTCGCGGGGAACCGGTGTCCACTTCCCCGCACGATGCTTTAGCCCTGGCGGGCCTTGTAGCGCTTCTGGGTCTTGTTGATGATGTAGACCCGGCCCTTGCGACGCACCAGCTGGTTGTCGCGGTGACGGCCGCGGATCGACTTCAACGAGTTACGGATCTTCATATCCGGTCTCCTGCGGCCCCTCGGGAAGGCCGGAAAAAGAAAATGGTGGGCGCGGCTGGGATCGAACCAGCGACCCCTACGATGTCAACGTAGTGCTCTCCCGCTGAGCTACGCGCCCGGGAAACGGTGATGTTTGACGTCCCGTCTCGGCTGTGGGGGGCGATATACCCACAAGTGGGCATATGCGCAAGTCATGATGAGCAACCTTTTTTAGGCTGCCATCATTTTATCGACTTCACTCACCAGATCACGCAGGTGGAAGGGCTTGGAAAGCACCTTCGCATCCTTCGGAGCCTGGGAATCCGGGTTCAGGGCCACGGCGGCGAAGCCGGTGATGAACATGACCTTGATGTCCGGGTCGAGCTCGGTGGCCCGACGGGCCAGCTCGATACCGTCCATCTCCGGCATGACGATGTCCGTCAGGAGAAGTTCGAACGGCTCCTCGCGCAGGCGGTTATAGGCGGAAAGGCCGTTGTCGAACGGGGCCACCTCGTAGCCTGCGTTCTCCAGCGCCTTCACCAGAAAGCGCCGCATGTCGTTGTCGTCTTCGGCGAGAAGAATCTTCATCGGCTGCCAAGCCCCGAATCGTGGCGAATGAATCTCACGCCTTCATGACGCCGGACGGGTAAATAACCCGTGAAGGAACGACGCAGCACCCCCACGATATTGTCGTGGACAGGCGGCGCGGCTGCCTTACACTATCGAGAAACGCCATTTCTCTTCAAGAATAGCCATTTTCATGCGGCCAGCCATCGTCGACGAGTTCGATCCCCCCTTTGTCCTCAGCGAGCCCGCGGCACAGACGATTCCCTTCGTCTTCAACGCCCCCCATGCCGGAGCCGTCTACCCAGCCTCCTTCCTGACCGCGTCCCGCCTCGACGCCGTGGCCCTGCGCCGGTCGGAGGACGCCTATGTGGACGAGCTTTTTGCCTCTGTCCCTGAGCTGGGCGCACCGCTCATGGCCGCCCGTTTTCCTCGGGCCTATCTCGACCTCAACCGGGAGCCCTACGAGCTCGATTCCCGCATGTTCGACGGAAGGCTGCCGCCTTTTGTCAACACCCGTTCCATGCGGGTGGCGGGGGGCTTGGGGACCATTCCCCGGATCGTCGCCGACGGGCAGGAGATCTACCACTCGCGCTTGCCTGTGGATGAGGCCCTGCACAGGATCGAATGGCTCTACAAGCCCTATCACCGGGCTTTGCGCCAGCTCGTGCGCCGCACGGCGGACCTGTTCGGCCACGCCATCCTGATCGACTGCCACTCCATGCCATCCTCCAGCGTGAGCCGGGACGACGGGCTGAAGGCCGATATCGTTCTCGGCGACCGCTACGGCACCTCCTGCGCCAGCCTCCTGATCGATCTCGTGGAAGCAGCCCTCAGGGGGCGCGGCTATACGGTGGTGCGCAACAAGCCCTATGCAGGCGGCTTCATCACCGAGCATTACGGAGAGCCGGCCTTAGGCCGGCATGCGCTGCAGGTGGAGATCAACCGGGCGCTCTACATGGACGAGCGAAGCATGGGGAAGAGGCCTGGCTTCGCAACCCTGGCGGATGATCTATCCCAAGCCTTTCTCCAGGTTATTGCGGATCTCGAGGGAGAGCTGACGACCCGGCCTATCGCGGCGGAATAGCTTCAACCTAAGTCCAGAAAAGAAAAAAGGCCGCTTAAAGCGGCCCGAAGTTTAGGGAGGAAACGCCCAAGAAGGGCTACGACAAGGCGACGCCATCGCCATATCGCACTGCAATATTGGCTTCGCGCCGCACAAAAATCAAGTGGGAATTCCAGTTTTGCTATGCTTTAGGCGCATATCTGCTCGGATGCGGATCAATTGCGTTGAAGTAAAAGAACAGGCTCAGAAGCAGCCAGCTACCCAGGGCTGCAAAAACAAGCCGATACCCTTCAGGCGAGTAGGCACCTGTGTCCGAGCGTCCCATGAGGTCGATCAGGACGCCTGTGATGCTCTGGGAGAGAAAGGCGCCGCCCATGGTGCCGATGTTCATGAGCGTGATACCCCGCCCGGTCAGATGCGATGGGAACAGGGATTTCCCATGTGAGGTCAGGATGGGCGTGTAAGACACGCTCAAGCCGAAAAGGACGAACCAGACCGAGACCAGGGTGAGATCGAGCGGCACGAAGACCAAGATCGCCATCATCAGCACCGCCGTCGCGCCGCCGAGGAAAACGGGCCTCCTGTAGCTGCCCCAAAACCGGTCCATTGCGCCCCACAGCAGCATGCCGGCGATCTGTGCGCCCGCCCCGAAGAGCAGGATGCGCCCGCGCGTGGGAAGGTCCGCCCCATGAACATCGGTCAGCCATGGCCCGCCCCAGAGGCCGACAATGGAGACGAAGCAGGAATAGGTGGTCAGGTGCATGAAGAAGACCGACCGGAAGGACGGCACCTTCGCGGCAGCGGCGACACCTCGGAAGGCCTCGGCCCAGCTCTCCCGCCCGTTGGTGGTGTCGGCATCCTTCGGTACGGCGAAGACGATCACAAGGGCCAAGACCACCGTCATTGCCGCCACGACGAGAAACGAGCCGCGCCAGCCGATTGCGGCCGCCGAGGCCGCCAATGGCGCGGTGGCGGCGAGCGTCCCGAGATTGGCACCACCCATCTGGATGCTGGTGAGGCTCGCAAAGCGCTGCGGCGGGAAGCGCCGCGCATAGATCACGAGCGGCGCCATGAAGAAGGTGGAGCAGCCAAGCCCAATCAGAGCCCGGGAAACGATCAGCAGCGAGGCCGAGGGGGCGAGCGCAAAGAGAACTGTTCCGACGACTGCGATGACAGCCGTGGCGAGCATGATGCGCTTTGGGCCGTAGCGGTCGATGAGAATGCCGATCGGGATCTGAACCGCCGCAAAGGTGAAGAAGAAGGCGCTCGACAGAAGGCCGGTCTGGGTCGCGGAGAGCGACAGCTCGCGGGCCAGATCGTTGGCAATGACGCCGACGGAATTGCGCAGGAATTGACTCACCGCGTAGATCGCCACCAGCGAGGCAATGAGAAACACGGCGGTTTCCGAGCGGGCGGGGGCAACCTTGGCTGCAGAATCCATGGGCGTCTTGTCCTTATCCTGTCGCTGCTCCGTTGCGCATCGTGCGGAAAAGTGGCTCCGGTTTTACGCGCAAAACGATGCGCTGTTTAAGACAGGAGCATCGGATCGATCCCAAAAGTGCATTCCACTTTTGGGTCCGATGCTCTTGCCGCGCGCAAAACGCTTGATAAAAGCGGAACGACAACAGGCCAAGGCCAGCCAATACGATTGAAGAGGAAATCCGGGCATGGGGCTCATCGACTTCACGCATTTCGTCAACGAGCTCGCCACCTCGTCCGGCCAGGCGATCATGCCGTTCTTCCGTACGGCCATCGCGTCGGAGGACAAGTCCCGCGGCGGCGCCTTCGATCCGGTGACGGAAGCGGACCGGGCGAGCGAAGCCACCATGCGCCATCTCATCAAGCGCAACTTCCCCACCCATGGCATCATCGGCGAGGAGTTCGGGTCCGAGAACGCGGATGCCGATTATGTGTGGGTGCTCGACCCCATCGACGGCACGCGCGCCTTCATCTCGGGCCTTCCCACCTGGGGCACGCTGATCGGCCTCACCTACAAGGGCCGGCCGGTCTTCGGCATGATGCACCAGCCCTTCACGGGCGAGCGCTTCTTCGGCGATGGCGGCAGCGCCACCTATCGCGGCCCCGGCGGCGAGCGCAAGCTCATGACGCGCCGTTGCGCCTCGCTCAAAGACTCCGTGATCTCCACCACAAGCCCCCGCCTTTTCGCCGGCGAGGAGCTGCGCGCCTATGACCGCGTGGAGAGCGTGGCGCGCCTCGCCCGCTATGGCTGCGATTGCTATGCCTATTGCATGCTCGCCGCCGGCCACATCGATCTCGTCGTGGAATCGGGCCTCAAACCCTACGACATCGCCGCGCTGGTTCCGATTATCGAGGGCGCGGGCGGTATTGTCACCACCTGGGACGGCGGCTCAGCCGCCAATGGCGGGCGCATCGTCGCGGCGGGCGACCGCCGTGTCCACGCGGCTGCCGTCGAGCTGCTCAGCCGATAAGCCTCGAGCATCGGATCCAGAAGTGGATTCCACTTCTCGGGTCGATCCGATGCTCCCTTTCTCAGTCGGCGCATCGTTGGGCGCGGAACCGGAGGGCCGCGCTAGCGAATAACGGGGCC
Organism: Microvirga sp. KLBC 81; assembly: GCF_003075415.1. Classification (GTDB taxonomy): domain Bacteria; phylum Pseudomonadota; class Alphaproteobacteria; order Rhizobiales; family Beijerinckiaceae; genus Microvirga. The sequence continues at coordinate 75,682 of NZ_QDAH01000010.1, forward strand.
ACTTTTCCGCACGATGCGCCAGAGCTCCCAGGTCGGCCTTCGGCTCGAACACCGGATCGGGCGTTCCGGGAATGAAGGCGTCGAATGCGGCCCAGAACTGCTCACGGATCTCGTCGCGCTCCATGAGGATCTCGTGCCGTGCGCCAGGGATCACGATGGCGTGCCCCGCCTTGAGGCGCGCTGCGAAACGCTCCGTCGCAGGCGTCGCGCAAACCGGGTCTTCGCCGGCCGCGATGATGAGCGTAGGCAGGCGGATCTTCAGCGCATAGTTCGGCGCGGTGAAGCACTTCATGAAGCGGAAAGCGGAATCGATCCACGCCACTGTCGGTGCCCCGATGGCGCCGGGCCCGATAGCGGTCGCGGCATTGGCATTGCGAGAGTAGCGCACCGGATCGCTCGTGAGGCGATTGCCCTTGAACGGCATGGTGGAGATCGATGTTTCGCCGCCGCCGGGAACGAACATCTCGCCGAGCCCGAGGAATCGCAAGACCAATGCAAGGAAGGCCGCGGAGCGCGTGTTTTTGACGATGGTGAGGGCGATCATCGGTGTCGTGGTCACGAGCCGGCGGAAGGGGAGCCAGCCCTCATAGGCCTCATTGAGCGCAATGGCCCCTCCCATGGAATGCGCGAGCGCGAAATGGGGCTGGGGCATATGGGGCATCAGGATCTGATCGCGTACGGCCTCGAGGTCGAGCCGGTAATCGGCGAAGCGCCGTACATGGCCTTTGCGGGGTTTCTTTACCTGACGGCCCGAGAGCCCCTGCCCGCGCCAGTCGAACGTCACCACCGCAAAACCACGCTTGAGAAGATCGCTCACCGTCTCGAAATATTTCTCGATGAACTCCGCCCTGCCCTGCAGGATGCAAACCGTGCCCTTGGGCTGGTCTGTTTCGGCCATCCAATAGGCAACACGCAAGGCGATGCCGTCGGCGGTGGTGATGCTGGTGAGCACCGGCTCGCCGGGCACAGGGTTATCAGGAGTGGGGAAGAATTCCACGGCAGGTCTCATGGCAAGGCTGTTACCTTCTTTATAGGGCGCTTTCCCCTCACAAGGCGAGCCTCTTGAACGCAATCCTATCCATTCCCACATGGAAGTCGTGGCGGCCCGATGGCGTCACGAGACTCGGATCCAGCCTTGTGAAGGTGGATCTTCAACAAATGCATGTTGCTTCTGATGGAGGATATGCCATGCGACAGTTCGATCTTGCTCCCCTGTATCGCAACACGGTCGGTTTCGACCGCCTGTTCTCAATGCTCGACCAGATGGTTGGCGTCGACGCGGCTCCGAGCTACCCGCCCTACAACATCGAGCGCACCGGCGAGAATGCCTATCGCATCTCGATCGCGGTTGCCGGCTTTACCGACAAGGACCTCACCATCGAGGTGAAGGAAAACACCCTCTCCGTGCGCGGCGATCGCAAGCCCAACGAAGAGCGCAAGGCTGCCGTGCTCCATCAGGGCATCGCGGCGCGCAGCTTCGACCGGCGCTTCCAGCTGGCCGACGGCGTCCAGGTGACGGGTGCGGCCCTCGAGAATGGTCTGCTTCACGTCGATCTAGTGCGCGAGACGCCCGAGACCAAGAAGCCGAAGCTCATCCCGATTTCCTCCAACGGCGCCCAGGCCGTTGAGACCAAGCAGGCCGCGTAACGCGCTTTTTCAAGAACACTGACCTCATCCTGAGGAGCAGACGAAGTCTGCGTCTCGAAGGAGAGTCCAGTGCATTGTGAAGATGCCTCGCCCTTCGAGACGAACCTGATGGTCCTCCTCAGGATGAGGCCTCAAGACGCTACGCGCCTCAGGGTGAGGCTGCGTTAAGCGGAAGAACTTGAAACAAAAAGAGCGCCCCGGTTGGCCCGGGGCGCTTTTCTTGTTTTGAAACCTGGTCCTGAATGTCCCGCCGGGGCTGGAGATGGACCCCGTTGGTAAGGTCTCGTGGGCCACACATTGCGGGCGAATGCGGCAGGGTTAGGGCAATGTCACTCCGCCGCCTGCCGGGAGGCCACCGAGCGGGCGACGTCGAGCACCTTTTGCACGTCCTGTTCCTGCGTCGCAAAGGAGAGCACGAGTCGGATCAGCGCCTCGCCCGATCCGACACTTTCGCCCGCAGGCAGGCTCAGCTCCGTCCAGGGATGGTAGAGCACGCCCGCATCCCTCAAGGCCTTGTCCATGGCAGCGGGAATGATGGGGAAGACCTCATTGGCCTGCGTCTCCCAGGCGAGGCGCACACCGGGAAGCTGGGTGAGCCCGTCCGAGAGGAGCTTTGCCAGCCTGTTGGCGTGGCGGGCATTGGCGTACCAGTGATCCTCCGCGAAGTAGCCTTCGAACTGCGCGGAGATCAGGCGGCCCTTCGAGATGATCTGGCCGGCCCGCTTAGCCCGGTAGTCCAGCGCCTCGGCGAGTTCCGGCTTGAACACCACGATGGCCTCGGCCATGAGGCAGCCGTTCTTGGTGCCGCCGAAGGAGAGAATGTCAACGCCCTGCTTCCAGGTCATCTCGGCAGGAGTACAGCCGAGCGACACGAGGGCATTGGCAAAGCGCGCGCCGTCCATGTGGAAGGCAAGGCCATGCTCACGGCAGACCCCTCCCAGCGCTTTGAGCTCGTCGAGGCTATAGACAAGGCCGCATTCGGAGACTTGCGAGATCGACAAGGCCTTGGGCGGCATCTGCTTCACGGTCTTCGGCAGGCCCTTGAGATAAGCCGAGACGCCCTCGGCCGTGAGCTTTGCGCCGACGCCCGGGAGGCCTGCGAGCTTCGCCCCGTGCATGAAGAATTCCGGCGCGCCGCATTCATCGTCGATGACATGCGCCTCCTGATGGCAGACGCACAGGCCGTAGGGCGGCACGGCGGAGGAGAGCGCCAATGCATTGGCGGCGGTGCCCGTGGTGACAAAGAACACCGAGACCTCCCGCTCGAAGATCTCGTTGAAGCGCGCTTTCACCCGGTTGGTGATCTCATCGCCCCCATAGGCCGCCATGGCCCCGGCATTGGCCTCCGCCAAAGCCTGCAGAACCTGGGGGCTGGCGCCCACGATGTTGTCGCTTGCGAAATTCATGAACATCTCCTCAAGCATCGGACGTGAAAAGTGGACTTGCACTTTTGGGATCCATCCGATGCTTCCTTTTGTACAAAGCGCATCGCCGGGGGCGGAAAACCGGACCCACTTTTCCGCACGATGCGCTGGAGGCGCCAGCCTCCCCACGGGAACAGACATGTCAAGATGGTTGACCCTTCGGCAAAGACTTTCGTTTGGAGCTTGGGAAGAATTGCTTTTGTTACATTCCGAGTCGGCGGCTTGTAACTTTTGTCTAAAATTTTTCTAAACCCTCTTGTGCGGTGCCATGAACTCTGGCACTTTGCCGGCATTAGGACAGTGATGCTGTCCCTTTTGGGGTGCCTGCACCCTTTTCCGCCCTGAGGTTTTCTTGATGCTTCGCCAGACGCGAACGAAACGAGATACCACGAAAGCCGCCCGCAAAACGTGGGCGGAACGGGCGACTCTGGGCTGAAGACAGCCCAAAGGTGCCCGCGAGGTGCGGGCTTCCCTGCCGGACCCAACCCTCGACAACCCTGAAGCGGCGGGCACTCCGGACGATCCCCTCATCCGGCGGCCCGAAAACCGCCTCGAAGAACCTTGAAGACGTGTTCGGATGTGAGGATCTGATATGAGCGACGTGCCGATGAAGAGCCCTGGAGTGAAAGTCTCGAGCCGCACGGCCGTCAAAACGGACCCGCGAGCCGTGCGCGATCCGGGCCTGCCCCCGGCTCAAGGCCTCTACGATCCCTCCAACGAGCAGGATTCCTGCGGCGTCGGCTTCATCGCCGACATGAAGAACCGCAAGTCGCACGACATCGTCGAGCAGGGCCTGTCGATCCTGCACAACCTCGACCATCGCGGCGCGGTGGGCGCCGACCCGAAGATGGGCGACGGCTGCGGCATCCTGGTTCAGATCCCGCATAAATTCTTTTCCGCCGAATGCGCCAAGGTCGGCATCTGGCTGCCTGAGGAAGGACAGTACGGCGTCGGCCACCTGTTCATGCCGCGCAACCCCGAGGGCTTCAAGCTCGTCGAAGAGATCGTCTCCAAGGCGATCGCCGATGAGGGCCTGCAGGTGCTGGGCTGGCGCGAGGTGCCGGTCGACTCGGGCGATCTCGGCGAGAGCGTGAAGGCCACCGAGCCCCTGCACCGCCAGATCTTTATCGGCAAAGGCAAGGGCATGGACGACCAGGAGACCTTCGAGCGTCGCCTGTTCCTGGCCCGCAAGGTGATCTCCAACGCCGTCTACGACATGAAGGACGAGCGCACCGCCGGCTACTACCCGGTGAGCCTGTCCTCGCGCACCATCGTCTACAAGGGGATGGTCCTCGTCACGCAGCTGCGCGACTACTACCTCGACCTGCAGGACCCGCGCTTCGAGAGTGCCATCGCCCTCGTGCACCAGCGCTTCGCGACGAACACCTTCCCCACCTGGCAGCTCGCGCACCCCTACCGCATGGTCGCGCATAACGGCGAGATCAACACGCTGCGCGGCAACGTGAACTGGATGGCGGCGCGTCAGGCTTCGGTCGATTCCGAACTCTTCGGCAACGACATCTCGAAGATCTGGCCTATCTCCTACGAAGGCCAGTCCGACACCGCCTGCTTCGACAACGCGCTCGAGTTCCTGGTGCGCGGCGGCTACTCGCTGTCGCACGCCATGATGATGCTGATCCCGGAAGCATGGGCCGGAAACCCGCTCATGAACGACGATCGCCGCGCGTTCTATGAATATCACGCTGCTCTCATGGAGCCGTGGGACGGCCCCGCCGCCGTGTGCTTCACCGATGGCAGGCAGATCGGCGCGACGCTCGACCGCAACGGCCTGCGCCCTGCGCGCTATCTCGTGACCGATGACGGCCTCGTGGTGCTCGCCTCCGAGATGGGCGTGCTGCCGATTCCGGAAGAGAAGATCGTCGAGAAGTGGCGCCTGCAGCCGGGCAAGATGCTCCTCATCGATCTCGAGGAAGGCCGCATCATCTCCGACGACGAGATCAAGCAGCAGCTCTCCAACGCTCACCCCTACAAGGAATGGCTGAAGCGCACGCAGATCGTGCTGGAAGACCTGAAGCCCGTGCAGGCGCGCGAGTCGCGCACCGACGTGTCGCTGCTCGATCGCCAGCAGGCCTTCGGCTACAGCGCCGAAGACCTGAAGCTCCTCATGCAGCCGATGGCCGTGACAGGCCAGGAGGCGGTCGGCTCCATGGGCACCGACACGCCGATCTCCGCGCTCTCCGACAAGCCGAAGCTGCTCTACACCTATTTCAAGCAGAACTTCGCGCAGGTGACGAACCCGCCGATCGATCCGATCCGCGAGGAGCTCGTCATGAGCCTCGTGTCGTTCATCGGCCCGCGTCCGAACATCCTCGATCTCGAAGGCACCTCGCGCCGCAAGCGCCTCGAGGTTCGCCAGCCGATCCTCACCAACGAGGACCTGGAGAAGATCCGCTGCATCGGCCATTTCGAGGATCGCTTCGACACGAAGACGCTCGACATCACCTATCCGGCGGAGCTCGGCGCTTCCGCCCTCGACGGCGCGCTCGACCGTCTCTGCGATCGCGCGGAAGCAGCGGTCCATGGCGGCTACAACATCATCATCCTGTCCGACCGCATGGTGGGCCCGGATCGCATTCCGATCCCGGCGCTGCTCGCGACGGCTGCCGTGCACAATTACCTGATCCGCAAGGGCCTGCGCACTTCAGTCGGTCTCGTGCTCGAATCCGGCGAGCCGCGTGAGATCCATCATTTCGCCTGCTTGGCCGGCTATGGTGCGGAAGCGATCAATCCGTATCTCGCCTTCGAGACCATCGAAGCCATGCATGAGGCCGGCGAGCTGCCGGAAGAGGTGGACGCGGATGAAGCGGTGAAGCGCTACATCAAGTCGATCGGCAAGGGCCTGTTGAAGGTGATGTCCAAGATGGGCATCTCCACCTACCAGTCCTATTGCGGCGCGCAGATCTTCGACGCCGTCGGTCTTCGTTCCGAATTCGTGGCGCGTGATTTCTTCGGCACCGCGACCTCCATCGAAGGCATCGGCATGGACGAGGTGGCGCAAGAGAATGTGCGTCGTCATCGCGACGCCTTCGGCGACGCGCCGATCTATCGCAACTCGCTTGATGTCGGCGGTGAATACGCCTTCCGTCAGCGGGGCGAAGTGCATGCCTGGAACCCGGATACGGTGGCCACATTGCAGCATGCCGTTCGCCTCAACGCGCAGGAGCGCTATCGCGAATATGCTCGCCTCGTGAACGAGCAGGACAACGAGCTCAAGACCATCCGTGGCCTCTTCCGCATCAAGAAGGCGGAAGAGACGGGCCGCGCGCCGGTGCCCTTAAGCGACGTCGAGCCTGCGCAGGAGATCGTGAAGCGCTTCTCCACGGGCGCCATGTCCTTCGGCTCGATCTCGAAGGAAGCCCACGAGACTCTCGCGCTTGCCATGAATGCCATCGGCGGCAAGTCCAACACCGGTGAAGGCGGCGAGGAGCCGGAGCGCTTCAAGCCGCTGCCCGACGGACGTTCCAAGCGTTCCGCCATCAAGCAGGTCGCTTCCGGCCGCTTCGGCGTGACGACGGAATATCTCGTCAACGCGGACATGATGCAGATCAAGGTCGCGCAGGGCGCCAAGCCCGGCGAAGGCGGTCAGCTCCCCGGCCACAAGGTCGACAACAAGATCGCCCGCGTGCGCCACTCGACTCCGGGCGTGGGCCTCATCTCCCCGCCGCCGCACCACGACATCTACTCGATCGAGGATCTCGCGCAGCTGATCTTCGACCTGAAGAACGTGAACCCGGCAGCTGATGTCTCCGTGAAGCTGGTCGCGGAAGTCGGCGTCGGCACGGTTGCGGCAGGTGTCGCCAAGGCACGCGCCGATCACATCACGATCTCAGGCTTCGAGGGCGGCACGGGCGCGTCCCCCCTCACCTCGCTCAAGCATGCGGGCTCGCCATGGGAAATCGGCTTGGCCGAGACGCAGCAGACCCTCGTGCTCAACCGCCTGCGCGGCCGCGTGGCGCTGCAGGCCGACGGCGGCCTGCGCACCGGCCGTGACGTGGTGATCGCGGCCCTGCTTGGTGCTGACGAGTACGGCTTCTCGACCGCGCCGCTGATCGCTGCTGGCTGCATCATGATGCGCAAGTGCCATCTGAACACCTGCCCGGTCGGCGTCGCCACGCAGGATCCGGTGCTGCGCAAGCGCTTCAAGGGCTTGCCTGAGCACGTCATCAACTACTTCTTCTTCGTCGCCGAGGAAGTGCGGGAGCTGATGGCGGAGATGGGCTTTAGCACGCTCGACGAGATGATCGGCCAGTCCGACCTGCTCGACAAGAACGTGGCCATCAACCACTGGAAGGCGAAGGGCCTCGACTTCACGAAGCTCTTCCACAAGCCGGAGGTGCCGGCATCCGTCGCAATCCGTCACCAGGAGCGTCAGGTTCATCCCATCGCGAACGTGCTCGACCGCGAGTTCATCGCGCAGGCTGGTCCTGCTCTTGAGAAGGGCGAAGCCGTCGCGATCGAGGCGAGCATCCGCAGCTCCGACCGTTCGGCGGGTGCGATGCTCTCCGGCGAAGTCGCCAAGCGCTACGGCCATGAGGGCCTGCCCGACGACACGATCACCGTGAACCTGAAGGGCACGGCAGGCCAGAGCTTCGGCGCATGGCTGGCGGCCGGCGTGACGCTGAACCTGGAAGGCGTTGCAAACGATTATGTCGGCAAGGGCCTGTCCGGCGGCAAGCTGATCATCAAGCCGTCGCCCGACACCAAGGCCACGCCCGAGCGCTCGATCATCGTCGGCAACACCGTGATGTATGGTGCGATCTCCGGCGAGGCCTACTTCCGCGGCGTGGCGGGCGAGCGTTTCGCCGTGCGCAATTCCGGCGCCATCGCGGTGGTGGAAGGAACGGGCGATCACGGCTGCGAATACATGACCGGCGGCCTCGTGGTCGTGCTCGGTCAGACGGGCCGCAACTTCGCCGCGGGCATGTCGGGCGGCATCGCCTATGTGCTCGACGAGGACGGCACGTTCTCCAAGCGCTGCAATCTCTCCATGGTCGATCTCGAACCCGTCGAGGAGGAGGAGGACCTCATGCGTCGTCTCCACCATCACGGCGGCGATCTGGAGACGAAGGGCCGCATCGACATCATGGCCAACATGTCCGGCCCTGACGAAGAGCGCCTGATGCAGCTGATCACCAATCACCACACCTATACGGGTTCGGCCCGTGCGAAGGAGATCCTCGACAACTGGGCGACCTTCCGCACCAAGTTCGTGAAGGTGATGCCGGTTGAATACCGTCGCGCGCTCCAGGAGATGGATCGTCTCCGGAACCTGCAGGCAGCGGAATAAGGATTAAGGGGCAAACCGATGGGTAAGGTCACAGGCTTTCTCGAATACGACCGGCAGGAGCAGAAATACGAGCTCGCCGGTGAGCGCGTGCGCCACTTCCGTGAGTTCACGCTGCCGCTCGACGACAACGATCTGAAGAAGCAGGCGGGACGCTGCATGGATTGCGGCATTCCCTTCTGCCACGGACCGACGGGCTGTCCGGTGCACAACCAGATTCCCGACTGGAACGATCTCGTCTGGCAGAACGATTGGGAGGAGGCCGCGCGCAACCTCCACACCACCAACAACTTCCCCGAGTTCACGGGCCGCATCTGCCCCGCTCCGTGCGAGGAGGCGTGCACGCTCAATCTCGAAAACCAGCCGGTCACCATCAAGACGATCGAGCAGGCCATCGCCGACAAGGCATGGGAGATGGGCTTCATCAAGCCCGAGCCTGCCGAGATCTCGACGGGCAAGCGCGTCGCCATCATCGGCTCCGGTCCTGCGGGTCTCGCGGCTGCACAGCAGCTCGCTCGCGCAGGCCATGAGGCGCATGTGTTCGAGCGTCAGGCTAAGCCCGGCGGTCTGCTGCGCTACGGCATTCCGGACTTCAAGATGGAGAAGTACCACATCGACCGTCGCGTGAAGCAGATGGAGGCCGAAGGCGTCATCTTCCATTGCGGCGTCAACATCGGCGTGGATCGCAGCTTCGCCTCGCTCCACAACGAATACGATGCGGTGCTCTTCGCCGGCGGCGCGGAAGATCCGCGCAATCCGAACCTGCCGGGCCAGGATCTGAAGGGCGTGCATTACGCGATGCCGTATCTCACGCAGTCGAACCAGCGCGTCGGCGGTGAAGAGGTGACGGCGGAGCCGATCCTTGCGAACGGCAAGCATGTGGTCGTCATCGGCGGCGGCGACACGGCGTCCGACTGCGTCGGCACCGCGTTCCGTCAGGGCGCGCTCTCCGTGACGCAGCTCGACATTCGCCCCAAGCCTCCGGAGCGCGAGAACAAGCTGACCGTGTGGCCCTATTGGCCGACGAAGATGCGCACCTCCTCCAGCCAAGCCGAAGGCGCCGAGCGCGAGTTCCAGGCAGCAACCCTCGGCATCGAAGGCAAGAAGGGTCAGGTGATCGGCGTGCAATGCGCGCGCGTCGACGAGAAGCGCCAGCCCATTCCGGGCAGCGAGTTCATGCTCAAGGCCGATCTCGTCTTCATCGCCATCGGCTTTGCAGGCTCCGTGAGGGAAGGCCTGCTGGAGCAGTCCGGCGTCACTATCGATCGGCGCGGCAACGTGGTCGCCGATGACAAGAGCTACAGGACCTCGAACGACAAGGTCTTTGTGGCCGGCGACATGCGCCGCGGCCAGTCCCTCGTGGTCTGGGCAATCCGCGAAGGCCGCCAGGCAGCGCGTGCTATCGACACCTACCTGATGGGTGAAAGCAATCTGCCGGTTTGATCACACGGCTCAGGCCAATAAGGAAGGCAGCCCGATCCAGTGGATCGGGCTGCCTTGTTCGTTTCGTGTTGCTGCTTAACTCCGCGGCCAGCGGAAATCGTCGGCGCGTCCGGGGCGGGAGCTCGGTGCGATACCCGTGCGCAGGGCGCGCTGGACGGGATAGGCGTTATCACCGTTGAGCTTTGGCGTGCCGGAAACCAGCGTTCCGCCAGGCGCCACATCCTGGCGCGTCAGCGGCAGCACGGGGCCGACGAGCGGCTTGGCGGGAAGTGCAACCGGAACGGCAGGATCAGGCGGCGCGGGAATGGCCGCTTCGATGTTCGTGACAGGCTGGCCATCCGCAGGTGCTGCCGCAACCGGCGCGCCGGTGCGCACCGATTCCAAAATCTTCTTGATCTCCACGTCGGCGAAGTGGGCGACCTTGCGCGCGCCTGCCTTGGTGAAGGACACGCCGTCATCGGTGCGAAGCCGCGCAGGCTCGCCGTCCACATCCGGTCCGAAGGAGGTGTAGCGGTTCTCGTCGTCCACGAAGCCGGGGAAGATATCGACGTAAGCCGCCCCATGGCGCTGCACGCTTTCGCGGTAGACCTCGTTCATGGCCATGAGATCCTCGGAGAGCTTGCTGCTCTTCATGGGCGGCAGGCCAATCCAGACCACGGGGATGTTGCGCTCGTTGAAGGTGTCGAGGATGGCATCGACACGCTGGGTGTAGATGTCCTTCCAGCGAGCGGAGAGAAGCTCGATCCTGTCCTCGCCCTCCTGCAGGGCCTGACGGTCGCTCAAGCCCAGCATGACGACGGCGAGTGTTGCTTTTTGTCCGGAATCGAGGGTCGACTTGATGAAGTTCGGCCATTCCGCCGGGTCGCTGCGCACCAGGTTGCTGCTGCCCCGGATCTTGCCCACGATCGCCACGTCCTGGTTCTCGGCATAGACCGCATCGAGACCTTGGCGCGCGAACTCGGCAAGGGAATCGCCAAAGACCACCACATGGGTGGTGGGGTTAACTTTAGGCTTTTCAGGACGAGCGACAGTGGCCGGCGGAGGAGTCTTGCGCGGCTTGGCGACAGGCTGGCGCGCGGGCGGGGGTGGATCGTCCGGAACGCCCAAGAAGCGGCGCAGGCTGAAGCCCTGCCGAGGCTGGGCCGGTTGAACGAGCTTGCCTGGATAATAGCCGGGCGGGTAGGCGCGAGGATCACGATAGGCCGGAGCGCTTGGCGGCTGCTGATAGTAGTAGCCCTGCGCCATGACCGGAGCCCCGCTCCCCAAGGCGAGAAGCAGGCCTAAAGTCATGAGGCGAAGGATCGTCAGCAAACGCATGGGTGGTTCCACTTCGGTCCGGTCCACCCTGTTATAGAGCCTCAGCCGGACCTGTCAGCGGGCAGCGCGCAATTCGCGCAGGACCGCGTAATCGGCATAACCATCGGGTATCAAGCCACGGCGGAGCTGGAAGTTCCGCACGGCCTCCCGCGTCTTGGAGCCGAACTTGCCGTCCGTCGCGCCCTCGTAGAAGCCGAGCCGGGCCAGGCGCTGCTGCAATTCCTGCCGTTCGTCCTTGCCGAGCATGGGCTGTTCCTTGGGCCATGCCCCTTGGATCGGCAGCCCACCCATGATCCGGTCGCCGAGATGCGCCACGCCCATGGCATAGGCATCGGACGAGTTGTAGCTCTTGATCACATCGTAGTTGCTGGTGACCAGGAAGGCCGGACCATTCGCCCCGCCCGGCAGGAACAGGCTCGCCTCGCCCGCCCGCGGCATGGCCTTGCCGTCCAGCCGGCGAATGCCCAGTGCCTGCCACTGGGCGAAGCCCTGCTTCAGGTGACGAAAATCGAAGCCCTGCGGCAGCTTGACCTCGAAGCCCCAGGGTAATCCCGGCTCCCAGCCCTTCTGGCGCAGGTAATTGGCGGTGGAGGCCATGGCGTCCGGCACCGAGGACCAGATATCGCGGACCCCGTCCCGGTTGCCGTCCACGGCGAATTGCATGAAACTCGACGGCATGAACTGGGTCTGGCCCATGGCACCAGCCCAGGATCCCAGCATCTTGTCCCGGCCGATATGCTCCTCGTCCAGGATCTGGAGCGCGATGAGCAGCTCCTCCTTGAAGAAGTCGCCCCGGTAGCCCGTAAAGGCCAGCGTCGCTAGCGCCCGCACAGCATAGATCGAGCCCGTGAAGCTGCCGAAATTGGTCTCCATGCCCCAGACGCCAAGCACCACGGAGCGCGGAACGCCATAGGTCTTCTCGACGGCCGCCAAGGTCTTCGACCATTCGGCATTCATCTCACGGCCCCGCTGCAGGCGCTGGGCCGAGATGGAACCGTTGATGTAGTCCCAGATCGGACGGACGAACTCGGATTGCTTCCTGGTGAGCGCGATGATCTTGGGGTCAGGCAGAACGCCCCGGAAGGCCTCGTCGAAAGTGGCGCGGGAAATCCCTCGCGCCTTCGCGGCCGGCCACAGGCTCTGCACGAAGCGCTGGAACCCGGCGTCGGAGACCTCCTGCGCCTGAGCGGGACGTGTCCATCCCTCCACACCGATGGTGACGCTCAGACCGAGAAGGAGGGCACCGCAGAAGCGGCGCACCGGGAAAAACGGCAGGGACATGAATGTCGCTCACGGAGACAGGGTGGAAGGAACCCTGCCATTGCGACACTAAGAGAGTTAACAGCCGGTTGATAGATAGCCTTATAGGTAGTCCTTATGCGGCCTTTCGCTCCGCCAGGATGCGCTCCCAGCGCAGGGCCTGATCGACGATTTCCGGAAGGTTGTCGTGCTGCGGCTGCCAGCCGAGATTGCGGATCCTGTCGACCTTGGCCACGAGCTGAGCCGGATCACCCGGGCGGCGGGGGCTCAGGCGCACCTCGAAATCGACGCCGGAGACCTTCTTCACCACGTCCACGACCTCCAGCACCGAAGCGCCGTGGCCATAGCCGCAATTCATGATGGCGCAATCGCCACCTTCGCGCAGGGACTTCAGGGCCACGAGGTGGGCCCGGGCGAGGTCGTTCACCTGGATGTAGTCGCGCACGCAGGTGCCGTCGGGCGTCGCGTAGTCCGTGCCGAACACGTCGAGATAGGGCCGCTGGCCGAGGGCGGCCTGAGCTGCCACCTTGATGAGATGGGTGGCCTGAGGTGTCGATTGACCCGAACGGCCCTTGGGGTCTGCGCCCGCCACGTTGAAATAGCGCAGGATGGCGTAGCGAAGACCATGGGCCGTATGGGCGTCCTGGAGCATCCACTCGCTCATAAGTTTGCTGCGCCCGTAAGGATTGATCGGCGAGAGCGGCATGTCCTCGGTGAGCAGCGGAGCCTCGGCATTGCCATAGACGGCGGCCGTCGAGGAGAAGACGAAGTTCTTGATTCCCGTCTGGGCGGCCGTCTCGATGAGAGCGCGCGTCCTGACGGTGTTGTTGGAGTAATAGCCCAGCGGATCGGTGACCGATTCCGGCACCACGATCCGGGCTGCGAAATGCATGATGCTGTCGATCCCGTGCTCCTCGATGACCCTGGTCACCAAGGCCTGATCGCCCACATCGCCCACGACGAGAGTGGCCTCGGAAGGGACGGCCCAGCGGAAACCGGTGGACAGATTGTCGAGAACCACCACCTGCTCGCCCGCATCCAGGAGCTCGAGCACCATGTGGCTTCCGATATATCCCGCGCCACCCGTGACCAGTACCGCCATTTTCATCCTCCTAAAGCCTGCCCGACTTAGCGCATCGTGCGGACCCGAAGGGCCGCGTCAGCGAAAAGTGGACCCGATTTTCCGCTTCCAACGATGCGCTTTGTATAGAAAGGAGCATCGGACCCGAAAGTGCAAATCCACTTTCAGGTCCGATGCTCCAGCAGCTCACCCAAAACGCTTCAGCTTCAATTCAGGTCCAGGGCTTCATAGACGATGCAACACCAGTGCAAAAGGTAGGGTATTCGGTGTTACAGGGACCTCAAGCTTGACAGTGAGCGGTTTTCTTTTCCTTGTCCTGCCTTAGATTGTCCCCCCTCTTCCTGCTCAAACATGGCTTAATCGATGAAGCGCATTCGCAAAGCAGTTCTTCCTGTTGCCGGTCTCGGCACCCGTTTCCTTCCCGCAACCAAGGCAGTGCCGAAGGAGATGCTGTGCGTGGTGGACCGTCCCGTGGTGCAGCATGTGGTGGATGAGGCCCGGGCCGCCGGAATCGAGCATTTCATCTTCGTCACGGGCCGCAACAAGGCCGTGATCGAGGATCATTTCGACATCGCCTATGAGCTGAATCAGACCCTCGAGGCGCGCGGCAAGGCCAAGGAGCTGGAGCTTCTGGCCAGGGATCAGCCTCAGGCCGGTCAGACGAGCTTTACCCGCCAGCAGGAGCCGTTGGGCTTGGGGCATGCGGTGTGGTGCGCCCGTGAACTCGTGGGCGACGAGCCCTTCGCGGTCATTCTCCCGGACATGCTCAGCCGTGGTTCCATGGAACAGATGATCGCGGCCTACGAGAAGCATGGCGGCAACATCATCGCCGTGGAGCAGGTGCCGGACGATCAGACCCATCAATACGGCATCGTCTCGGTGGGCCGGGAATTCGGCCAGACCTTCGAGATCACCGGGATGGTGGAAAAGCCGCCGAAGGGCACGGCACCCTCGAACTACATCATCTCAGGCCGTTACATCCTGCAGCCCCAGATCTTCGACCTGCTCTCCACCCAGGAGCGCGGCGCGGGCAACGAGATCCAGCTTACCGACTCGATGATTCGCCTGATGAAGGAGCAGCAGTTCTTCGGCATGAAGTACGAGGGCAAGACCTACGATACGGGCTCGAAGATCGGCTTCCTCATGGCCAACGTGGCCTATGCCCTGGAGCGCGAGGATCTGGGCTCCGCCTTCCGCCAGGAACTGGAAGCCTTCCTGCGCCAAAAGTAATCAGGCTCCAGGGTTACATAGGGCCGCCCCGATATGCTAGAGGGGCGGCCATGGCACTTGCACAGACCCAATCCGCCTCGCCCGACCAGGCCGTCACCTCGGCCCTCCGCACGCTCGAAACCGAGCGCGAAGGCCTGACCATCCTGATGGACGCCATCGGCAACGGGCTCGGCCCCCTCTTCACCGCTGCCGTCGAGACGATAGCCGCCGCCAGAGGCCGGGTGATCGTGACCGGCATGGGCAAGTCCGGCCATGTGGGCCGCAAGATCGCCGCCACCTTCGCCTCCACCGGCACCCCCGCCCATTACGTCCACCCCGCTGAAGCCAGCCACGGCGACCTCGGCATGGTGCAGGCGGAGGACGTGATTCTCGCGCTGTCCTGGTCCGGCGAGACGACGGAGCTGGCCGACATCATTGGCTACGCCAAGCGTTTCCGGGTGCCGCTGGTCGCTTTCACCTCGAATGCAGGCTCGACCCTGGGGCAGGCCGCCGACATTTGCCTGGCGCTGCCCAAGGCCAGGGAAGCCTGCCCCAACGGGCTTGCGCCGACCACCTCGACAACCATTCAGCTCGCGTTGGGCGATGCGCTCGCCATTGCGTTGCTCGAAAAACGTGGCTTCACGGCGGAGCACTTCCGCGTGTTCCATCCGGGCGGCAAGCTCGGCGCGCGCCTGAAACTGGTGCGCGACATCATGCACAAGGACGAGCGACTGCCGATCGTCGGCGTTGATGCGCGGATGGATCAGGCCATCGAGGAGATCGGCCGCAAGGGCTTCGGCTCGGTGATCGTGGTGAATGCGGACGGCACGCTCGCCGGCATCGTCACCGACGGCGATCTGCGCCGCAACCTGCGCCCCGATCTCGGCACCTTGCCGGTCACGGCAATCATGACACGTACGCCGCGCACCATCGCGCCGGATGCGCTGCTGGCCACCGCGCTCGAGATCGAGGAAACCGCACGCATCACGTCGCTGATCGTGGTCGAGAACAACAGGCCCATCGGGCTTGTGCATTATCTCGATCTGCTGCGCGCCGGCGTGGCATAATCCCTACCGCTTTTTAAGGATCGTCCACGACAAGCGTCGAGCCTTCGACACGCACGACGCGGACCTTGGCCCCCTTGAAGCGGTCGGCACCCATGACGCGCCATGAGCTGTCGCCAACCCGGATGCGCCCTTCTCCACCCTTGATCGGCGTTTCCAGCGTGAACACCTGGCCAACGAGCGCCTGCCCACGTTGGTTGAGGTAAGGCTCCGCCTGCTGGGACTGCGTCTTCGAGCGGGTCACGAACCGTCCCAGCACCACCGCCGCGACGGCAAGTAAAGCAAAAACGATAAAGGCTGCCTGCCAGGACAGATCGAGCGCCGCATCGAGCAGGCCCGTCGCAATGGCAGCAAGCCCGAGCCACAGAAAGAAAATGCCGGGCGCCACCAATTCAACGCCGATCAGCACGACGCCGAGAATGAGCCAGCTCCAGGCTCCCAGGCTGACGAATGCATCGCGGATCATGAGCGCTCCGCTCCCTTCGTGACGGCAGGCACGCTGCGTGTCGCCTTCAAAGCGGGCGCGCTGCCATCACCTCCGAATACGGATTTCGTAAGCTCCGCGATGCCGCCGAGCGTACCGGCAAGTCCCGCCGCTTCGATGGGCACGATCACGACCTTCTGGTTGGGAGCTGTCGCGAGACTGCGGATGGCGTCGATGTATTTTTCCGCCACGATGAAGTTGGCGGCATTAAGATCGCCGCGCGTGATTGCATCGCTCACCATGCCGGTTGCCTTCGCTTCCGCTTCGGCCAAACGCTCGCGCGCCTCCGCGTCACGGAATGCCGCTTCCCTGCGGCCTTCGGCTGACAGAATCTGTGCTTGTTTCTCACCTTCCGCGCGCAGGATTTCCGCCTGCCGCAAGCCTTCCGCTTCGAGCACTGCGGCGCGCTTCTCACGCTCGGCCTTCATCTGGCGTGCCATGGCGCCGGCAAGATCCTGCGGCGGGATGATGTCCCGGATCTCGACGCGCGTGACCTTCGCGCCCCATGGTGAGGCAGCGGCATCGACGACGCTCAGCAGGCGTTCGTTGATCTCATCACGGTGGGACAGGAGCTGATCGAGATCCATGGAGCCGACGACCGTGCGGATGTTGGTCATCGTCAGCACCATGAGCGCCTGATTGAGATCGGCCACCTCGTAGGACGCACGCGCTGCATCGAGCACCTGGAAGAAGGCCACGGCATCGATGGTGACGGCCGCGTTGTCGCGGGTGAAGGCTTCCTGGCTCGGAATGTCGAGCACCTGCTCCATGACATTCACCTTCTTGCCGATCTGGTCGATATAGGGAACGATCAGAGCAAGGCCGGGGGTCAGCGTGCGCGAGTAACGCCCGAAGCGCTCGACCGTATAGGCATAGCCCTGCGGAACCGTTCTCACCCCCATTGCGATCGTCACCACGACCACGAGTACGAGAACGATCACGAAGATATCGAAACCACCAAACATCCTTCAGCCCCCAAGCAACGCAGTTGCAGAGGCTAAGCTAGCCGAAAGCAGCGAGGCCGACTAGAGCATCCCAAACCGGGGCGTTCCAAGCAGACCTCGTCTTGAGAAGCAGCCGTAGGCTGCGTCTCGAAAGAGGATCCAGCGCATTTTGGTCTCTCCTTCGAGACGGTCGCTTCAGATCCAGCCCTGAAGCTCGCGCTCCACGATGTGATTGATCACGCGCATGCCTTCCGGAGAATCGTTGAGGCACGGCAGATAGGCGAATTCCTCGCCGCCGTTGTGCATGAAGATCTCGCGGTTCTCGCCGTTGAGCTCTTCCAGAGTCTCCAGGCAATCGGCGGAGAAGCCGGGTGCGACGATCGCCATGCGCTTCACGCCGCTTTTCGCCAGTGCTTCGACCGTCTTGTCCGTATAGGGCTGCAGCCATTCCGCCGTGCCGAAACGCGACTGGAAGCTCATGCGGAACCTGTCGGCCGGCCAGCCGAAAGCCTCGCGCATCAGGCGCCAGGTCTTCACGCATTGGCAGTGATAGGGATCGCCTTTGAGCAGGTATTCTTTCGGCACGCCGTGGAATGAGACGAGGATCACCTCCGGCTCGAAGGTGAGCTTGGCGAGTTCCTGCTTCATCGAGGCGACGACGGATTCAATGTAGACCGGATCGTCGTGATAGGGCGGCGAGACGCGCACGGTCGGCTGCCAGCGCATATCCATCAGCGCGCGGAAGGCCTGATCGCAAGCGGTCGCAGAGGTCGCCGCCGCATATTGCGGATAGAGCGGTACAAGCAGGATGCGATCGCAACCCTGATCGAGCAGCGCCTGGATGCGCTCACGGACCTCGGGCTTGCCGTAGCGCATCGCCCAGTCGACAGTGATCTTGTCGCCGGCGATGCTCTTCAGATGCGCCGTCACCTTCTCGGCCTGATTGCGGGTGATCGTCTTGAGCGGCCCCTCGTCGAGCTCGTTGTTCCAGATCGAGGCGTAATCGCGACCCTTGGGCCCGGGACGCTTGGTGAGAATGATCAGATTGAGGATCGGCCACCACAGGAGGCGCGGCGTTTCGATCACGCGGCGGTCGGAGAGAAACTCCTTGAGGTAGCGCCGCATGGGCCAATAGGTGGTTCCTTCCGGCGTTCCGAGATTCATCAGAAGCACGCCGATCCGACCCGACCTCGCGGGCGGGTGATCCACCGGGCGCACGCCCTGGCCCGTTCCGGTCACGTTGACACGTTCGTTCATTGACAAAAGCCCTTGCAGTGGAGTCCGGCATGGAGCCCGCTCGTTGATGGCGCTCTAGATAGTGGCTTTTTGTCTGTTACGCCAATGTGTTCGTGTTTCACATTGCTGCGGGTCTCATGCCGGCCGTGAGATCGGCGGGCTCAAGTTCGCGGTGGCCTGGAGCGGCGCGTCGATGGCGACACGCAGGCCCGCCGGATCGTAATCGACCTCAACCTTGGCATTGAGCTGCGTCGTCAAGACCCGATGCAGCAGGCGGGAGCCGAAGCCTTGCCGGTCCGGCTGGGACACGCTGGGCCCGCCCCGCTCCTGCCAGGCCATGGTGAGACGCTTCTCGTCGTCTTCGCCATGCACATCCCACGTCACGGAAACTTTGCCGTTACGCATGGAGAGAGCGCCATATTTTGCGGCATTCGTCGTCAATTCGTGAATGGCCATGCCGATAGGCACAGCGATCTCGGAGGGCAGCTCCACGGTCGGGCCTTCGAGCGTGATCCGCTCACCCCGCACATCGTTGTAGGGCTTGAGTTCCTTCTCCAGGATCTCGCGAAGCGGCGCGGTCTGCCACAGCGCTTCGGTGAGCAGCGAATGCGTGTTCGCGAGCGAGACGATGCGCCCCACGAAGGCTTTGTAGAACTCGTCGATGTTCGAGGTGGAGCGTGCAGTAGCGCCAACCACGGCCTGCACGGTCGCAAGTGTGTTCTTCACCCGGTGGTGCAGCTCACGGATGAGGAAGGATTGCTGATTCTGCGCCTGCCTGCGCTCCTCGATCTCGTACTGGGCTTCCTGATAAAGGCGTCCGTTCTCAAGCGCAACGGCCGCCTGGGCGGCGAGGCCTGTCACGAGGCGCTCGGCACGCTCCGTGAAAGCCCCTGCCCGCTCATGGGCGAAGAGCAGAAGACCCTGGATCTGCCCGGTGCGCGACGAGACAGGAATCGCCATGACGCTGCGCACCCTGGCGCGATCATGAGAATGAGGATCGGCGGATGCGGCTCCGAGCTCGGGATCGTCCGCGATGTCGTCGAACCGGATGATCCTGCCCTGGTCGAAGACCGCCGTGCAGATCTGGTCGATGGGGAGTTTCGCAAAAGCGGAGCGGGAGCCTCCGGAAGTGTAGAGTCCATACTCCTCCGCGCGCGTGCCGGCCACGGAGGCATCGCCTCGGTTGGAGAAATAGGCACCGGCCTGCGCGCCGGTGAGAAGCACCGCCGCCTCGACCACGTTCTCGATCAGCCGGTCCACATCGAGCTCGGCCGCAAGAGCCCGCCCCGTCCGGTTCAGCACTTCGAGAGCCGCCGTTTCCGTCTGCAACTCGCTGGTGCGAAGCGCCACTTCCTTCTGCAGGAAAGCCTCCGTGGCGGCCTGCTCCCGGAACTGCTGAGATGCCAGGGCCGTGAGGGCCGCCAGTGCCAGGAACGCGATCAGCGCGAAGGCGCCGTAGAGCTTCATCTGGATGGTCCAGGGTCCCCAATAGGCATTATTGGGAATGCTGACATTGATGTAGAGCGGCATCTCGCCGACCCTGCGGTAGGCTCCCGTCCGCTCTTCGCCCCTGCTCAGGAAGGAGTAAGTACCCGCCACGGCATTGCCCGCGATTGCTCTATCAAGGGCAGCCTTGTCGATGGGGAAGAAAGACAGCCCGTCGGGCGATAACGGAAGCTGAGCGATGATTGCCGCATCGGCGGCACGCACCAAGGTAACCCGGCTACCCTTCGGCAGGCGAAGCTTGCCCCAATAGGTTTCGAAATAGGACAGGGCCACGGTGGCCGAGACGATGCCATGGAAGGCGTTATCCTGGCCATCGAGGCGACGGCTGATCATGAAGGTCGGCAGCTTCGTGACGCGCCCGATAATCGGCTCCCCGACGAACAGCCCCTGATCCGACTTGGCTTGTGCCTTGAAAGCATCCCGGTCCGCCACGTTCGAGGGCGGGGTCGGGAACCCTGCCGTCGTCAACCGCAGGCGCCCATTCGAGTCATTGAGCCAGAGATTGTCGAAATACGGCAGTGTTTCCTTGATGGTGACCAGGTGCTGCCAATGGGGTTTGGACGTCTCGATCAGGTCCCAGTTGTCCCCTTCGACCAGGACTGCCACCTGCTTCAGGGTGAGGTCGGCGACTTCGAGAAGGCGAGCCGTATGATCCGCCAGGAAATAGGCGTTGCTGGCAATCTCCTGCTCGTTGCGCTGAATCAGGCGGTTACGCTGTTCCCAGGCAATGTAGCCGAACGTGATGAGAATGAAGAAAACGCCGAACCAGCCCATGATCAGGGTCAGGCGGCCGCGTGCCAGCAATTGACGGCGGCGCTTGAAGGACGAGCTGGAACGTTCGGTATGGAGTGAAAACTGCAATGAATGAAGTCGCTTTGATGCTGCGATTCGCTTGAATGAGCGCCAAACATGGCACAGCAAGGGCGAGAGATGGAAAGGGTAAATTATGACCCCTCCACCTTGAAAAATAAAACGCCGAGACCCGCGGCAGGCCCCGGCGAATGAGTGATCGACCGCAGGATCAGCGCAGGACGATGCGTCCCTCAACCTTCGGCGCGACCTTCCCGGCCTTCGCCACATAGTCGATCACCTGGCTTGCCATGAGCTGGCTGGCCGAGACGTCGATAAGGGACTTGGCTTCCGTGAACATGCGGTAGCCATCGCCACCGCGGGCCATGAAGTCGTTGGTGGCGAGCTTGTAGGTCTTGGCCGGATCGAGCGGCTCGCCATTGATCTTCACCGATTTCACGCGGCTGCCGACCGGCTCCTTCAGGTCGATTTCGGCCACGATGCCGGAAACCTGCGGGAAGCGGCCGCCGAGCTCGCGCACCTGGCTTACGCCGTTCTCCAGTGCGGCCTTGATCTGCTCGCCCTTGACCTCCAGCAGAACCGTGGTGTTGCCGAAGGGCATCTCCGCCAGGATATCGCGGCGGGTCAGCTTCTGGCCGGCCTCGTATTGCTTGTCCGCACGGATGCCGCCGCCATTGGTGATGGCCACATCGGCACCGACGGAGCTTTTGAGCGCATCGGCGATCAGGTTACCCATGGCAGCCTCGCCGCCACGAACGGTGGCGCGGCGGCTGTCGAGGGGTGTTTCCGTCACGCCGATATCGATGTCGAGCTCCTTGGAGAGCTTGTCCTCATAGCCCTTCACCACGGCCTCGATCTCCGGATCGGGCTTCACTGTCGCGCTGTCCACGATGCGGAAGTTCGGCACCCAGGTAACCGTAACCTTGCCGTCCTTCTCGGCCTTCTTCACGGCGAGCTCCGTGATGGTGATGTAGTTGCCCTGGGACTCGGATTCGGTCAGCGTCACCTTGCCGTCATAGAAGGCGAGCAGGTGCTCGTCATGGCCGCCGATGATCACGTCGACGCCGGCGGAGCGGGCGATGATCATGTCGACTTCCAGCGGCGTGTGGGCGATGGCGACCACGATGTCCGCGCCCTTGCCACGCAGTTCCTTCGCCTTGGCGCGCGCCGTGTCGATGGTGGAGGAGAACCTGATGTTGCCGGGGCTGGAGGCGATGGGCGTGTCCTCGGTGGTGAGGCCGAAGAAGCCGATCTTGACGCCCTGCACCTCGATCATCTTGTCGGGCTTGGTGTTCTCGGGCAGGCCATTGCCGTCGATGATGTTGGTGGCCAGAATGTCGAACTTGGCCTCCTTCATGCGGGCGCGGAAAGCGTCGGGGCCAAGATCGAACTCGTGGTTGCCCGGCGCCATGGCATCGACGCCCATGCGGTTCAGGATGTCGATGATGTGCGCACCCTTGTCGAAGCCCGAAAGGAGCGAGGGCGAGATGGTGTCGCCCGCATGGATGAAGAAGGCATTGCCCTTCGCCTTCTCTTCCTTGATCACCGTGGCCAGCCTTGCGAACCCGCCGCGGCCCTTCTCTGGGCTCATGCGGTCGATATCGTTGGTCTGGACGAAGCGGAGGGTCACGGCTTCCTGCGCCAGGGCGGCGCCGGACAGAAGCAGAGACAATCCAAGGAAACCGGCACGCAGGGCAGCGGAGGGTCGGCTAGTCAGCATCATCGAAGATCCTCGTTTCGGGCGGCGCCCATAGCGGCAGGCACCAAGCCTAGGCCGGAAACGTGTCACAGAAGCAACATCCTGTCGATGTCCTCGGCGCCCGGATGCCCGGCATGTGGTGATGCCATTTTCATCCATCTGGTCTAGAGACTTCTCAGCGCATCGATGCTGCACTTTTCACGAGGCGTCGCTTTCCATGACCGGTTCCATTACCCAAGCCCTTGCAGAGTTCAGCCGCGACAGTCAGGCCGCCGCTTGGCTCAGGCTGCCCTTCTTCCAGGACGGCAGCGCCGATCTCGTGGCAGAAAAGGTCGATGCGGTGATTGCCGCGGGCGGCCATGTCCTGCCGCCGCCTGATCTCGTCTTCACGAGCCTGATCCTGACGCCCTTGGACAAGGTCAAGGTCGTCATTCTCGGCCAGGATCCCTACCCGACCCCCGGTGATGCCCATGGCCTCGCCTTCTCCTATCGCGGCTCGCGACGGCTGCCTGCATCCCTGCGCACGATCCTCGCGGAGATGGCGGCGGATCTGGATGTGCCCATGCCGAGATCAGGCGACCTGACGAAATGGGCCGAGCAAGGCGTGCTGCTTCTCAACACGGCACTGACGGTGGAGAAGGGCAAGTCCGGCGCGCATGTGAAGTTCGGATGGTCGGAACTGGTCGATCAGGCCATCACCGCGATCTCGAAACAGCAGCCTGCCGTGGTCTTCCTGCTGTGGGGCGGGCCTGCCCGGAAACGCGCCGCCCTCGTCGACCGGAAGAAGCATCTTGTCCTCGAAGCGGGACACCCCTCCCCGCTCAACCGCCTCAACGATTTCAAAGGCACCCGTCCCTTCAGCCGCACCAATGCCTGGCTCGTCGAGAAGGGCTTGAAGCCGATAGATTGGCGGCTCGACACCTGAACGACCTTGCCGGGGGCCTGCCTAACGGGTAGGTCTCTCGCGGAACAATGACGCTCTCGCGAGGCACAGCGCCGCGACGAGCCTGGAGGTCAGCATGGCGGAATCACTGTTTGGACGCGTCGAAGCCTTCGCGGGCGACCCTATCCTGTCGCTCAACGACAGCTTCAAGGCCGATCCTCGTTCAGAGAAGGTCAATCTCAGCATCGGCGTCTATACGGACGAGAAGGGCCGTCTTCCGGTGCTTGGCTCCGTCAGGGCCGCCTATGAACGCATCGGCTTTGCGGAACGGCCTTATCTTCCGATGGAAGGTCACCCGGGCTATCGCGAGGGCGTGCAGAAGCTGATCTTCGGCGACACGCATCCGGCTCGTGAGACCAACCGCATCGCCACGATCCAGACCATCGGCGGCACAGGCGCAGTCGGCATCGCAGCCGATTTCTTGGCCAAGCACTGCCCCGGTCGCACCGTTCTCGTCAGCGATCCGACCTGGGAGAACCATCACGGCCTGTTCCAGCGCGCGGGCTTCAAGACGACGACCTACCCGTATTGGAACCGCGCCACCAGGTCCGTCGACTTCGACGGCATGGTCAAGGCATTGGAAGTCGCCGATTCCGGCTCCATCGTGATTCTTCAGCCTGTCTGCCACAACCCGACCGGCGTCGATCTTGACGAGAAGCAGCAGGCTGCTGTCACGGATGTGCTGGTCGCCAAGCGCCACATCGTCGTATTCGACATGGCCTATCAGGGCTTCGGCACGAGCCTCGATGCCGATGCCGCTTTCGTGCGCCGCTACGCGGAGCGCGCGAGCTGCTTTGTGGCGAATTCCTTCTCCAAGAACTTCTCGCTCTACGGCGAGCGCTGCGGCGGCTTGAGCGTCGTCTGTCAGGACAGCGACGAGGCCGGGCGCGTCCTGGGTCAGCTGAAGCTCGCGGTGCGCCGCAGCTATTCGAGCCCGCCGATGATGGGCGGCCTTCTCGTTGCCACCGTGCTCGGCAACGACGATCTTCGCGCCCAATGGACCCGCGAGGTCGATGAGATGCGCACCCGCATGGATTCCGTGCGCAAGCTTCTCGCCGAGCACATCCGCGCCCTGTCCAACGAGGTCGATGTGGGCTTCCTGCTCAACCAGCGCGGCATGTTCAGCTTCACAGGACTCACCGAGCAGCAGGTCATCGCCATGCGCGAGCGGGACGGTGTCTATCTCGTGGGGTCGGGCCGCATGTGCGTCGCAGGACTCAACGAGGAGAACGTGCCGAAGGTCGCAAAGAGCTTCGTGGAAGTGAGCCAGGCGCGGGGCTAAAAAGCACCACCAGTCATCACCGGCCTTGTGCCGGTGATCCCGATTGTGTGAAACGCGGCGCTTTTCCGAAACGAGATGGCCGGGACAAGCCCGGCCATGACGTGTCTTAAGTCTTACTCCGCCGCAATCGGCAGTGGCTGCTGCGGCTCGGCGCGGAACTTGGCAAGCAGTTCCGCCTCTTCCGCCTTCGCCGTCTTGAGGTTCCGCTCCTTGATATGGCCGAAGCCGCGGATCTTCTGCGGGATGTTGGCGAGGCCAACGGCAATCGCATGATTGTCCGCATTGAGCTTTGACACGATCTCGCCGATGCGTCCTTCGAACTCGCGAATGAGCTCACGCTCGGTGCGACGCTCGTGCGTGTAGCCGAAGACATCGAGCGGCGTGCCGCGTAAGCTCTTGAACTTCGCCAGAACGCGCATGGCCTTCATCATCCACGGGCCGAAGCTCATCTTCTTCGGCATCCCGGTCGTCGGATCCTTCTTGGCCAGAACGGGCGGGGCCATGTGGAACTCGTAACGCAGGTTCTCGCCCTCGAAAGTCGAGGCGACCTGACGCTCGAAGTGACCATCCGTGTAGAGACGGGCCACCTCGTACTCGTCCTTGTAGGCCATGAGCTTGAAGAGCGAGCGTGCCACCGCATCGGTCAGCGCGGTGGAGCCCGGAGCGGCCTTTCCTTCAGCCTCGCGCACGCGCTGAACGTGTATGCGATAGCGCTTGCCATAGCGCTTGTTCTGATACTCGCTCAGGAACTTCACGCGCCGCTCGATCACCTCGTCCAGGGTCTCGGAGATCCTCAGCTCGTCGTTCGGCGCCTTCAGCTCACTCATCATGGTCGCGATCAGCTCAGGCTCAGCAACCGCGCGGCGGCCCCACTCGAAGGCGGAAAGATTCATCTTCACCGCTTCGCCGTTGAGCTCGATCGCCTTCTCGATGGCCCGGGCCGACAGCGGCACATGGCCGGCCTGATAGGCATAGCCCAGCATGAACATATTGGCCGCAATCGAATTGCCGAGAAGCGCTGTGGCAATCGCCGTCGCGTCCACGAAGGCAGCGCCGTTCTCGCCCGCAGCGCCCTTGATCGCGCGCTTCAGGCGCTCGGTCGGCAGCGAGAAATCGGCATTGCGCGTGAACTCGCCGGGCATCACCTCGGCGGTGTTCACCACAAGCGCCGTCTGCCCCTGCTTCACGGAGGCGAGCACCTTCTTGGTGCCCGTCACCACGAGGTCGCAGCCGAGAACAAGGTGAGCGGATTCGGCGCTCACGCGGATCGCGTGGATGTCTTCCTGTTTATTGGCGAGGCGCACATGGCTGTAGACCGCGCCACCCTTCTGCGCGAGGCCGGCCATGTCGATCATGCCCATGCCCTTGCCCTCGAGATGCGCCGCCATGCCGAGGATCGCGCCGATGGTCACGACGCCCGTGCCGCCCACACCCGTCACGATGATGTTGAAGGTACGGTCGATGGCGGGGATCGCCGGATCGGGCAGCGGCGCGAGCGTCATGCCATCCGTCGAGAGCGTCTCCGGCACAGCCTTCTTGATCTTGGCGCCATGCACCGTCACGAAGGACGGGCAGAAGCCCCTCACGCAGGAGAAATCCTTGTTGCAGTTCGACTGGTCGATCTGACGCTTGCGGCCGAACTCCGTCTGCACCGGCTGCACGGCCACGCAGTTCGACTGCACGGAGCAATCGCCGCAGGCTTCGCAGACGAGGTCGTTGATGATGACGCGCTTGTCCGGATCCGGAAACTCGCCGCGCTTGCGGCGGCGGCGCTTCTCGGAGGCGCAGGTCTGATCGTAGATCATCACCGTGACGCCCGGGATCTGCGCCAGCTCGTGCTGCACGGCGTCCAACTCGTCGCGGTGATGGATCGTCATGCCCGCAGGCCAGCGGATCGATTTCGGATATTTGTGCGGCTCGTCGGTGACGAGAGCGATCCGATCAGCACCCTCCTCGCGCACCTGACGGGCGATCATGTCGACGGTCAGGCTGCCCTCGTGCTTCTGACCGCCGGTCATGGCAACCGCGTCATTGAAGAGAATCTTGTAGGTGACGTTGGTCTTGGTCGCGATCGACCAGCGCAGAGCCAGGATGCCGGAATGGTTGTAGGTACCATCGCCGAGATTCTGGAACACGTGACCGCGCTTGGAGAACGGCGCCTCGCCGATCCAGTTCGCGCCCTCGCCGCCCATCTGCGTGAAGCCATCGGTGGAGCGGTCCATCCACTGGACCATGTAATGGCAGCCGATGCCCGCATAGGCGCGCATGCCGTCGGGCACCTTGGTCGAGGTGTTGTGCGGGCAGCCGGAGCAGAAATGCGGCACGCGGGTCGCCACGTCGTTGGTGGCTTTCAGCACCTCCTGCGCATGGCGAAGACGCGCCACGCGGCCGCGCAGGTCGTCGTTGTTGTGGTAGGCGAGAAGACGCTCGCCGATGACGATGGCGATGTCGTTCGGATCGAGCGCGCCCTTCACGGGGAAGAGCCAGTTACCGTCCTCGTCCTTCTTGCCGATGCAGAGCGGCTGGTTGGCGGTGCCGTAAAGCTCCTCGCGCAGCTGCACCTCGATGAGGGAGCGCTTCTCTTCGACGACGATGACCTTGTCGAGGCCTTGAGCGAATTCCAACAGCTCGGCTTGAGAGAGCGGCCAGGGGCACGCGACCTTGTAGAGGCGCAGGCCCATGTCGTTCGCCTTCACCTCGTCGAGGCCGAGCTCATCGAGTGCCTGGCGCACGTCGAGATAGGACTTGCCGACCGTGATGATGCCGATCTTCGGGTTGCGTCCGCCCGACAGGATGATCCGGTTGAGGTTGTTGACGCGCACGAACGCCATCATCGCGTCACGCTTGAAGTCCTGAAGGCGCGCTTCCTGATCGAGCACGCCGTCGCGGGCGCGGATGTTGAGCCCGCCGGGCGGCATGATGAAATCATCGGGCATGATGATCTTCACGCGGTCGAGGGAGCCGTCAACGGAGGCGGTGGACTCGATGTTGTCCTTCACGCACTTGAACGCCACCCAGGTGCCGCAGAAGCGGCTCATGGCGTAACCGTAGAGACCATAATCGAGAATCTCCTGAACGCCCGCCGGGTTCAGGATCGGAATCATCACGTCGACGAAGTGGAATTCGGACTGATGCGCGACCGTTGAAGACTCGGCCGTGTGGTCGTCGCCCATCAGGGCGAGCACGCCGCCGTGCTTCGAGGAGCCGGCCATGTTGGCGTGGCGGAACACGTCGCCGGAGCGGTCGACACCCGGGCCCTTGCCGTACCAGAGGCCGAACACGCCGTCATGCTTGCCGTCGCCGCGGATCTCGGCCTGCTGGGAGCCCCAGACGGCGGTGGCCGCCAGTTCCTCGTTGAGGCCAGGCTGGAAAACGATGTTCGAGGCTTCAAGCCACTTCCGGGCCCGCCAGAGGTTCTGGTCCAGGCCGCCGATGGGCGAGCCGCGATAGCCGGAGACGAAGCCGGCCGTGCTGAGGCCCGCCAGCCTGTCCCGCTCGCGCTGCATCAGCAGCATGCGTATGACGGCCTGCGTGCCCGTGATGAACACATGATCTTTGGTGAGATCGTACTTGTCGTCCAGCGTAACGCTACGAAGCGCCACATGACCTTCGGCCATGCCGTTCCTCCTTGGAGCCCTCTCGCCCCGTTCGCCGGTTTTCCGGTTCTTGGTGGTTTTTGAATTTATGTCAGTAATGCTGACATAATTGCCGGATCGCGTCAATCGAGCGGGCTTCGGCCTTCGTTTCGCCTCCATTAACCATAAAGCCTCTAGATATTGGCTTCCCGGCTTCCACACGTCCCGGAAGCGCTGCTGTTACAGTCGACACATGAAACGCCGCCTTGGTCTCACGCTCTGCCTCGCCTCCCTGCTGACGGGCTTCAGCCTGCCTGCCTTCGCGCATCCCCATGTGTGGATCACCGCCAAGGCGGAGGTGGTCTTCGCCCCCGACGGCAAGGTCACGGGCATCCGCCACCACTGGACGTTCGACGAGGCCTATACGGCCTATGTCACTCAAGGTCTGGACAAGGACAACGACGGCAAGCTCTCCTCGGATGAACTGCAGGAGTTGGCGAACGAGAACGCCGCCGGGCTCACTGAATTCGACTACTTCACGACCTTGAAGGTGAAGGGAAAGCCTCAAGGGTTCGACGAGCCGCGAGAGGCCAGGATGACCATGGAGAAGCCCCAGCAGGTCGCCCTCTCGTTCCTGCTGCCACTGAAGGCCCCTGCTCCGGCCTCAGGCAACTTGGCCATCGAGATCGATGATCCCACGTTCTTCGTCTATTTCAGCCTCTCTGACCAATCCTCGGTGACGCTGGCCAATGCGCCTCAGGGCTGCCTGACCAGCATCGCCAAGGCCAAGGCGCTCGACGCGACCATGCAGAGGATCCTGCAGGACGAGGGCGCGATCCAGGCCACGCCGCCTGGCGCGAATTTCAGCGTCGAGTATTCCAACAAGGCCATCATCGCATGTCCGTGAGCTCGGCTCCCGTCGCCTCTCCGGCCTCCGGCCAGGCACGGCTCTGGCAGCGGCTCGGCCTGATGATCGCGGCTGTCGCCACCATGGTCGCCGCCATGGCGCTGCTTGCATTCTGGATCGGCCCCGTCAGCACGCCCGCACCACGCAGCCCCTTCGGCATGGGAATCCGAGAGGCCGCCCCCTCCGGCGATTTCGGCGCATGGATCCTCTCGATCCAATCCGGCTTCTACGCCAGCCTTCAGGCCAGTGTACGCGCCCTGAAGGAGAGTGGTGCAGCTTGGGGCTCTCTCCTGTTCGTCGGTTTCGCCTACGGCGTCTTCCATGCGGCGGGACCGGGACACGGCAAGAGCGTGATCTCGGCCTATCTGGTGGCCGATGAGAAGGCATGGCGCAAAGGCCTGATCTTAAGCTTCGCCGCAGCCCTGGTGCAGGCGCTCGTCGCCATTTCCATCGTCGGCACGGTGAGCTTGGTGCTGCGCGCCACCGCCTCCACCATGAACAAGCTCGCCATGAACGTGGAATTGGTGAGCTTCATCGCCGTTGCCCTGCTCGGCCTCGCGATGACCTGGCGCAAGAGCGGCAAGGTACTGGGCGTGCTGGCGCTCGCGCGAAATCCTCTGGCTCCGGCGCAGGACGAGAGCTGCGATCACGTGCATATGCCGCCGCCCGAGGAACTCAACCGCCTCACGGGCTGGCGCGACATGGCGGGCGTGGCGATTGCCGCCGGCATTCGCCCCTGCGCCGGGGCGCTGATCGTGCTCGTCTTCTCGCTGGCGCAGGGCCTCTTCGGGGCCGGCATCGCCGCCACCTTCGCCATGGCCCTCGGCACCGCGCTCACCACCAGCGCCATCGCGGCGGTTGCGGTCTTTGCCAAGACCTTTGCGCTAAGACTGGCGGGTGGGCGCGGCGCGACGGGCGCTATCGCCATCGCGGGCCTTGAGCTTTTGGCAGCCGCCTTC
This sequence comes from Microvirga sp. KLBC 81, assembly GCF_003075415.1. Taxonomy (GTDB): domain Bacteria; phylum Pseudomonadota; class Alphaproteobacteria; order Rhizobiales; family Beijerinckiaceae; genus Microvirga. The sequence continues at coordinate 105,777 of NZ_QDAH01000010.1, forward strand.
GTACTGGTGCTGGGCGCAAGCCTGCTCATCGGCCTCCGGAACCAGGGCTTCTAAAGATCCTTGGGGGGTGCATGAGGCGCAAAGCTCATCATGCGACCTTGTAGCATGGGAGAGGGCTCGCTATAGCTCCGCCGAGCAGACACAGGGGCATGAGCGTGTCCAATCCTTCTTCAGCAAGCGCGCATCGACTTTATGAGGACATCTCGGCCGGGCTCACCGGCACCTTGATGGTCGCGCTCGGCGTGACGCTCTATACGAAGGCGACGCTGCTCACCGGCGGCACGGCGGGGCTGGCGCTGCTCATGCAATACGCCACGCAATTCGACTTCGGCACCCTGTTCTTTGCCATCAACCTGCCCTTCTATGCCCTCTCGATCCTGCGCATGGGCTGGAAGCTCACGGTGCGTACCTTCCTCGCCGTGTTCCTCGTGTCGTATCTCTCGAAGTTCACGCCCGGCTGGCTCGGGATCGAGCATCTCGACCCGATCTACGCGGCGGTGATGGGCGGCGTGCTGATGGGCGTGGGCCTGCTCGTCCTCTTCCGCCACCGCACGAGCCTGGGCGGTGTCAATATCCTCGCGCTCTACGCGCAGGAGCGGTACGGCATCCGCGCAGGCTATGTGCAACTCGCTATCGATGCGGTGATCCTGCTCTCGTCGCTCTTCGTGATCGAATACGACAAGGTCGCGCTCTCGCTTGTCGGCACTGCGGTGCTCAACCTGATTCTTGCGACCAATCACCGGCCCGGTCGCTACATGGGCGTGAGCTAATTCGGGCGTGAGCTGATCACAACCCCAGCGAACCGCCATCCGAGCGCGGATCGTGCACGGCTTCGACACGCCCGTTGCGCGGATGCTTCACCAGCATGCCCGCGTGGCCCATCATATCCGCATAAGGCTTGGCCAGCTCCTCGACCGGATGGCCGTAGCTCGAGAGCGCACGCAGCAAGCTCGAATCGAAGCGGTCCTCGACCTTCAGCGTTGCGGAGGGCTCCTTCCATCTCTTGCCGAAGAGCCAGCGCGGCGCATCGACGGCATCCGCGAGGCTCATGCCGAAATCGCCGTAGCGCGTGAAGATTTGCCCTAAGATCTGCGGCTGCCCCTCGCCGCCCATGGTGCCGTAGGAGAGCACGCGCCCGTCATTAAAGACAGCGAGACCGGGCGTCAGCGTGTGGAAGGGTTTCTTCCCGGGCTCCAGAGCCTTCAGGCTCTTCGGATCGAGCGAGAAGCTGAAGCCCCTGTTGTGCCAGTGAATGCCCGTCGCCGGCAGTACGCAGCCGGAGCCGAAGGCCCAGAACACGGACTGGATATAGGAGACAGCCAAGCCATCCTTGTCGATGCAGCCCATCCAGATCGTGTCGCCCTCCGCCGGGCGCGGCGGATAGGGTGCGGCGCGGCGTGCCTCGATCATCGCCGCCTCTTTCTCGAACACGGTAGGCGTGAGGAAGGACGCCGGATCGAGGGTGAGCTCGCGCGGATCCGTGACGACCTTGTCGCGGATCGCGAAGGCGCGCTTCGCCGCCTCGATCAGCCCGTGGTGATGCTCAGGCGCTTCGCCCTGCTTCACATCGAGCCGATGAAACAGGCCGAGCATCAGCAACGTGGCGAGGCCCTGGCTCGGCGGTGGCATGTTGTAGACTGTCGAATGCTTCAGCTCCACGGAGAGCGGCTTCACGACGCGGGCCTGATAGGTCTCGATGTCCTTGCGCGTGATGGGGCTTCCGATGCGCTCCAGATCCGCCGCGATCTCCCGCCCGACATCGCCGCGATAGAAATCGGCCAATCCCGCATGGGCGATCTGCTCCAGGGTATCGGCAAGCCTGAGAGAATGCCGTGTCTCGCCTGCGGGTGGCAGCTTGCCCTCCTTCAGAAAAGCCTCGGCGAAACCGGGAGCAGCAAAGAGCGCCGCCTCCTCCAGCAGAGGATTGCGCCCCTCGGCGGCACCGATCCGATAGCCCTCCCGCGCAAGGCGGATGGCATCGCCGAGCAGCATGTCGCGCGGCAACTGCCCCCCGAGCGCCTTGGCGAGATCAAGCGCCAATCCCCAGCCGCTGACGGCTCCGGCGACGGTCAGTGCCGCATCGGGTCCGCGGGGCGGAATGCTGTCATAGCCCTTGTCCCGATAGCGCTTGATGGTGGCGAGCGACCCGGCAGGGCCCGAGGCGTCGAGGGCGTGCACCCGGCCTCTCGGCTCCCGCACCAGCCAGAATCCATCGCCGCCGAGGCCATTCATGTGCGGATAGACCACGGCGATAGTGGCCGCCATGGCGACCATGGCCTCCACGGCGTTGCCGCCCGTGGCCAGGATGGTCCGGCCGGCCTCGGCGGCAAGCGTATGGGGGGCAGCGACGGCGGCGGTCGAGAATACAGGTGTTTCGGGCATGTTTCTTCGAAGGAGGCGACAGAAGAGATTTCAGGCAAAACTTGCACCGGAGGGGGCGTTTAGGGTAGTCCCTTCCGGCAAGGAATGGAGTACGTAACCGTGGCTCAGGCGAAAAGCACCAACTGGCGTAACCTCATCACCGTGATCAGCATCATGATTCTGGTCGGTGCGGAGGTGTTCGGCGTGGCGATCTCCGCCGGCTGGGCGATCGCGGGTCTCTTCGAACTGGGCCACATCGTGGGCTACGCCCTCATGGGCCTCTTCAGCCTGCTCGCAGCCTACTTCCTCGTGAACCTCTGGCGCCGCTGCGTCGCCGTCGAGCCCCTGGCCGAGTAAGCTCAAGGGCACGTCCTCATCACGATCGGATCGGCCTGAGGCGGCACATAGGCCTCCATGGGGCGGCACTGCCCCTCGATGCAGATCCGCCAATCCGCCGTCGCGCCCGAGCGGCGCATGACCACCTCCGCCTGAGGTGGCAGCTTCGGCTTCCACGCCCACGCACCATTGACGAGCCGAGCATCCGGCGGCGGCTCCATCCCGGCACCCGAGCCTTTCACCCGCGCCTCAACGAGCTCGAGCCCTGCAGGCGTCGCGCGCCAATCCTCCTCCCACGCAATCTTTTCGACCGAGTGCGTCCAGGCAAGAGTCATCGCGCCTGCCATCAGCGGCGCGACAACCTTGCCTGCGACCAGGCAGATCATGAATGGGCGGCCGTGAGCGACGCTGACGCCTTGCGGGTCTTCCAGATGTGGAAGCCCACGAAGAGCGCCGCGAGCACGAAGCCGATTTCATCGGTGAGCGGGATCGCCGCCACCAGGAAGCCTGCTGCGACGGCGGCCCATACACGCTCCCACCAAGCCAGAGGCTTCAGGAAGTAGCCAACAGCAGCAACACCCCACAGGACCATCGCAAGCGACGCCTTGATCACGATGTAGGCCACTGCAACCCAGTAGCCTGCACCCTCGAGTCCAGGCACCGGCTGCAGCATCAGCGTGGGATCGTAGACCGCCATGTAGGGCACGACGAAGCCCGGCAATGCGATCTTGACCGCCTGCATGCCGATTTTGAGGCCCGACTCCTTTGCCATCGGCGCTGCCGCGAAGGCTGCGAGCGCCACCGGCGGCGTGAGATCCGCCATGATGCCGAAATAGAACACGAACATGTGCGAGACGATGAGCGGCACATCGAGCTGCAGCAGAATGGGAGCCGCCAGCGACGAGGTGATGATGTAGTTCGGAATCGTCGGGATGCCCATGCCGAGGATCAGGCTGAAGATCATGGTGAGCACGAGGGCGGCGAAGATGTTGTCCTTGCCGATCGAGATCATCCAGGTGCCGACGATGGTGCCGAGCCCCGTGAGCGTCATGGTGCCGATCACGATGCCGACCACGGCGCAGGCGAGGCCGACAGGCAACGCCTGACGCGCGCCGTCGGCCATGGCGTCGACGCAGGCCTGAAGCGTCGTGCGACCGCGTCCCGAGAAGGCGTTCCACAGCGACAGGAGTGCGACGACCGCCACGACGAGCGTCACGCTCGATGCGAGGGAGTAAGCGGAGACGAGCGCGAGACCAACCCAGAACGCAACGCGCAGGGCTGGAACTGCAAGACCAGCCGCGATGGCCGTGCCGAGGATCAGCGCCACGGTGAGCGACAGACCGACGGCGCCCGCGAAGAGCGGCGTGTAGCCTGCGAAGAGCAGATAGACGAGAACGCCGAGCGGCGCGATGAGGAACCACTTCGTCTTCAGCTCGGTCCAGGCATTCGGCAGCTCGGCCTTGGGCAAGCCGTGCAGGTGGCGCTTGCCGGCTTCGAGATGCACCGCGAGATAGCAGGATGCGAAATAGAGCAACGCCGGGATGATCGCGGCCTCCACGATCTTCGAGTAAGGCACGTCGATGGTCTCGGCCATGATGAAGGCCACTGCGCCCATGACCGGCGGCATGATCTGTCCGCCCATCGATGACGTCGCTTCCACGCCGCCTGCGAAGGCCGACGGGAAACCGAAGCGCTTCATCAGCGGAATCGTGAACTGGCCCGAAGCCACCACGTTGGCAACGCCCGAGCCGGAAACGGTGCCCATCAGCGCGGAGGAGGCCACGCAGACCTTGCCCGGGCCGCCCTGCTTGTCACCGAACACGGCCATCGAGATGTCGTTGAAGAAGTCGATGACGCCCGCCTTCTCCATGAAGGCGCCGAACAGGATGAAGAGGAAGATGTAGGTCGCCGACACCAGTGTCGGCGTTGCGTAGATGCCTTCCGTGCCGAAGGACATGTGCTCGATCACCTGCTCGAGCGAATATCCGCGATGATCGAGGGGCGCTGGCAGGTAATTGCCAAATAGGCAATAGGCCAGGAACAAGCCTGCAACGATGGGCAGTGCCGGCCCCATCACGCGCCAGACGAGATAGAAGAGGATGGCGAGCGCCGCGATCCCGGTGACGAGATCGCCCGTCGTCAGTTCACCCGAGCGGATTACCAGCTCATTGTAGAGCGCCCACTGATAGAGACCGACGCCGAAGCCAGCGAGACCGATGATCCAGCCGATGGCATGGAGAGCCGACGAGCCCGAGCGGTGATTAGCGATCATCGCGCCTGCCACAAGGCAGAGGAAGCCGACGTGCAGCGCGCGGACCACTTGGCTTGGAATGCTGCCGCCGAACCAGAGAACAAGGCCGAACGCAACCGCAACGGCGAGCCAGCCGAGAACGCCATCGACGATGCTGCGCCGACGCGCAGCGAGCACAACGAGCCATGCGGCCCAGGCCACCATCACGACGCCAACAAAGTGGAAGAGGCTCGCACCGGCGATGAACGGCTGGTCGAGAGGAATGCCGAAGGAGGTGATGATCTGGAACGTGGAGAACGAGACCGCGATCCAAAACAGAAGCCTGCCCCAGAAACCCTCACCGAAACTCTCCGGCAGGCCGTGCTCTGGATTGACGGTCTCGGCAGGAGCCTCCATCTGGGCGAGTTCGGATGTGTTAGTGCTCTGGCTCATCGCGCGGCGTCTCCTCGAAGACTTATTGTTCTTGTCATGCAAAAGCCGGAGCAGTTCAGCTGCCCCGGCTTCCTTTGTCTATCGGCTGAAGGGTTTAGGAGCCCTGCTTCTTCACGCCCTTCTCATCGAAGTAGCGCTGCGCGCCTGGATGCACAGGGACCGGCATGCCGGACAGCGCATTCTCGAGCTTGATGTCCTTGGCCGCCGCATGCGCTGCCGTCAGATCCGGCAGACTCTCGTAAAGGGCCTTCGTCATCTGGTAGACGGTCTCGTCCTTCACGCCGGAATGGGTGACGAGATAGTTCACGACGGCGGCGGTTTGCACCGGAGCCGTCTGGCCCTCATAGGTGTTCGCCGGGATCGTGGCCTTGATGTAGGGCGTGCCGACCTTGTCCACGATGGCGGTGGGGATCTCCACGACGACGATCGGAACGGAGGTGGCGAGATCGCGGATCGAGGACACGCCGAGGCCTGCCGATTGCAGCGTGGCGTCGAGCTGGCGGTTCTTCATGAGCTCGACGGATTCGCCGAAGGGCAGATACTCGACCTTGCCGAGATCCTTATAGGTCAGGCCTGCCCCCTGGAGGATCGCGCGGGCATTGAGCTCGGTGCCGGATTTCGGCGCGCCGACGGAGAGGCGCTTACCCTTGAGATCCGCCAGCGACTTGATGCCGGAATCCTTGGTGGCGACGATCTGGATGTAGTTGGGATAGATGGCGGTGACGCCACGCAGCTTGTCGAGCTTGCCCTTGAAGCCCGCCTCCTCGTCGCCGGCCCAGCCCATGGCGAGGCTGTCGCCGAGGGTAAAGCCGATCTCGCCCTTGCCCTGCTGCAGCAGGGTGAGGTTTTCAACAGAAGCCTTGGTGGCCTGAACGGAAGGCCGCGAGCCCTGGACCTTCTCCGTGAACACCTTGGAGAGGGCGACGCCCAGCGGATAATAGACGCCGGAGGTGCCGCCGGTCAGGATGTTGATGAAATCCTGCGCTTGGGCCGGAAGGCTGGCTCCCGCAAGCGCAAGAGCGGTCGCAGCGCCCACGAGGCGGCGCATCACATTTCTTTTCATGGCGTACTCCCTGTTCATGGCACCTGCCGTAGCGGCGCCTGTGTGGGGCCTAGTTTTGGCTGCTGACGAAGTTTTCTCAAGAGGCTAAGAGGGACTTAATCCTGCCACCTTGGTCGGTAGGGGTCGGTCTCTCCACAACTAATCAATGCGTCGAACCATGCTCAACCGCCGCCAGTTTCTCCAAACAGCCACCGCCACGGCCGCTCTGGCCGCCCAGGGCTTCTCAAGCCGGGCCATGGCACAGCAGGGTTTGAAGATGGGAGCACCGGTCCCCTTTTCCTTCGACGACCTGAAGAAGCAGGCCGAAGCGATGGCCCGCTCTGCCTATGTGGCGCCGCCCAGCCCCTCGCCGGACATCCTCTTCCAGATCGACTACGACGCCCACGGCAAGATCAAATTCAAGACCGATCTGGCGCTGTGGGCCGACGGCCCCAGCGAGTTCCCGGTCACCTTCTTCCACATGGGCCGCTTCTTCCAGAAGCCGGTGCGCATGCATGTGGTGGAGAACGGCCAGGCCCGGGAGATCATCTACGACACCGAGTATTTCGACATGCCGGCGGACTCGCCTGCCCGGAAACTCCCCGACAACACGGGCTTTGCCGGTTTCCGCTTCCAGGAGCCCCGCAGCGGCAAGCTCGACTGGAAGAAGAACGATTGGGTGGCCTTCCTCGGCGCGTCCTATTTCCGCGCCATCGGCGAGCTTTATCAGTACGGCCTCTCCGCCCGCGGCCTCGCCGTGGACGTGGCGGTCCATGGGAAGGCTGAGGAATTTCCTGACTTTACCCATGTCTACTTCGAGACGCCGCAGGCGGGCTCCGACACCGCCACGGTCTACGCCCTTCTCGACGGGCCGAGCGTGGCGGGCGCCTACCGCTTCGTGATGAAGCGCGCCGCCTCCGTGACCATGGATCTCGACAGCGCCCTCTTCCTGCGCAAGGACATCCAGCGCCTCGGAATCGCGCCGCTCACCTCCATGTACTGGTACTCGGAGAAGGCGAAGACCACCGCGATCGACTGGCGTCCGGAAATTCACGATTCCGACGGCCTCGCCATGTGGACCGGCACCGGCGAGCACATCTGGCGCCCCCTCAACAATCCGCCGCGCATCATCACCTCGGCCTTCTCCGACGAGAACCCGAAAGGTTTCGGCCTGCTCCAGCGCGACCGGAACTTCGACCATTATCTCGATGGCGTCTATTACGACCGCCGCCCCTCGCTCTGGATCGAGCCGCAGGGCTCCTGGGGCAAGGGCACCATCCAGCTCGTGGAAATCCCCACCGACGACGAGATCCACGACAACATCGTGGCCATGTGGGTGCCCGCCGAGCCCGCCCGAGCAGGCCAAGCGCTCAACTTCCGCTATCGCATGCATTGGTCGGCGGACGAGCCCTACCCGACCCCGCTCGCCCGCGTGATCGCCACCCGCTTCGGCAATGGCGGACAGGCCGGCACCGCCCGGCCCAAGGGCGTGCGCAAGTTCATGGTCGAGTTCATCGGCGAGCCCCTGACGAAGCTGCCCAGCGGCGTGATCCCGAAGCCGGTGTTCTCGGCCTCTCGCGGCGAGTTCTCGAACATCCTCACCGAGGCGGTGCCCAACAACGTGCCCGGCCACTGGCGCACCCAGTTCGATCTCACGGTCACCGGCACCGAGCCGGTGGAGATGCGCTGCTACCTGCGCAACGGGGACGAGGTGTTGAGCGAAACCTGGCTCTACCAGTACCACCCGGCGTTCTAGCGCATCGTGCGGAAAAGTGGCCCCGGTTTTCCGCACAAACGATGCGCTCGCTAATGGAAGCAAGCATCGGATGGATCCCAAAAGTGGAATCCACTTTTGGGTCCGATGCTCGGATTTCGCTTGCAAACCATGATATTAACAGGGGCGTATAAAATACTGTACGCCCCTGGAAATGGTGACCGATCCGGTCTATGTGTGGAGGCATGTCGCACAGCCACCACCACGGCCATCATCATGGCCATGAGCACCGGGCCCTTGCCGCTGCCCCCACTTTCTCGCTGCTTCGCCTCTCGGTCTGGCAGCGATTGGCGGGCGCTGCCGTGCTTCTGGGCGCCCTGTGGCTGATGGTTCTCCAGGTGATGGGGTAAGCCATGCCGAAGCCCTCCACCGCCATTCGTTTCGATGAAGTGACACTCGGCTATGGTCGCAGGCCCGCGGTGCACCACCTCGACGGGGACATCCCCGCCGGCAGCCTCATGGCCGTGGTCGGCCCCAACGGCGCCGGCAAGTCCACTCTGCTGAAAGGCATCGTCGGCACCCTGAAGCCGCTCGAGGGTCATATCCGGCTCAACGGCCCCTCCTCCGAGATCGCCTATCTGCCGCAGGCTGCGGAAATCGACCGGTCCTTCCCTCTCTCGGTCTATGATCTCGTCGCCATGGGTCTCTGGTCTCGCTCGGGCCTCTTCGGCGGCATCTCGGCGAAGGACCGCACGAGGATCGAGGAAGCCTTGGCGGCCGTTGGCCTCATAGGCTTCGAGCGTCGTCCCATCTCCACCCTTTCCGGCGGGCAGATGCAGCGCGCCCTCTTCGCACGCCTGCTGCTGCAGAATGCGCCGGTGATCCTGCTCGACGAGCCTTTCACCGCCATCGACGCCAAGACCACCTCCGACCTGCTCGATCTCGTGCGCCGCTGGCATGACGAATCCCGCACGGTCGTGGCGGTTCTGCACGATCTCGATATGGTCCGGCGCGTGTTCCCCAAGACGCTGCTCATTGCCCGCGAGCCTGTGGCTTGGGGCGAAACGCTCGATGTGTTGAGCGCCGAAAACCTCCTGAAGGCCCGCCGCATGGTCGAGGCGCATGATCCGCATGCGCATGTCTGCCAGCGCGGCGCTGCATAAAGAACTTTTCCGTGCTCGACCTCCTTTACACCCCCTTCTCCGAATTCGAGTTCATGCAGCGCGCGCTCGTGGGCCTGATCGCCATCGCACTCGGCGGCGGCCCCATCGGCGTGTTTCTGATGCTCCGCCGCATGAGCCTCACGGGCGATGCCATGGCGCATGCCATCCTGCCTGGCGCGGCGATCGGCTATCTCCTGGCAGGCCTGTCGCTCCCTGCCATGACCGTCGGCGGATTGGCGGCGGGCGTCATCGTGGCCATGGCGGCCGGTCTGGTTTCGCGCTTCACATCGCTGAAGGAGGATGCGTCACTTGCTGCCTTCTATCTGCTGTCGCTCGCGCTCGGCGTCACCATCGTGTCGCTCCGGGGCTCGAACGTCGATCTGCTGCACGTGCTCTTCGGCACGGTGCTCGCGCTCGACGACAACACGCTTTTATTGCTCGCTTCCATTTCGACGCTGACGGTTCTCGCGCTTGCCGTTCTCTACCGCCCTCTCGTTCTCGAATGCGTGGATCCGATCTTCCTGCGCTCTGTCAGCCGCGCAGGAACGCCGACGCATCTCATCTTCCTCGGCCTCGTGGTGATGAACCTCGTCGGCGGGTTTCACGCGCTGGGCACATTGCTGGCTGTCGGCATGATGATGCTGCCTGCCACGGCTGCTCGTTTCTGGACCAGCGACATCACGATGATGATGATCGTCTCCGTCGTCATCGGCATCGTTTCAGGGATCGCCGGCCTTCTGCTCTCGTTCCATGCGGAGCTGCCCGCAGGACCCGCCATCATTCTCTCGGCCGGCATCGTCTATGTGGCGTCCCTGCTGATCGGCCGCGAAGGCGGTGTGCTGTGGCTCGCTTGGCCGGGCAAGCATCTTGAAGCTTAAACCCCAAGAAGGATCTTATCATGTTGACGAGAAGAACCGCTCTGTCCCTGCTTGCGGGCTCTCTGGCGCTCGCCGGGTCACTCATACCGATCGCTGCGCAGGCCTCTGAAAAACTCAAGGTCGTGGCCACCTTCTCGATCCTCGGCGATCTCGTGCGCAACGTAGGCGGTGATCGCGTGGACGTGACGACCTTCGTTGGCCCGAACGGCGATGCCCATGTCTATTCACCCACGCCCGCCGACGGACGCCGCCTGACGGAAGCCAAGATCGTCTTCACCAACGGACTCAAGTTCGAAGGCTGGATCGACCGTCTCGTGAAGTCCTCCGGCACCAAGGCGGTCAAGACCGAAGTCTCCAAGGGCCTCAAGCCTCTTAAAGGGGAGGAGGAACACGGCCATGACCACGGACACGATCATGAGGGCGTCGACCCCCATGCCTGGCAAAACATCGGCAACGCAAAGATCTACGTGGCCAATATCCGCGACGCCCTGATCGCGGCGGATGCGGACGGGAAAGCGGCTTACGAAGCCAATGCCGCCGACTACCTCGCCAAGCTCGATGCCCTCGAGGCGGAGCTGAAGGATCTCGTCGCCAAGATCCCTGCAGACCGGCGCAAGATCATCACCTCTCACGATGCCTTCCGCTATTTCGAGGACGCCTATGGGATCGACTTCGTCTCCCCGCAGGGTGTCTCGACTGAAGCCGAAGCCTCTGCCAAGGACGTGGCCAAGATCATCCAGCAGATCAAGCGCGAGAAGATCAGCGCTGTCTTCGTGGAGAACGTCTCGGACGCCCGCCTCATGGAGCGGATTGCCAAGGAGACCGGGGCCAGGATCGGCGAGAGGGTCTATTCCGATGCGCTTTCCGACCCGAACGGCCCAGCCGGCTCTTACATTGACATGATGAGACACAATATAAGGGCTTTCAGCGCGGCCCTGTCGAGCTGAGCCCTGCTGTCCCTGATCGTCAGGGACAGCCCTCAAAGAGTTTCCTGGAACCATCCGATGACCGACAAGATCCCCGTTACCGTCCTCACAGGCTATCTCGGCGCCGGTAAGACCACCCTCCTCAACCGCATCCTCACCGAACCACATGGCAAGAAATATGCTGTGATCGTCAATGAGTTCGGCGAAATCGGCATCGACAACGAACTCGTCGTCGGCGCCGACGAGGAAGTGTTCGAGATGAACAACGGGTGCATCTGCTGCACCGTGCGCGGCGACCTGATCCGCATTCTCGACGGACTGATGAAGCGCAAGGGCAAGTTCGACGCGATCATCGTCGAGACCACGGGCCTTGCAGACCCCGCTCCTGTCGCACAGACCTTCTTCATGGACCAGGACGTGTCCGACACCGCGCGCCTTGATGCCGTGGTGACGGTGGCCGATGCCAAGTGGCTCTCCGACCGCCTGAAGGACGCACCCGAGGCCAAGAACCAGATCGCCTTCGCGGATGTGATCATCCTCAACAAGATCGATCTCGTGACGCCGGAAGAGCTCGATGCCGTCGAGGCACGCATCCGCGTCATCAACCCTTATGCGAAGGTCCACCGCACGCAGAACTGCGCCATCCCTATCGGCGAGGTGCTCGACCGCAAGGCCTTCGATCTCGACCGCATCATCGAGCTCGAGCCCGACTTCCTTGAGGAAGGCCACCACCATCATCATGACGAGGAGATGCAGTCCGTCTCCGTGGCCATTGACGGCGAGGTGGACCCTGAAAAGTTCATGCCGTGGATCTCGAACCTGACACAAGTTCAGGGTCCGAACATCCTGCGCTGCAAGGGGATCGTGGCTTTCCCGAACGAGCCGAAGCGCTTCGTCTTCCAGGGCGTGCACATGATCCTGGACGGCGATGTGCAGGGCGAGTGGAAGCCCGGCGAGAAGCACACCTCCAAGGTGGTCTTCATCGGTCGCGACCTGAACGAGAAGGCGATCCGCGAGGGCTTCCTCGCCTGCGCGGCTTGAAACACGTCCCATTCCAGGGGCAGGTCGCTTGCCCCTGGAATCACGAACGGCTCATGGCGTGAAACCGGCCTTCGTCATGCATTCCTGGACATAGGCTCTTCGGGCTGATCTCATCTGCTGGAGCCATTGCTCGGAGAGGTCCCTGCCGTTCCGGTAAATCAACCGGGCATCTCTCTCGCAGGATGCCTTCTGGGTCGCCCTTTGCGCCGAAGCCTCGCTTCCTCGGGCGGGAATCCCACCCATGGTCTGAGCAGAGGCTCCCATCGAACCGAGCGCCGTCATGACACAAGCAATCAAGCTCAAAGTTCGCATGCCGCAGCTCCCGATCTTAAAATCCTATGATGGATCTGCCTCCCGGTGACGGCCACGTCTCAAAAGGCGTACTGCCAAGGTGCGCTACCTTGAGCGCGAAAACCCTGCCTTGCCTTCCATCCCTGCAACCGTGCTATGGGGAACCCACCTGAAGGGATTTTTTCGATGAGTGCTGGAGCTGCTTCGTCCTTGACCCAAAGCGTGGCGCCCGTGGCGGCGGGCGCGCATGTGACCGCCATCGGCTGGCTGAAGGGCACCGCCGTCTTTGGTCTTGGCGATGGCGGCGTGCTGCTGGTGAAGGATGGTGAAACCCATCGCGTGGAAGCCCATCCCGATGCGGGCGTTCTGGTGGGCGCGAGCGATGGCGAGCGTTTCGTCACCGGTGGCGACGACGGACGCGTGGCCGTGACCGGCGCCGACGGTTCCACGAAGACCCTGGCCGAGGCCAAGGGCGCGTGGATCGACTCGCTGGCGCTGAGCGCAGGCGGCGCCTTCGCCTATGCTGCGGGCAAGCGCGTGTTCGCCCGCGACGACAAGGGCCGAGAGAAGATGCTGGAGGTGCCCTCCACCGCCCGCGGCCTCGCCTTCGCGCCCAAGGGCTATCGCCTCGCGATCTCGCACTACAACGGCGCAACCTTGTGGTTCCCGAATGTGGAAGCAAAGCCCGAAGTGCTCGAGTGGAAGGGCTCGCATCTCGATGTGGCCTGGTCGCCCGATGCCCGCTTCGTGGTGACCTCCATGCAGGAGAATGCGCTCCACGGCTGGCGGCTCATTCCCGACAAGGGCCACATGCGCATGAGCGGCTATCCGTCGAAGACGCGCTCCTTCTCGTGGTCGCATGACGGCAAGTGGCTTGCCACCTCCGGCGCGGAAGCGGCGATCATCTGGCCCTTCGAGTCGAAAGAAGGCCCCATGGGCAAGGCGCCGCGCGAATGCGGCGTGCGCCCGGCAAAGGTGAGCCGCGTGGCGTTCCACCCCAACACCTATGTGCTGGCGGTCGCTTATGAGGACGGCTGCATCCTCCTCATCCGCCTGAACGACGCTTCCGAGCTTCTCGTGCGCCCTGCCGTCAAGGGCAGCGGCGTCACGGCAATGGCTTGGGACAAGGGCGGCAAGCGCCTTTCTTTCGGCTGCGAGGACGGCCAGGCCGGCATCCTGACCCTGCCCACATGAGATCGCCCGTGGCTCTGTTCGGCGCTTTCTTGAGAGGAACGTTCGGCCTGCCGAAACCGGATCGGGAGGCTATCGAGCGCGTAAAGGAGCTGGCGCGCACGGCGCTCCAGACCTCGCCCGAGACGGCTTTTGCCGTCAACGAGATTGCCTGCAACGATCCCGGCTGCCCAGGCATCGAAACCGTGATCCTGGTGATGGAGCCGGGAAAGAAGACCAGGGCACTCAAGGTGCAGAAGACCCTCGACGAAGTGACGGAACAAGACATCCGCGCTGCGCTTGACGATTAGAGGGGTTGAGACGTGTCTCGCATCGTTCGCATCATCGCTTTCGGCCTCGGTCTGCTCGGCGGCGTTGTTGCGTCGCAGGGGCCGGAATATGCCCAGCAATATCGCCAGCGCCTCGGCGGTACGATCGACGAACTCAAGCGCTTGATCGCGCAGTTCGATGCGGATGCGCAGGCCAATGGCGAAACGCAGGACAGCGCCATCGCACGACTGCGCTCGAACCCGGACACTCTCGTCAACCGGCAGGGTGCGGCCATGCAGGCGAATATTGAGCGTCTCGAACGGCTCCAATTGCATCGTGAAGCCATGATGCAGGCAGGCTCCTTCGCACGCATCGCCCTGATGGTGCGCGACGGCGACAGGGATGTGGTGGAAGCAACCTATCGCGATTTCGAGCCCGCCATGCCGGTAACGGAAGAAGGCATCATCTCCACCATCAGCGGCTTCATCGTCGTGTGGGGCGGCATTCTGCTTTTTGCAGGATTTCTGCGCAGTCTCCTCAGGCGGCCTCGCCAGCAGGTAAGAGCCTGATTAAATCGCTTGGCAACAATCCCCGCCCTCATCCTGAGGAGCAGACGCAGTCTGCGTCTCGAAGGAGGATTCAGAGATTGCTGGATCATCCTTCGAGACGGATTGCGATGCAATCCTCCTCAGGATGAGGGCGGGCGTTTAACCAAGCTGTCAGCTTTCTCGTCCCGGCTTTCCGGCAAGCACCACGTAAAATCCCAAACCATCGCTGGCGGGCAGCGTCTGCAGGCGATCGATCCAGCCGCGTTTCTTCGCTTCCAGAAGCGCTTTGCCGATAGGCTGGAAGAGCGTTTCGCCGCCGCCTTCCGGCGGCGGGTCGAGGCGTACAGCAACGGATTTGGCATGCGCGAATCGGCTGCGCTCCAGCATGTCCTGAAGGGAGGCCGAGGCCTGCTCGCGGGACGCACCGCGCAAGTCGAGCACGGCTTCGGCATCCACGACGCCAAGACCACCGCGCAGCTTGTTGGCGTAGAATTCCTCGAAATGAGGCATGGCGATCACTCCGCTCTTCGTCATGCCCGGGCTTGCCCCGGGCATCCACGCCTTACTCCGCCACGATAGAAGACGTGGATGGCCGGCTCAAGGCCGGCCATGACGTCTATTGCTTACCGCACCAGAATGTTCCGGAACTGCCAGGGATCGGAGGTGTCGATATCCTCCGGGAAGAAGCCGGGACGATCATCCAGCGGCGTCCAATCCGTGTAGTAGCCCTTCACCGGACCGAGATAAGGCGTCTGCACTTCGAGGCAGCGACGGAAGTCGATGTCGTCGGCTTCCACGATGCCCGCATTCGGGTTCTCCAGCGCCCACACCATGCCCGCGAGTACGGCCGAGGTGACCTGAAGGCCGGTGGCATTCTGATAAGGCGCGAGCTTGCGGGTTTCCTCGATGGAGAGCTGCGAGCCGTACCAATAGGCGTTCCTGCCGTGGCCGTAGAGCAGGACGCCGAGTTCGTCCTTGCCGTCGACGATCTCGTCTTCCGTCAGGATGTGGTGCTCCTCCTGCACCTTGCCCGCATTGCCGAACATCTCGTGCAGCGACAGCACAGCGTCGTTTGCCGGATGGTAAGCGTAATGGCAGGTCGGGCGATAGGTGACCTTGTCGCCCTCGCGCAATGTGAAGTAATCCGCGATCGAGATCGCCTCGTTGTGCGTAACGAGGAAGCCGTATTGCGGGCCGGGCGTCGGGCACCAGGTGCGCACGCGCGTGTTGGCGCCGGGCTGGAGCAGGTAGATCGCAGCGCCGCAACCCTTGTCGTGCGTGTGGCCGTTCTCCGGCATCCACGTCTCGTGCGTGCCCCAGCCGAGTTCCGCCGGCTGCATGCCTTCCGACACGAAGCCTTCCACGGACCAGGTGTTCACGAACACGCCCATGGGCTTCGGGTTCTCGGCGCGCTGCGTATCGCGCTCGGCGATATGAATGCCCTTCACGCCAACCTGGCTCATGAGCTTCGCCCATTCCTCGCGGGACTTGGGCTCGTCGACCTGAAGGCCCGTGTCCTTGGCGATGTCGAGCAGCGCCTGCTTCACGAACCAGGACACCATGCCGGGATTGGCGCCGCAGCAGGACACGGCGGTCGGACCGCCAGGGGACTGACGGCGCGCGTCGAGAATGTTCTCGCGCAGCATGTAGTTGGTGCGCGCGGCCGGGCCTGCACTCTTGTCGAAGTAGAAGCCGGCCCAGGGCTCGGCCACGGTGTCGATGTAGAGCGCGCCGAGCTCGCGGGCGAGTTCCATGATATCGCGCGAGGAGGTGTCCACCGACAGGTTCACGCAGAAGCCCTGGCCGCCACCCTCGTTAAGCAGGGGCGTCAGGATCTCGCGATAGTTCTCGCGGGTGAGAGCTTTCTGAACAAGGGTGATGCCACGCACGTCGAGCATGCTGCGGTCCTTGTCATTGGGATCGATGACCGTGAAGCGGTTCTTGTCGAACTCGAAGTGCCGCTCGATCAGGGGCAGCATGCCTTTGCCAATCGAGCCGAAGCCGATCATGACGATCGGGCCGGTGATGCGGCCATGGATGGGCCAAGTGGTCATCGATGGTTCTCCTTGCGAAAGCTTGAGATGGGAAGAAATGTCTCCGGGCATAACGGTTCCGGGCGCATCTAGGATTGAGGAGCCCCCGGGGTCAATGCCTGCGCCTCTCTCTCTGGCCTAGAGCATCGTTCGAGCGGAAAACCGGATCCACTTTTCGCTGACGCGGACCTCCGGTTCCGCACGATGCGCCAGATGACGATTTCCCTGCGGATGACCACCGTAAAATGACAAGAATCACCCCTTCCGCATGGTTTTTGGCCTCGACATGGGGAAACAAGGTCTCATGATCTGCTTCAACGTCGTCACCCCCTGATTTGAGCCCGATGAAATTCCATGAACTCCTCATGCGCCACGGGCGCGTGATCGGCCTCGGTTTTGCCCTGACTTTCCTGTCGTCCTTCGGGCAGACCTTCTTCATCTCGCTCTCGGGGCCGAATATCCGCGATGCCTTCGGGCTCACGAACGGAACCTTCGGCCTCCTCTATTCGACAGCGACCCTCTGCTCGGGACTGTTGATGATCTGGGTCGGCGGCGTGATCGACCGCATCAACATCCGCCTCTATGCCAGCATCGCTCTCTCAGGGTTGGCCGCATCGGCACTGAGCCTGTCGCTTGCCCCGAACATCGTGATGCTCGGTTTGAGCCTGTTCGGCTTACGCCTTTTCGGACAGGGCATGTCGAGCCATGCGGGCGTGATGAGCACGGCCAGGCTCCCGGCGGGAATTCGCGGCCGGGCGACCGCTGTGGCGGCGCTCGGCTTTCCTGCAGGCGAGGCGATCCTGCCCGGCATCGTCATTGCGCTGATCGCGGTGCTTGGCTGGATAACCACATGGCGCACAGCCGCATTGTTCATCGTGGTCTGCCTCTGTCTCGGTTGGAGCGTGAGCTTTGTCCTGAAGTCGAAAGATCCGGAGCTTGACGGCTTGATTCAGGCGAGCAGCCCTCATGAAGCGGGACCACGCTGGATCGACGTGCTCCGCGACTGGCGCTTCCTCGCCCTTGTCCCGACCATGATCGGATATCCGGCTATCGTAACGGCCTATTTCTTCCATCAGCGCCTGATCGCCGACATCAAGGGCTGGCCGCTGGAACTGCTGGCAAGCAGCATCACCATCTTTGCGTTGGTATCCGTGACCGTGGCAATGCTGACGGGAAGCCTCGTCGACCGATTCGGCGCAGTGCGCTTGAGCCACTTTTATCTTCTGGGGCTGACCATCGCCTCCGTAGCGATTGCAGCCTTCGGCGGTCCTGTCCTGGCACCGATCTTCTTCGGTCTGATCGGTTTATCGGCCGGCGCGACGAACGTGATCATCGCGGCGGTTCTCGCCGAGTTGTTCGGCACGAAGCATCTGGGAAAGATTCGCGCGCTGGCGGGTGCCATCATGGTGGTGGCATCTGCGGCGACACCGGGCGCCATCGGTCTGCTGTTCGATGCCGGGATTGGACTCGGCACGATAGGACTGGGCTTTGCTGCTTATCTCGTCGCGGCGGCAGGCATCACATTCGCGCTGCCCGATCCGAGAGCTTCAGAGTGAAGCCCTCGGATCGATTGTTGAAGATTAGAAGGACGAGCGCAGGCCCGGCAGCTGTCCCTGCGCGGCGGCAGCCACGAGCGCGGTGAGATCCGGCTTATCCTCGAATGCGCCGGTTGCAGCAACGAGACCGCGGGCACCGTTGAGAAAACCAGCCTCCAGTTCGAGCGCGAGGAAGCGGTTGCGCTCGTACGGACCCGGCAGCCAGAGCGAGCCGGTCTTGTCCGACGAGAAGCCGAAGCGCTCGTAGTACGGCGCATCGCCCACCAGCAGCACCGCCTTATGGCCGAGATCCGCCGCACGCTGCAGCGCCTCGCGCATGAGCCTAGCCCCAAGGCCGAGGCTCTGCAGCGCGGGATCGACCGCGATGGGGCCGAGCATCAGCGCCGGACGGTTCGGGCCAGCGGAGACATGCCACAGGCGCACCGTACCGACGAGTTCGCCGTCGCGCTCGATGGCCAGGGCCAGGCCGTCAGCGGGCTTGCGGCCTTCGCGCAGGCGTTCGCAGGTCTTCTGGAACCGGGCGGGTCCGAAGCAGGTATCGAGCAGCGCTTCCCGCGCCTCCACATCGTGGAAGGATTCTTCGCGAATCGTGATCATGGCCGTGGCCTCCCAATACACGTGGGGTGAGCGACAGCCCTCGCACCTGCGTGTCATCACACACAGGCCGTCCGGGACAACTTCTTTGAGGTTGGTGCCTGCCTCGATGGGGCGAGGCAGGCGGGACGTGAGTTAGATCACGTAGGACTTGAGCGGCGGGAAGCCGTTGAACGCGACCGCCGAGTAGGTGGTCGTGTAGGCGCCCGTGCCCTCGATCAGCACCTTGTCGCCGATCTCCAGCGAGACGGGGAGCAGGTAGGGCTCCTTCTCGTAGAGAACGTCGGCCGAGTCGCAGGTGGGACCCGCGAGCACGCACGGCACCATGCGGTCGTCGTCGCGCTCCGTGCGGATCGGATAGCGGATCGACTCATCCATCGTCTCGGCGAGACCGCCGAACTTGCCGATGTCGAGATAGACCCAGCGCACCTCGTCCTCGTCGCGGCTCTTCTTCGAGACGAGGACGACCTCGGCCTCGATGACGCCAGCGTTGCCGACCATGCCGCGGCCCGGCTCGATGATCGTTTCCGGAATGCGGTTGCCGAAGTGCTTCGACAGCGCACGGAAGATCGACTCGCCGTAAGCCTCGACCTGCGGAACCGTCTTCAGGTACTTCGTCGGAAAGCCGCCGCCGAGATTGACCATCGACAGGTGGATGCCGCGATCGGCGCATTCACGGAAGATCGCGGACGCGGAGCCGAGAGCCTGGTCCCAGGCTTCGGTGTTGCGCTGCTGCGAACCCACGTGGAACGATACGCCGTAGGCTTCCAGGCCCTGGCGAACCGCATGCTCAAGCACTTCGACAGCCATCTCCGGCACACAGCCGAACTTGCGGGAGAGCGGCCACTCGGCGCCGGCGCCGTCGCACAGAATGCGGCAGAACACCTTCACCTCGGAAGCAGCAACACCAGCGGTCGCGGCAGCGCGGGCGATCTTCTCGACCTCGGCCTCGCAGTCAACCGCATAGAGGCGCACGCCAATCTCGAGGGCGCGAGCGATGTCGCGCTCCTTCTTGATCGTGTTGCCGAAGGAAATGCGGTCGGGCGTGGCGCCGGCGGCAAGCGCAAGCTCGATCTCGACGACCGAGGCCGTGTCGAAGCACGAGCCGAGATCAGCGAGAAGCTTGAGCACTTCCGGAGCCGGATTCGCCTTCACGGCGTAGAAGACGCGCGTGTCGGGGAGCGCACGGGCAAACTTGGAATAGTTGTCACGCACGACATCGAGGTCGACGACGACGCACGGGCCGTCCTCTCGTCGGTTGCGCAGAAATTCACGGATGCGCTGAGTCATGGCGCTCTCCCCACCAAAGGTTCAATGGAGGTCTTCAAGCCTCCGGATTGAAGTCTGGACAGTCAGAGCCTTCTGCTGTCCGGCGTCAGCGAGGGAAGATGCATCCCGCTTCGTGCGATGGAGACACGACAAGCGTGAGATGGGCTCTTCACCCGACGATGCTGCCTTGGATTGGATGGGAGATACCCGTCCGCACGCCTGGCAATGATAAACAAGCCTCTTCGGTGTTGACCTTTGGAGGGCCAACGAGACCAAAAAAGCCCGTTCGTCGTTGCTTTAAGTCGCGTCCCCCGTTGAGAACGAGGTGCGCCGGTTTTCGCCTCCGGCTGCCGGTTAGGGGTATCGAGAGCTAGGGTGCTCTCGGGCGGCTGTCCGGCCTCTTGTCCGGATGCCCACCAACCGGCACGCGACCACAGGCACGTGCGAAATTGGGCAGGGGTGAGATAAGCATATTTGCCCGGGATCACAAGACCTTTTCGCACACTTGCGCAATTTTTTAACCCTAGATTTGGGGAGGGCGTGGCCGGAGCAACGTTCAGGCCCTATTAAGCGGCTTAGGCCCAACCATTGCCGGGTGAGCGCTTCGAAAATCCGTCTCCCCGAACCTCAGGAAGTACAGTCCCGCTGCCATGACGCATCTCTCCCGCCGCACTCTCTTGCAAAGCCTGATTGCCGCCACCGCCCTGTCCGCATGGAGCGGCGAAGCTTCCGCGCAGGCTCAGCAGAGCGGCGTGCCGGCGCCGAACCCATTCCGATTCGAGGACGTCGCGCGCAGGGCGCGGGAACTCTCGACAGCCCCATTCGAGGCCAATCCTTCGCAGCTGCCCGAGCCGCTCAACCGGCTCAGCTTCGACGATTACCGCGATATCCGCTTCCGCCCGGAAAAGGCGCTGCTTGCCTCCGGCAACGGCCCGTTCCGCATGCAGCTGTTCCACCTCGGCTTCCTTTATCAGCGGCCGGTGACTGTCAACATCATCCGCGACGGCGTGCCGACGCCGGTGCCCTATCAGCGCGAGCTGTTCGATTACGGTCGCAACAAGATCGAGAAGCCGCTGCCGGTGAACCTCGGCTTTGCGGGCTTCCGCCTGCATTATCCGCTCAACAACCCGAAGGTGTTCGACGAGCTGATCGCCTTCCTGGGCGCGAGCTATTTCCGCTTCTTGGGCCGTGACCAGAAATATGGCCTCTCGGCACGCGGCCTCGCCATCAACGTCGAAGGCGGAGAGCGGGAGGAGTTTCCGCATTTCCGCGAGTTCTGGGTGGACATGCCCAAGCCCGACAGTGACCGGGCCACGGTCTATGCGCTCCTCGACAGCCCCTCCGCCACCGGCGCCTATCGTTTCGAGATCTATCCGTCGAAAGAGACCACCCTCGATATCACGGCCACGATCTTCCCGCGCCAGCGGATGGAGAATGTCGGACTGGCGCCCCTCACCTCCATGTTCTTCGAAGGCGAGAACGACCGGAAGCCGACGGACGACTACCGCCTCGAAATTCACGATTCGGACGGGCTGCTCATGCAGTCCGGCGCGGGCGAGTGGATCTGGCGCCCCTTGCGCAACCCCACCACGAAGACGATCTCGTCCTTCTCCGACAACAATCCGCGCGGCTTCGGCCTGATGCAGCGTGACCGGGTGTTCGAGAATTACCAGGATTTGGAGGCTTACTACCATCAGCGCCCTGGCTACTGGGTGGAGCCAGTGGGCGATTGGGGCGAGGGTTGGGTGGAGCTGGTCGAGCTGCCGACCCCGGACGAGACCCACGACAACATCGTGGCCTATTGGCAGCCTGCCAGACCTTACGAGGCCGGGCAGGAGGTGACTTTCTCCTATCGCCTGCGCGCGGCCTCCGCCATCGGCGACATGCATCCGGGCGGCAAGGCCATCAATACGTTCCAGACGCCACCGCGCGCCAGCGGCTCGAACGGTCCGAGCGATCGCACGCATCGACGCTTCATCATCGATTTCGCAGGCGGCAACCTGCCCTATTACTTCAGCTCTCCGGAGCAGGTGCAGCTGGTGCCTTCCACATCTGTCGGGCAGATCACCCACACATTCCTCATGCCCAACGATCACACCAACGGTTTCCGCGCAGCCATCGACGTGAAGCTGGAGCCCGGCCAATCCACGGACCTGCGGGCCTTCCTGCGGGCCGGAAACCGGGCGCTCACGGAAACCTGGACCTATCCCTGGGCCGTGGAGTGAGCGCCGCCTGAAGCGCCCGGCGCTTGCCAAGCGCGCCGGAACCGCGCAGAACCGGACCCTGGACGCGCAGGGACTGTCTGCGCCATGGCAAGGGGCGAGAGCGATGAAACGGAAGGCTTGGGCAGCGGGGCTGCTGGTGGTTTGGGCCGGTTGGAACATGGGTCCGGCCATCGCGCAGCCTGCCTTGCGGGAGGTGACTTTTGGCACAAACTGGCTCGCCCAGGCCGAACACGGCGGCTATTATCAGGCACTCGCGGACGGCACGTATGAGAAGCATGGCCTGAAGGTCACCATCGTGCCGGGTGGCCCGCGTGCGGACAACCGCATGCTCATGACCGTCGGCAAGCTCGACTTCTATATGGGCGGCAGCCTTATCCAGGCCTTCTCAGCGGTGGAAAAGGACATTCCGACGGTGGTCGTCGCGGCTCATTTTCAGAAAGAGCCGCAGGCCTTGATGAGCCATCCGGGCGAGGGCCTCGACACGTTCGAGTCCTTGAGGAGATCGAACGACATCTTTCTCTCGAAGAGCGGCACCGCCACCTTCTTCCAGTGGATGAAAGCGGAGTTCGGATTCAAGGACGAGCAGGTGAAGCCCTATGGCTTCAATCCCGCACCCTTCATCGCCAACAAGCTCTCGGTGCAGCAGGGCTACGTGACCTCCGATCCGCTGGTGATCGAGAAGGCGGCGGGCTTCAAGCCCAACGTCTTCCTGCTCGCCGATCAGGGCTTCAGCACCTATTCGACCACGATCGAGACGCGCCGCGAGGTGGTGGAGAAGGATGCCGATCTCGTGCAGCGCTTCGTCGATGCATCGACCATCGGCTGGTACAATTATCTCTACGGCGACAACACGAAAGCCAATGCGCTCATCAAGCGCGACAATCCGGAAATGACTGACGAGCTTCTTGCCTACTCGGTCGCGAGGATGAAGGAATACGGCATCGTCGATTCAGGCGATGCGCAGAAGCTCGGTATCGGCACTATCTCCGACGCGCGCGTGAAGGACTTCTTCGACAAGATGGTGAAAGCCGGCCTCTTCAAGGCAGATCTCGACTACAAGAAAGCGTATACACTCCAGTTCGTGAACAAGGGCGTTGGAATCGAGCTGAAAAAGTAAACATCGATCTGCATCCGGCACCGCGCATCTCATGACCGTCTCCACGCTCGTTTCGCTCAATCAGGTGAGCAAGGTTTTCGCCAACGGCGTGGCGGCTCTTGAGCGCCTCGATCTTGATGTTCGCTCAGGTGATCTCGTCTCCCTGCTAGGGCCCTCGGGCTGTGGCAAATCGACGGCGCTGCGTCTCATCGCAGGCTTGACGGGACCAACATCGGGAGTTGTGGCCTGGCCCGGCTCTTCGGAAGCTGATCATCGCAGCGAGATCGGCTTCGTGTTCCAGGAGCCGACCCTGATGCCCTGGGCCAAAGTGGCGGACAATGTGTGGCTGCCGCTTCGCCTGCGCGGCATCTCGCGGCAGGAAGCGAAAGGCCGCATTGCGGAAAGCCTCGCGCTTGTGGGCTTGCAGGATTTCGCCAAGGCCTATCCGCGCGAATTGTCCGGCGGCATGAAGATGCGCGTGTCGATCGCCCGCGCGCTCAGCGTGAAGCCTCGGCTGCTTCTCATGGACGAACCATTTGCTGCGCTCGACGAGATCACGCGCTTCAAGCTGAATGACGATCTGTTGAGGTTGCAGCGTGAACTCAACTGCACCATCGTGTTTGTAACGCATTCCGTTTTCGAGAGTGCGTATCTGTCGAACCGCATTGCCGTTCTATCACCTCGACCGGGCCGCATCGTTACGGAGATCGCAGGCGTTCCCCTCTATGAGCGTGGCAGCGATTTTCGGACAAGTCCTCCTTATGCGGATCTGTGCCGGCACGTGTCGCAGGCCCTGACGAGCACCATGCAGGACGAGAGGCTGTGATGCTCCGCAATCCTCTCAAGATCCTTATGCCACTCCTGGTTTTCATCGCGGCCATTGGTGCATGGGAAATGTACGTGCGCCTTGCCGCCGTGCCGCCCTATATCCTGCCCGCACCAAGCCTGATCGCAGCCACGATGAAGTCAGACTGGCCGATCCTGTCGGCTTCGCTTCTGGTGACGCTGAAGACCACCCTGACGGCTCTCGCTCTCGCAGTCATCGGCGGCGTAGCGCTCGCCATTCTCTTGAGCCTCTCGCGCATCGTCGAGTATTCGCTCTATCCCTTCGCTGTCGTCCTGCAAGTGACGCCGATCATCGCCATCGCCCCCTTGCTGCTGATCTATATGCCGCAGGATGTGGCTGTGCTTGCCTGCGCATGGCTGGTGGCCTTCTTCCCGATCCTGTCGAACACCATGCTGGGGCTTCAATCCGTCGACCGGAACCTGCTGGAGCTTTTTCAGCTCTATGGCACCTCCTCTCGACGGGACTGGGATGCTCGCCTCGAATCCCGGTTGAAGGCTCTTTGGTATCTGCGCAGACCGGCGGCCCTGCCCGCCTTCCTGGCAGGTTTGCGGATCGCGGGCGGGCTCTCGCTCATCGGAGCGGTCGTTGCCGAAATGGCGGCGGGCTCCGCGGGAGCCGGCTCGGGGCTCGCCTATCGCATCATCGAAAGCCAGTACCGGCTCAACATTCCCCGTCTGTTTGCGGCCCTGGTGCTCCTGGCGCTCACGGGCGTTACCCTATTTCTTATTTTGGGCTTCCTGTCCCGTTTCCTGCTGCGGCATTGGCACGAAAGCGCCCTGCCCCGGGAGGCCTGATGAGAGATCTGTTAAAGGGTCGCAGATCTGTCATCGAAACGTCATGAGTTGCTGGTCATGGTAAGGTGATAGCTGCTCAAAGGAAGATGGCAATGGACAAGGATATCGTACATCCAGGCGTGAAAAGCGTCGGCTGGGCCCTGGTCCAAGCATCGCGTCTTCACCGCAGTCGCACGGGCGACAAGCTCTCGGAACTCGGGCTCTTCGCGGGTCAGGAGCAGGTTCTCCAGGCGCTGGCCAACTCCGGCCCTATGACCATGGGCGATCTCGCCGCCATTCTCCGCGTGCGCCCGCCCACGGCATCCAAGACAGTATCCCGCCTCTCAGCTCTCAAACTCGTCGAGCGGCACACGGAGCCGGGCGATGCGCGCGTAGTGCGCGTGAAGCTGACGAAGGAAGGCAAGCGCAAGGCCGCTGCCATCGATGCCCTCTGGGACGAGGTCGAAACGGAACTCCTCGCGGGCTTCGACAACAAGGACCGCAAGCGCCTCCGCAAGCTCCTGCGCAGAGCCGCCAAGAACCTGGCAGGCGTGACCGGTGCCGACCAGACCGGATTCGAGACGGATGACGAGTTGGAAGATCTCGGCACTGAGGAGCCCGAACTCGCCGCAACGGCTTAGCGCCTCGTGCGGCACCGGCGGTCCGCGTCAGCGACCCGAAGGTCCGCGTCAGCGAAAAGGGGACCCGGTCTTCCGCGCAAAACGATGCGCTATTCTATAAATTGAGCATCAATCCAAGACTGATCTCTCTTGAATCGGCAGGGTCCATCGCGTCCGGCTTCAACTTGCTCTATCGTGTCCGCACGAAGCAGCAGGAGCTGGACGCTTTTCCATGAGCGATGACACCATCAGCAGCCTTCCCGGAATCGGCCCCGTCACGCAGAGCCGACTGGGAGATGCAGGCATCCGCACGGTATCGGAGCTCAAGGCCGTCGGGTCCGTCGAGGCCTATCGCCGTCTCAAGTTCATGCTTCCTCGTCAGGTCAGCCTCAACGCGCTCTATGCCCTTGAAGCCGCCTTGCGCGGTTGCCATTGGCTCGACCTGCCCCAGGATGTGAAGATGGTTCTGCAGCAAGAGGCCAAGGCGATTGAAGAAGCCTTTCGCCGCGGCCCCGTCTCCCGCTGCACGACGCGCTGAAGGAAAAAGAGAGTCTCATGAACAACACCGAGATCCTGATGACCGCCCCGATGATGCCTGTGGTGATCGACGCGCTCGACAAGGCCTTCATCCTGCACCGGCTCTGGGAGCACGAGGATCGCGGCAAGTTCTTGAGCGAAGTCGGCCCGCGCATTCGCGGCGTTGCCACCAGCACGCTCTTCGGCCGCATGGATGCGGCACTCTTCGACCCTCTGCCAAATCTTGAGATCGTGTCGAGCTTCGGCGTCGGCTACGACAACGTGGATGTGACGGAGGCGGCCAAGCGACAGGTGATCGTCACCAATACGCCCGACGTGCTCAACGACGAAGTCGCCGATCTCACCCTGGGCCTTCTCCTCGCCACGTTGCGCAAAATTCCGCAGGCCGATCGCTACCTGCGCGAAGGGAAATGGCTGAAGGCCCCCTTTCCTCTCTCTCCGACCCTCCGCGAACGCAAGGTCGGCATCGTCGGCCTCGGCCGCATCGGCAAAGCCATTGCGAAACGGCTCGAAGGATTCGACGTGAGCATCGCCTATCATGGCCGCACGCGGCAGGAAGATGTCGCTTACACCTATCACCCGACGCTCATCGGGATGGCTGAGGCCTGCGATGTGCTGATCGCCATCACGCCTGGCGGCGCAGGCACGAGGCACCTCATCAACGCAGATGTTCTAAAGGCTCTTGGGCCCAACGGCGTTCTCATCAACGTGGCGCGCGGCAGCGTGGTGGACGAGCAGGCGCTGATCGAGGCGCTCAAATCCGGCACGATCCTCACCGCAGGCCTCGATGTCTATGAGGATGAGCCGCGCGTGCCGCAGGAGTTGATCGATATGGAGCATGTGGTGCTTCTGCCCCATATCGCTTCCGGCTCGGTTCACACGCGCAACGCCATGGGCCAGCTCGTCGCCGACAATCTCATCTCGTGGTTCAACGGCAAGGGGCCGCTGACGCCCGTGCCCGAGACACCCTATCCGGGCAGCCGGGCTTAAAGCGCGAAGCCGCCATCCACGAGGTGGATGTGGCCCGTCGTGTAGCTCGACTCGTCTGAGGCGAGATAGACGGCGAGCGCCGCGACCTCCTCAGGCGTTCCGAGGCGTCCCATCGGCTGCCGGTCGATGAAGGCCTGACGCACCGCCTCGATGCCCTGGCCTGAGCTCGCGGCCAGAGATGCGATGCGTTCGTCCAAAGAAGGCGACTGGATCGTGCCGGGGCAGATGGCATTCGCGCGGATGCCGCGCTTGATGAAATCGGCGGCCACGGCCTTGGTGAGTCCGATCACTGCCGCCTTCGTCGCACCATACGCATAGCGGTTCGGAATGCCGCGCACGGAGGATGCGCCGGAGGCGATGTTGACGATCGATCCACCGCCAATATCGAGCATGCCCGGCAGGACGGCTCTGATGGTGCGGTGCATGGATTTCACGTTCAGGTCGAACGAGAAATCCCAGTCCGCATCGGAGCATTCGAGCACGGTGCCGTGATGCACGAAGCCCGCCGCATTCACGAGAACATCGAACGCTCCGGCTTCGTTGACGAGGGCCTCGATGGAGCTATTCGAGCGAACATCGAGCTTGCGCCGCGTCGCCCCCTCAAGGTCTTCGAGTTTAGCCTCGTCGAGATCCGTTGCCCAGACGTGCGCGCCCTCGCGGAGGAAGGCTTGCGCAATGGCGCGCCCGATGCCCTGCCCTGCCGCCGTGACGAGGGCGGTTTTGTTCTTAAGACGATCTGTCATGACGCCTCCAGGATCTATGCGTGCACCTTAGCGCATCGTGCGGAAAAGTGGCCCCGGTTCTCCGCCCCAAACGATGCGCTTCTCTCAAGATTGAGCATCGGATTGATCCCAAAAGTGCCAATCCACTTTCGGGTCCGATGCTCTAGTGGTTGTCGCGCGGCACGCCGTAGGTCTGCGCCACCTTCTGGTATTTGACCGCGGGCTTGAGCGTCATGCCCTCGGAGAGCTGATCCACCATCGAGCGCTGGATCTCCTGCCATGGCGTCTGACTTGCCGGATAGGCATAGCCACCGCGGGCTTCGAGATCGGCACGGCGTTTCTCCAGCTCCTCCTGCGAGAGCAGGATATCGGCCGTACGCTTGTTCAGATCGATGCGGATGCGATCACCCGTCTGCAACAAAGCGAGACCGCCGCCAGCCGCCGCCTCAGGTGACGCGTTCAGAATGGAGGGCGTACCGGACGTGCCCGACTGGCGTCCGTCACCGATGCAGGGCAGCGAGAGAACGCCGCGTTTGATCAGTGCGCCAGGCGGCTGCATGTTCACCACTTCCGCAGCTCCCGGATAACCGATGGGACCTGCACCGCGCATGATGAGGATCGTATGCTCGTCAATGTTGAGCGACGGATCATCGATGCGGTGATGATAGTCCTCAGGCCCATCGAACACCACGACGCGTCCCTCGAACGCATTCGGATCGCTCGGGTTGTTGAGATAGCGCTCCTGGAATTCCGCGCTGATCACGCTTGTCTTCATGATCGCGGAATCAAAGAGCGTTCCCTTCAGGTTGAGGAAGCCTGCTTTTTCTTTGAGCGGATTGTCGTAGGAGCGGATCACGTCGCGATCCCAGGTGAACTTGCCCTTGCAGTTCTCGCCAACCGTCGTGCCCGTGCAGGTGATCGCATTCTCATGGATCTTGCCCGCGCCGATCAGCTCGGCCAGCACCGCCGGCAGGCCGCCGGCACGGAAATATTCTTCGCCGAGATACTCCCCGGCAGGCTGCACATTCGCGAGCAGCGGGATCTCGAAGCCGATGCGCTCCCAGTCGTCATTGTTGAGCGGAACGCCAATGTGCTTCGCAATCGCGTTGATGTGGATCGGCGCATTGGTCGAACCGCCGATGGCCGCATTCGCCACGATGACATTCTCGAATGCCTCACGGGTCATGATGTCGGAAGGCTTCAGATCCTCCCACACCATCTCGACGATGCGCTTGCCTGTCTCGTAAGCCATCTGCCCGCGCTCGCGATAAGGCGCGGGGATCGCAGCGGAGCCCGGCAGCGACATGCCGAGTGCTTCCGCCAGCGCATTCATGGTCGAAGCCGTGCCCATGGTGTTGCAATGGCCGACCGACGGCGCCGAGGACCCGACGATGTCTATGAATTGCTGATAATCGATGTCACCCGCGGCGTGACGCTCGCGCGCCTTCCACACGATGGTGCCGGAGCCGGTACGCTCGCCATGATGCCACCCGTTGAGCATGGGGCCGACATTGAGCGAGATCGCCGGGATGTTCACGGTCGCCGCCGCCATCAGGCAGGCCGGCGTGGTCTTGTCGCAGCCGGTCAGGAGCACGACGCCGTCGAGCGGATAGCCGTAGAGAACCTCGACGAGGGAGAGATAGGCCAGGTTCCGATCGAGGCAGGCCGTAGGTCGCTTTCCCGTCTCCTGGATCGGGTGGCAGGGGAATTCGAAGGCCACGCCGCCCGCCGCCGTGATGCCGTCCCGCACGCGCTTGGCGAGCTCGAGATGGTGGCGGTTGCAGGGAGAGAGATCGGAACCCGTCTGCGCAATGCCGATGATCGGCTTCTTGCCCTGCAGCTCCTTGCCGGTCAGGCCGAAGTTCAGATAGCGCTCGAGATAGAGCGCCGTCATGCCCGGATTGTCCGGGTTGTCGAACCAGAGCCGAGAGCGCAGCTGATCGGGAGTGCGGCGGTGGGGCCTGTCAGCCATTCTTGGATCCTCTCAATTTTAGGCACTTTGGCCTTATGTGGTGCAGGACAGAAGCCGAAAAACCGGTCTGGATAAAAATCGTATCCGTCCTGATGAGTCCGTCGGCAAGCAATCGAAAGCGAAACGCTGCCTGACGCAAGGCGACTTTCGAATAAATCATACAAATAAATTTGATATATTGTTTCGTACCGAGCCTGAGTTGTCGCTGGCGACGCGTTCGATACCGGTCGCAGCTCCTAGAGCATCGTGCGGAAAAGTGGATCCGGTTATTCGCTAGCGCGGCCCTTCGGGTCGCCTGAACGATGCTCTCATTCAAGGAGAAAGCATCGGATGGGTCCCAAAAGTGCAAATCCACTTGTGGGTCCGAGGCTGTAGCCTGCGGCCTCGTTCGGGTCACGCGACGAGCACAGACGATCAGACCCAGAGCATCAGACCGCTTGGGCGCGGCTCTCCTTATTTAAGGTAGTCGTCAAGATCAGCTCAAGGCGCTCGCGGTCTCGTCGATCTGCGCGCGTGTCGCAGGATCGAGATCGAGCGCTTCCGCGAGCTGGTGGAGGAATTCACGTTCTTGAATCGTATCGGGATCAATGGCGATGCGCGCGGCCGCATAGACCTGTGCCGCCTTCTCGGGATCGTTGATGCTCGCTGCCAGTTCCTCGACGTCGGCCGGCGACGCCATTTCCCGCTCAAGCCAGCGGCTCGCCTCCGGGTCGATGCCGGCTTCGGTCAGGCCTTTGACGATCCGTGCGCGCTCGGCTGCATCGATCCTGCCATCTGACGCTGCGGCTGCCACCATGGTCCTCAAAAAAAGCAAGGCATCGTCCTCGGTCTGCGAGACCGGATGGAACCGCGATGTCTCCGGCAGGCTCAAAGCCGCTTGGGCCACCGCTTCGCCATCACTTTTGCCGGACTCGGCCGGGGCCTGTCCCTTGGTATCCGCTGTAGCCATCACACCACCCTGCTGCTTCTGATAGGCGCGATAGGCGAGACCTCCGATCACCGCGAGGCCGCCGAGTTTCACAAGATCGCCGGTGAGTTTGCCTTTCTTGCGACGCCCGAACAGGAGCCCCGCCAAGCCGAGCAGCGCCGCCTGGGTGACGCCCGGATGCTGTGTCGCCAGATCCTTCGCCTTCTGAATGAGTTGGTCAGGGGATTGGCCCGTGATCTGAGTCACGCTCTTCTCGAGTTGCTGCCCCAAGCCTTGCTGGCCGGCTCTGGCCTGTTGGACCTCTGAAGAGCCCTGGCGATTCTGATGGGGCTCGGCACGGCCGATCGCGCCGACGAATGCATCCAAGAGTTTTCTGTAATCGACCATTGCGTCCTCCTGCCGGTTCAATGCCAAAGCAAGAACACAACGGAGGCGCCGGGGAATGGTTCAGGTTTAGCCCCGCAGAGAGGCGGCATCCGCGGCAAGCCGCTCAATTGCGGCAAGATCACCCTTCTTCATCGCCTCCGCAGGCGTAACCCATGTGCCGCCGACACAGGCAACATTGGGAAGGGAAAGATAAGACGGTGCAGAGGTGCGGTCGATGCCGCCTGTCGGGCAGAACACCAGGTCCGGAAGGGGCCCATGGACGGACTTGAGCCAGGCTGTTCCCCCTGATGCGGCCGCGGGAAAGAATTTGAGATAGCGGAAACCCATGTCCGCAAGGGTCATGGCTTCCGAAACCGTCGAGCAGCCGGGCATCACTGGGATCGGGGCTTCGCGCAGATCCTCCGCGAGCTTCACTGGCGTTCCTGGTGTCACGATGAACTTGGCGCCGGCGTCCACCACTTCGTGAATCTGGCTCCGCGCGAGAACAGTGCCGGCCGCGACCATGGCCTCGGGCACGGCCTTGGCAATAGCGCTTATGGCGTCGAGCGCAGCAGAGGTTCGGAGCGTAATCTCGATCACCGGCAGGCCTGCGCGGACAAGGGTATGAGCAAGGTCGATGCTGATGCGCGCGTCGTTCACGGTCACCACAGGAATGACGGGCGCACGGCGGAGCTGATCCTGTAGGACGTCGGTGTGCGGCATGGAGGATGTGTCCTTGTTCGAGCGGATGCAGGACAGCAGATCCTTGTGCCGAGGTCCAGGTTTTTTGTCGACGATGTGCGACACATGCCGAGCAAAGCGCATTGGCATGGCGGATCCTCCAAAGGCTGTGGCGGAAGCCCGGCGATACCGTCGACTGGGGTGCGTCACATCATTTGGCGGGTGGGCCTTGGAAGTTGAGGGGAGACGCAGCCTGGCAGGCAAATGATTGCGGTTAGAGCATCGTGCGGAACCGAAGGTTCGCGTCAGCGAAAAGTGGCCCCGGCTTTCTGCACGTTGCGCCGTTTAAAAAGGGAGCATCAGATGAGCCCCAAAAGTGGATCCCACTTTTGGGTCCGATGCTCAGCACGATCATTATTGTTCTCATGGAAGCTCCCCGACCTGTAGACAGGGTGAGACGATGGTGTCTCACTCTGTCAGGAGCATCCAAGAGAGCAGGCCTTCCTTGGTTAAATTCCCAGTCCTTTGAGCTTCTAGCTTGGCCTTAGATGTCTGCTGGACCGGAGAGGACTTTCTTCTGAAGGTCTGGGACGCCGTACGCGCATATCCTGCGGAGGAAGGCTGAACGCCTGCACTCGCGTGGCGAGGGAACCTCCACAGGGCCGCACTCAAGGACCGTGTTGGTCCATGGCCTTCATTCCGCGTCCAGGATTAAGGGCATAGCCATTGCACAAGTCACGCAGCAACAGCGGCTCAGCTGTAACCGCATGGCTTTCGCAAAGGCCAGAGATCGTCGAGCCCGGGATACCCAAGCAAGATTAATACCAAATTCAAGGGAACCACGGTCGGAATCGACATTTCTCATTGTGCTTGGATTGAGGAGCTGCGGTCCATGCGATTGCGGGCCTTGGTCGAGGTATTCACCTCTCAGACATGCTGTTGGTGTACGTAACATGCTGTGGATCGTCCTGCTCGCTGGGGCCGCTGGATTAGCTGGCGGCTATGCGTCTGAACAAGCAACCATACCCAAGCTGCAATACCGCCCAGGCACACCTTTTTTAATCGTTCAAGCCTGCCGCGATGCGGTCGTCTCGGCAGCTCGGGCTCATGCAAGTGAGACGGGAGCAACACTGGTTCGGGTCGACGCCGCGAGTGCAGGCGAGATGCGGCGCACGCGCAACGGTCAAAGTGCACCAGTGGAGATCGGGATTGTCTACAGTCGGTCAGGCGGACGGGAAGCCCGCCAGGGCGTGATCGAATGTCGGGTGGACCGCCGCGGACGGACTGTTATTGCGGACCTTGCAAGCGCAACACGCTAGGAAGTTCCTGTGGCCGAGCAGCTGAAATCGCTGAGGCGCGCGCAGCCGGCCTGACCTGTCTGCTTGCTGTGCCGTCATCGGCGCCACCCCGAACGAGGTCAGACCGCGATGTCGCTGTGACAGCTCGAGGGATTGAAGCCGTTGCGGTTGGGTGAGAGCCCGACATGTTCCTCCGATCAGTGGGACGTACTGTCTTAATTTTCGGGCGGCTCTGATTTTTTGTAGAACTGGTGCCCTGCCCTTGTTTCTGTGGCTCAACCGTATTCTGGCCGGCTGGTGCCGGACTTGGCCGTTGGGCAGAAGTTGCTTCTTGCTTCAGTCGCGCAAGCTCGGCCTCAGCCGCATCGCGCGCCTTGATGGCCTCATCCCGCTCCCCACGGGCGGCGGCGGCTTCTGCCCGCGTCTTGACTAGCTCTTCGAACAGGTTGGCGCGGACCCGATTGAGTCGGGCGATCTCATCCTCGGGCGAGGCGGAAACGGCTGTCGCCGCACTAACTCCAAGTCCAACACCCGTGAGAATAGCGATGCTAAGAGACTGAAAGGTGCTCTTGCTGAATGAGGATGGCATCGGAACGGCCCTCCGTTGATGCATGTTGATTGCATCGGTGCTGACCGGGGAATACTGCTCTCCTTGCCGATTTGATGCTACCCTCCCAAAAGGGTAGCATCTGCCAGTATAACCAACGTGGCAGAGACGGCCGCCAATCGATGTTTCTGAGCCTCGAACGCCACTATCACAGCAGATCGCCTCCATGGCGATGGAGCGGGCGGCCACTCAAAGAGGGTCGGGACGCCCGTGGTTGGAATGTTTCCTCCGGATTACAATGATGACCTAGCGCCTCGGGCGGAACCGAAGGGCCACGCCAGTGAAAAGGGAACCCGGTTTTCCGCTCCACCGATGCACTCATTAATGCGAGAGGGCATCGGATACAAAAGTGGATTTGCACTTTTCACGTCCGAAGCTTTAGTTCGCTCCGGCCTCCGACCTGGAACGTGAGTGGCACGATGCAGCTGGAGTTAAGGTCGCTTAAGGTCAGCAACTGGCAGATTTCGTTGAAAAACTCCTCGTGCATGGCGCCGGATCGTGATTCCTTGATCGGGCATTCTCAGCGGGAGGATCGGGCCATGATGGGCGAGCGTCTTGTGATGCAGGAGAGCCTGTTCTACGCGTTCAGGCTCGAGGATCATGTCCCCTCCGATCATCTCCTGCGGCGCATCGACCGCTTCGTCGACTGCTCGGAACTGCGCCAACGTCTGACCGGCTTCTACAGCACCACAGGCCGGCCCTCTGTCGACCCTGAGCTGATGATCCGCATGCTGCTAATCGGCTACTGCCTGGGCATCCGATCCGAGCGGCGCCTGTGCGGGGAGGTGCACCTCAACCTGGCGTACCGCTGGTTCTGCCGTCTCGGGCTGGAAGGTGAGGTGCCCGATCACTCCACCTTCTCGAAGAACCGGCACGGGCGCTTTCGTGAGAGCGACCTGATCCGTCACCTGTTCGAGGCCGTACAGCGCCTATGGCGCGGCCGAGATGCTGCACTGGCTGGTGGAAGAGCAGAAGATCGCCCCGCATGTTCCGGACGGCGTAAGGGGCCAAGGGTGCTCAGCTCATCATAGTCCTGACATCAGCAAGCAAAGCTTGGTCGCTGGCTCAGCCCATCCAGGCGCCTACTTTTTCAACCCAATCGGCACTTCTCGGACGTCGCGGGGTGGTCATCTTGTGAGCGGCAAGCGGACCTTCCTGGAACGTCATTT
Organism: Microvirga sp. KLBC 81; assembly: GCF_003075415.1. GTDB lineage: Bacteria > Pseudomonadota > Alphaproteobacteria > Rhizobiales > Beijerinckiaceae > Microvirga. Next base: position 140,483 of record NZ_QDAH01000010.1, read on the forward strand.
AAGTTTTGGCTCCTTCCGCTCACCCCTTTCCGACCCGGGCTGGCCGCGGTCGTGCGTCCGTGTGTCGTCCGGCTGCCGCTGGATGTCAGTTCGCCGGAGGCGGAGGATCGACTCGTCGCGTGGCTCAAGCGGGATTTGCACTGTGTCGGACCCGGCCCCTCTGACGAAGCCCTGATCGCACGCGACGCTGCTGCAGTGTGGTCTGCGGTTGCCCACGCGCCGAACAGCGCTGCACAATCCTAAGCAAGCGCCAGCGGCGCGGCGGGCCTTCGAGGGGCCGGCCACAGTCGACGCGCGCAGGAGAGCACAGGTTGGAGAGCACGCGCTGGAGCCC
>NZ_QDAH01000011.1 GCF_003075415.1 Microvirga sp. KLBC 81
GCGTTGAAGCCGTCGATGTTGCGCACCCCGAGCTTCGACATCTTGCGGTAGCGGTCCTCCATCTCGCGCACCGCCCATTTGAGCGCGATCACCGCCTTCTTCGGGTCGGTCACCACCGGGGTGAGCAGGTGCGGGATGCCGTCATAGACCGACAGCTCGAGCATCTTCGGGTCGACCATGATCAGGCGGCACTCGGACGGGGTGAGCCGGTAGACCAGCGACAGGATCATGGTGTTGATCGCCACCGACTTGCCCGAGCCGGTGGTGCCGGCCACCAAAAGGTGCGGCATGCGGGCGAGATCGGCGATCACCGGCTCGCCGCCGATGGTCTTGCCGAGGCACAGGGCGAGCTTCTGCTTGGTGGTCTCGAAGTCCTGCGAGGCGAGGAGTTCGCGCAGGTACACGGTCTCGCGCTTGTGGTTCGGGAGCTCGATGCCGATGGCGTTGCGGCCCTGGACCACGGCCACGCGGGCCGAGACCGCGCTCATCGAGCGGGCGATGTCGTCGGCCAGCGAGATCACCCGCGACGACTTCGTCCCCGGCGCCGGCTCCAGCTCATACAGCGTCACAACCGGGCCGGGGCTCACCTTCGCGATCGCCCCGCGCACGCCGAAATCCTCCAGCGTGCCCTCCAGGAGATTGGCGTTCTGCTCCAGAGCCTCCGCCGAGATCAGGGGAGCTGACGATTTCTTGGGCTCGGCAAGCAGGCTCAGCTGCGGCAGCTGATATTTTTCCTCGTCGAGAAGCGAAGGCTGCGCCTCGCGCGCCATGCGCCTGCCGGGTTTCGGCGCAACAGGGGCCGGTCCGACCCTGGCCGAGACGGGCTCGGGCCGCATGGCGGCGCGAGGCACCGGCTGCGTTACGGGCGCGTCGTCATACGAATCGTCCTCATCCTCGTAAGCCGGTGCTGCCGCAGGTGCGGTTCGCGAGGCGCGGCCAGGGGGCGCATCGAGCACGGGCTCGCGGCGCATGCCGCCGTCCCGGTTGGCGCGACGGGGCTGCGGTGCGGGCTCGAAATCCTCGTCTTCTGCCGGCGCGTGGCGTTTCTCGCTCCAGCGGCGCGCCGTGGCGCGAAGGCTCATGACGCCATGAGCGAGCGCGCCCAGGGACACGATGCCCCAGCCGGGCTCGTCGTGGGTGATTTCCTCGGCCTCGTCCCAATCGGCGATCTGGCGGCGCCTGACCGGGCGCGGAGCCTCTTCCTCCTCGAGTTCCTCGTGGTGGCGCTCCTCGTTAGGGCTGAGGCCGCAGGCGGCCGTAAGGCTCAAAATAGCGATGCCGGCGAAGAGAAAGCCGAGAACGGCGCTGGCCGAGCCGCTGGACAGGCCCGTGATGGCCTTGGCACCGGTGAGGATCGCGTCGCCCGCGACGCCGCCGAGGCCCGTCGGCAGCGGCCAGCGGTCGGTGGCGGGCATGGCGCTCGCGAGCGCCGTGGCGGCGCCCACGCCCATCACCCACAGAGCGAAACGCAGCTGCAGGCGGCCGAGCTCGCCCGATTTCATGAGGCGCCAGCCCCAGAGCGCGAGCGGCAACACCGCGGCGATGGCGCCGAGGCCCAGAAGCTGCATCAGCAGATCGGCGATGATGGCGCCGGGCCAGCCGAGCACGTTGTGGACAGGAAGATCGGTGGCGTTGTTGAGGCTCGGATCGTCAACCGACCAGGTGGCGAGCGCGACCGCCACCGCGCCCGCGACAGCGACGAGGCACAGGCCGGTCAATTCCTGCGTCCGACGGGCGATGAAAGCCCGCAACCCGCTGAAAAGGCCGTCATAGGCGGAAGAGGGGGAACGGCGTGCCGTACGCATCAAACCACTCTGAAAACCAGATAAAACGAGACGATCTTGCCTGGAGTTTAGAGGGGGCGGGTTAAGGGCCTATTAACCCTAGCGCATCGGCCCAAAAGCGGTGTCCACTTGTCTCGTCCGATGCGCTAGGGGCATTTGCGCAGTTGACGGCGAGGGCGGGAGAGACCAGTGTCCCGGCCATGATGCGCAAGGGCACGATCACGGCTTTCAAGCGCGCCGTTCTCACGGTGCTGATGGCCTATGCGCTGGTGCTGCAGACGATTCTCGTCTCGCTCAGCGGTGCGGCCCATGCGGCGGAAGCGGCGGGTCCCCAGGGCATTCTCTGCCTTCAGGATGGCCGGGCCCAGCCCGATCACGGCCCAGCCACGACGCATGACGGGCTGTGCTGCACCTTGAGCTGCCATGGCCCGGGACCGGCCGGGCCTGCTCCCGAGACGGTCCCGACCCAACGGCTCGCGCCTGTTGCTCTTGATGTGCGCGTGCTGGTCGATCCTTTCCTGACCCGCCTTTCATCGAACGTTCTGCCTGTCGGATCGCGCGCGCCACCGCGCCTCGCCTGATTGCCGCTTCGCCAATCACGCAAGTCTCACAGGGCCTTTTCCATGTTGTCGTCCCGTTCCCGCGGCGCGCTCGTTGCAGCCGCTCTCACCGCCGTTTCCACGCCTGCCCTCGCGCATGTCTCCTTCGAGACGGCGCAGACCACGCCGAATTCTACATTCAAGGCGGTCTTGCGCATCCCGCACGGCTGCGATGGTCAGCCCACTCTGAAGGTGCGCGTGCGCATTCCTGAAGGAATTGTCGCCGTCAAACCCATGCCGAAGGCTGGCTGGAAGCTGGAGACCACGAAGGGCGCCTACGTGCGCGCCTATCAGGTGCATGGCGAAACCGTCTCCGAAGGCGTGACCGACATCGTCTGGACCGGCTCGCTCGACGATGGCTTCTATGACGAGTTCGTGTTCCAGGCGCGCTTCACCGATGCGTTCCAGCCGGGCGCGACGGTTTACTTCCCGGTGGTGCAGGAATGCGAGAAGGACACCGAGGAATGGGTGCAGGTCCCCGCCGCCGGCGAGGATCCGCATCATCTCGCTTCGCCCGCACCGGGCGTGAAGATCGTGGCGGCGGCGAATGCACCGGCGGCGGCGCAGCATGCCGGCACGCTCATCATCGAGCAGCCCTGGTCGCGCGCAACGCCTGCCGGCGCGAAGGTGGGGGGCGGATACCTGCGCATCACCAACAACGGAAAGGAACCCGACCGCCTGATCGGCGGCTCCTTCCCCAACGCCTCGCGCATTGAAGTGCACGAGATGGCGATGGAAGGCGACATCATGCGCATGAAGCCGGTGCAGGGCGGCCTCGAGATCAAGCCAGGCGCGACCGTGGAGCTGAAGCCCGGCGCAGGCCATCTCATGTTCATGGATCTGAAACAGCAGCTGACCGAAGGCCAGACGGTGAAGGGCACGCTCGTGTTCGAGAAGGCCGGAACGGTGAATGTGGAATACACTGTCCGCGGCATGGGCGGGGCTGCTCCTGCTCCCATGGAACACAAGCACTGAGCAGGGGATCTGAACGATGACTTTCAAGCGCTCCCTTCTCATCCCGCTCGTGGTTTTTCTCGCGGGCCTCGGCATCCTGCTCGGCACCGCGCTGTTCATCTTCCAGCCGCAACAGCAGCAGAGTGCCGGACGTGTCCCCATTGGCGGGCCGTTTCGTCTGACCTCGCATGAGGGCAGGCCGTTCACGGATGCGGATCTGAAGGGCAAGCCCTTCGTGGTGTTCTTCGGCTTCACCCATTGTCCGGAAGTCTGCCCGACCACGCTCTATGATCTCACGCAGGATCTGGCTTCCTTAGGGACGGATGCCGACAAGCTGCGGGTTGCCTTCATCACCGTCGATCCCGCGCAGGACACGCCGGAACTGATGAAGACCTATCTCTCGTCCTTTGATCCGCGCATTGTGGGACTGACCGGAACCGAGGAGGAAATCGCCGCCGTCGCGAAGGCGTACAAGATCTTCTATCGCAAGGTGCCGACCGATACCGGCTACACCATGGATCACTCCGCCACGATCTTCCTCATGGACGGCAAGGGCGATTTCTACGGCACCTCGAACTTTCAGGAATCGACCGAGATCCGGCGTTCGAAGCTGAAGCAGTTGATCAGGAACGGGTGAGAGACGTGGCTTATGTCTATCTTGGCGTGGCCATCGTTGCAGAAGTCATCGCAACCTCCGCGTTGAAGGTCTCCGATGGATTCACGCGCCTTGGTCCAAGCCTCGTCGTTCTGTTCGGCTATGGCATTGCCTTCTTTTGTCTCTCGCTGACGCTCCGCACCATCCCGACCGGAATTGCCTATGCGATCTGGTCTGGCGTGGGCATCGTCCTGATTTCCGCCGTAGGCTGGATCTGGTTCAAGCAGGTCCTCGACCTTCCCGCGATCATTGGTTTGGCGCTGATCATTGCGGGAGTGGTTGTGGTCAATGTGTTCTCGGAAACGGTGAGTCACTGAGTCGTTTGATCGTTCCTGAACGAGAAAAGCCCCGGCCTTTGAGGACCGGGGCCTTCCATTTCGAGCCTCTGGAAGGCTTCGTTGATGCATCGCTCGACGTAGGGTCTCGACCGCCGAGCGATGCAGGTTATTCAGCTTAGTAGTTGTAGGCGCGCTCGCCGTGGTCTGCGAGGTCGAGACCTTCGCGCTCCTCGTCCTGCGTGACGCGCAGGCCGATCACCAGATCCACGAGCTTGTAGAGGATCGCGGAGCCGACGCCCGACCACACCAGGGTGAACAGCACGGCCTTCACCTGCGCCCACACCTGGGTGCTGAAGGCGTATTCGGCGACCGTGAGCGAGCCGGGGTTCGCGACGTAGTCCGCGACGCCCGCGCCGCCGAGGGCCGGGTTCACCAGGATGCCCGTACCGATGGCGCCGATGATGCCGCCTACGCAGTGGACGCCGAACACGTCGAGCGAGTCGTCATAGCCGAAGGCGTTCTTCACGGTGCTGCAGAAGAAGAAGCACACCGCGCCCGCAGCGAGACCGAGAACGATCGATCCCATGGGACCTGCGAAGCCCGAGGCCGGGGTGACGGCAACGAGGCCGGCAACCGCACCGGACGCGAGGCCGAGCAGCGAGGGCTTGCCCTTGATCGCCCATTCCACGAACAGCCAGGAGAGGCCGGCCGCAGCGGTGGCCACGAAGGTGTTGATCATGGCGAGAGCGGCAGTGGCGTTGGCCTCGAGGTTCGAGCCGGCGTTGAAGCCGAACCAGCCGACCCACAGGAGCGCGGCGCCGATCATGGTCATGGTGAGCGAGTGCGGCGCGATCAGGTCGCGGCCGTAGCCGATGCGCTTGCCGAGCATCATCGCGCCGACGAGGCCGGCGATGCCCGCATTGATGTGCACCACGGTGCCGCCTGCGAAGTCGATCGCGCCCCACTTGAAGAGCAGGCCCGCATCGCCGGTCACGGCATCGAGAGCAGCCTGAGCAGCCGCCTTGTCGGTGGCGCTGGCAAGAGCGCTGGCCGCGGTCGCAATCGCATCCGGGCCGGCCCAGTACCAGACCATGTGAGCGATCGGGAAGTAGATGAAGGTCAGCCACAGAACCGTGAAGACCACGAGAGCGGAGAACTTCATGCGCTCGGCGAAGGCGCCGACGATGAGCGCAGGCGTGATCATCGCGAACGTCATCTGGAAGCAGACATAGACGAGCTCGGGGATCACGACGCCGTTCGAGAAGGTCGCCGCGACGGTGTTCACGTCAACGCCCTTCAGGAAGGCCTTGGAGAAGCCGCCGATGAAGTCGTTGAGGCCGCCGCCATTGGTGAACGCGAGGCTGTAGCCGTAGAACACCCAGATCAGGCAGGCCAGACACGCGATGGCGAAAACCTGGGTCAGCACCGAGAGCATGTTCTTGGTGCGCACCAGGCCGCCGTAGAACAGCGCGAGACCCGGCACGATCATCAGGAGAACCAGGATGGACGAGAGCATCACCCAGGTGGTGTCGCCCTTGTTGGGCACGGGCGCGGCTGCTGCTGCGTCTTGGGCGAGAGCCGGATCGACCGCCAGGAGGCCAAGCCCCAGCGCGCCGAGCGCGGTCAGAAAAAGAGGACGGAACTTCATCGAATTCAAACTCCGAAGAAAACAGAAGGAATGAGCGTCAAAGGGCGTCGGCATCGGTCTCGCCCGTGCGGATGCGGACCGCTTTCTCGATAGGCGTGACGAAGATCTTGCCGTCGCCGATCTGGCCCGTGCGTGCGGCTGCCGTGATCGCATCGATCACTTGCGACACGAGGTCGGACGGCACCGCGACCTCGATCTTGAGCTTCGGCAGGAAGCTCACGGCATATTCGGCGCCACGATAGATTTCCGTGTGGCCCTTCTGCCGTCCGTATCCCTTCACCTCGGTCACGGTGAGGCCGTGCACGCCGAGGGCGGTGAGTGCGTCACGCACCTCCTCCAGCTTGAACGGCTTGATGACCGCCATCACGATTTTCATGGGTCTGGCCCCCTTTGAGACGCTGGCCTGGCAGTTCAGGCCATGGTTTCCACATGAACCCGCCTCTGAAGGCGGTGTCGGAAAGGGGATACGCAACAATCGTGCCAAGCCTGATCAGGCAAGAGGCGGCGGACCTGCCTCTTTCGGAGGCAGGCGCGAAATGACCAGAAAAAGCCCTGGTTGCTTAAATTTTGAGCAAATGCCTTTTTATGCAGAGCGGTCGCGGATGAGACCTTCCTGAGCGACCGAAGCCACGAGGGTGCCGTCCTGCCTGAAGATCAGGCCGCGGGAGAAGCCGCGGGCGCTGCCGGCATTCGGCGTGTCCTGCGCGTAAAGCAGCCATTCGTCGGCACGGAAGGGGCGGTGGAACCACATGGCGTGGTCGAGGCTCGCCGCCTGGACGGTCGGGTCGAACACCGTCCTGCCGTGGGGGATGAGCGACGTATCGAGAAGCGTCATGTCCGAGGCATAGGCCAGGACGCATTGGTGGATCGCCGGATCGTCCGGCAGGCGGCCCGTGGTCTTGATCCACACATGGAAGCGCGGCTCGCCCGGTTCGCGCGAGGTGTAGCGCTTGATCTCCACGGGGCGGATCTCGAGGGGACGCTCGCGCTCGTAATAGGTGCGCATGGGCTCGGGCATCTGGAGCAGCAGACCACCCTTCACCTCTTCCTCGGAGGGAAGCTCGTCGGGGCCTGGCACTTCCGGCATCTCGGCCTGGTGCTCGAAGCCGCCTTCATCGATCTGGAACGAGGCCGACATGGCGAAGATGGCTTGGCCATGCTGCGTCGCCACTACGCGGCGGGTCATAAAACTCTTGCCGTCGCGGATGCGGTCGACGTCGTAGATGATCGGCACCTTGGGATCGCCCGGCAGCATGAAATAGCAATGGAGCGAATGAGGATGGCGCCCGTCCACCGTGCGGGTGGCGGCGACCAGCGCCTGGCCGATCACCTGCCCGCCGAACACGCGTTGCCATCCGCTCTTCGGGCTCTGGCCGCGAAACAGGTTCACTTCGAGCTGTTCGAGGTCGAGAATGGAGAGAAGGTCGGTCACGGCGCGGGACATGAATCGGTCATCCTCATCAAAGGGAAGCGTCATCCATCGGCGAGCAACGGGCGAAGGTCAAGCTTGACGCTGGTCAATGGATCGCTGACATCCAACGTATAGCGTTCGGGAAAGATTGAGTTGAGGAGAAAAGTGATGGGTGCAGGAGCGGGCATGGAGCGGTCGCGCATTGTCATCGCAGGCGGCGGGCTCGCCGGCCTGTCCCTGTCCCTGGCCCTCAAGCGCGCGCTGGGCGATGGCGTCGACGTGGTCATGTGCGATCCGGCGCTGTCACGCGATCCTCACGGCGACCGACGCTCCTATGCGATCGCCGCCGCCGCCCGACGGATGTTCCAGGCTCTCGGAATCTGGGACCAGATGGTCGACAAGGCGCAACCCATCCTCGACATGGTGATCACCGATTCGAGCCTTCAGGACCCGGTGCGTCCCACCTTTCTCACCTTCGAGGGGGCGGTGGAGGGCGAGGCTTTCGCCCATATGGTGACCTCCGGCGACCTGACCGCGCTCCTGCTCGACGCCTGCCGTGACATCGGCGTGAACTTGAGGCCTGAGGGCGTGAAGAGCTTTTCCGCCCAAGGCGCACGCACGGAGGTGACGCTGACGGGAGGCGAGATGGTCTCCGCAGCGCTTCTCGTTGCCGCCGATGGCGCGCGCTCGCGCCTGCGCGAGCAGGCGGGCATCGGCTGGATCTTCTGGCCGTATCATCAATCCGCCATCGTCTCGACGATCTCGCACGAGCGCGATCACGAGGGCAGGGCCGTGGAGCACTTCCTGCCTGCAGGCCCCTTCGCCATCCTGCCCCTCAAGGACGAGGTACGCGCCGACGGCACCGTGCAGCACCGCTCCTCCATCGTCTGGAGCGAGCGCAGCGAGAACGTGCCGGCGCTTTTGGAATCGCACCCTGAGGACCTGCAGGCGGAACTCGAAAAGCGTTTCGGCTTGCAGCTCGGCAAGATCGCGTTCGAGACGAAGCCGCAGGCCTATCCGCTGGCCTTCGGTGTCGCGCGCTCCTTCGTGGGCGAACGTCTCGCGCTCCTGGGCGATGCGGCCCACCTCATTCACCCGATTGCCGGTCAGGGCCTGAATCTCGGTCTGCACGACGTGGCGGCGCTGGCGGAGATCATCACAGACGCCATGCGTCTGGGCCAGGATCCGGGCAGCGCCGATGTGCTCATGCAATACGAGCGCGCCCGTCGGGCGGACATCACGGCCATGGGGATCATGACGGACGGCTTGAACCGGCTCTTCTCAAACGACCTTTTGCCGGTGCGCCTGATCCGCGATTTCGGCCTGGGGCTCGTCGACAGGATGCCTGGCCTCAAGCGCTTCTTCATCCGCGAGGCGGCGGGCTTGAGGAGAGACGACGCGCCGCGCCTCTTGAAGGGCGAGGCGCTCTGAACGGATTCAGGGCTCCGGCCTTTCTCACGAACTTGGTGGTTAAAATCTAACGCTTGGTACCGACGCCAAGGCCAGTACTTGAAGTGGAACAAGTGGAGCGCGGACCCTCCTTGGCTCTTCTCAACATCCTGGTTTGACCTGGTGCAGACATTCAACACCTGCATCAGGGTCAAGCGCCGATGGCAGACAAGTTCACAGAGCCCTGGGTCCTCGTGCTCAAGTCAGACCGGCACCAGCATCGTCCTGGCCTCGTGCACGACTGCACGGGTCACATGGCCCAGCACAGGGCTCACAATGCGGCTCTGCTGCCAGAACAACGGGACATCCAAAGGTTGATCCGGCCTGAGCGCGACCAGCCTCCCGGCGCGAAGATGGTCGATCACGAGCGGCTCCGGGTTCATGCCCCAGCCGATCCCGGCCAGGGCCGCATCCACAAAGGCCTGGGACGAGGGCAGCCAGTGGAGCGGGGGCTGAAGGTTGGCTCCGAACACCTGCCGCAGCCATTCTGCCTGGAGCCGATCCTTCTGATTGAAGATCAGACACGGGGCGCAGGCCGCCGCAGGCTCGCTGAACCCGTCGGCAAACCACCGGGCGCAATATTCCGGGCTTGCGGTCGCAACATAGCGCAGGGCTCCAAGAGGATGGCAGTCACAGCCCTGGATCGGCGTATCGTGCGCCGTCACCGCCGCCGCCACCTCGCCCCGCCGCAGCCATTCCGCGCTGTGGTCCTGATCATCCAGCACCAGGTCGAAGAGGTATCCCTCCGTCTTGGCCATGGCTGCGATGAACCAAGTCGCCAGACTGTCGGCATTCACGGCAATCCGCAGGGTCACAGGCCGGCTCTCGGCCCGAAGGCCCGGAAGGCTCCCGTGCAAGGAGCTCTCCAGCAGCGAAACCTGCTCGACATGCTGGCACAGGCGCTGGCCGACCTCTGTTGCCGTGCAGGGCTGACCCCGGACCACAAGCACGACTCCAAGCCGCTCCTCCAGCAGCTTGATCCTCTGGGAGATGGCCGAGGGCGTGACGTTGAGGTGCTGCGCAGCCCGCTCGAAGCTGCCGGTTCGGATGACAGCCGCGAGGGCGGAGAGATGGGCGTAATCGAGCATGAATTAGAAGCTCTAATGTGGGATGAAAAACTTTAACTGTTCTAACTCTGACCCTCGGCCTAGCCCATGTCGACCCCTCGTTGGAGATCGACATGACTATCCCTCTCTTCGCTGGCTTCATGCTGGGCCTGAGCTTGATCCTCGTCATCGGGGCACAGAACGCCTTCGTGCTGCGCCTGGGCCTGAGGGGAGAGCATGTCCTGGCGGTAGCCTTGACCTGCGCCCTGTCCGATGCCGTATTGATCCTGGTCGGTGTCACCGGGTTTGCCCAGGTGAGCGCCATCATGCCCTGGGCAGAGCCCGTCATGCGGTATGCAGGCGCGGCCTTTCTCATTGTGTACGGCGTCCGTAGCTTCAGATCGGCATTCGCGGCCGAGGCCAGCCTAGAGGTGTCAGGGACAGCCACAACCACACTTCAAGGCGCCTTGCTCACCTGTCTGGCACTCACCTGGCTCAATCCTCACGTCTACCTTGATACCGTTGTGCTGATCGGGTCGATCTCGACGCAGTTTGATGAGGGGCGGGAGATGTTCGCGCTCGGGGCCATGCTCGCATCCTTCACCTTCTTCCTCTCGCTGGGCTATGGCGCACGCCTGCTGCGTCCCTTCTTCGCCCGCCCGGGGACGTGGCGGGTTCTCGATGGTGGGATCGGTCTCGTGATGTGGGGCACGGCCGCAAGGGTGCTGCTCGCTTCAACACCCGCATAAGCCGCCAAGCAGGAGCTGCCGCCTACACCGACTCCGCTTCGGTTTGAACCGGGCACCACGAGTTGGGTACCCGAGTGTTGGATTTTGACCGTTTGGCACGCCTCAAGGGCTGATCGGCAGCTTTACATGCGATCAGCGCTCCCCTCGGTGATGGAGCGGTGCTTTCTCTTTGCAATGCTCGAGAGACTGCATGGAAGGACGCCTCAGATCTGCAAAGGCGCGGCGGAAAAATTCCAATCCAAGCCCTTTCCGATAATGACGAAATAACGTATCAAATTCGGCTATCGATCCTTTGTTCTTCGGAAGAGACCCATGGCCGACTATTACTTTGATCCTTCTAATCCCCCCAACTCCGTCGACGGCTACGACACCGACAACGCCGTTAAGCTTGCTGCAGGAACAGCTTTCTTCGGTCGTACATTCTATAACAGCACGACTGGGGGAGATGCGGTCCGCGCCATCGGAATCCAGGACATCACGATCATTCCCGGCGTGACCATCCGCGGCCAGAACGACGGCATCAATTTTGCGGCGGCCGGCATCTCTACGAACGCGAACAGGGTCTTCAACGGCGGCGGCTTCATCTCGTCCGTGACCGGCGCCGGCATTCATTTCGCCGCCGGCGGGGAAGGCATCGTCACGAACCAGGGCACCATCACCGGCCCGACCGGCATCAAGATGGATAACAACGGCAAGCTGGAGGTGCTGAATACCGGCACGATCGTCGCCTCCGGCAAAGCCGTCGTGAGCGGCTCCGGCCAGGACAAAGTGGTCAATACCGGCCTGATCCGCTCCACGGGGACTGAGGGAATCGCGATCGACTTGGGCGCAGGCGATGACATCTACGACGGCAGCGCCGGTGCGGTCATCGGCAAGATCGTCCTGGGCGAGGGCAGTGACCGTGCCTATGGCGGCGCCGGCTCCGAGGTCTTCGCCGGCGGACAGGGCAATGATTTCATCGACGGCGGCGCAGGCAGCGACACGGTCGATTATTCGGGTGCGACGGGTGGCATCAACGTGGATCTGTCGCAGACGGGCCAGCAGGCGATCGGCGGCGGCAATGACTCCGATACGCTCGTCAACATCGAGAACATCATCGGCGGTCAGCACAGCGATTGGATCAAAGGCAACGGCGCCGACAACGTGCTCGAGGGCGGAGCCGGCAACGACACCTTCGAAGGCGGTGCCGGCAGCGACACGCTCCTCGGCGGCGAGGGCGAGGACACGGCCAATTACTACGGCACGGCTGCGATCCGAGTGGACCTCAGGTTCAATGGTGTCTCCCAGAATACCTTGGGCTCGGGCTGGGATACGCTGAAGGACATCGAAAACGTCAACGGCAGCAGCAACTGGGACACCATCGACGGCAGCGACACTGCCAACAAGCTCTGGGGCTGGAGCGGCAGCGACAGCCTCAACGGTCATGGTGGCAACGACACCCTTGAGGGCGCCGACGGCAACGACACGCTCGACGGCGGCGCAGACAACGACAGCCTAAAAGGCGGAATCGGCAATGACAGCCTCATCGGCGGAATCGGCACCGACGAGCTGATTGGCGAGGCCGGCAACGATACTCTTTGGGGCGGCGACGGCAACGACATGGCCGTTTTCTTCGGCCTCAAGGCTGCCTACAACATCTCGGTCACCACCGCTGACGAAAACACGTCCTACACGGTGACCCATAAGGTGCCGGCTGCAGAAAACAGCCAGGACACGATTGTCGGTGCAGGCGGTGTGGATAGCCTCAAGGGCATTCGCCTCCTGAAGTTCCTGGGCAATAACCTCACGGATGCCAGCGACGACCAGCTCTATGCTTTCAGCAATTCCGCTGCACCGACCGTCGTCAATCTTTCGGGCAGCGGGGTCAAGGAGAACAGCAACGTTGGCACGGTCGTCGGAGTCCTGTCCGCCACCGATGCCGACGGCGACGCGCTGACCTACACCTTGCTCACGGATGCCGGAGGTCTCTTCGAACTTGACGACGACGGCAAGACGATCCTCGTCAAGAAGAAAGAAGGCCTCGATTACGAGCTCCACTCCACCTTCACCATCAAGGTGAGGGTGAGCGACGGCATCAAGAACGTCAGCGATGATGCCACGGTCGGAACCGCCGATCGGGACGTCGTGATCAAGATCATCAATGAGGCTGAGGCTGGCAACGTTACCCGCATCGGCACATCGGCCAGTGAGTCGCTGTCCGGCGAACTCGGAAACGACATCATCAGGGGCATGGGCGGCAGCGATACGATCAGCGGTGCAACCGGCAACGACAAGATCTTTGGCGGAACTGGCGGTGACCGTCTGACCGGTGGAGACGGCTACGACAGATTCTACTTCGACACGGCTCCGAGCAGCTCGTATTACGACATCATCACCGACTTCAACCCGGTATACGACACGATCTATCTCTCGCGAGCGATCTTCAGCGGGATCAGCAGAACGGGAACTCTGTCGAGCACTGCGTTCAAGGTCGGCAACAGCTTCGACTCGTCCGATCGGATCGTCTACGAACCGGGAAGCGGCGGTCTGTTTTATGACCGCGATGGGGCCGCCACGACGTACAAATGGGTTCAGATCGCCGACTTGGAAGCAGGCCTCAGGCTGACATACAGGGACATCGTCGTCTACTGATGGTGTCGAGATCATCAAGGAAAAAGCCCGGTTCATCAAAAACCGGGCTTTCATGGAAGAAGCACCCAGCCGCGTAACCGGGCGCTTTATTCGCTTCCGAGCGTGAGACTTACTTCTTCTTGGCGCGCTCGATGCCTTCGACGATGAGGCGGCGGGCATCGGCTGCGTCGCCCCAGCGGATGATCTTGGCCCACTTGCCGGGCTCGAGATCCTTGTAGTGCTCGAAGAAGTGCTCGATCTGCTTGAGGGTGATCTCCGGCAGATCGGTATGGTTCTGCACCCGGTCGTAGCGCTGGGTGAGCTTGCTCGACGGGACCGCGATGATCTTTTCGTCCTGGCCGCCGTCGTCCTCCATCACGAGCACGCCGACCGGACGCACGTTCATGACGGCGCCCGGCGCGATGGCGCGGGTATTGGCGATGAGCACGTCGCACGGGTCGCCGTCGCCGGAAAGGGTGTGCGGGATGAAGCCGTAATTCCCGGGATACCGCATCGCGGTATAGAGGAAGCGGTCGACGAAGAGCGTGCCCGACTCCTTGTCCATCTCGTATTTGATGGGCTCGCCGCCGAGCGGCACTTCGATGACGACGTTCACGTCCTCAGGCGGGTTCTTTCCAGTCGGGATCGCGTCAAGGCGCATGGAACTGTTCTCCGGAACGAGGCTTGAGACATTGCCTCAGTGAAGGGCACGCCGCTTCACCGATCAATGCAGCAAAAGGAAGCCCTCTGGAGCGGTCCGGCTTGACGGCCCGGGATGCCGCTCGCTGAGGCTTTGGCGCTTCCTAGCCGGACTGCGCGCTCGCAACAAGGACCAAAAGGGGTTTTTAGCGAAAGAGATAGGCGACTTTGGCAAGGGGGGTGCCGCCGATCCGCTCCTCCACGCGGGCGACGCTGCGCCCGCCAAGCCCCTCGTAGAAGGCGCAGGCCCGCTCGTTCTCGGCCAAAGCCCACACCGCGACCCGCGGCATGTCGCTGTGGCGCAGGTCGTTGAGGACGGCCTTGAACAGCCGCCGGCCAAGCCCGATTCCCTGGTATTCCGGCAGGAGATAGATCTCGTCGATCTCGCCGTCCGCCGGCAGCGACCGGTCGCGGCAGCGGCCGTAAGAGGCGTAGCCCGCGATGCCCTGGCCGATATCCAGCACCACGAGGGGACGGCCACGGGCCACCGTGGAGCGCCACCAGCGCTCGCCGCGCCGGGAGAACATCTTGTCGAGGGTCACGCCGGGAATGATGCCGAGATAGGCCTCGCGCCAGGCGGCGTCGAAGACCCTGGAGAGGGCCGGGGCGTCATCGGGCTTGGCGTGACGGATACTGACGAGAAGGTCGCTCATGGCTCGCGGCAATGTCTTTCGAGGCAATGAAAACAGCTTCGCCGGATCATGGTTAACAAGGCGTTAACAAGCGCGAAGAGCCAAGCCAGCGAAGCGTGGCTTTGTTTAAGCCAAATGAGATGCAGCGGGGCACAGGCAAAACGCCGCAAGCTCCTTTAAAGCAGCCGCGGGTCATGAACTCTATGGACGAATCGTATTCCGACCTGTCGTGCGGCCGTACGTGACTCTCTTGGCCGACGAGGCAACCTGCTGTGACGAGCTCCTATGGTAATTTCAGTAACCAGCCTGCGCCGAAAACCGCAGCGAACGACCCGTAGTCCGGTTCCAATGGCGATGCGTAGGGCGGCAGGGGCGTGTTCGCCAATATCGGCGCGAAGAAGGCCATCACCTCTAACGACTTCATCGTCCTAAGCAAAAGCCCGGGGGATCGCTGCATCACCTGGGGCTTTTGTCCGGTGCGCCCGCTCCTCGTCCGAAGAGCGGGCGTTTTGCTTTATTGCCTTACGCTGCAAGCTGGCGCAGCACGTAGTGCAGGATGCCGCCGTTGCGGAAGTACTCGACCTCCTCGAGCGTATCGATGCGGCAGAGCACCGGAACGCGCTTCACCGAACCGTCGGCGGAGGTGATCTCCAGATCCATGCGCTGACGCGGCTTCAGGTCGCCGGCGAGGCCCTTGATGGTGATCGTCTCGTCGCCCTTCAGGCCCAGCGACGCCCAGGAGGTGTCGCCTTCGAACACGAAGGGAGCCACGCCCATGCCGACCAGGTTCGAGCGGTGGATGCGCTCGAAGCTCTCGGCGATCACGGCGCGCACGCCGAGCAGGTTCGTGCCCTTGGCCGCCCAGTCGCGGGACGAGCCGGTGCCGTATTCCTTGCCCGCGAGAACGACCAGCGGAACGCCTTCGTCCTTGTAGCGCATGGCGGCATCGTAGATGAACATCCGCTCTCGGCTAGGCTGGTGGATCGTGTAGCCGCCCTCGACCACGTGGCCGCTCTCGTCCTTCACCATCTGGTTCTTGATGCGGATATTGGCGAAGGTGCCGCGCATCATGACCTCGTGGTTGCCGCGACGGGTGCCGTACTGGTTGAAGTCTGCGACCGCGACCTGGTGCTCCTGCAGGTACTTGCCGGCGGGCGATGCCGCGCGGATGTTGCCGGCAGGCGAGATGTGGTCGGTGGTGATCGAGTCCTGGAAGAGGCCGAGGATGCGGGCGTTCACGATATCCGTGACCGGCTTCGGCTCCTTCGTCATGCCTTCGAAGTAAGGCGGGTTCTGGACGTAGGTCGAACCGGGGGGCCACTCGTAGGTGAGGCCCGGTTCGAAGGTGATCTTCTTCCAGTTGGCGTCACCGGCGAACACGTCCGAGTAGCGGGTCTTGAACAGCTCGCTCGTGATCGTGCGATCGATGAACTCCTGCACTTCCGCCGAGGACGGCCAGATGTCCTTCAGGTACACCGGCTGACCATCGTTCCCTAAGCCGATCGGATCCTTCGTGAGGTCCACGAGCATGGAGCCGGCGAGAGCGTAGGCCACGACCAGCGGAGGCGAAGCGAGGTAGTTCGCGCGCACGTCGGGGTTCACGCGGCCCTCGAAGTTGCGGTTGCCCGAGAGCACCGACACGGCCACGAGGTCGTTGTCGTTGATCGCCTTCGAGATGTTCTCCGGCAGCGGACCCGAGTTGCCGATGCAGGTGGTGCAGCCGAAGCCCACGAGGTTGAAGCCCAGCGCATCCAGGTCGTCCTGGAGGCCGGCCTTCTTGAAGTATTCCTCGACGATCTGCGATCCGGGCGCGAGCGAGGTCTTCACCCACGGCTTGGACTTCAGGCCCTTGGCGACCGCATTGCGGGCGAGCAGGCCCGCGCCGATCATCACGCTCGGGTTCGAGGTGTTGGTGCAGGAGGTGATCGCCGCGATCACCACGTCGCCGTGGCCGAGATCGTAATTGGCGTTCTCCACCTTCACGCGCTTGGCCGTTTCACCGGCCTTGCGGAACTCCTTCTCCATGGCGCCGAGGAACTCGGTCTTGGAATTGTCGAGAGTCACGCGATCCTGCGGACGCTTGGGGCCGGCGAGCGAGGGAACCACGTCGCCGAGGTCGAGCTCGAGGGTGTCGGTGAAGACCGGGTCCGGCGTCTCGGCCGTGCGCCACATGCCCTGAGCCTTGGCGTAGGCCTCGACGAGGGCCACGCGCTCGTCCGTGCGGCTGGTTGTGCGCAGGTAGTCGATGGTCTTGGCGTCTACGGGGAAGAAGCCGCAGGTCGCGCCGTATTCCGGAGCCATGTTGCCGATCGTGGAACGGTCGGCCACCGACATGTCGTTGAGGCCGGGGCCGTAGAATTCCACGAACTTGCCGACCACGCCCTTCTTGCGCAGCATCTGAGTGACGGTGAGCACGAGGTCGGTGGCGGTCACGCCTTCCTTCAGCTTGCCGGTCAGCTTGAAGCCGATGACTTCAGGGATGAGCATGGAGACCGGCTGGCCGAGCATGGCGGCCTCAGCCTCGATGCCGCCCACGCCCCAGCCGAGAACGGCGAGGCCGTTGACCATGGTGGTGTGCGAATCGGTGCCGACGAGAGTGTCCGGATAGGCCACTTCCTCACCCGTGGCCGTGTCCTTGCGGGTCCACACGGTCTGGGACAGGAACTCCAGGTTCACCTGGTGGCAGATGCCGGTGCCGGGGGGAACGACGGAAAAATTCTCGAACGCGGTCTGGCCCCACTTGAGGAAGCGGTAGCGCTCGCCGTTGCGCTGGTATTCCAGCTCCACGTTGCGGTCGAAGGCCTTCGGCGTGCCGAACTCGTCCACGATCACCGAGTGGTCGATCACGAGGTCGACGGGCACCAGCGGGTTGATCTTGCGCGGGTCGCCGCCGAGGTTCTTCATGGCATCGCGCATGGCGGCGAGATCCACCACGGCCGGAACGCCGGTGAAGTCCTGCATCAGGACGCGGGCGGGGCGATAGGCGATTTCCTTCTCGTCCTTGCCCTTGTTGTTGAGCCAATCGGCCACGGCCTGGATGTCGGCCTTGGTGACCGTGCGGCCATCCTCGTAGCGGAGCAGGTTCTCGAGCAGCACCTTCATGGAGAAGGGCAGCTTCGAGGCTCCGTTAAGGCCGTTCTTCTCGGCCTCGACGAGGGAGTAGTAGGTGTAGGTCTTATCGCCCACTGTCAGGGTCTGACGGGCATTGAAGCTGTTGTTGAGCGTCACGGCGAATCCTCGCGTGCATTGGGTTACGAACGAACAGTTTGTTCGGCCGAAAGCGCGAAAAGCGCGCGCCGCTCCGGGGGCGCCCGGACAGGGGAAAAGCGCGCGAGGCGGATTGGACGCCTTGGCGCGCGGCGCAGCCGAGGGTGCTATAGATCATTTCCAACCATCCCGCTACACGGTTTAGAACGGTTCTGGGGTGCAATGAGGGCAGGGGGCCAAGTTTGGGGCAAGGTTTGCGTCTGAGCGTTAACAATTTGGCTTGTGACCGAGGCGGGCGCCGGATCTTCGAGGGCGTGTCGTTCACCCTTCAACCCGGCGAGGCCCTGGTGATCACCGGGCGCAACGGGGCCGGCAAGTCGAGCCTGCTGGAGCTGCTCGCCGGGCGTCTCCATCCCGCCGCCGGAAAGATCATCTGGGAAGAGGCCGGCGAACGCGGTCTGCCAGAGTGCCTTCATTACGTCGGCCATCGGGATGCGCTCAAAAGCGCGCTGACGGCCCAGGAGAATCTGGACTTCGCCCGTGACTTCCTCGGCACCCCGGCCCTGTCCGCTGCTGAGGCGCTGGAGGCGGTGGGCCTCGCCCATGCGGCCCGGCTGCCGGTAGGCTATCTCTCGGCGGGACAGCGCCATCGCGTAGCATTGGCCCGCCTTCTCGTGGCGCACCGCCCCTTGTGGCTCCTCGACGAGCCGACCTCGGCGCTCGATACCGCCTCGCAGGAGACCTTGCGCCAGCTCCTGGAGAATCACCGCGCACAAGGCGGCATGATCGCCGCCACCACCCATTCGCCGCTGTTTCTCTCCGAACCGAAAGAGATCCGGATCGAGCGCACCAGCATACCCTCCCCCCTTGCGGGAGAGGGATGATGTTGAGGTCCTTCCGCGCGCTGCTGATCCGCGACCTGAAACTCGCTGCCCGCGTGGGCGGCTCCGGGGTCATGGGCCTCATCTTCTTCCTGATGATCGTCACGCTGATTCCCTTCGCATTAGGCCCTGATCTCAACCTCCTGTCGCGAATCGGTCCGGCGATACTCTGGATCGCGGCCTTGCTGGCCACGCTGATCGGTCTCGACCGTTTGTTTCAGGCGGACCAGGAGGATGGGTCGCTCGAACTGCTGCGCCTCTCGCCCGCGCCGCTCGAATTGATCGTGCTCGCCAAGGTTACCGCCTATTGGCTGACGACCGGCTTGCCGCTCGCGATTGCGACGCCGCTCTTCGGCCTCCTCGTGGCGCTCTCGCCCGAGGGCATGCTTGCCATGGTGGTGACCCTGCTCGTCGGCACGCCCGCGCTCACTTTCATCGGCGCGATAGGCGCGGCGCTGACAGCCTCGCTGCGGCGCGGCGGTCTGATCCTGGCGATTCTGGTGCTGCCCTTCATGATCCCGACCCTGATCTTCGGCGTCTCGGCGGCGAATGCGGCGGTGGGCGGCACAGTGCCCTTTGCGACGCCGTTCCTGATTCTCGTCGCGCTGTCGCTGATCGCCGCCGTCGTCGGCACAGTGGGAGCTGCTGCGGCGCTGAGGTCGGGGGAGTGATTATGGCCTCAAGCTCATCCCGAAGGCCTGCTCGATGGCGGGCTTTCCGTCCCGCTCCACGCGATAGATCGCGCGATAGAGGCCGGGGCGAAAGCCGCCGGCAGGCTGCCTGATGCCGGCGAATATCATCCATTGCGCCTTGTCGCGGTCAAGGGGCGGGGCCTTGTTCTGCGCAATCGGCTTTCCATCCGTATCGAAGAGCGTGAGAACCTGCACGTCGCCGCCCTTCAGGCCGATGGCGCGCGCATAGGCCACGAGAGCCGGGGAGGTGGTGGTGGGCGTGTTCTGCTCCGCAGAACCCGATTCGATCGCCTCCATCGTCACCGGGCCTGGAGCAAATCCCTTGTTCAGCACGCTGCCGGCCTGGTAGGCGAGGGCGCTCTGCACCGAAGGCTCCCAGAGCGAGGCCTGCTGTCCGGCTCCGCAGGCCTGGCTGGCGGGGCCGGAGGTGAAGGGATCGACCACCTTGCCGTCCTTGCGAACGGTGAAATGGAGATGCGGGAACTCGGTTGCGCCGGACAGGCCGATACGCCCGATCCTGTCGCCGGCCTTCACCATCTCGCCGGGCTTCACGGCAAGGCTGCTCTTGGCCATGTGGCAATACTGGGTTTGCCAGCCGTTGCCGTGGTCGACGACAGCCCCATTGCCGCATTCGGTGTTCTCGACGGATTCGCGGCCCCGACCCATGATGGACACATCCTCCATGCTGTCCTGGGTGCGCAGAACCTTGCCGTCGGCTGCCGCGACTACGTCCACGCCAGCCTTCATGGCGGCCGTGGTCGGGACACGGATATCGGTGCCGTCATGGCCATCGTAAGTGAGCGTTCCGCAGCGATAATCGCCGATCCCCGAATCGGCGATGTGATCCACGTAATGCTGGATGAAGCAGGTGCGCCCGACCTCGCAGGCGACGGGAAAGCGAAGCGAGATGTCCTGCGCGTGCACGGCCCCCGGTATGGCGAGGCATGAGGCAATCAGGCTGAAGGCAGGAAGACGCATGGCTTTCTCCGCAACAATGATGCGCATGACCATAGCCCCTACCGTGGCGATTGAAAGGCAAAGCCTGCTATGGACTTACGGACAATACCGGATTGCAGGACCACGCCTTTGATCGCTACAGAACGGCAATCCTGGCGAAATCGTTATTCAGCTTGGACCTGCTCCTCGTTGCAGGCGCAAGCCAAGGCCGCTACATCGTGCGTATGATCCGTGAGCTTGCCAATCCCACCCGCTTCATGAACCTCAGCGGCATCCTTCTGCCCTGGGTCACGGGCTTGGCCGTGCTGTTGCTTGGGCTGGGCCTCTACATGATCTGGTTCGTCGCACCCGCGGATTACCAGCAGGGCGAGACGGTGAAGATCATGTACATCCACGTGCCGGCGGCCTGGCTGTCCCTGTTCTTCTACATGATCATGGCAAGCTCCGCCTTGGGCACACTCGTGTGGCGGCATCCGCTGGCGGACGTGGCGCAGAAGGCAGCCGCGCCCATCGGCGCGGCCTTCACGCTCATCTGCCTCGTGACGGGCTCGCTCTGGGGCAAGCCCATGTGGGGCACCTATTGGCAATGGGACGCGCGCCTCACCTCGATGCTCGTGATGCTGCTCATCTATCTCGGCATTCTCGCACTCTGGCGCGCCATCGAGGAGCCGAACCGCGCGGCGCGCGCCGTGTCGATCCTGACATTGGTCGGCGCTGTGAACGTGCCGATCGTGAAGTTCTCGGTCGATTGGTGGAATACGCTGCACCAGCCTGCTTCCGTGTTCCGTCTCGGCGGCCCGACGATCCACACCTCCATGCTCGTGCCGCTGCTCGTGATGGCGCTCGCTTTCACCTTTATCGGCATCGCCCTGCATCTGTCGGGCATCCGCACGGAGATTCTGCGCCGCCGCGTGCGCACGCTCACCATTCTTGAGGCCGAGCGCCTCGACGCACAGGCCGCCTGATGACGCATACCTTCTTCATTGCCTTTTCCTATATTCTCACGGCGCTGGTGATCACGGGTCTCGCCTTACGCGCCGTGATCGATCATCGCGCGCAGGTGCGTGCATTGGCCGAGCTGGAATCCCGTGGCGTCGGCCGGAGATCGCGCCGTGGCTGAGGCAACCGCGCCGCGTTCGCGGCTGATCTTCGTCCTGCCGGTGATCGTCTTCGTTGCGCTGGCGGGTCTGTTCTTCGTGCAGCTCACCTCGGGTCGCAATCCGGCAGAGCTTCCTTCGGTTCTCCTCAACAAGCCGGTGCCCACCTTCAACCTCGCACCGCTCGAAGGCCTCTCCGCCGATGGCAAGCCCGTGCCTGGCTTCTCGAACGAGGACCTGAAGGGCCGCGTCACCATCGTGAATGTGTGGGCCTCCTGGTGCGCGCCCTGCCGACAGGAGCATCCGCTGCTCGTGGAGCTGGCCAAGGACCCGTCCGTGCGCCTTGTGGGCATCAACCAGAAGGACAATCCGGACAACGCTCGCCGCTTCCTCGGCGCGCTCGGCAATCCTTACGCTGCCGTCGGCGTCGATCCGAATGGCCGCGCCTCCATCGATTGGGGCGTCTACGGCGTGCCGGAAACCTTCATCGTCGGCCCGGACGGCATGATCCGCCACAAGCATATCGGCCCGCTGACGCCGGAAAATATTGCAGGCTTCAAGGAGCGCTTAAGCCAAATCCCGCGCGCTTGAGGCGGTTGATCGCCACATCCAGCGCCGAGAGAAAGGCCGAGCGATCCTTCTGCGAAAACGGCTTCGGCCCGCCGGTCACATCGCCCATGGCGCGCAGATCCTCCATGAGATTGCGCGTGGCGAGCGCCATGCCGATGGAGGCTTCCGTAAACGGCTTGCCCGTGGGGCCGATCACGTCCGCGCCCGCGCTCACGCAGCGATGGGCGAGAGGGATGTCGGCGGTGATCACGATGGCGCCACGCCGCGCCCGTTCCGCAATCCAGTCGTCCGCCGCGTCGAAACCGGCGCTCACCACGACGCGTTCGATCAACGGGCTTTGCGGCACCATGAGGAAAGCATTGGCCACCACGAATGTTTTCACCCGGTGCCGCTCGGCGACCTTGTAGACCTCGTTCTTCACCGGGCAGGCATCGGCATCCACATAGATCACGATGGCTTGAGAGGTCCCGGTCATGAGCCATTTATTCCTTTGGCGGCAATCTTTAGCCCGAATCGAAGAACATCCTTAAGAATCGGGTCCATTCCCGTTGTTAACCTCAGCACCTGCCGAAAAGAACCCCCGTGGACCATTCTTCGCGCATCCGATCCGCCTGGGTCTCCCTCCGCAAACGGCGGCGTTCACGGGAACTGAGTGACGCCACGACCCGGCTGATCCGCGAGGCGGATACGGGAGCCCTGCAGCGGGCCGGCATAGCCCGTATGGTCGTAGCAGGCATTCTGCTCATCACGGTGGTGCTCGCCGCCCATGGCGTTCAGCTCGTGAATCCGATGGCCATGAAGCAGATTGCCGCGGCCGAGATGACATTGGCTCTTTTCGGGGCCTCGGGCTGGGGGAGCGCCTGGCTCGCCTCGAAGCGCATTGCGGTGGAGCAGCTCCCCGTTTTTACCGCCGTGCTCGATGCGCTGCTGGTCCTCGGGAATCTCGCCTACAGCCATTGGGGCCTGGGGATCCCTGGCGGGTTGTTTGCAGTCTTTCCGGTTGTCTGGGTGGTCCCCATCACGCTTGCCGCGGTCGCCATTCACTATCAGCCGCGCCTGCAAATCTTGGTCGCGCTCATCTATGTGGTGGGCCTGTCGCTGCTCGCCTTCGGCGGCGAGGCGTTGACCCCCGCCGAGCGGCAGCGGGATCTCTCCGAGATCAACGCCGTATTTTCCGAACAGGCGAACCTGGTTCGCCTCGCCATGATCCTGTCGCTCGCGCTGATCCTCATTCTCGTGGCGCGGCAAGGCCGTGTGCTGCTGGAGCGGGCGGTGCGAGAGACGACCTTGCGCGTCAATCTCACCCGCTATCTGCCGCGCGAGCTCGCGCCCGTTCTCACGGAACAGGCCTTCGCATCGTTAAGGCAAGGGCGGCGCGCCCGCGTCACGGTCCTGTTCGTGGACATGCGCGCCTCCACCTCCTTCGGCGAGACCATGGACCCGGCGCGGCTCGCCGTATTCATCACCTCGTTCCGCCGCCGCGTGCTCAGGGCCGCAAGCCGCCATGGCGGCGTCATCGACAAGTTCACGGGCGACGGCGCGCTGATCCTCTTTGGCGTGCCGGGCGCAGGCGATGACGATGCGGGCCGCGCGCTCGCCTGCGGGCGCACGCTGCTGCGGTTGATCGAGCGCTGGAACATCAAGCGGCAGTTCGACCCGCCCGTGCGCGTTGGCATCGGCATTCACACGGGCGAGGTCTTTTGCGGCGTGGTGGGCGACGAGAGCCGCCTCGAATTCACGGTCGTCGGCGAGACGGTCAACATTGCGTCGCGCATCGAGCAGGCCACGAAGAGCACGGATTGCGACCTGCTGGCCTCAGCGGAAACGGTGCAGGATGCGGGCGAAGAAGGTTCTTGGGTCGAGGTGGCGCACGAGCCTCTGCCCGGCGTCACCCGCAAAATCGTCCTGTTGAAGCCTGTGGGTTGAGGCATTCTACTTCTTGTCATGGCCGGGCTTGTTCCGGCCATCCCGACTTGGAACAGCGCTGCGCTCTCCTTATCGGGATCTCCGGCACAAGGCCGGTGATGACATGATGAGTTTAAGCCTCTTCCGCCTTCTTGGCTTCATGCCGCAACAATAGCGGCGTCTGCGCAAGCGCGAAGGCGATGGTGAGCGGCATGATGCCGAAGACCTTGAAGCTCACCCAGAAATCCGTGCTCTGCGTGCGCCAGACGATCTCATTGAGCGCGGCGAGCGTGAAGAAGAACAGCGCCCAGCGAAGCGTGAGCTTGCGCCATCCTTCTTCAGTGAGATCGAAAACGCTGTCGAGCACGATCTCGAGCAGAGGTTTGCGGAAATAGAGGCCGCCGAGAAGGATCGCGCCGAACATCGTGTTCACGATGGTGGGCTTGAGCTTGATGAACGTCTCGTCCTGCAGGAAGAGCGTGAGCCCGCCGAACACCACCACCACGACGCCCGATACGAGCGGCATGATCGGCAGCTTGCGCAGAAGTGCGTAAGAAACCGCAAGCGCCACCAATGTCGCGCCGATGAAGAGAGCCGTTGCGAAGAAGATGCGCTGGCCCTCCGCAAAGCCGAACCGGTCCGCATAGGCATTCGCAACGAAGAAGAGAGCGAGCGGCCCGAGTTCGAGGGCGAGCTTGAGAAGGGGCGGGAGGCGCTTTTCGTTGGTCATGATATTGCTTCTAACCCGGCAATGGCTTTGGCGAAATCCCCTGCGGTGAAGGGCTCCAGGTCCTCCACGCCTTCGCCGACGCCGATGAAGTGGACGGGCAGCCCGAACTTGGCGGCGAGCGCCACCAGGATGCCGCCGCGCGCCGTGCCGTCGAGCTTGGTCATCACGAGGCCCGTGACGCCTGCGGCCTTCTGGAACAGCTCGACCTGGCTCACCGCATTCTGGCCGACCGTCGCATCGAGCACGAGGAGCGTGGCATGCGGTGCGCTCTCGTCGAATTTCTTGATCACGCGCACGATCTTCTCGAGCTCGGCCATGAGGCCGGCCTTGTTCTGCAACCGGCCTGCCGTGTCGATGAGCAGCACGTCGGTGCCATTCGCCTTCGCCTCCTGAAGCGCGTCGTAGGCGAGACCTGCCGCATCCGCGCCCTGCTCGCGGGCGAGAACCGGTGCGCCGACCCGCTCGCCCCACACTTTCAGCTGCTCGATGGCGGCGGCCCGGAAGGTATCGCCCGCTGCCAGCATCACCTTCAGACCCTGCTGCCGGAACTTTTGGCTCAGCTTGCCGATGGTCGTGGTTTTGCCTGCGCCGTTCACGCCGACCATGAGGATCACGAAAGGCTTCTTCGCGCGGTCGATGTTCAGCGCCTGGGCCACGGGCTGCAGCGTCTTCTCCACTTCGCTCGCGAGAATCGTGCGCACCTCCTGCGGCGAGATCTCCTTGTTGTAGCGGCCAGCCGAGATCGCCTCCGTGATCCGCATGGCGGTGGGCACGCCGAGATCGGCCTGGATCAGGGCATCCTCCAGATCCTGAAGCGTGGCATCGTCCAGCTTGCGCTTGGTGAAGAGGCCCGTGACGCTCTCCGACAGGGATGACGAGGTGCGGCGCATGCCCTCCGTCAGGCGCTGCCACCAGCCCCGCTTCTCCGCCGGGGCGGGCTGGGCTTCGGGAGCCGGAGCAACCGACCTTTCGGCCTCGGCCACATCGGGACGCGGCTGAGGCCCGGCCTCCGTCTCGATGCGCGGGATCGGCTCCTTCGGATTGCCGCCTTCCGGCTCCACGCCTTCGACGGGCTGCAGATCCGCCCCGGCAAGCTCAGGCGGCGTCTTGTTTTCCTCAGGCGTGTCGGGCGAGGCCGTCGTCACGGTCGGCGGAGCACCCGACAGATCGTCCGCACCCGTAGCCGGCGGGGAGGGCATGGCTTCCGGTTCGCCGCCCGCCTGCGGCGTCTGGGGAGCGACCTCGGGCTGAGTCTCCGCCTTACGCCCGAAGAGACGGGACAGGAATCCGGGCTTGTCGGGCTTCGTTTCGGCCATGGGTCTTAGCTGCCTCGTGAATGCTGGTGCCTGATTTAGTGCCTGTGCCTCGATAGCGCATCGTGCGGAAAAGTGGATCCGGTTTTCGCTGACGCGGACCTCCGGTTCCGCGCAAACGATGCGCCAGTATAAAGCGTAAGCATTGGATGAACCCCAAAAGTGAGTTCCACTTTTGGGTCCGATGCTCTAGCCGAGGCATCATGAATACGGAAGAGATAGTAAGCCGTTTGCTCTATCGCGATGCCCTGATGCTCGTGATCGACAAACCCGCCGGCTTAGCCGTGCATCCTGGCCCTAAAGGTGGCGAGACCTTGTTTCATCACCTCGATGCCTTGCGCTTCGGCCTGCCCCGGCGGCCTGAGGTCGCACACCGTCTCGACAAGGACACCTCCGGCTGCCTCGTGCTGGGCCGGCACCCGAAGGCCATCGCCCGCCTCAACGAGCTTTTCCGCAAGAACGAGGTCGACAAGGTCTATTGGGCCGTGGTCGAGGGCGGGCCTCCTGAGGACGAGGGCGAGATCGATCTGCCGCTTGCGCCGAAATCGCCCGATCGCGGCTGGTGGATGAAGGTGGACCCGAAGGGCCAGCCTTCGTTGACCAAGTGGCGGGTGCTCGGGCGCGCGGAAGGCCTCACGCTTCTCGAACTGCGTCCCATCACGGGCCGCACCCATCAGCTACGCGTCCATTGCGCCGCCATGAACTTCCCGATCCTGGGCGATCCGATCTACGGCACGGCCCCGCGTTTCCATGGCCCGGGCCTGCATCTCCATGCCCGCAGCATCACGGTGCCGCTCTACCCGAAGAAGCCCCCGATCGTTGTGGAAGCGCCGGTGCCGGAGCATATGCACGAACGGGTGAGACTATGTGGCGTCATCCCGGACGGCGCAGCCGATCCGGGATCGCTGGCTGAGTAAAGTGGAGGAGCCTCCCCTTGTCATTCCCGTGCAGACGGGAATCCATAAACACCGTCGGTGCAGACTGAAGGGCTGTCGTGGTTATGGATCCCGGCCTTCGCCGGGATGACAGTGTTCTATTCTGAAAACGATCCCGGGTTCCGCTTTGCGGCCCCGGAATGACGTTCAAATTACGCCGCCAGCAATTCCTTGCCGTCGTGACCGGCGATGGTGACCGGCACGATCTCTCCGGGCTTCACCTCGCCTGCGAAGCGCACGAGCGTAAATCCTTCCGTGCGGCCGAGCTGGTTGGTCTCGATCAGCACGTTGCGCTTTGCACCCACCTCCTTAGCGAGATGCTTCACCAGTGCGGCCTCGCCCTTCTCGCGAAGCCTGCGCGCGCGGTCCTTCACGACATCACGCGCGAGCTGCGGCATGCGCGCGGCGGGGGTGCCGGGGCGGGGTGAGAAGGGGAAGACGTGGAGATGCGTGAGGCTGCACTCGTCGACGATGTCGAGGGAGCGGGAAAACATCTCCTCCGTTTCCGTCGGGAAGCCCGCGATGATATCGGCGCCGAACACCATGTCCGGACGAAGGCGCTTCACCTGCTCGCAGAAGGCGATGGCATCGCCCCGCAGATGACGGCGCTTCATGCGCTTCAGGATCATGTCGTCGCCGGCCTGCAGCGAGAGATGCAGATGCGGCATCAGGCGGCTTTCGTTGGCGATCGCATCGAGGAGATCGTCGTCCGCCTCCACGGAGTCGATGGAGGAGATGCGAAGACGCTCGAGTTCAGGCACGTGGCGCAACAGGCTCTTCACCAGCGTGCCGAGCTGCGGCTCGCCCGGCAGATCCTTGCCGTAGCTCGTGATGTCGACGCCGGTGAGCACCACTTCGCGGGAGCCGTGCTCCACGAGGTTGCGCACCTGCTCCACCACCGCGCCCATGGGCACGGAGCGGGAATTGCCGCGGCCGTAAGGGATGATGCAGAAGGTGCAGCGGTGGTCGCAGCCGTTCTGCACCTGCACGAAGGCGCGGGTGCGTCCGCGCATGCCGTCGATGAGGTGCACGGCGGTTTCCTTCACCGCCATGATGTCGTTGACGAGAATCTTTTCGCTTTGCCCCACGCCGAAATCGCGCATGGAAGCCCAGGTCTCGGCCTTCATCTTTTCATGATTGCCGAGAACTTGAGCGACCTCCGGCATGGAGGCGAAGGTTTCAGGCTCCACTTGCGCGGCGCAGCCCGTCACGATGATCCGTGCATCGGGCTTTTCGCGCGCGATCTTGCGGATGGACTGGCGCGCCTGGCGCGTCGCCTCGGCGGTGACGGCGCAGGTGTTCACGATGACGACCTCGCCCAACCCAGCCTCTTCCGCGTCGCGCTGCATGGCCTCCGACTCGTAGGTGTTGAGCCGGCAGCCGAAGGTGACGACTTCGACGCTCATCAGGCCGCTCCCGCGAAGAGGGCAGGGGAGAAGAGGCCCTCGTGCTCCAGCTCAGTCTCGCCGGTCATGAGCACATGATCGTCGCTTTCGCGCCATTCGATCAGGAGATCGCCGCCGGGCAGCGAGATGGTGGCCTTGCGGCCCGCCAATCCCTTGCGGGCCGCGGCCACGAGAGTGGCGCAGGCCGCGGAGCCGCAGGCGCGGGTGGCGCCAGCGCCACGCTCCCATACGCGAAGCACGATGTGGTCGGGGCTCACCACTTCAGCGAAGGAAATGTTGGCGCGCTCGGGGAAAACCGGGTCGTGCTCGAGCTTCGGGCCGACGGCGGCCAGGTCGTAAGCCTTTGCATCCTTCACCCAGAAAACAGCGTGCGGGTTGCCCATGCTCACCACGGAAGGGTTCTGCAGCTCCGGGTGCTCAGGCAGATG
Organism: Microvirga sp. KLBC 81; assembly: GCF_003075415.1. GTDB lineage: Bacteria > Pseudomonadota > Alphaproteobacteria > Rhizobiales > Beijerinckiaceae > Microvirga. The sequence continues at coordinate 28,636 of NZ_QDAH01000011.1, forward strand.
CGTATCGACCGTGATCGAGCGGGTGTCGGAAACGGGATCGCGCAGGGGAATCTCGTTCCAGCCTAAGCGCGGCAGGCCCATGTCGACCGTAAAGACCGTGTCGGACACACGTGTCACCGGCAGGAGGCCGGCCTTGGTTTCGAGCACCAGGCCCTTGTCGTTGGAACGCCCGATGACCGGGTCCGCCACCATGGCCCAGGCGACACAGCGGGTGCCGTTGCCGCAGGCGCCGGATTCCGAACCGTCCGTGTTGTAGATGCGCATAAACGCGTCCGTGCCGGGGGAGGCCGGATCGTGCAGCACCATCAGCTGGTCGAAGCGCGAGCGCGGATCGGCCGCGATGGCGCGCGCTTCCGCAGCGCTCACGATATGGGGTGAGCCGCGCAGATCCAGCACGGTGATCTCGTTGCCGAGACCGTTCATCTTGAGAAAACGGTGGTTCGAAAGGGCGGTCATGGGCCGTATATGGCTGAAAACGCGAGGAATCGCGAGAGGGAAGGAGGCTGCCTGCGGCAATATCGTTAGCGCATCGTCCGGACCCGAAGGGCCGCGTCAGCGAAAAGTGGACCCGGTTTTCCGCACGATGCTCTGCTTGAAAGAGGAAGCATCGGATGGGTCCCAAAAGGGGAATCCACTTTTCACGTCCGAGGCTCTAGAGGGCCGGCAGGATTCGCGGAATGCTGGTGGCGATGATGATGAGGCCGACGCCGACCATGAGCGGGCGCGTCGGCACGCGGCTGACCAGAAACCCGCCCAAGGGAGCCGCCAGCACGCCGCCGACGATGAGGCCGGTTGCCGACCTCAGCTCCGACCAGCCCAGGGTCAGGATGAAGGTGGCGGAGATGACGATCGTGACCAGAAACTCGGTCAGGTTCGTGGAGCCGATCACGTGCCGGGGCGCGTGACCACGCCCGATGAGAGAACTCGTGACGATGGAACCCCATCCGCCTCCGCCTATGGCATCGAGCAGTCCGCCGCCGCCGCCGATCCAGGGCACGAGCCAGTCCTGCACCTCCCGCGGCCAGAGGGGCCTGAACGCCTTGAAGACGAGGTAGAGGCCGATCACCATCAGATAGGCGGAGACCATGGGCTGCATCATCTTCGCGTCGACGTTGGAGAGGACAAAGGCTCCGATGGCTCCGCCGATCATGCCGGCAGGGGCAAGCCGCGCGACGAGGCGCCAATCGACGTTACGGTGGAAGACGTGGGAGGCGCCGGAGGCGGCCGTGGTGAAGATTTCCGTCACATGGGTCACGGCGCTGGCCGTTGCCGGCGGAACGCCGAAGGCCAGAAGGCTCGTGGTGGAGAGCACGCCAAAAGCCATGCCGAGGGCCCCATCCACCAGCTGGGCCAGGAAGCCGATCCCGGCAAAGATCAAAAAGTCTTCCATTCTCGAAACAGCCCCGCGCGGTGGGAATGGTATCATAGCCACGATTTCAGGTTGGTTGAGAGCGGCCAAGCCGGTGGCCAGAGGATTTTTTATGCAGGTGTGGGAAAGCACCTGCTTCCATCCGTCCTCCACAGAGGAGGCCGGGGTACCTCGCGGCTCGACCAAAACCCTCTTATGCTCCGGCTCGTCACCATTTTGTGATTCGAGGCTTAAGGCTTTCCCATGCGGCTGCGCTCATCCCACTTCGTTCTTGTGCTTGCCCTCTGCTCGAGCGTAGCCCTGGCGCAGACACCTCCTGCCGCGAGCACGCCCCCGGCCGATCCGGCTCCAGCCGCTCAGGCACCGGCTTCAAGCGGCCCGGCTGTCTCGACACCGGCGCCTGCCGCTGCCGCTCCCGCGCCTTCCTCCTCTGAGACACCGGCCCAGCCGCAGCAGTCCACGACTGTACAGCCTGCGCCCACACCTGCTCCTGCTAATCCGGCGCCCGCCCAACAGACGGCGCGCACGACGCTCTTCCCCAACCCGAGCGATCCCACAGGGGTGGAAGAAGGCGTGCTCACCGCAAAGCCGGCTGTGGTGCTCGCCGGCACCAGCACCTGGGACGAGGCCTTCGACAGCCTCAAAAACGCAGTCGCCAAGCTCGATGGCGAGCTGAAGAAAGCGGGCATCTCGCCGACGGGCCGCCCGCTCACGATCTTCGTCGATACGGACGACAACGGGTTCAAGTTCGAGGCGATGATCCCGATCGCGCAGGTACCCGAGGGCAAGACCGAGCTGACCCCGGAGATCAAGTTCGGCAAGACGCCGGAAGGCAAGGCCTTCCGCTTCGTGCACAAGGATGCCTATGACGAGATCGACGGCACCTACGAGACGATCACGGCCTATCTCGACATCAAGGAAATCGTCGCCAAGGACGCCTTCATCGAGGAATACGTGAGCGAGTTCACGGATTCGCAGGACACGAATTTCGAGGTGAACATCTACGTTCAGCCGAAGTGATGATCGCTCTTTTCGACCTCGACGGGACCCTGACCGACCCCAAGGCAGGCATCACCCGCTCCATCCAGTATGCGCTCGAAAGGCTGGGCCGCCCCGTGCCTGAAGCGGATGCCCTGACATGGATGATCGGGCCGCCGCTGATTTCAGGTTTCACAAAGCTCCTCGGCGGGGCTGAGAATGCTCCCGAGGCGGTGCGCCTGTATCGCGAGCGCTTCAGCGAAGTCGGATTGTTCGAGAACGAGGTTTATCCGGATATTCCGGCGACCCTCGACGCTCTTCACGAGGTCGGATTTCAGCTCTTCGTCGCCACGTCCAAGCCTCATGTGTTCGCAAAGCGGATTATCCACCATTTCGGCCTGTCGCGGTTCTTTCGCGAGGTTTATGGCTCCGAACTCGATAACCGGAACGCCGACAAGCGCGACTTGATCCGCCATATTCTCGACCGGGAGCGGTTCGACCCCGCGACGGCGGTCATGATCGGCGACAGGGAGCACGATGCCATCGGTGCGCGCGCGAACGGCATTGCGGCCATAGGCGTGACCTGGGGCTATGGATCCCGGCAGGAGCTGCTGGATTCGGGCGTCGCCTGTCTGGTTGAGAAGCCATGCGATCTGCAGGAGCCGATCCTCACACTGACGGCGTCCATGCCTCTCCCGGCCTCAACGGCCTGAAGCGCTCCGATGAGATCTCCGCAGCCCGCAAGGCCACCGCTAGTTCCTGCGGCGGCTCCTCGATGCCTTCGTTAGTGAGGCGAAACGTGCCCCAGTGGTGACCGAGCGCCTGGTTGGGCGCGATGATCCGGAACACCTTCACCGCATCCTCCGGGTTCATATGCTGCGGCTCCATGAACCAGCGCGGCTCGTAGGCCCCGATGGGGAGATGCGCGAGGCGGATGCTGCCGAAGCGCTCGCGGACGGCATGGAAAATCCTGCCGTCGCCGAAGCCCGTATCGCCGATGTGATAGATCGTGCCCTGGGGCGTCGTGAGCAGATAAGCGCACCAGAGCGCCATGCGCCGGTCGTTGATGCCTCGCGCGGACCAGTGATAGGCGGGCTCCAGATGCGCGATGACGCCGTTGCCAAGCTCGACCGATCCGCCCCAGTCGCGCGTCTCGACCGCGATCTCCGGGTGCTCGGCTCGGATGATCGCATCGTTGCCCAAGGGCGCGACGAAGCGAGGGCGGTGGCGCTGCCAAAGTCGGCCCAAGGCATCGATGTCCAGGTGATCGTAATGATTGTGCGTGATCAGCACCGCGTGGATCGGGGGCAGGTCTTCAAACGCGATGCCGGGCGGGTTGACCCGCTTGGGGCCCGAGAAGGAGACGGGGCTCGCCCGTTCCGAAAAGACCGGATCGATGAGAATGTTGAGCCCCGCCACCTGGATCAGGAACGAGGCGTGGCCAATGAGCACCGTGCGCAGGCCTTTTACCTCAGCCGGGGGCTTGTCCTGAAAGGGGCTCGGGAAGATCTCCGGCCATTCCTTCCGCCCGCCGCCGAGCTGCCAGCGCAGCAATTCGGCAAAACCCTTGTCCTGCGGCTGGTTGGGCGAGAAGAACCGCACCCCGTCGAAATGGTCGGTCGGGGGCCCCTGGTAATAGCGGTTCGTGGCGCGGGCAGTTTTCATCCAGCCGAGGACGCCTGTCGCGGCGACAGCAGGGAAACTCAAGGTTTTCAGCAGGGTGCGGCGGTTCATTGGGACCTTCGAAGCAAGCAGAGCCTTTAAGCATGGTGATTGATATTTCTTGCCACAAGGCCCGGAAAAAGCGGGGCTTTTCCGGTCTTTTCTTGACTCCCGCTCCCCTTTCGTCTATCGCCTGACCGCAAATCTGTAGAGCGAGCCCCTTTGAGCCGCCGACCAGCCCGAGAGGCTGGAGGTCAACGTCCGACAGCGCGATGCGCCCTCGGGCGCGTTTCTCTTTGGGTCTTTCTCTCGCCCGTCATGACCGGGCTTGTCCCGGTCATCCACGCCTCCTCGCCTTGCGCTTGAAAGACGTGGATGGCCGCATCAAGTGCGACCATGACGAAAGAGGATGGATGGATGTCGAAGGATACATTGCGCATCGAGGACGCGGTCAACGAGACCTGCCCGTGGTCGGGAAAGCCGATCGCGGCGGATTCGCTCACCCTCTATCGCGGCGAGGTGGTCGGCTTCTGCAATCCCGGCTGCCGCGACAAGTTCGAAGCGGCGATCAATCACTTTGAAAAGGCCCTTGCGGATCGCGATGTACCCCTCATCGCAAAAGGAATTGATTGATCATGTTTGAAGGCCTTTCCGATAAACTTTCCAACATCCTGAATTCGCTGACGCGCCGTGGCGCGCTGACGGAAGAGGATGTGAATGCGGCCCTTCGCGAAGTCCGGCGCGCGCTGTTAGAGGCCGACGTGGCGCTCGAGGTCGTCCGCTCCTTCACGGACAAGGTGCGTGCCCGCGCGGTCGGCGCCGAGGTCATCAAGTCGGTCTCCCCCGGCCAGCAGGTGGTGAAGATCGTCCATGACCAGCTCGTGGAGATGCTGGGCGCGGACGCGGAGGTGATCAGCCTCAACGCGGTTCCGCCCGTCGGCATCCTCATGGTCGGTCTGCAGGGCTCGGGTAAGACGACCACCACCGCCAAGATCGCCAAGCGTCTGACGGATCGCGAAAACCGCCGCGTTCTCATGGCCTCGCTCGATACGCGCCGTCCGGCAGCGATGGAGCAGCTCGCCGTGCTCGGCAAGCAGGTTGGCGTCGATACGCTCCCCATCGTGGCGGGCCAAACGGCGGTGCAGATCGCCCGTCGTGCCATGGAGGCCGCGCGCCTCGGCGGTTACGATGTGGTGATGCTCGATACCGCCGGTCGCGTGACCGTCGACGAGGCGCTGATGGTGGAAGCCGCCGACGTGCGCGCCGCCACCAACCCGCACGAGGTTCTGCTCGTGGCGGATGCGCTCACCGGTCAGGACGCGGTCAACACCGCCCGCGCCTTCGACGAGCGCCTTGGCGTCACCGGCATCGTGCTCACCCGTATGGATGGTGACGCGCGCGGTGGTGCTGCTCTGTCGATGCGCGCCGTCACGGGCAAGCCGATCAAGCTCATCGGTACGGGCGAAAAGGTCGATGCGCTGGAGGAATTCCATCCCTCGCGCGTTGCCAGCCGCATCCTCGGCATGGGCGACATCGTCTCGCTGGTCGAGAAGGCGGCCGAGACCATCGACCACGAAAAGGCCCAGCGCATTGCGGAGAAGATGCGCAAGGGCAAGTTCGACCTGGAAGACCTGCGCGATCAGCTCTCCCAGATGGAAAAGATCGGCGGCATCGGCGGCCTGATGGGCATGCTGCCCGGCGTCGCCAAGATGAAGTCGCAGCTCGAAAACGCGAATATCGATGACAAGGTCATCAAGCGTCAGCGCGCGATCATCGATTCCATGACGCCCGCCGAGCGCCGCAACCCGGACATCCTGAAGGCGTCGCGCAAGAAGCGCATCGCGGCAGGCTCCGGCGCCAAGGTCGAGGACATCAACAAGCTCCTCAAGATGCACCGCCAGATGGCCGACGTCATGAAGATGATGGGCGGCGGCAAGGCCAAGGGCATGGCGGGTGCGCTTGGAAAAATGTTCGGAATCGGCGGTGGCGGCATGCCCCAGCCGACTCCTGAGCAGATCGAGGCGCTGCAGAAGCAGATGGGCGGCAAGCTCCCCGATTTTCCGGGCGGTGCCGGAGGCGCTCTCCCGCCCATGCCGAAGGGCGTTCCCGGCCTGCCGGGTCTCGGCGGCGCGCCAAAGATCCCCGGGTTGCCTGGCCTCGGCGGCTTCCCGTTCGGAAAGAAGAAATGAGTTTGAGGTTCACCGTCATTCCGGGGCCGCGTCAGCGGAGCCCGACCCGAAGGGCCGCGCCGGAGGCGTGGAAATCCATAACCACTGTCGGTTCTCAACCCGGCGCCGTCAGCGGTTATGGATCCCCGCCTTCGCGGGGATGACACCGAAGAAGTTTGATCACAGGACACTAGAAGGAGTTACCCATGTCCCTGAAGATCCGTCTCACCCGTGGTGGTGCGAAGAAGCGTCCCTACTACCGCATCGTCGTTGCCGACTCGCGCTCCCCGCGCGATGGCCGCTTCATCGAGAAGGTCGGCACCTACGACCCGATGAAGCCGAAGGACGACGCTGGCCGCGTGACCCTCGAGGTCGAGAAGATCCAGGCCTGGCTCGCCAAGGGCGCCCAGCCGACCGACCGCGTCCTGCGCTTCCTCGACGCCGCCGGCCTCCTGAAGCGTCCGGCCCGCAACAACCCGCAGAAGGCCGTTCCGGGCAAGAAGGCCCAGGAGCGCGCCGAGGCCAAGGCCGCCGCTGCTGCCGCTGGTGAAGGCGAGGCTGCTTAATTCTCATGACAAAGCGCGAGCGTTCCCAACAACGCTCCGCCTCACCCCTCCCCCCTGTGGGGAGGGGCGGGGGTGGGGGTGCGAGCGTCAAGACGACAAACCATGGCGCTGACACCCCCACCTCCATCTCCTCCCCATGCAAGTCGGGTGTTCCCGACTTGCGCAAGGATGAGCGGATCTCGGGAACACCCGAGATCCGTGGGGGAGGAGGGCTTGCTTCGTACCAGGGAAAGGATCTCGTCCTGGTCGGCGAGTTCGGTCGCGCGCATGGCCTCAAAGGCGAAGTGCGGCTGAAATCCCATACCGGCGATCCGCGGGCGATTGCCGATTACAAGCCGCTCATTGCGGCAAATGGCAAAACTTACTTCCTCAAGAATGTTCGGCAGGCTCCCGGCGGCGCACCCGATCTCCTGATCGCAATCGTCGATGGCGTGACCACGCGCGAAGCCTCCGAGGCCCTCAATCGCGTGCAGCTCTATGTGGAGCGCGACAAGCTTCCGCCGCCTGACGAAGAAGATGAATTCCTGCTCGCGGATCTGATCGGCCTTGCCGTTCAGAACGAGGCGGGCGAAACCATCGGCACCATCGTCGGCGTGCCGAATTACGGCGGCGGCGATCTTCTCGAGATTGCGCCTGCGCAAAAGGGCCCGACCGCGCTTCTGCCGTTCACCAAGGCCTTCGTGCCGGTGGTCGACATCGCCGGAAAGCGCGTCATTGCAGCCCTCCCGGACGATTTCTTCGAGATCGGCAAGCCCGAATCCGGTGAGGATCGCGCGTGAGTTTTTCTGCGACCATCCTCACGCTTTACCCTGAGATGTTTCCAGGCCCCTTAGGCCTGTCGCTGTCCGGCGATGCGCTTTCACGTGGTGTCTGGTCGCTGGAGACCAGGAACATCCGCGATCACGGCCTCGGCCGTCACCGCGCAGTGGACGATACGCCCGCCGGTGGTGGCCCCGGCATGGTGATCCGCTGCGATGTGCTGGCCAATGCCATCGATGCGGCGATACCCGCCGATGATCCGCGTCCGAAGCTCCTCATGAGCCCGCGCGGCAAGCCGCTCACTCAAAGCTACGTGCGTGAGCTCGCATCCGGCCCCGGCATCGTCATCGTCTGCGGCCGGTTCGAGGGCGTGGACGAGCGCGTGATCGAAGCACGCGGCCTGCTAGAGGTGTCCATCGGCGATTACGTGCTCTCCGGCGGCGAGATCGCGGCGATGATCGTGCTCGATTCTTGCGTGCGGCTGCTCTCAGGTGTCATGGGCAAGGAAGCCTCCGGCACGGAGGAGAGCTTCGAGTCGAACCGCCTCGAATACCCGCACTACACACGGCCTCGCGAATGGGAAGGGCGCACGATCCCCGACGTGCTGCTGTCGGGCAACCACGCCGCCATCGAGCGCTGGCGGCGGGAAGAATCGGAACGGATCACGCGGGAGCGGCGGCCGGATCTGCTGGAGCGGTAACGGCTCTTCTCCGTCAGGACTTCGAGCGTCTCACAAACCGCCCTGAGCCTCATCCTGAGGAGCAGACTTCGTCTGCTCCTCAGGATGAGGGGTTCTTAAAGCTCTCTTCGAGCTTCGCGCCATAGGTTCTGAGATACTTCATCCCCGTATCGCACATCACGGTGACGATGGTGGCACCAGGCCCCAGTCGTTCGGCCAGGCGCAGGGCTGCGATGACGTTGGCACCCGTGGACGTTCCTGCGAAGAGACCTTCCTCTCGCGCCAACCGAAGGGCCATCGCCGTGGCTTCCTCGGTTGAAACCTGCTCGATGGCATTGGCGATGCTCTCGTGCCAGAGCGGCACGACATAGCCGGCGCCGATCCCGTCGATCTTGTGGGCGCCCGACGGGCCGCTTGACAGCACAGCGGATTCGGCGGGCTCCACCGCGACGATGCTGATGCGCTCATCATGCCGCCGCAGACCTTCCGCGATGCCCCGCAGGGAGGCTGCGGTGCCCACGCTCTGGACGAAGCCGTCGATCCTGCCGCCTGTCTGGCTCCAGATTTCATCCGCCATCGCATGATAGGCCGCAAGCTGATCCCGGTTCTTCATCTGGTCGGTCCAGAAGGCACCCGTCTCCCCAGCGATGGCGCGGGCCGCCTCGATCATGTCCTTGGTGAGCTTTTCCGTCATGCGCCCGGAATCGCTCGGAATGACCTGGAGCTTCGCTCCGAGAATCCTCATGTGATCGAGCTTTTCGCGCGCAAACGCATCGGACGTGACGATGTGCAGGGGATGCCCTTTCACCGCACAGACGAGGGACAAGGATACGCCGGTGCTACCGCCGGTATATTCGACGACCGGGCCGCCTGACGCCAAGCGTCCATCCGCCTCTGCTGCCTCGATCATGGCAAGTGCCATGCGATCCTTCATGCTGCCCGTCGGATTCTCGTTTTCCAGCTTCACCAGGATGCGGGCGCCGTGCGACGGTACGATCTTGCGCAAGGCGAGCAGGGACGTGTTGCCGATGTGATCAAGAAGGCTCTGCTGCTTTTCGCTCATGATCTGCGCTTTCTTCGCGAGCTGATCCGAAGCCTTCGATAGGCGCGCGTGATCGTCCTGTCAGGTCCGAAATCCGGACTTCTCCGCTCAAACGACCCGTGCTAGCGCTTGATCATGTCGGGCTACGGTCAATTCTGCTCCGTTGCGCGCGCCCATGAAGCCATCGGCGGGCGCTGGACCTTGCTTGTCGTGCGCGAACTCCTCTGCGGCAGCCGCCGCTTCAACGACATCCGTCGCGGTATCCCGCGCATCTCCCGCACCATGCTCTCGGAACGGCTGCAGGAACTGGTTCATGTCGGAGCCGTCATGCGCATCGAGGGCGAGCATGGTCCCGAATACGCGCTCACCGAGGCAGGTCGGGAGCTCATGACCCTGGTGGGCGCTCTCGGCACCTGGGGTCAGCGATGGCTGCCACGACACGCGCAGGACGAGGACCTCGAACTCGAACCTCTGCTCGTCGACATGCAAAGGCGCGTCCGTACCGACGCGCTGCCCAAGGATCCGATCGTGGTCCGCTTCGACATCGACGGGCGGCACAAGCCCCGCTTCATGCTGCTGCGAGCGGGAGAAGCTACGCTCTGCGCGCATAATCCAGGCTTTCCGGAGCCCTTACGTGTTCGGGCGCGCCTGCACGCCTTGGCCGCTTGGTGGCGTGGGGATGAAGACTTTGCCGAAGCACAGCGGATGGGTCTGACGGTGGAGGGGCCGAAGGAACTGGCGCGGGCGTTTCCGGACTGGTTCGAGCGGTATCTCTTCGCACATATCGGCCCAGCGATCCGGAGGTGAGAGGAGGGCATCATTCCCGACCTGCGCTCCCCGACGATCACGCGGCCATGGAGCGCTAGCGCATTTTCGGTGAAGTGGATCCGGTTCACCGTCAAACAATGCGGCTCAGCAAAGAAGAGAGCTGATTCCATCCCAATGGAAACAGCTCTAAAGCGTCTCCACACGCGGAACGTCGATCCGAACGGGGCGATTAACAAGGCGGGGCCTTCGATCAGAGGAGATCGACATGGTCAGCAAATTCATCCTCGGAACAGCATTTGCATTCGTTCTTGCCGGACCTGGTATCGCCGGACCATGCACGCAGCGTCTGGCCGATCTCGAAAAATCCATTTCGGCCAGACAGGAGGGGGCAGGACCTGCGCTGGATGCGCCCGCGACGACAGGCTCTACGGGATCAGAGGCATCTCCCAGTCCAGGACAGGGGGTAAACGTTACCGCCCGGAGCCAAAGTCGCAATGAGGCCATGCAGATGATCCAGCGGGCCAAGCAACTCGATCAGCAAGGCAAGGAAGCCGAGTGCATGGACATGGCGACGAAGATCGGCGCTATGGCTCCGCCGGATACCAAATAGGGAGCTGGACTCGTCGCCCGCGAACGCATCGTACCTGCGGGCGATCTTAGTGTCGTATCATCCACGCTCCAGCGCCGCGCGGTTTGTCAGGCGGTTCAGGCCCAGCTGCCATTTGAGATTCACTCCCGCGCTGCCGATCAGGATCAGCAGGATGCCGCTCCATTGGTTCAGAGACAGCGTGCGGCCGAAGGCCAGGTGATCGACCAGAATAGCCACCACCGGATAGGTGAAGGAGAGCACCGCGATCACAGTCGTCGGCAGCTTCTGAAGGGCCGAGTACAGGAAGATGTACATGATGCAGGTGTGAACCACGCCGAGCACCACCAGGCACCCCCATTGCGCCGCATCGACGGGCAGGTGGGAGAAATCGGCGAGAGGCAGAAGCAGCAACGTGCCGAGGATCGCCTGCACGAGAGCGATCACGTGAGGCGAAAAACCCTTGAGCCGCTTGATGATCACGGAAGCCACCGCATAGAGCAGGGCTGCTCCCAAGGCCTGGAGGAGCCCGATCATGTAGCCGCTCGTGAGGTTAAGGCTTGCCGCGTCGATCTGCGTCACCAGCAGGAGGCCGGCAAAGGCAAGGGCCACGAAGCCCAGCATGTCCGCCGTGGGCCGCTCGCCGAACAGAACCGCGCCGAGCAGAATGAGGAAGAAGGGCTGCGTGTTGTAGACGGCGGTCGCGATCGAGATCGACGCATGGCCGTAGGATGAGAAGAGCAGCACCCAGTTCAGGACGATGGCCGCACCGGCCACAAGCGTGAGGCTCAAGGCTTTGGTCGTGAAGCGCCAGGGCAGCAGCAGGCCCCTGGCTGCGCAATAGACGAAGAGACCGACGGCGCCGAACAGGCAGCGGAAGAACACCACGTTCCAGACGCTCTGCCCGGATTCGACGACGAAGAAGCCGATGGTGCCCGAAAGCGTCATTGCGGCGATCATTTCCAGCCGTCCGGACAGCGCGGATGATGTCTTCATGGCTCGTCCTCCTGAACGAGGCAGCACTTTACCCTCTTCAGGAGGCGATGTACTTTATGGTTCGAAGCCGAATCAACCTTTTTGGCTTATGAATCGATGGCGGCACCAGCAAAGAACCTCAGAAACAAAAGCGATGTTCTCGATGAGGTCGACCAAGCCCTGATCGCGCTTCTCTCGGAGAATGCGCGCCTTCCGATGGCGGAACTGGCCCGGAGCGTGGGTCTGTCTGCCCCCAGCGTGGCGGAGCGTCTGCGGCGATTGGAGGAGGACGGCGTGGTGAAGGCCTATCGGGTCGAGATCGACCCCAAGGCCTTAGGCTATACGCTCACCGCCATCGTGCGCATCCGCCCCCTGCCGGGCCAGCTCCACGCCGTCGAGAAGCTCCTAGTGGAGAGCCCCGAGGTGGTGGAATGCGACAAGGTCACCGGCGATGACTGCTATGTGGCCCGCTACCTCCTGCGGTCGATCGAGGAACTCGACCCGATCCTTGAGCGGATCGCCCAGCGTGCCCAGACGAGCACCTCCATCGTCAAGACATCGCCCGTCAGGCGCAGGCTCCCGCCGATAGGGTGAAGGCTGGGGCTAGATCCCCATCGACAAAGTGGGAAAACTCCTGTATAGCGCCGGCCTCAACTTAAAACAGGACGCCGAAATCCCGCTGGCTTGAGCATGTCTCAAGACCATGCAACGGCAGGAGCAAGACCATGAACATCATCCAGCAGCTCGAGCAGGAGCAGATTGCCAAGCTCGGCAAGAAGATCCCCGACTTCCAGCCCGGCGATACCGTGATCGTCAACGTGAAGGTGAAGGAAGGCGAGCGCACCCGTGTGCAGGCCTATGAAGGCGTCTGCATCGCCCGTTCCGGTGGCGGCCTCCAGGAGAGCTTCACGGTCCGCAAGATTTCCTACGGCGAAGGCGTGGAGCGCGTGTTCCCGATCTATTCGCCGAACGTCGAGTCCATCAAGGTCGTGCGCCGCGGTGCCGTCCGTCGCGCCAAGCTCTACTATCTGCGCGACCGTCGCGGCAAGTCGGCCCGTATCGCCGAGCGCGCCGAGCGCCGCGAGACCTCCGAAGCCGCCGAGTGAGGCCTTCATTCAGCAAGTTTCCCGAAAAGCGCGGTGCGAACCGCGCTTTTTGCTTATGGCGATAAGCGTCGCTGCTGGCTCCTCGCAAAAGAATTTTATTGCGCGTTTCGGGCAATCGGCTATGCGATACTTTCAAAGCGGTGCGCGTTCAGGACGCCTTTTCCTTCTGCGCGGGTGCCGTTAGAAGACGACCACGACATTTTTCACCGTTGGAAGACACCTATGGCCAAAGCCCGTACCCTCTATGACAAGATCTGGGACGACCACGTCGTCGATCAGCAGGATGACGGGACGTGCCTTCTCTACATTGACCGCCACCTCGTCCACGAAGTGACCTCGCCCCAGGCTTTCGAAGGCCTGCGTACGGCGGGCCGCACGGTGCGCCAGCCGCAGAAGACCCTCGCGGTCGTCGACCACAACGTGCCCACCACCGACCGGTCGCACGGCATCGAGGACCCCGAATCCGCAACGCAGGTGGCAACGCTGGCCCAGAACGCCAAGGAATTCGGCGTCGAGTATTACAACGAGCTCGATACCCGTCAGGGCATCGTCCACGTGGTGGGCCCGGAACAGGGCTTCACGCTGCCGGGCATGACCATCGTCTGCGGCGACAGCCACACCTCGACCCACGGCGCCTTCGGGGCGCTCGCCCACGGCATCGGCACTTCGGAAGTCGAGCACGTGCTCGCCACGCAGACGCTGATCCAGAAGAAGGCCAAGAACATGCGCGTGACCGTGGACGGGCAGCTGCCCGCCGGCGTCACGGCGAAGGACATCATCCTCGCCATCATCGGCGAGATCGGCACCGCTGGCGGCACCGGCCACGTGATCGAATATGCGGGCGAGGCCATTCGTTCGCTGTCGATGGAAGGCCGCATGACCATCTGCAACATGTCCATCGAGGGTGGCGCACGCGCCGGCATGGTGGCTCCCGACGAGAAGACCTATGCCTATCTGAAGGATCGTCCCAAGGCTCCGAAGGGCGAGGCCTGGGAAGCGGCCGTGCGCTATTGGGACTCTCTGCGCACCGATGAAGGCGCGTTCTTCGATACCGAGATCAAGCTCGATGCCGCGAACTTGCCGCCCATCGTCACCTGGGGCACCTCTCCCGAGGACGTGATCTCGGTGGCCGGCGTGGTGCCGAACCCGGACGACATCCAGGACGAGAACAAGCGTCTCTCCAAGTGGCGCGCGCTCGAATACATGGGCCTCAAGCCCGGCACGAAGATCACCGATATCGAGCTCGACCGTGTGTTCATCGGCTCCTGCACCAATGGCCGCATCGAGGATCTGCGCGCTGTCGCGAAGGTCGTCGAGGGCAGACGAGTGCATGAGCGCGTCAACGCCATGATCGTGCCCGGCTCCGGCATCGTGAAGATGCAGGCCGAAGCCGAAGGTCTCGACAAGATCTTCAAGGAAGCGGGATTTGACTGGCGCGAGCCCGGCTGCTCCATGTGCCTGGCCATGAACGCGGATCGCCTCGCTCCCGGCGAGCGCTGCGCCTCCACCTCGAACCGCAACTTCGAGGGCCGCCAGGGCTTCAAGGGCCGTACGCACCTCGTCTCCCCCGCCATGGCGGCGGCGGCGGCGATCGCGGGTCGGTTCGTGGATATTCGCAACTGGCAGTAACAAAGTTTTCAGTCAGACGACGAAGAATGAGACGGCGGCTCCGGCGAGCCGCCGTCTTTTTATTGAACAAGGGGCGCCGTCGCGGGCGGCGCGAAGAACGTGCAGGGGCACCGGACATTTGAATGGGCCGTCGCGGCACTGGTCGCGGCTGCGGGTCTCGTGGGGCTCGTCCTCTGCTGGCCCATCGTCTTTCCGCTGGATGATGCCTACATCACGCTCCACAATGCGCGGGTCCTTCTCGAAGGCGTTGACCGCGGCTTTGGCGTTCCGGCTCTCGTGGGCGCAACGAGCCCGGTGCATCTGGCCCTCGTCGCCGGGCTGGGGCTGATCCTCGATCTGCCGCTCGCCAGCTATCTCCTCAATCTCGCGGCCACCATTCTCTATGGGGTGGGCCTCGCCCGTCTGGCCTTCTGGGTGCAGCCGTCGCGCCGGATTGCGGCAGGACTTGTCGCGCTCGGCCTGTCGGCCGCCCATGTTCCCTACCACCTGTTCAACGGACTCGAGACCGGCCTTGCGATGGCAGCCGTCACCTGGGCCCTGGTGCTGGCCCTCTCCGGCTCACGCTTTCTCCTGCCGCTTCTCTGCGGCCTGATGCCGTTCATCCGGCCGGAACTTGCTGTTCCGGCGGGCGCGCTCCTGGTGTGGCGCACCTGGAAACAGCGAAACACGATGGATCGCATCGCCGTCGATTTCGCGCTTGCCGCTCTTACGGCCGCGCCCTGGCTGCTCTGGTCATGGATCGCAACCGGGTCCGTGACGCCGCTGACGGCATCGGCCAAGCGCGCCTTTTTCGCGGAAGAGCTCTATCCGTTCTGGTTCAAGCTCAAGATCGCGCTCATCTTCACGGTTCAGTCCGGTGTCGGAGCGTTTCTGCTGGCGGCTTTGTTCGTCAGGCGTATGTCCATAGGCGTTCCGGTGCTGCTCTCGTTGGTGGTCATCCTCCTCATGTTCGCCGTGACCTTTCCGGGAGGCCTGTTTCATAACTTCTATCGCTATTGCTACCCGCTCCTGCCGATCGGCCTGCTCGGCTGGGGCATCGCCACGCGGGACAGCAGGGGCATGAGATGGGCTTTTGGCGCGCTGGCCGCGATCTATGTCGTCATCGGGTTCAATACGTGGCCGCACGTGGCGGGCGGACGGCGGTTCACGGCGGAGCTGGACGAGGCTGCGCGATGGTCCAGGGAGCATCTGCCCGCCGGAGCACGCATTCTCATTCACGATGCCGGATATTTCGCGTGGGCCACGCCCTTTGCCCTGTTCGATATCGTGGGGCTCAAGACGCCGAGCTCGATCGCGGATCATCGCCGCTGGACATTGCCGAGCCGCGCACAGGAGCGGCACGTAGCCGTGCACGAGATCGCCAGGCGCAGCCGCGTGAGTCACGCGGTTATTCTCAACGATGAATTTTGGGGCGATCTGGCCGATGACCTGCGGCGCCATGGATGGGGATTGAGGCCCCTGCGCGAGCCTCCATCCCACGGATATGTCGTCTATGAACTGACCCCTCCGGCCTCATAGCGGAGGCGACAAACGCAAAGGCGGCGGCTCCTGCGAACCGCCGCCCTTTCACGCCTGAATATGGAAGCGGTTAGTCCACGTAGACCCGGCGGCTACCCACCACCTGGCGGCAGATCTCCACCGGGCGGCGAACCACGACGCCGCTCGGGCGCACGCGTTCACGATATTCCGTGCGGCACACGGTGCGCGTGCGAGCAGGACGCACGATGCGGCGCTCGACGATACGCTCACGATAAGCGGGACGCTCCTGCACCAGACGAACGCCGGACGGGCCGACATGCACACCGACGCCTTGGGCCGACGCCGTCGCGGAGCCGAAAGCGGCCAGCCCGGCGAATGCCAGGATACCAAGAATCTTACGCATTGAAGCCTCACTTCGAGTTGCCTATTCGGGGGTATCAACGGCATAGCCCGCGAGGCGTTCCGTTGGCGTAAGGCCGCACCAGGACTTATGGTTGATGAACGGTGAACGCTTGAGGAGCCCTTCATGAACGACCAGGAGCGCGAACGCGAAGCCCGCGAGGCACTGGAACGTGTGCAGCGCGACTCGGAGTCACTCGGCTCCTCGGCACTCGCACGCATGAGCCGGCAGGCGCAGGATCATTTCAGCGGCCGGGACGCCGTTGGCGCGGGCGAGGACGGCGGCACGGATCCCATCGAGCTTTGGGGGCGCCGCATCGGGCGAGGGCTGTCGCTGGTCGGCGTCGTCGTTCTCGGCTTGTGGCTTCTGGTCCAGCTTGGCATTCTCTGAGTCGATGACCGACTGGGCCCGTCTCCACGCTCCCTCTCTTGCGGATTTCGAAGCTCTCGCGGAAGCGGCATACGCGCGCCTCCCGGAAGAGTTCCGCGCGCTCTGTGAGGGAGTCGTCATCCGCGTCGAGGATTTCCCGGACGACGAGACCATGGAGGCCATGGGCTGCGAGACGCCTTTCGATCTCCTCGGCCTCTTTCGCGGCATCGGTCTCGCGCAAGGCGGCGCGATGATGCAGACGGGCCAGTTCCCCAACATGGTCTGGCTCTATCGCCGCCCGATCCTCGATTACTGGGCGGAGCACGAGGAGAGCCTGGGCGCTCTCGTGACCCATGTGCTGGTGCACGAGATCGGCCATCATTTCGGCCTCTCGGACGAGGACATGGAGGCTATCGAGGCGGCGGTCGGATGAATTGCCGCTCCTGTTCTGGTCCTCTGGGCGAAAATCCGGAAATGATGTAACGAGCTCCGCTTCTTCGATGTCTCTCAGATGTGACACGAGGAGCGACGCACGCCTGAACACAGACGCAGCCTTAACAGAGTCAATCGATGCCACGGACCATCGGGGAAAAATATGAAATCGCGATAGCTCTCATGCTGTCGCTCCTGGTAGCCGTCGCGATCGTCACTTCAAAAGTGAGATATACCGGAAGTGATCCGCGGGGATCCCTGGTTGTCGCAGAATCGGTCCTGCGGAATGGCACGATCAAGCTCGACCAGTACGACGCCAATTACCTCAAGGACCTTGGCACCCGAATTTACCAGAATGCGGGTCACT
Source organism: Microvirga sp. KLBC 81 (assembly GCF_003075415.1). Classification (GTDB taxonomy): domain Bacteria; phylum Pseudomonadota; class Alphaproteobacteria; order Rhizobiales; family Beijerinckiaceae; genus Microvirga. Next base: position 45,970 of record NZ_QDAH01000011.1, read on the forward strand.
CCTATTATCTTTTTCCTTTGGGGACATCGGTTCTCAGCATTCCGGCCGTTGCTGCGGCCAATGCCATCGGAATCGAGATGGTTCAGTCGGAGCATCGCGTTCAGATGATCCTGACCATCCTGACTGCGATGCTGATGATTGCGATGCTGTACCGGCTGGCGCGGCAGTTCCTGGAGCCCGGCAACGCCGCGCTGGCCGCCGGCCTGTTCTGGTTCGGCACCTCGTTGGCCTCCACCGGCGCCACCGCCCTCTGGTCGCACAATCTCGCCACCCTGTTCGGGCTGATCGCCCTCGATCTGGCCATCCGCGACAGCAAAGCCGAGCACAGCCGCTCCTGGGCCCGGATCGGCCTGTGCCTGTTCCTGGCCTATTTCTGCCGCCCCACCCTGTCCCTGCTCAGCCCGTTCCTGCTGCTGTTCCTGTTCGCCCGCCACCGGCTCGCCGCCGTCAAGGCCGGCCTGGTGCTGGCGGCGCTGCTGGGCGGCTTCGTGGCCTTCAGCCAGCACGAGTTCGGCCAGGTGCTGCCGAGCTATTACCTGCCCAGCCGCGTGAGCGGCGCCTCGGATGTCACCACCGCCCTGTACGGCAACCTGTTCAGCCCGGCGCGGGGATTGCTGGTGTTCTCGCCCTTCCTCGTCGCGGTGTGGCTGTGCGCCCGGCGCGCGCCTGAGACGTTCCGGCTCAATCCCCTGTGGTGGGGCCTCGGCCTCGCCTGGCCGGTGCTGCATCTGATCGTGATCTCGCGCTTCCCGCATTGGTGGGCGGGCTGGTCCTATGGTCCGCGCCTCCTGATGGATGTGCTGCCGGGCCTGTTCCTGCTCACCCTGCGCGCCTGGCCGACGGCCCTCGACACGCGGCGCCTGCGGATCGCGGCGGCGGTGCTCGCCGTGACGGCGGTGTTCTCGGTCTTCGTGCACACCTGTCAAGGGCTGTACAACGGATACTCGCTTCTCTGGAACGCCGAGCCGCCGATCGACCAGAACCCGCAAAATCTGTTCGACTGGAAGTACCCCCAGTTCCTGCACACCAGGACCCGGCACCAGGAGCGCGTGCGGGAATACGGCCCGAAGTCGGAAGTGTCCAGTCAGCTGAAGGACTGACCAAGCTTGCGCCCTTCGGCCATCCTGGATTCGGCTCTATCACCACCGCCCGCTCCTGGGATTGGGCCGAGCACGAGGAGAGCCAAGGCCGCCATTTCGGCTTCTTGGACGACATGGAAGCCATCGAGGCGGCTGCCTTGTGATATAGCTTGGGCGTTAAGAGGAATCTTTCTGCAGATATCGCCAGAGCGCCAAAACGGTGCGGCAAGCACAAGGGTGGCGACACCCGTGAGCAATGCGAGAAACACTTGCCAGCCAAGCCGCGGGCCAGAATCCATCCGGCAAGCATGGCTCCACCGATCAGGCGAGCACCGACGTCCTCAAGGACGATGGACAGGATTTTGTTCGATCAGCCATTCATTGCGATAAAGTTGCTTCAATGATGTTTCGAGGCAAGTTCGAATCTGTGAATGTTGACCTTCGTGCAGGGACGAAGCGGATGGTTCTCCGCCGCCACATTCTGGCAGCGCCTCCGACGGAGGCGATGGGCTCTTATCCGAAGCTTGCTTCGAGCCCGGTCTTTACGACCAAATCTTTGCCAGGCGCGACCATCGTGAGGCTAGCCGTTTCGCCAAGCCTTTGATATGAGGCATCCCACGACGGCCCTTTGCCGCCTGAAGGAAGTTTGGACCATGGACAAGTTCACCGTGCTGGAAAGCGTCGCGGCGCCGCTGAGGATCATCAATATCGATACCGATATGATCATCCCCAAGCAGTACCTGAAGACCATCAAGCGCACGGGGCTCGGCAAGGGTCTGTTTTCCGAGATGCGCTATCGCGAGGACGGTTCGGAGAACCCGGATTTCGTGTTGAACCAGCCCGCCTATCGCAACGCCAAGATCCTGATCGCGGGCGACAATTTCGGCTGCGGCTCGTCCCGCGAGCATGCCCCCTGGGCGCTGCTCGATTTCGGCATCCGCTGCGTGATCTCCACGAGCTTCGCCGACATCTTCTACAACAACTGCTTCCAGAACGGCATTCTGCCGATCAAGGTGAGCCCCGAGAACCTGGAAAAGCTCTTCGACGATGCGAGCCGCGGCGCCAACGCCACGCTGACCGTCGATCTGGAGAACCAGGAAATCCGCGGTCCCGACGGCGGCAAGATCAAGTTCGACATCGACCCGTTCAAGAAGCACTGCATGCTCAACGGTCTCGACGGCATCGGCCTGACGCTTGAGAAGGCCTCCGCCATTGACAGCTTCGAGAAGAAGCTCTCCGAGCGCGCTTGGGCTTAAAGCTCACACGCATCCGAGCCATTTGGCATTATAAACAACACGGCCTTTGGCTCGGAGTACAAATTATTGCTTGAGCCTTCTGAGGTTCGTGGCACATAAATTCATGTATTTATTTAGTCTGGAACATAAAAGAGAGATAATAAATACTTATCTGAAGAACGACTATGTCATTATTGTTATTCTATGTGCGCTGGCATTACTGGTCGTAAGCACGACCGTAATCGAGAATGAGACGAGTGATCCTCGAGGAACAACCCTTGTTGCCGAGTCAATCTTGCAAAAGGGAACCATCAAACTCGATCACTACAAGAAAGACGTCCGAAAAATACTGAGCTATCGGCTCGTTCGCAAGAACAAGCACTTCTACTATGTTTTCCCTTTAGGTGCCTCGATCGCCAGCATACCCTTTGTGGCCGTGGCCAATCTGCTCGGCATGGAGATGACGCGCTACGATCATCAGGTGCAGAAGGTGATGACGGCCGTCGTCGCGATGCTGATGATTGCGATGCTGTACCGGCTGGCGCGGCAGTTCCTGGAGCCCGGCAACGCCGCGCTGGCCGCCGGCCTGTTCTGGTTCGGCACCTCGTTGGCCTCCACCGGCGCCACCGCCCTCTGGTCGCACAATCTCGCCACCCTGTTCGGGCTGATCGCCCTCGATCTGGCCATCCGCGACAGCAAAGCCGAGCACAGCCGCTCCTGGGCCCGGATCGGCCTGTGCCTGTTCCTGGCCTATTTCTGCCGCCCCACCCTGTCCCTGCTCAGCCCGTTCCTGCTGCTGTTCCTGTTCGCCCGCCACCGGCTCGCCGCCGTCAAGGCCGGCCTGGTGCTGGCGGCGCTGCTGGGCGGCTTCGTGGCCTTCAGCCAGCACGAGTTCGGCCAGGTGCTGCCGAGCTATTACCTGCCCAGCCGCGTGAGCGGCGCCTCGGATGTCACCACCGCCCTGTACGGCAACCTGTTCAGCCCGGCGCGGGGATTGCTGGTGTTCTCGCCCTTCCTCGTCGCGGTGTGGCTGTGCGCCCGGCGCGCGCCTGAGACGTTCCGGCTCAATCCCCTGTGGTGGGGCCTCGGCCTCGCCTGGCCGGTGCTGCATCTGATCGTGATCTCGCGCTTCCCGCATTGGTGGGCGGGCTGGTCCTATGGTCCGCGCCTCCTGATGGATGTGCTGCCGGGCCTGTTCCTGCTCACCCTGCGCGCCTGGCCGACGGCCCTCGACACGCGGCGCCTGCGGATCGCGGCGGCGGTGCTCGCCGTGACGGCGGTGTTCTCGGTCTTCGTGCACACCTGTCAAGGGCTGTACAACGGATACTCGCTTCTCTGGAACGCCGAGCCGCCGATCGACCAGAACCCGCAAAATCTGTTCGACTGGAAGTACCCCCAGTTCCTGCACACCAGGACCCGGCACCAGGAGCGCGTGCGGGAATACGGCCCGAAGCCCGAACCTCCTGTCAATTGAGAGGATGCAAGAGGGCCGGACTTGTCCGGCCCTCTTGCATCCAGGAAAGCGTTACGGTTCACCCCATCGGGATCACCGGCCGAAGCTGGCGATCCCAGCGAATGCAGCCCCGTTTCCATAAGATTAACCAAATTGCCTGCAAGGTCGCGGGCATGAAACGCATCCTTGTTCCCGCACTCCTCGGCATCCTCTCGCTGACTGCCGCTCCTTCGGCCTCCGCCCAGGCCGATTTCCGCTCGTGCCTGTCCTCCTTGCGCGGCCAAGCCGCCGCCAAGGGCATTTCGGGCCAAGCCTTCGACATCGCCACCAGCGGCGTCGAGCCGGACCTGACGATCCTCGACCTCATGAAGAACCAGCCGGAGTTCAAGACCCCGATCTGGGATTATCTCGCGGCGCTGGTGGATGACGAGCGCGTGCAGGACGGCAAGGCCGCCATGCGCCAATGGGGGCAGGCCCTTGCATCCGCCGAGGCACGCTTCGGCGTCGACCGCTATGCGATTGCCGGCGTGTGGGGCGTGGAATCCAATTTCGGCAAGGATATCGGCGGGCGGCCTCTCGTGCAGTCGCTCTCGACGCTTGTCTGCTACGCGCCACGCCGCAACGACTATTTCAAGGGCGAGCTGATGGCGACGCTCAAGATCGTGCAGGACGGGGACATCAACCCGGCAGCCTTGCGCGGCTCCTGGGCCGGCGCTTTCGGTCACACGCAGTTCATGCCCTCGACCTTCCAGCGTCTTGCCGTCGATGGCGACGGCGACGGGCGTCGCGACATCATGGCCTCCGTGCCCGATGCGGTGCACTCGACGGCCAACTTCCTCAAGAAGGCGGGCTGGGTGAACGGCCTGCCCTGGGGCTACGAGGTGCGCCTGCCGCAGAACTTCAACGCGAGCCTGGCCGGTCGCAAGAACAAGCGGCCCGTATCGTCCTGGGCCGCCATGGGCGTGACCCGCATGGATGGCAAGCCGGTGCAGGGCAACTACCAGGCCGGCATCATCATTCCGGCCGGCGTGAACGGCCCGGCCTTCCTCGTCACCAAGAACTTCGACGCGGTCTATTCCTACAACGCCGCCGAGTCCTACGGCCTCGCCATCGCGCTGCTCGGCGACCGCCTGAAAGGTCTGCCCGGTATCCGTACCGCATGGCCCACGGACGATCCTCCGCTCTCCCGCGCCCAGCGTCGCGAGCTGCAGCAGCTTCTCACCGCACGCGGCTACGATGTCGGCGAGCCGGACGGCAAGATCGGCGCCAAGACCCGCGAGGCCATCAAGGACGTGGAGCGCCGCATCGGACTCGAACCGCGCGGCCGCCCCGGCGGCAAGGTGCTCGAAGCGCTGCGGGGGTAAACGGCTGTGTCCTGGAGCGTCCTGCTTCTCTTCGTGCCCGCGTGCTTCGCGCTCAACATGGCGTTCGGGCCCAACAACCTGCTCTCCCTGACATATGGATTGCACGACGGGGTCCGCACCGCCGTGATGGCCTCGGCGGGCCGCCTTGTGGCCTTCGCCTTCATGATCGCGCTGACGGCGCTTGGCGTCGGAGCCGTGCTGGCAGCCTCCGAGACGGCGTTCACGATCCTGAAATGGGCGGGTGCGGCTTATCTGATCTGGCTCGGTATCAGGATCCTAAGAGGCGCCGCCGCTATCGATACGTCCCTGACATCCGGCAACCGGCGGCCCCTGAAGGTGCTGGCGCTGCAGGAGTTCTGGACCGCGATCGGCAATCCCAAAGCGATCCTGATCTTCACGGCCTTTCTGCCGCAATTCATCGACCCCGGCGCTTACTGGCTCAGCTTCGCCATCGTGGGTGCTGTGTTCCTCGCGCTCGAGGTGATTGCCGTCTTTCTCTATGCGGTGCTCGGCCATCGTCTCAACCGCCTGTCGCGCAACCGGAATGTATTTGGCTGGTTGAACAGGCTGTCCGGCACCACGATGATCGGTTTCGGAGTCGCTCTCTTGCTCACGAGGCGGCCCGCTTAGATAATAAGCTCTCACAGCCGCCCATCGGCTAGCTTGCGGTAGAGCAATGTTGGGAGTTTAGTGCGCGCATGCTCATTGCGCTCCTGACTGACATTCACGGCAATCGCGAGGCTTTCTCGGCCTGCCTGGCGCATGCGCGCTCGCTCCCCGTCGATCGGTTCATTCTCCTCGGCGATTACGTCGGCTATGGCGCCGATCCGGCCTGGGTCGTCGATACCGTCAGGACGCTCGTGGACGAGGGCGCCATCGCGCTCCTCGGCAATCACGACGCCGCTATCGATGGGTCCGACGAGGACATGAACATCCTTGCCCGGGAATCGATCCGCTGGACCCGAGGTCAGCTCGGCATGGAGCAGCGTGCCTTCCTGGCCGATCTCCCTCTGATCCACGAGGAGGGAAATGTTCTCTACGTCCATGCCAATGGCTATGCGCCGCGGAGCTGGCACTACATTACCGACACGCTGGAGGCGGCACGGCATTTCAGCCGGGTCGAGGCCCACATCACCTTCTGCGGGCACGTGCATGTGCCGATGCTCTATCACATGAGCACCACGGCGAAGGTGGGCTCCTTCTCGCCCGTTTCGGACAACGAGATTCCCCTGCTTGCCACGCGCTCATGGCTCGCGGTCATCGGCGCCGTGGGCCAGCCGCGCGATGGAGTACCGGCGGCGAACTATGCCGTGTTCGACGTAGGCCGCCAGAGCCTGCGTTATTTCCGCGTGCCGTACGATAACGGCACGGCGGCGCAGAAGGTACGGGAGGCCGGCCTGCCCGAAAGGCTTGCCCAGCGCCTTGAGGAAGGTCGCTGAGCATGCGGCTTCGCCTCGAGCCCGGCATGGAGATCGACGGGTTCACGCTTCACGAGCATTTGAGCACCGGGGGCATGGCCCAGATCTGGTCGGTGGAGCGAGAGGGCGATCCGACGCCGCTCGCGCATGGTGCGGAACCGGAGGTCCGCGTCAGCGATGCGCCTCTTGAAAAAGGGAGCATCGGATCGGACCCGAAAGTGGAATCCACTTTCGGGTCCGATGCTCTCGTGATGAAATTCCCGATGCTCATCGACAGCGACGATCCGATCCCGATCGTCTGCTTCGAGACCGAGCAGATGATCATGCCGCGCTTGAGCGGCCGGCACGTGCCCCGCTTCGTCGCCGCAGGCCCGCTCGACCCGCAGGCCTATATCGTCATGGAGCGCATTCCCGGTCACTCGCTCAAAGCGCGCCTCGCGGATATGCCGCTGCCCTGGCGCGAGGTGGTGGAGATCGGCGCGAAAGTGGCGCGCGCTCTGCACGATCTGCATCTCCAGCATGTCATCCATCTCGACGTGAAGCCGAGCAACATCATGTTCCGCGAAACCGGCGAGGCCGTGCTCATCGATTTTGGCTTCGCGCGGCACGAGCAATTGCCCGATCTCCTAGCGGAAGAGTTTCGCGAGCCCTTCGGCACCACGCCCTACATGGCGCCCGAGCAGGTGCTGGAGGACCGTGCCGATCCGCGCAGCGATCTCTTCGCGCTTGGCGTGATGCTCTATTTCTTCGTCACCGGCGAGCGCCCCTTCGGCACGCCGAAAGGAGGCCAGATCCGCCGCCGCCTGTGGCGCGATCCGGTGCCGCCGCGCGCGAGGAACCCCGATTGTCCGCCCTGGCTCCAGGAGATCATCCTGCGCTGCCTGGAGGTTGATCCGAACGATCGCTATGCCACGGCAGCGCAGCTCGCGCTCGATCTCGAAAACCCGGATCAGGTGACGCTCACCGAGCGGGCGGAGCGGCTCGAGCGCGACAGCGGCATGAAGACGTTTCGCCGCTGGCTCAAAGCCCGCAAGGCGAAAACCTTGGAGGTGCCCAATATCGTCGGCCAGCTCTCGCGGGCGCCGATCATCCTCGTCGCCATCGATCTCTCAGCCGGCAACGAGGATCTGGTGGAGGCGCAGCGCAATTTGATCGGACGCATCATCTCCATGGAGAAGCAGGCGCGCGTCGCCTGTGTGAACGTTCTCAAACTCTCCCGCATCGCCGTCGATGTGCTGGAGGACGAGGAGGGGCGCAGCCTCCATGTCCAGCGCCTCGTCCAGCTCAAGCACTGGGGCGCGGCCCTCGACATCCCGAAGGAGCGGATCACCTACAGCGTGCTGGAGGCGACCGACCCGGCCACCGCCCTCATCGATTACGCGCGCCACAACAACGTGGATCACATCGTCCTCGGCGCGCGGGCCTCCTCGGCGCTCCGGCGCTATCTCGGCAGCGTCTCGTCGCAAGTCGTTGCGGAGGCTTCCTGTTCGGTCACCGTGGTCCGTACGCCCAGGGACCGGCGGCAGGCGGAAGGGTAAAACCCTTCCCTTTTCGGCCCTTCACCTAACGACGAAGGCGGGAAGCGCTTGCCAAGCGGCCCATTCGGCTTTTTAAGAACGAGCACTCATTTTCGCACAACAAGGGATCCATCCCATGGCAACGCACAAGCTTCTCCTTCTCCCCGGCGACGGCATCGGCCCCGAGGTCATGCGCGAGGTCGAGAAGATCGTGGGCTGGTTCCGCAAGCGCGGTGTCGGCTTCGAAACCGAGACGGACCTCGTCGGCGGCTCGGCCTATGATGCGCATGGCAAAGCCATCTCCGAGGAGGCCATGGGCCGCGCTCAAGCTGCCGATGCGGTGCTCTTCGGCGCGGTCGGCGGCCCCAAGTGGGAGAACGTGCCTTATGCGGTGCGCCCCGAGGCCGGCCTGCTGCGCCTGCGCAAGGATCTCGGCCTCTTCGCCAACCTGCGTCCGGCCATCTGCTATCCCGCCCTGGCCGATGCCTCGTCGCTCAAGCGCGAGGTGGTGGAAGGCCTCGACATCATGATCGTGCGCGAGCTCACGGGTGGCGTCTATTTCGGCGAGCCGAAGGAGATCGTGACGCTCGAGGACGGCTCCCAGCGCGCCGTCGACACGCAGGTCTATACCACCCACGAGGTGGAGCGTATCGCTCGCGTCGCCTTCGATCTCGCCAAGAAGCGCCGCAACAAGGTCTCCTCGGCTGAGAAGTTCAACGTCATGAAGACCGGCGTGTTCTGGCGTCAGACCGTCACGCGCATCCACAAGGCGGAGTTCCCGGAGGTCGAGCTCGAGCATGTGCTCGCCGATAACTGCGCCATGCAGCTCGTGCGCTGGCCCAAGCAGTTCGACGTGATCGTCACCGACAACCTCTTCGGCGACATTCTCTCCGACATCGCCGCCATGCTCACCGGCTCGCTCGGCATGCTGCCTTCCGCTTCGCTCGGCGCGGAAGACCCGAAAACGGCTAAGCGCAAGGCGCTCTACGAGCCGGTGCACGGCTCGGCTCCCGACATCGCCGGCAAGGGCCTTGCCAACCCGATCGCCATGATCGGCTCCTTCGGCATGGCCTTGCGCTATTCCTTCGGCCTCATCGAGGAGGCGGATCGTCTGGAGAAGGCTATCGCCAACGTGCTCGCTTCCGGCGTTCGCACGAAGGATATCGCGGCTCCCGGCACGAATGCGGTCGGTACGCAGGATGTGGGCGATGCCATCGTGAAGGAGCTGGAGGCTCTCTCCTGAAAGCTCCCGCGCGAAGCGTCAGGAACAGGAAAGCCCCGGTTCATGCCGGGGCTTTCTGCTTGTCAGCGGATCGAGCCCGTGGCTTCGACATCCGGAACACCGAAAGTCGGGAAGGGGTTGCGGGCACCCACGAACGGCCCGCCGATCGGGTCGGGCAACACGCCTTCGCCGAAGCGGTCGCGCTGATGGCCCCAGGGCGGGTTCGTCATGTAGGAAAGCTGGCCCTGCGTGGCGTAGCGATTGAGCGAGCCCACCGGAGCTGTGCGCCCGGGATCGAGGAAGCTGCGGGGTTGAACGCGGAAGACGAGAGGACGATCCTGTGCCTGCGCATCGGCCGCGACCGAGAAGGCCGCAAGCGACGCAAGCGAAGCCAAACCGATAATTGTGAGGCGGCGCATTTTGCAAATCTCCAGGCTCGGCACCAGCGGTTCCTCGCTGAGCCGTCGTGACAAGTTCAAAGGCTGTCAGAACAAGGCGACCTGCCTAAATTGGTTCCTTTGAATAGCGAAGTTCACCAAAGGGTGAGGGCGAATCGCCATGCAGGATCGGATGAGCGCGCTTGACCTGTCCGGGAAGGATCGCCTCACCGTATTAAGTGAAGCACCTCTTGTGGCCGAGACGCCGGAGTCGCTTCTCGATGATGACACGACGCCGATTGCGCGGTTCTTCATCCGCAACAATGGCCTTTTGCCCGAAAGGGTCGAGGATCCGGAGGCGTGGCGCTTCACCATCGATGGAGAAGTCGAACACCCGCTTGATCTGAGTGTGGCCGAACTGAAGAGCCGCTTCCCGGCCAAAACCTTTCGTATGGTGCTCGAATGCGGCGGCAATGGGCGTTCCTTCTTCGAGCCGAAGGCGGAAGGCAATGCCTGGACCAACGGCGGTGCCGGTTGCGCGGAATGGACGGGCGTTTCGTTGCGCGATGTCCTGCAGGCGGCCGGTCTGAAGAACACGGCACTCTTCACCGGTCATTTCGGGGCTGATCCGGACAAGACCGGAAGCGTGGAGCGGCAGGCCATGTCCCGTGGCGTGCCGATCACGAAAGCATTGGAGGAGCATACCTTGCTCGCCTGGACCATGAACGGCGAACCCCTGCCGTTCATCCACGGCGGGCCTTTGCGTCTCATCGTGCCGGGCTGGCCTGGCTCGTTGAGCCAGAAATGGCTGAAACGAATCTGGATCCGCGACCGGGAGCATGACGGTCCAGGCATGACGTCCTACCGCGTCCCGGTCCACCCGCTTCCGCCGGGCTCTGACGGGACGCATGGAGAGACCCGGATCCTGGAATCGATGCCGGTGCGCAGCATCATCACGGCACCGGCCCATGGTTCAAGCCATGAGGCCGGCACGCGAACCATCATGGTGCGCGGTGCTGCCTGGGCGGGTGATGATGCGGTGACCCGCGTGGATTGCTCCATCGATGGCGGCGCCACCTGGGTGTCTGCGCAGATGACGCCGCCGCGTAACCGCTATGATTGGGTGCGCTGGACCGCGACCGTCGAACTCCCCGGCGACGGCTATTACGAGATTTTTGCCCGAGCCACCGACTCACAGGGGCGGGCTCAGCCGTTCCGGGCCGTCAACTGGAACCCGAATGGCTATGGCTGCAATGTCGTGCACCGGGTGGCGTTCATGGTCGGTGAGGTGGTCTGATACCTGTCGAGGCCGTACGGGCGGCAACGCCGCAGGCCTCCGTGCGGCTCTTTTCGGCGCGCACGAAAAGGGCTTTCAGGGAAGGGCTGCTCGCGCCCGCGAGCGTGATTCCGTCGATGAAGCAGGCAAGCTGAGCGTCATCCATAATTGCAGCATCAGAACCGCACATCCAGCCCTGGATGCCAAAGCCGAGATCCGGATCCGCGAAGCGGAAGGTCTGGCATTCCTGTTCGCTTTTGCCGACGAGCGTCATGGCGGCGGCCTCGACGAGCCCGAACTTGGTGGCGACCATCCGGCTCTGCTCATTGCGCGAGACCGCAAGCCCGGCTTCCGCCGCACGGCGCACGATATCGACGAAGAAGCTACGGGCCCGCTCCGACGAGCCCTGGATCAGGATGAGCCTGGCATATGGGGCATCGCCGAAGCGGCCCAACGTCAGGGTGTCTTCCCGCGCGCCGCTCGTGTGCTGGCGCGCCTCCATGATCGGGGGAGCGGAGGCTCTCTCGATCACGTAGGGGGCCGGTGTCGGGGCAGCCGGCGTCCAGGCAGGAGCGGGCGCGATCAGGACGGAGGCGGGCACGCTCTTGCGGGCCGCCACCTGCACCTCGCTGCCCTTGCGCTGCGCGAGATAAACCAGTCCTCCGATCATGAGGGAGGACATGAAGATCATGCGGAACCAGGGCAGGCGCCTCTTGCGCACGCGATGGGCCGGACGTTCATCGAAGAACGCCTCGTCCTCATCCCATGCAGGATAACCGGCCCGTGCCATCACGCTTCACCACACCCGTCACTGGGGCTGTCGTGAGCATGTTCTAGCGTAGCAGTGCCTGAGCCTCGAAAGGTTTTGCTAAGCAAGGTAAACGAAAGGTTATTGCTCAGCTTCGCCGTCAATCGTCGGTTTCTTGCAGAGAACGCTTGACGAGAGCGAACCTTTGGTGTGTTGGTGATTTTATCGAAGCCCGGACTGGGCTTGCGAATGGACGAAGGCAATGGCGCTGCTCACCCTCACGACGAGCAAAACGAAAACCGCCAAAGCGGCCGTGAAAACGACGGCCGCATAAGCCTCGTCGTCCCCGGTCCTCTCTCCCGTCGGGGCGAGAGGCGACACCCGAACAGGGTTTTGAGAGTTTTCCCGGGGAGAGCGACAACAGGAGAAGTCCAATGGGTTACAAGATCGCCGTCGTGGGTGCGACCGGCAATGTGGGCCGCGAGATGCTGAGCATTCTGGCGGAGCGGGCTTTCCCGGCTGACGAGGTGGTGGCGCTGGCCTCCCGCCGCAGCCAGGGAACGGAAGTGTCCTACGGCGACAAGACCCTGAAGACGAAGGCCCTCGATTCTTACGATTTCTCGGATGTCGATCTCTGCCTCATGTCGGCCGGTGGCGAGGTGTCGAAGGAGTGGTCTCCGAAGATCGCGGCTCAGGGCGCGGTGGTGATCGATAACTCCTCCGCCTGGCGCTACGACCCGGAGGTGCCGCTGGTGGTGCCGGAGGTGAATGCCGAAGCGCTGCGCGACATGAAGAAGGGCATCATCGCCAACCCCAACTGCTCCACCGCGCAGCTCGTCGTCGCGTTGAAGCCGCTCCATGACCGCGCCACCATCAAGCGCGTGGTCGTCGCCACCTACCAGTCGGTCTCCGGCGCGGGCAAGGACGGCATGGACGAGCTCGACCGCCAGACCAAGGCGCTCTACTCGCTGCAGGATGTGCAGGAGAAGAAGTTCCCCAAGCGCATCGCCTTCAACCTGATCCCCCATATCGATGTGTTCATGGAGGACGGGTACACGAAGGAAGAGTGGAAGATGACGGCCGAGACCAAGAAGATTCTCGATCCGAAGATCAAGCTCACCGCCACTTGCGTGCGCGTGCCGGTCTTCATCAGCCATTCGGAAGCGGTGAACGTGGAATTCGAAAAGCCGATCACGGCGGACGAGGCCCGCGAGATCCTGCGCGCGGCGCCCGGCATCATGGTAGTCGATAAGCGCGAGCCCGGCGGCTACATCACGCCCCACGAGGCGGCCGGCGAAGACGCCACCTACATCTCCCGCATCCGCGAGGACATCACCGTCGAGAACGGCCTGTCCTTCTGGTGCGTTTCCGACAACCTGCGCAAGGGCGCGGCGCTCAACGCCGTTCAGATCGCAGAAGCCATGGCCAATCGCGGCCTGTTGAAGGCGAAGAAGCAGGCAGCGTAAGTTTCTCCTGCAACGAAGACGTGAAAAGGCCGCCTTTGCGCGGCCTTTTTGTTTGAGACTCCGGCCCGGCCGGTCAGACATTTGCGGCTACCGCCGTGGCGGAGGATCGGATCTTTCGCCTTGTGGTGCATTTGGAGCGGTCAACATGGCTCCTGCTGTTCCGCCTGCAATGGCGCCGATCGGGCCTCCTAGAAGTGCACCTGCGATGAAGCCGAAAAAGATCGCGAAGGTCTGCTGCTGTGTGACGCAAGTCGCTCCCGTCCGGCAATCGGGAACAGTGCCGGTAACGGCGGGCTCATGGTGGGCTGTCGTCTGCTTCTTCACGCGAGCGGGTTTCTGCGCGGCCTGCTTCTTCAGGTTCGTCTTCCTTTCGGCCTGCGGCTGAGAAACCGACGGCTCCGACGCTTCAGCCTGACGACCGGGTTCTGACCTGCTCGCGCTGGACATGTCCGATGGCGCTTCAGGAGGCGCTTGTGGCGGTGTCGTCGCCGCGAGTTCTTCCGCTGACGGCAAAACGACATCTGCGGGAGGCGGAGGTGGCGGAAACTCCGGCAGCTGTATTGCGAGGTTGGGAGTGGATGTGGCGGCCTCGGAACTTGGCTTCTGTGCTGTCACGGATGCCGTGTTCTCTGCCGGATACGGTTCGGCAGGCATGGCTTCTTGTGTTTCGGATGGTGGCGCACCGGGCTCAGCACCAGCAACGGGCACATCGGCAGAAGTGGGTGACGGCGGCAGCGATGCGAGAAGCTCCTGAATCTCAGGGCGCGTGAAAAAAGGTTCTGCTTTGACATCGGGCGAGAAGCGCTCGTCGAAACCTGCACGAGGCTCATTCATTGTCGGCCGATCAGCCGGCAATGACAAAGGCTGCGCGTCCAGTGGCAGCGTTGCGGCATTCAATCCGCAGAGAAGACTGGCGACAGCGATGGCACAGGTGCCAGAATGAGCCTTGCCCCGACCCAACACGGATCGACTCCCAACACGACCTCCGTGTTGTTGGTGAACCCGGCCTGAGCCGAATCGTTCCGGCAGAGCGGCCACGCGACCGGCTTGTCACAGGGCGTTCAAACCGGGGCCACTTTTCGCTGACGCGGCCCTTCGGGTCACGGGCGTGGCCGTTCGGGTCGCTGACGCGGACCCTCGTTTCCGCACGAGGCGCTAAAGAGGTCCCGCATCGCGGGCGGAGAACATCGACACGCGCTCCGGTATGTTGTCCACCACCGGCTTGAACTCTCCGGTTTCAGGGTCGCGGACCAGCAGCACGCCACTCGCCACGCCGAAGTAGGCGCCGTGAAGTTCGAGTTTCCCGCGCTCCACCAGAATGCGCACGCAAGGGAATGTCATCAGGTTTTTCAGGCTGTTCTCGATGGCGGCCAGTTCGAGACGCGGCAGGTATTCGTCGAGATTGCCGTGATGCGGGCCGAGGCGCTCACCCGCCGGCTTGATCAGGTTCATCCAGCGGCCGATGAAATCGCCCGGCGAGAGAGGAGCCGTCTCGTCGGCAAAGGCGCGCACGCCGCCGCAGCGGGCATGGCCCAGCACCACGATATGCTTCACGCGAAGCGCCTGCACCGCGAATTCGAGCGCCGCCGAGGTGCCGTGATAATCGCCGCCGGTCTCGAAAGGCGGCACGAGGTTCGCCACATTGCGCACCACGAACAGCTCGCCCGGACTCGCGTCGAAGATCACTTCCGGCGACACGCGGCTGTCGCAGCAGCCGATCACCATCACCTCCGGTGACTGGCCCTTTTCGGCCAGAGCCTCAAAGCGGCCCTTCTCGCGCGGAAAGCGCTCTTCCAGGAAGGAGCGGTAGCCGTCGGTCAGGCGCTGGGGAAACATGGTTTTTTCCTCGTCGGTCAGTGCGTCAGTTCGGCGAGCTTGGTGAGTTCGACATTGGCTCCGCACAGGAGCACGCCGACCCGCTCGTTCAAGCGTGGCATATAAGCCCTGGAGATCAGTGCCGCCAGTGCCGCAGCGCCACCGGGCTCGGATGCAATGCGGTAATCGCGCCAGAGGAGCGCTTGCGCCTCACGGATGGCTTCATCCTTGACGAGGGCCACGTGATCGACGGTCTGGCTGCAGATGGAATAGACGAGATCGCCCGTATTGCGGGCGCCGAGCGAATCGACGGCGACCGAATCCACGTCAACGTCGACAGGCCCTCCGGCCTGGAGCGCCGCATGGAGCGCACGCGACCCCTCCGGCTCCACGCCCACCACCTTCACGCGGCCCGCCCACCAGCTCGCGATGCCGCTGATGAGCCCTCCGCCGCCGACGGCCACGAGAACGGTGTCGAGGGCGGGAGCATCCTGCTCCCATTCGAGGCCCACCGTGCCCTGGCCGGTCATGGTGCTCTCGGCGGCGAAGGGATGGATCCGCAGCGCGCCGGTCTCGGCCACGTAGCGGTCACAGGCTTCCTGCGCGTCCGCATAGCGCGCGCCGCCGATCACGACCTCGGCCCCATGGGAGCGGATGACGGCGACCTTTGCGGGGCTTGAGATTTCAGGAACGAAGATGCGGGCCTTCACGCCGAGCTGCTTGGCCGCATAAGCCACCGCCGCGCCGTGGTTCCCGCCCGAAGCCGCCGCGACACCTGCCGCCGGAACGGGATTCGACAGGAGCGTGTTGAAGGCTCCACGCGACTTGAAGGAGCCTGCGTGCTGAAGGAATTCGAGCTTGAGGCTCACCAGGCCCTCATGGCCGAACGCTCCGCCCAAGTTCATCACCGGCGTGCGGCGGATATGGGGAGCGATGCGGGCGTGGGCGGCTTCGATGTCGGCACGGGTCATGGTCATGGGAGCCTGCGGAGCGTCCAGATGGCGACCGGCAGGCCGTGGGCGTCACGGCCGGGCGGATCGGGAAAGGGTTGCCCTCCACCTGTCGCGAGATCCAGCGCTACCGTCAACCCCGCCAGCGCATCGAGGAGGTCGTCGGCCGCAGCACCTCTCGGGGCAGGGGAGGCGATGAGGGCTTCCGGCAGGAGCCCTGACCCAGCCAGAAGCGCGCGGCGCAGGCGCATGCCGGGCTCATAGGGCGCACCCTTCACCTTCTTCGGCTGGTCCAGCGCCAGCCTGCCGTTCAGGGCCCAGAAGGCGAGTTCGGGATGGACCTCGAACACCTTGTCCACCAGATCGGTCCGTGCCCGCAGCAGCGCATCGATCTCACGGATCTTCGGAAAGATGCCGAAACCCTGCCGCGAGACCTTCCGCGGAGGATCGGAGGTCGCAAGCGCACGACGGCAGGCCTCGCCGTAATCTTCCGCATACACGGCCTGGCGGGAGGGAATCGCGAAAACGGCGGATTGCCTCTGCCCGAGGAGCGGACGGATCAGCTGTTCGGGCGCGCGGCCGGAGCCTGTCGTCTTCTCGGACAGACCGATGGGCATGTCGACAGCGATCACGGCCGGCTGCTCCGGCGCATCGGCGATCGCCGCAAGGGTCGGCACCACCACGATCTTGGCAGAGGCGGGTTTGCCCACCTGCATGAGCGCCGCGATCCACCCGGCCCGGCAGCCATCGACGCCCGCAACCCACATCGCTCCGCTTCTCCTTTGCGCGATCTCTTGAGGCTGATTAAAACCGAATGCGTCTTTGAGGAACCATCATGTTCGCGATCCGCCCCCGCCGCAGCGCCCTCTACATGCCGGGCTCCAATGCCCGCGCCGTCGAGAAGGCCAAGACGCTTCCCGCCGACACGGTGATCTTCGATCTGGAGGACGCCGTCGCGCCTGACCTGAAGGCTGAAGCGCGCGCTGCGGTTTGCGAGGCGGTCAAGGCAGGCGGTTATGGCGCGCGGGAGCTCGTGATCCGCATCAATGGGCTCAACACGCCGTGGGGCGAGGCGGATCTGGCGGCGGCAGCATCGGCTGCGCCGGATGCGATCCTCATTCCCAAAGTCTCGTCACCCCACGACCTGGTGGAGGTGGGCAGGCGCTTGAGCGCGCTCCGCGCGCCGGAGAAGACGCGCATCTGGGCCATGATCGAGACGCCGCTTGCGATTCTGCAGGCGAAGGACATCGCCGCCGTCGCGCAGGATGAAACCTCGCGTCTCTCCTGCTTCATCATGGGAACGAACGATCTTGCGAAGGATACCCGCGCACATCTGAAGGCAGGACGCGCGGTCATGATGCCCTGGCTCATGACGGCACTCGCGGCGGCGCGTGCCTATGGCATCGATATTCTCGACGGCGTCTACAATCATTTGTCGGACGAAGTGGGTTTTCGCGCGGAGTGCATGGAGGGCCGCGATTGCGGCTTCGACGGCAAGACTCTGATCCACCCGAATCAGATCGCGGTGGCGAACGAGGTCTTCGCGCCCTCCCATGACGACATCGAAAAGGCTCGCGACATCGTTGCCCTGTTCGAGTTGCCGGAGAATGCAGGCAAGGGCGCGGTCAGCCATAACGGCCGCATGGTCGAGCGACTCCATGCGGAGATGGCCAAGCGCACGCTGGCGCTGGCCGAGGCGATTGCGCAGCGTGGGTGATCGTCCCCTCTCCGTCATGGCCGGGCTTGGCCCGGCCATGACGGAGAGTGTCCGGGGGATAATGATTCCTCGATTTCAATCCGTCAGTTGCCGCGCCTCTTCCGGCAGCATGATCGGAATGCCGTCGCGGATCGGGTAGGCGAGCTTCGCGCGGCGGCTGATGAGCTCCTGGCGCTCGGCGTCGTATTCCAGCGTTTCCTTGGTGAGCGGGCAGACGAGAAGCTCGAGGAGCTTCGGGTCGATGCGCGTCGCCTCGACAGGCTGGGGAGCGTCGGCTTGGGGTGAAACACTTGTCTCTGAAGACATGATCAATCCTATTGGAGCGTCGAATCGGAGCTGACGCCCCCGCGCGCCAATTCGATCTCGGTCAGCGCGATGAGAACTTCCGCGCGGGTTTTCAAATCCGGTGCTTCGAGGAGCGCCTGCTTCTCGCGTACGCCGAAGGGGCTCATCATGCAAAGGGCATTCACGAGCGCTTCGTTGGGGGCCTCCTCGATGCCCCGCCAATCGACCTTCACATGCGCCGCATCGACGAAATCGCGCAGGGCTTTCACGACGCCCGCGCGGTCGACTTCCGTCTCGCCCATGCGAGCCGTGAAATCGTTCACGAAGGGCTCGAAGGTCACACGGCAGCGGCGGAAGAGGTCGATGGGCGGCAGCTCCTCCTCCACGCGAAAACGCGCGATGCCGATGAGCGTAATCAGATACCGGCCGTCACCTGTTTCCGCGAATTGCGTGATGCGGCCTGCGCAGCCGACGGAGTAGAGCTTCGGAACGACGGAATGAGGGTTGCTGTCCGCATCCGGCTGGATCATGCCGATCACGCGGTCGGTTTTGAGCGCCTGATCCACCATGGCGATGTAGCGCGGCTCGAAGATGTTGAGCGGCATCTGCCCGCGCGGCAGAAGCAGCGCGCCAGGCAGGGGAAAGACCGGGATGACCGATGGGCAATCGTCCGGCCCCCGGTATACCGCGTTCATTCCCATGCCGATCTCTCCGTGTCATTCAGAGGCGTCAGGCGAACAGAAGCGAAGAGAGCCTCCGCCGCCCCGCAATGGTCATCTCATCCATCGGGCCCCAGGCCTCGAAGAACTGAACGAGCTGCTTGCGAGCGCCATCGTCGTTCCAATTGCGGTCGCGGCGAACGATTTCAAGGAGGTGATTGACCGCTTCCTCCCGCTTTCCGCGGGCATTCAACGCAATCGCGAGGTCGAATCGCGCCTGATGATCGAGCGGATCCGCCTCGACCTTGCGCTGAAGCTCGGCCATATCGCCAAGCGAACCGGCCTGCTCGGCAAGCTCCACGGCTGCGCGTGCGCCGGCCATCGCCGGATCATTCGCCTTGGCGGCAGGCGCCATGGCGAGGAAGCGCTTCGCGCCCTCCAGGTCGCCCACCTCCACATGGAGCTTCACGAGGGCGGCGAGCGCCGTGGTGTTCTCAGGCTCCTGCGAGAGAACGGCGGCATAGAGTTCCGCTGCGCCTCCCATGTCGCCGGCGGCCACGAGCTGGTCGGCTTCTGCGAGAAGCTCTTCCGCCGCGCCCGGACCCAAGGGACCGACGAGGCGCTCGATGAAACCTTTCAGCTGGCTTTCCGGCAGGGCGCCCATGAAGCCGTCCACCGGCTGGCCGCGCTGGAAGGCGAAGACGGCGGGAATCGACTGCACGCCGAGCTGGCCCGCGATCTGCGGATGCTCGTCGATGTTCATCTTCACGAGCTTCACCTTGCCGCCGGCAGCCCGCACCACCTTTTCCAGAACGGGGGTGAGCTGCTTGCAGGGGCCGCACCAGGGAGCCCAGAAATCGACCAGCACCGGCTGGTTCATCGATTCGGCCAAGACGTCCTGGCGGAAACTGGCGGTGGTGGTGTCCTTCACGAGATCGTCGGACGGCATTCCGGGGGAGGGGTTATCGGTCAACATGCGATCCTCGAAGGGCTTGTCGTGAGAAGAAGCTTTGGGCCTAGATGGGAGCTTAACCGTTCTCTGGCAATTCCGCAGACGGTTCCGGCAGCTTTAAGATGAGCGGGTCGTGGCCCGTCGCGCGAAGAAACTTCACCAGATCCTCCCGCGACACGCCGGTGGTCATGGAATTCACCAGCGGATGAAAGTTCACCCGCTCATGCTCCATGAGGTTGGCATCGAGCACCATTGTCACCTTACCTTCCGTATCGTTCACCACCGCGAACGCCGTGACGGAGCCGGGCTCGACGCCGAGCATGACGCGGAGTTGCTCGGCGGAGCCGAAGGAGAGGCGGCCCGAGGCGCCGATGGCCTCATGGGTGCGCTTCAGGTCGATCGCGGTGTCGTGCTTGGCGGAAATCAGGAAGAACCGACCCTTCTTGTCCTTCACGAACAGGTTCTTGGAATGGGCTCCCGGAACCTGCTCTTTGACGGACTTCGATTCGGCCACCGTGAAGACGGGCTCGTGCTCCACCGTTTCGGATGGAATGCCGAGCGCATCCAGGCGGTCCAGGAGTTCTTTGGGGGAGAGGTGGGCCAAGGGGAAGGAGCCTTCTTGAAACGCCAACGTGCCCCAGGCTTCTACCCACCCCGGCAACCGGGCTCAAGCGCCGCGTCAAAAAGTTTGGCGAAAACCCCTTGCAATGTGAGTCGTTTTGGGGCAAATCAGCGGCCTCGCAACGATGCCTCGGCATCGCGGAGCGCGGGTGTAGCTCAGGGGTAGAGCACAACCTTGCCAAGGTTGGGGTCGAGGGTTCGAATCCCTTCGCCCGCTCCAATTTCCAAAAAGGCCGCCTTCGGGCGGCTTTTTTGCTTTTCGGATACTTTCTCAGCGCTCTTCTTGTCATCACCGGCCTTGTGCCGGTGATCTCGATTAAGAGAGGTGTGGAACCATTCTTTGGCGGGATGGCCGGGACAAGCCCGGCCATGACGAAGAGGGTACTATTCTGCTCCGACCCGGAATGACACGGGGTGCACGACAGGCCACTGCCTGCTAAGAAATCATCTCAACCAAAACCGACATGCCCGCGCTTGGCTCTCGCTTCAGCGAGCCTCCGCGATAGAATCGGTGCACACCCGGGAGGAGTTTCATGGCCGACGCGCGGCATCTTGCCTGTCTGTCCGAGCTCGAGCGCAAGGTGCTCTGGCTTTCGACCTGGACGATTCACAACGCCAATCACCTGCGTCCCAACGAGGACGGGCTGAAAATCGGCGGGCACCAGGCGTCCTCGGCTTCGCTCTCCACGATCCTGACGGCGCTTTATTTTTCGGTGCTGCGGCCTGAGGACCGGGTGGCGGTGAAGCCCCATGCGAGCCCGATCTTCCACGCGATCCAGTATCTCTTCGGCAACCAGACCCGCGAGAAACTCGAAAACTTCCGCGGCTACAAGGGCGCGCAATCCTATCCCTCCCGCACCAAGGACGTGGATGATGTCGATTTCTCCACGGGTTCGGTGGGCCTCGGTGTCGCGCAGACGCTCTTTGCGAGCCTCGTGCAGGATTACGTGAAGGCCCATGGCTGGGCGAAGGATAGGCCGGAAGGCCGCATGATCTCGCTCGTCGGCGATGCGGAGATGGACGAGGGCAACATCTTCGAGGCGCTGCTCGAGGGTTGGAAGCACGGCGTGCGCAACACGTGGTGGATCGTCGACTACAACCGGCAGAGCCTCGACGCCGTCATCCGCGAAGGCCTGTGGGAGCGCTTCGAGGCGCTGTTCCGCAATTTCGGCTGGGAGGTGGTGATCCTGAAATACGGATCGCTGATGAAGGAGGCTTTTGCGGAGCCCGGCGGCGACAAGCTGAAGGCCTGGATCGATTGCTGCCCGAACCAGCTCTATTCCGCGCTCACCTTCCAGGGCGGGGCTGCGTGGAGGAAACGCCTGCTCGACGATCTCGGCGATCAGGGCCCCGTCACGCGCCTCATCGAGAAGCGCACCGACGAGGAACTGGCGCGGCTCATGTCCAATCTCGGCGGGCACGATCTGCCGAGCCTGCTGGACGCCTTCGAGAAGGCGCGCCACCACGACAAGCCGGTCTGCTTCATCGCCTATACCATCAAGGGCTTCGGCCTGCCGCTCGCGGGCCACAAGGACAATCATTCCGGCCTTTTGACTCCCAAGCAGATGGAGGCCTGGCGCGCATCCCAGGGCGTGCGCCCGGGTCATGAATGGGACAAGTTCGAGGGCGTGAAAATCCCGCAAGCCGAACTCGAAGGTTTCCTGAAAAAGGTGCCCTTCGTGCAGAAGGGACGGCGGCGTTATTCCGCGCCGACGGTGCCGGTGCCGGAAAAGCTCTCGTTCCCGGCGAACCCGTCCATGTCCACGCAGCAGGGCTTCGGTCTCATCCTCAACGAGCTCGCGCGCTCCGACCATGCGCTCGCCGATCGCGTCGTCACCACCGCACCGGACGTGACGGTCTCGACCAATCTGGGCGCCTGGGTGAACCGGCGCGGGCTCTTTGCCCGCAACAGCATGGTCGATACCTTCAAGAAGGAGCGGATTCCCTCGACCTACAACTGGGAATTCTCGCCACAGGGCCAGCATCTGGAGCTCGGCATCGCGGAGATGAATCTCTTCATCGTGCTCTCCGCTCTGGGCCTCTCGCACTCGCTCTTCGGCGAGCGACTGCTTCCCATCGGCACGCTCTACGATCCGTTCATCTATCGCGGCGCGGATGCGCTCAATTACGCCTGTTATCAGGACGCGCGCTTCATGATCGTCGCGACGCCGTCGGGCGTAACGCTCGCGCCGGAAGGCGGCGCGCACCAATCCATCGGGACGCCACTGGTCGGTATGGCGCAGGACGGCCTCGCGTCGTTCGAGCCCGCTTTCGTCGACGAGCTTGCCGTAGTCATGCGCTGGGCTTTCGATTACATGCAGCGCGACGGAGAGGGCGAGCCGAACGAGAAGACGTGGCTGCGCGACGAGACCGGTGGCTCCGTCTATCTGCGCCTCTCGACCCGCACCCTCGAACAGCCGCAGCGCGAGATGACACCGGACCTCGCCGATGACGTCATGGCGGGCGCCTATTGGCTGAGAAAGCCCGGCCCGAATGCGCAGGTGGTCGTCGCCTATACGGGCGCGGTCGCGCCGGAAGCCATCGAGGCGGTGGGCCTGATGGCGGAGGATCGCCGCGACATCGGACTGCTGGCGATTACCTCGGCGGATCGCCTCAATGCGGGCTGGACGGCGGCGCAGCGCGCCCGCGAGCGTGGGCTCGTGCACGCCAGGAGCCATGTGGAGCGCCTGCTCGCCGATGTGCCGCCCCATTGCGGGCTGGTCACGGTGATCGACGGCCATCCGGCCACGCTCGCCTGGATGGGCTCCGTCATGGGCCACCGCACCCGCTCGCTCGGCGTGGAGCATTTCGGCCAGACGGGTACGATCAAGGACCTTTACCGCCACTTCGGCATCGATGCGCAGGGCATCATTGCCGCCGCCGAGATGATCGCACCGGGCCGGCCCATGCGGTATCTCAAAGCTGTGTGATGTCAGTATCCTGAAAGAGGCTATCACTCCCCTCCTCATCCTGAGGAGTCGCGAAGCGGCGTCTCGAAGGAGGGCTCGGTGCTCTCTGGAGACGCTTCGCCCTTCGCGACAGCCTTTCAGGCCTCCTCAGGACGAGGGCTTAAGAACAGAGTTCAGGATTAAAGCATCGGACGGGAAAAGTGGATTCCACTTTTAGGATCGATCCGATGCTTCCTTTCTGGAGCAGCGCATCGTGCGGGAACCTGGGTCCACTTTTCGCTGACGCGGACCTTCGGGTCACGGGTGTGGCCCTTCGGGTCGCTGACGCGGACCTCCGGTTCCGCACAATGCTCTAAGCTTTCCGAAGGTGGCGCTGCAACTATGCAACAATGCTACGGGTGCGGCGGAGCGGAATTTGCCGGTGACGGGCTTCGCGTGGTAACTCGCGGCCTGTCACTGAGAGATTCAAGCACCGCTATGGCCCGCAAAAGCCTTTCGACAGGCGATACCCTTCCGCTGATCAGGCGCCTTTGGCGCGACTGGATGCGCCCGCACGCAAAGACGCTGCTGGCCGTGCTCGTGTTCGTGGCCCTGGTCGCGGGCTCAACCGGCCTTTACCCGGTGCTCATCAAGGCGGCTTTCGACGCCTTCGACACGAAGGACGTGGCGGCGATCTATCTCGGTCCGCTCTTCGTGATCGCGGTGACCTCCGTGAAAGGCTTTTCGCTGCTGGCGCTGACCGTCCTCACCAACAAGGTGGTGACGCGCATCGAGGCCGACATGCAGACCAAGCTCTACGGTCACATGATCGAGGCGGATCTCGCCCAGATCGGGCGCGAGAGCCCGGCCGCGCTCACCCAGCGCTTCACCACGGACTTCACCTTCATCAAGGAGGCGCTCACCCGCCTTTCCACCGTGTTCCTGCGCGAGGTCACGACTGTTCTCGCGCTGGTCGGTGCGATGATCTGGATCGACCCGATGATGACGCTGGTGGCAGGCCTGACGGTGCCTTTCTTCGTCTATCCGGTGGAGAAGATCGGTCGCAAGCTGCGCCGCGTCGCCGCATCCACGCAGGAGCAGACGGGCCAGATGGCGGGCCTTATCACCGAGAGTCTGGCGGGCTCGCGTTTCGCCAAGACTTACAGGCTTGAGGGCTATCTCAAGGCCAAGGCTGCCAACACCTTTGACGAAATCCGCCGTCTTCGCATGAAGGGCGCCAATGCCCGCGGCCGGCTCGATCCGCTGCTCGAAGTGGGCGGCGGCGTGGCGGTGGCGGCGGTCCTGGTCCTGATCGGTCAGCGCATCCTGTCCCAGAACAGCACGGTCGGCGATTTCACCGGCTTCGTCAGCGCGCTGCTGATCGCCGCCCAGCCGATCCGCGCGCTCGGCAATCTCCACGCCATCCTGCAGGAGGCCGCCGCCGCTCTCCAGCGCACCTTCGCCGTCATGGACGAGGCGCCGAAGATCCAGGACAAGCCGGACGCCAAGCCGCTCGCGCTGAAAGGCGGCGAGGTCCACTTCTCGGATCTGTCCTTCTCCTACAATGGCAACGCGACAGCGATCGATCACATCGATCTGGTCGCCGAGGCTGGCCGCACCACGGCTCTGGTGGGCCGCTCCGGCTCCGGCAAATCGACGCTGCTGTCCCTCGTGCCGCGTCTTTATGACGTGAACGGCGGCGCGATCCTCATCGACGGGCAGGACATCCGTGACGTGACGCTGGCGAGCCTGCGTCAGGCCATCGCGGTGGTGAGCCAAGACGTGGTGCTCTTCGACGATACCATCCGCGCCAACATCGCCTTCGGTCGCCCGGGCGCTTCCGAGGCGGAGATCGTGGAGGCGGCAAAGGCTGCGGCGGCGCACGACTTCATCATGAAGCAGCCCATGGGCTACGACACGATGGTCGGCACCGGCGGCGGGCGTCTTTCAGGCGGTGAGCGCCAGCGCATCTCCTTGGCACGCGCCTTCCTCAAGAATGCGCCGATCCTGCTGCTGGACGAGGCGACGAGCGCCCTCGATTCGGAATCGGAACGCCTGGTTCAGGCTGCGATCGCCAAGCTTATGAAGGGTCGTACGACCCTTGTCATCGCCCATCGCCTCTCGACCGTGCGCGATGCGGACAAGATCGTCGTGATGGAAGCCGGGCGCATCGTGGAAATGGGGCCACACGAGGCCCTGATCGCGAAGGCAGGGACCTATGCCCGACTGCACCGGCTGCAGCTGTCGGACGATATCGAGGTGAGTTTGGCGGTTTCCTGATCGAAATGCAGGGGAGTGTCATTCCCGGCCGGAGCGCAGCGGAGGGGAGGGGAATCCCCTCACACCCGCTGCGCTATGGATCCCCTTCCCGGCCCTCACGGGCCGTCGTGGATGACACGATGCACGGATCTACTCCCGCCGCATGATCCGGTCGACCAGGAGGTTCGACCAGAATCCGGGGCGGAATTCCTGCTCCAGGGCCTCGGCGTCGTAAGTGGTTTCGAGCCAGGTCAGGAAGGACATGCCCTCGGCCTCGCCCTCGCGGCGGTACATATCGAAGAAGGCATCGAGGATGCCGGTCTTCGAGAAGCGGAAATGGCCGTAGCGGACGTGGAGCTGGCTATGGGCCTCGTCCACGCTCCGGCCCTCATGCAGGATGAGGTAGAGCGCCGCCATGAAACCGGCCCGGTCGGCGCCGGACTTGCAGTGCAGCACCGCCGGATACTCCACGCCGTCGAAGAAATCCTTGGCGTTGAGCAGGGTTTCGCGGTCCGGCGCGCCGCGGGAGCGGACGACGAACTCGATCAGCTTGATGCCAAGCCGGTCGCAGGTCTCCTTCTGGAGCTGCCAGGAGCCGTGCTCGCGCCCGCCGCGCAGGTTGATGATGGTGCGCACGCCTTCCCTAGCGAGCGCCTCGATCTGGTGCGGCGCGGGCTGGGCCGTGCGCCACACCTGCTCCGAAACCCTGTGCTTGTTCAGATAGATCAGGCGGAACACGCCATGGTCGACGAGCAGCATGTTGATCCAGGCGCGCAGGCGGCCGAAACTGCCCTCGATGGGTCTGTTCCACCGGGTGATGCGGGCCATGCGTCGGGCACGGCGAACGGCAGGTCTGCGGAACCTGTTGAGCACGTTGATCCAGTCTTGAACGTATCGCTTTTAAAGAGAAAACCAGGGTCCTTCAGACCGCGGGCCGGCCCTTATTGACCATGGCAACCGATTAATCAATCGGCCGTCCTCTTAACCCTTGCCGCAGGTTCCACCCCGCGCCGTGCCCTGAAGATGCCTGAAATGCAACCAATCTGTTGCCGCTGAGCCCCCCGTCGTGTAAGGGGGGCGTTCCAATACAACCCTCCTTGACGAGAAGAGCGGCTGGGATCTGGGCCTTGAACGGTCCGGCAGCGGCGGAATCGTTGAGAGCAGCATTCCAGGAGAGCGGCGTCATGTCGTCCACCTTCGAGACCGTCGCCGGCATCATTTCAGAGACCGCCGACATCCCGCGCGATCAGATCACGCCCGAGAGCCACGCCATCGAGGATCTCGGCATCGACTCGCTCGCCTTCCTCGACATCGCCTTTGCGATCGACAAGGCCTTCGGGATCAAGCTGCCCCTCGAGCAGTGGACCCAGGAGGTGAACGAGGGCAAGGCTCCGGCCGAGGAATACTTCGTTCTCAAGAACCTCGTGGCGCGTATCGACGCGCTCGTGGCTGCCAAGCAGGCTTAAAACCCAAAACTCTATCCCGGCGGGCAGGCTCTGAAAGGCCTGTCCGGAGAGGCGATCCATTCAAGAGCCCCGCCTCATGGATTCCTTTTCCTGTTCCACCCGCCGGGAGCGATAGGAACCAGGATCGGGATGCGCCTCGAATATTTTGAAATGATCGACCGGGTGGTGTCGCTCGACCGCGAGAACAAGCGGATCGAGGCGACGTCCACCGTTCCCATGGAAAGCCCCGTCTTCGAGGGCCATTTCCCCGGCCATCCCCTCGTTCCCGGCGTTCTTCTCACCGAGACCATGGCCCAGGCCTCCGGCTATCTCGTGCTGGGCCTCATGGGCTTCACTCACATGCCGTTCCTCATGGCCGTGGACAAGGCGCGCTTCCGCACCTTCGTCGGCCCGGGTACGGTGCTCACCGTCCAGGCGCAACTGGAGCACGAAGGCTCGGGCTACGCGGTGACGAAGGCCAAGATCCTGGCCGAGGGCAAGCCGATCTGCGATGCTGAGCTGCGGTTCAGGATCATGCCCTTCCCCGAAGGCATGGACGGCCAGATGCGCGCGCAGGCCAAGCGCATCGGCCTGTTGGAGGAGACGATCTAATGCGTGACGTCGTCATCACCGGTATCGGCATCGTCTCCTGTGCGGGAGAGGGACTGGATGTGCATCTTGCCGCGCTCTCGGGCGCCCCGAAGGCCGACACGCAGACTTTCGCGCCTTACCCGGTCCATCCAGTCACGGCGCTCGAATGGGACCGCCAGATTCCGAAGAAATCCGACCAGCGGCAGATGGAAGCCTGGCAGAAGCTCGGCTGCTATGCCGCAGGCCTCGCCCTCGACTCTGCCGGCGCGAAGGAGGATGCGGAGCTCAAAAACCGCATGCAGCTCATCGTGGCGGCGGGCGGCGGCGAGCGCGACTATGCGGTCGACGGGCAGATCCTCACGGGTCTGCGCAATGCGGAAAACCCGGGCGTCTTCCTCAACGAGCGCCTGATGGGCGATCTGCGACCCACGCTCTTCCTGGCGCAGCTCTCCAATCTGCTCGCGGGCAACATCTCCATCGTTCACGGCGTCACGGGCGGATCGCGCACCTTCATGGGCGAGGAATCGAGCGGCGTGGATGCGATCCGCATCGCCAAGGAGCGCATTGCGGCGGGCCAGGACGACATCTTTCTCGTCGGCGGCGCCTACAATGCCGAGCGGCCCGACGTGCTGCTGATCTACGAGATGGGCGGCTTTCTCTGGAAGAAGCCCTATGCGCCGGTCTGGAGCCGCCCCGCTGACGGCGGCGGCATGATACTCGGTTCTGCGGCCTGCTTCCTGGTGCTCGAATCCCGCGAACACGCTCAGGCACGCGGCGCAAAGCCGCTGGCGGCTCTCGCGGGCGTCGCCTCCGACCGCTCGCGCCGTAAGCCGGGCAGCGTCGAGCAGGCGCTTCATGGCCTTTCCAGGCAGCTGAACGCCAAGCCCGACGTGGTGATCTCAGGCAGCACCGGCGTGAAGGGCATCACGGAAGAAGAGCAGGCGGCCTTGAGGGATCTCGCTCCGGGCGCTCCGGTTCATGCAAGCGGTGACGTGATCGGCCATACCATGGAGGCGCAGGCCCCGGCGGGCGTGGCGCTGGCAGCGGGCCTCATCGCGAACGGCAAGGCGAGCGACGCCCTCGTCACGTCCATCGGCCATTGGCGCGGCGAAGGCGCTCTGCGCGTCACCAAGGCTTAAGAGGAGAACGGCATGGCGCTTCGCGACAAACAGGGCCGTCCGCTCGTTGCCGTCACCGGCATGGGCGTGGTCACCTCCCTCGGCCAGGGCAAGGATGCCACCTGGGCCGCGCTGACGGCGGGCAAGTCCGGCATCCACCGCATCAACCGCTTCCCCACGGAGGGCCTGCGCACGACGATTGCGGGCACCATCGACTTCATCGATGTGGAGCCCTTCTGCGCGCCGATGCTCTCCGAGCGCCTCGCGATGCTGGCGGCGGACGAGGCCATCGGCCAGTCGGGCCTCGCATCGAGTGAATTCCCCGGCGCGCTCTTCATCGCCGTGCCGCCGGTCGAGATGGAATGGCCGCAGCGCCAAGCGCTTGCTGAGGCATCCGAGCAGAGTGCTGAGATCACGTACAAGGATCTTCTCAAGGCTGCGGCCACTGGCCGCTTCAAGAAGTGGCACGATCTCTTCATCTTCGGCACGGTCGCCGACCGCGTCGCCGATCGATTCGGCACGAAGGGCTCGCCGATCTCTCTCTCCACGGCCTGCTCTTCGGGCGCCACCGCCATCCAGCTCGGCGTCGAGGCGATCCGCCGCGGCGAGACGGATGCCGCGCTCTGCATCGGCACCGACGGTTCGGTGAACCCGGAATCGCTCATCCGCTTCTCCCTGTTGTCGGCCCTGTCGACGCAGAACGAGAATCCGGAAGGCGCGTCGAAGCCGTTCTCGAAGAACCGCGATGGTTTCGTGATGGGCGAGGGCGGTGCCGCGCTCGTGCTGGAGAACGCGGAAAGCGCGAAAGCGCGCGGCGCGAAAATTCTCGGCTATGTGCTCGGCTGCGGCGAGAAGGGCGACAACTTCCACCGCACGCGCTCGTCACCGGACGGTTCGCCTGCGATTGCCGCGATCAGGCAGGCGCTCGGCGATGCAGGCGTCACGCCCGACGAGATCGACTACATCAACGCGCACGGCACCTCGACGCCGGAGAACGACAAGATGGAGGCCATGAGTTGCACCGCCGTGTTCGGCGAGCGCATGGCGAGTCTTCCGATCTCGTCGAACAAGTCGATGATCGGCCACACGCTCACCGCAGCAGGCGCGGTGGAGGCGGTGATGTCGCTGCTCACGATTGCGACGGGCCGCATTCCGCCGACAATTAATTATCAGGTGCCCGATCCCGCGATCCCGCTCGATGTGGTGCCGAATGTCGCGCGCGATCAAAACGTGAAATACGTGCTTTCGAACTCTTTCGGCTTCGGCGGCCAGAACACCTGCCTCGTCTTCGGGGCCGAGCCGAAGTGATCGATCTGTCTTCACCGGTGATCATTGAGCGTTTCGGTGCCCTCTCCCCCCTTGTGGGGGAGAGTTGGAGAGGGGGGTGCAAGTGCGACCTTCCCGGCCTGGGCGCTCACACCCCCGCCCCTAGCCCCTCCCCACAAGGGGGAGGGGGATTGTTGGAGGTCCGCTTATGACCCGCGTTCTCGTCACTGGCGGCGGCAAAGGTGTCGGTGCCGCCATCGTGCGCTCGCTGGTTGCGGCCGGCCACGATGTCGACTTCACATATCGTTCGTCGGGCGATGCCGCAAAGGCTTTGGCCGATGAGCTGATGCAGGCGAATCCCGGTCGCACCATCAAGGCGCATGAGGTCGACCTCGCCGACAAGGCGGCGCTCGAATCCTTCTGCGAGATACTGGAAGGCGAGAGCTTCTTCGGGCTCATACACAATGCCGGCCAGCCCTATGACGCGCTCGCCGCCATGATGCAGCAGGACAGGGCCGAAGCCGCCATGCAGGTGAACTTCTGGTCGCTCACCCGCATCGCGAAATCCCTCATCCGCGGCATGATCCGCAGCAAAGCGGGCCGCATCGTCGCGATCGGCTCGGTGGCGGCGCTCCAGGGCAATCCGGGCAATGCTGCCTACGCGGCGTCCAAGGGTGCGCTCATCTCCTATTGCCGCACGCTCTCCGTCGAGACCGCCAAGCGCGGCGTCACCGTGAACGTGATCGCGCCGGGCTTCATCGACACGGACATGATGGCCCCCTACGCGGCCTATCGCGAGACCATGGAAAAGCAGATCCCTGCCGGGCGCTTCGCGAAGCCCGAGGAGATCGCAGGCCTGGCCTCCTTCCTCCTGAGCGAACCCGCCGCCTACATCACCGGCGCGGTGCTGCCCATCGATGGCGGCCTCACGTCGATGCTGGGCGTGCATCGCTAAGTCGCAAAGCGTCATTCCGGGGCTGCGGAGCGGAACCCGGGATCGGCTTTCGCCATCCAGGATGACACCCTTCTCGTCATCACCGGCCTTGTGCCGGTGATCCCTATGGCAGGAAACGTAGCGCTCTTCCGAAGCGGGATGGCCGGGACATGCCCGGCCATGACGTGGGGACTATTCATCAAGCGATCCCGGCTCTCGCTTTGCCCGGCCGGGATGACCATCAAGAACGCCCGGACCTTGCCATTCCTCTACTCGCCCTTTAAGCCGCCGGAAAAGAATTTTTCCGTGACCGCCGCGCCTTAGGCTGCCGGCGGTGACGCCGAATAGGATTGTCCTTCATGCGCTCCCTTCAGCTTTTCGGCGACCGTGACCTTCGCATCACCGAGATCGACGCACCGCCGCCGCCTGCCGCGGGCGAGGTGCAGGTGCGGGTCAAGGCGCTGGCGTTGAACTACCTCGATGTGTGGGGCTTCCGGGGCATGGCCTTTGCCAAGCGCAAGATGCCGCAGGCGGTGGGCGTCGAGGCCTCGGGCGAGATCGCGGCTTTGGGCGAGGGCGTGACCCGCTTCAAGGTGGGCGATCCGGTCACCATGTACGGTGCCGAGACCTGCGGCCACTGCAGGGCCTGCCGCGAAGGCCGCGACAATCTCTGCGAGAACGTCGCCGGCATCATGGGCTTCCATATCGACGGTTTCGCCCGCGAGCTGATCAACCGCCCCGAGCGCCTCGTGATCCCGGTGCCGAAGGGCGTCACCTTCGAGCAGGCGGCGTGCGCCCCCATCGGCTTCGGCACGGTGCAGCACATGCTCTTCGACAACGCAAAGCTCGAGCCCGGAGAGTCGATCCTGATCCATGCGGGTGGTTCCGGCATCGGCACCGCGGCGATCAAGATGGCGAAGGCCATCGGCTGCACGGTCTATACGACGGTCGGCGATGACGAGAAGGGCGAGAAGGCGAAGGCTCTGGGGGCCGATTACGTCATCAATTACCGGAAGGAACGCTTCGAGGGCGAGGTTCGTCAGCTCACGAAGCGCAAGGGCGTCGATGTGGTGTTCGAGCATGTGGGCGCGGAGACCTGGAACGGCTCGCTGCTCTGCCTCAAGCGCGGCGGCCGCCTCGTCACCTGCGGCTCGACTTCGGGCGTGTCCACCACCATGAACCTGATGCAGCTCTTCCAGCAGCAATACCGGATCTTCGGCTCTTTCGGCTGCCGCATCGAGAACATCATCCAGTCCCTCGACAAGATGGCGAAGGGCATGACCCCGGTGATCGACTCGGTGTTCCCCCTCGACGAGTTCCAGAAGGGCCTGGAGCGGCTCGAGGGCCGCAAGGTCTTCGGCAAGGTCATCGTGACCTTCTGACGCCTGGAACGGGCTGTCGTTCAGCCATAGATCTTGACGAAACGGGCTCCTCGCGAAAAAGACGCGGAGCCTTTTTCCTTTTCCTACCGGATTTCCCGATCGTGCAGCAGAGCCACCGCCCCCGCAGCCTTCTCTCGCGTCTCTCCGAGACGGTGATGGTCGGTATCGTGCGCGGCGTGTTCGCCTTCTCGCGAGCCATCGGCCCCGAACGTTCGGGGGCCATCGGCGCTGCGCTCGCCCGCACGATCGGGCCGCTGTTGAAGGCGCACAAGACGGCGCTGGCCAATATCCGCGCCGCCTATCCGGAAAAATCAGGGGCCGACGTGAAGGCGCTGGCCCGGGCGGCCTGGGACAATCTCGGCCGCACGGGCGGGGAATATCCCCATCTCGGCGACCTGTTCGATTTCGACCCGGACAGCTCCGTTCCCGGCCGCACGGAAGTGGACGGAATCGAGCATTTCCTCGCGCTTCGTGACGACGGCAAGCCCGGCATCATCTTCTCGGCCCATTTGGCCAATTGGGAGCTGCCCGCGATCTGCGCCGCCCGCTTCGGGCTCGACGCCACGGCGGTGTTCCGGGCCCCCAACGATCCGGCCATTGCCCGGGTGCTGCACGAGATCCGCAGCGAAACCATGGGCAACCTGGAGGCGGCCCGTCAGGGCGCGGCCTTCGCCATGCAGGGAGCGCTGGAGAGGGGCGGGCATCTCGGCATGCTCATCGACCAGCATTTCACCCGGGGCGTGATCGTGAACTTCATGGGCCGCCCGGCCCTGGTGAACCCGATCCTCGGCAAGTTCGCCCGGCGGTTCGACTGCCCGGTTCATGGCGTGCGCGTCATCCGCCTGCCGAACCACCGCTTCCGGCTGCAGCTCACGCCCCCGCTCGACCTGCCCCGCGATCCCGACGGGCAGATCAATGTGCAAGGCGCCATGCAGGCCATGACCTCCGTGGTGGAGCAATGGGTGCGCGAATACCCCGAGCAATGGCTGTGGATGCACCGCCGCTGGCGGGTTCCCGCCAAAGCCGGGAGCGAAGCTCAAGGTAACGTGAGTTCCCATTGAGCAGCCCTTGGTGTTTGATGACGGGCATCATGGCGTCTCGACTGAAACTCTTCCTGGCCGCGACCGGCTTGGCCGCGCTCCTGCAGCCCGCTTTTGCGGAGCCGCCCCGCGCGGTTGTGGAATTGTTCACCAGCCAGGGCTGCTCGAACTGCCCGCCGGCCGATGCGCTGCTGGTCGAGTATTCGAAGCAGCCCGATATCGTGGCGCTCTCCTTTCCCGTGAACTACTGGGATTATCTCGGCTGGAAGGACACGCTGGCCCACGCCGATTTCACGACGCGTCAGAAGGATTACGCCCACGCCCGCAGCGACCGTCAGATCTTCACGCCGCAGATGATCGTGAACGGCAAGAAATCCTGCATCGGCTCCGACCAGGCGCAGATCGAAAAGGCGATCCAGATGACCCTGAAGGGCCGCTCAACCCTTCCGGTCGATGTCACGATCGCTGAGCAGAACGGCATGGTCACCGTGTCCGTCTCGGAGACGGGGGAGACTATGCAGCGCGAAGCGCAAGTGTGGGTGCTGCCCGTGCTGCGTTCGCGGGCCGTACCCATCGAGCGCGGCGAGAACAAGGGCAAGACGGTCACCTATGCCAATGTGGTGCGTGGTCTGAAGCGCATCGGCGAATGGCACGGCGGCTCCGCCCGCTTCGAGGTGCCGGTCGACACCGCCCGCAGCGGTGGGGACGGCTATGTGGTGCTGCTGCAGACCTCGCATGACGGCAGGCCCAGCGTGATCCTGGGTGCCGCGAAGAGCGCCGGCCTCTGATCTCTAGAGAATCACGACCTTGTTCGGCAGCTCGTTCGCGTCATGCGTCTGAGGCGGCGCATGCTGGGCCAGGATCGCGCCAGCACGCTGCACGGCCAGGATGAGACCGTCGCCGGGCCTGTCCTGGCGGATCGCCTCGATCAGCTCCGCGATGATGTCCCGCCACACCGCAGGGCCGGCTCGGTCGGCAACGCCGATATCGGCGATGATCTCCGCATAATGCTCGGCCGCCGCCACATAGATCAGCACGCCCGTCCGCCCTTGCGTGCGCGACAGCCCATGGCTCGCGAATTCCCGCAAAGCCGCTTCATGGGCCCGCGCGCGTTTGATGCTGCCCGGGATCAGGGCCAAGTGGATCTGTGGCCAGGCCAGCACGAAATTCAGCACAAAGGCGACGATGAGCTGGATCAGGAAGATCCGCGAGGGGCCGAGGCTCGTGAACCAGATCAGCGGCCAGGGCACGACGAGCGCCACAAAGAGGCCCAGGAGGGCCGGGATCGCGCGATAGGCGCTGGCCTGGCGCGCCAGCACCACCACGATCTCGCCCGCGGTGCCCTTTTCCGCTTCGTGAATGGCCTTCGAGAGCCGGCGTTGATCGTGTTCCGAAATCATCTACCAGCTCCCCGAGGCTCCGCCTCCGCCCGACGAGCCGCCCCCGCCCGAAAAGCCTCCGCCGCCGCCGGACCAGCCGCCCGTCGGGATGATCCAGGGGCCGGAGCTGCGACGACGGCGGTAGACGCCCGGTCTGCTGCTGCCGCGCATGGCGCGATAAATTTGAAAGATGATGAAGGCGATGATCAGGAAGGTGATGATCGTATCCATGCTCGAGGTCTGATCCTCGCGTACTTGAGCCCGGCGCTGCCATTGCTCCGCATCGCCGGTGAGGATCGAGAGAATGGCATCGACGCCCGCATCGATCCCGCCTGCGAAATTGCCCTTCTGGAACTGCGGGGCAATCGCCGTCGTGATGATCACCTTCGAGAGCGCATCGGTAAGCGCGCCCTCCAGGCCATAGCCGACCTCGATGCGGACCTTCCGCTCATTGGGCGCCACCAGCAGCAGCACGCCGTTGTTGTTCTTCTTCTGCCCGAGCTGCCAGGCGCGGAAGAGGCGGTTGGCGTAATCCTCGACGCTCGTGCCTTCGAGGGAGCGCACGGTGGCGACCACCACCTGATCGGAGGTCCTGTCCTCATGCGCCTTGAGCTTGGCCTCGAGCGCCGCCTGCTCCTCCGGCTTCAGGAGATTGGCCGTATCGACCACGCGACCGGTGAGGGGTGGGAAGGTCTGGGCGAGAGCCGCGAGTGGCCAAAAAACGAAAAAGAGCGCAAGGATAAGCGCGGCGGTGTGATGCAGCCGCACCCGACCTCCGAGAGCGGAGGGAAAGCCGCCTGCGCTTACCATACAGTTAGAACTTCACCTGCGGCGGCTGCTCGGAGCCGGCGGTGGCCGTGAAGGTCTCCATGGGCTTGGCGTCGGGATAGATGATCGCCGCGATCCAGCGGCCCGGGATGGTGCGCAGCTCCGTGTTATAGGCCTGCACCGCCGCGATGTAGTCGCGACGCGCCACCGCGATGCGGTTTTCCGTGCCCTCCAGCTGCGACTGGAGAGCCAGGAAGTTGGCGTTGGATTTCAGCTCCGGATAGCGCTCGACGGTGGCGAGCAGGCGGCCGAGGGCACCAGAAAGCTGGTTCTGCGCCTCCTGGAACTGGCGGAATTTTTCAGGGTCGGTGACGGTGGAGGCATCGACCTGAACCTGGGTGGCCTTGGCGCGGGCTTCCGTCACCTGGGTCAGAACCTCGCGCTCCTGCTGGGCGAAGCCCTTCACGGTCTCCACCAGGTTCGGAATCAGGTCGGCCCGGCGCTGGTACTGGTTCTGCACCTCGCTCCAGGCAGCCTTGGCTTGTTCCTCAAAGGTCGGCACGTTGTTGATCCCGCAGGCGGACAGGCCGAAGGCGAGAGCTAATCCGGTCAGGGCGATGCGGAACCTGGTCCACAGGGGCGAAGCCTTCATGTCTGTCCTTCCCGCTTTACTAATAGTTCCACAAACTTGGCCGGGTTCAACACTTGGGGCAAGCATGGTGTTTCAACAAGCGGTTTTCACGAGTGCCCACTGAGGAAGGGAGCATCGGGCCCAAAAGTGCAAATCCACTTTTGGGCCCGATGCTCTAGCCGTAAACAGCGGATTGAGGCATGATCCGGCAGCCAGAGACGAGGCTTAACCCCATGACCTTTCTGCCCGATTTGAGCACCCTGCTCGCCTATTCGTTCGCCTGCTTCGTGCTGTTCATCACCCCGGGGCCGGACATGAGCCTGTTCCTGGCGAAAACCATGTCCGGCGGGCGCAAGGCCGGCATGGCGTCGATGCTGGGCGCCATGGCGGGGTGCTGTGTCCATACGCTGCTCGCGGCCTTGGGGCTTTCGGCCCTGCTGGCGGCTTCCGTCACGGCCTTCACGATCCTCAAGGTTGTGGGCGCGCTCTATCTCCTGTGGCTTGCTTTTGATGCCGTGCGCAATGGCTCGGCTTTATCAGTGAAGGAGGAGGGCCGGGTCGAGATCCCGTTCTGGAAGACCTTTTTCATGGGCGTCGGCATCAATCTCACGAACCCGAAGGTGGTTCTGTTCTTCGTGACCTTCCTGCCGCAATTCGTGGATTCGGCCGATCCTCACGCCTCCGACAAGCTCCTGTTCCTCGGCCTCTACTTCATCGCGCTCACCGCCCCCATGGGCGCCATCATGATCCTGGGCGCCGAGAAGGTGATCGCGCTCCTGCGCAATCATCCCAGGGTGATGCGGGGAATCGACTATTCCTTCGCGGGCCTGTTCGGAGCCTTCGCGGTCAAGATCCTGACGGCATCTGCGAGGTAGAAGGGGAGCGGCCGCCCGCATCCCGTCCGGCAATCGCCCAATAGATGAAGCCCGCCACCGCCCCGGTGAGGCCGAGGATCGCGCTCACGTGCAATTCTTCGGGGTTCTGAACGCGCGCCGCGCCGCGCAGGATCCACGGCACCGCAGCCGTCAGCGCGCCGGTGGCGAGCGCATACCAGATGAGGCTGCGCATTTTCAGAACTTCGCTGATCACGGCGATCACCAAAGGCGGCAGAACGAGCAGCGTGAACATGATCCGCCCCACAGTGAGCATGGCATCGGCCACGATGGGACCGGGATCGTCGGATGAGAACACCGCATCCACGAGGTTCCAGAACCCGACGAACAGCGTCTCCCCCGTGAGCGTCGCCATGAGCGGATCGACCATCGAGGCGATGAAGAAGAACAGACTGCTCATGCCGACAGCAATGAGGAGCGCGAAGGGAATGAGGAGAAGCCAGCGGATCATGGCTTGGCTATAGCATGACCCGGCTCATGTGTCCGCCCGATGGCGATAAACCAATAAATCCAGCCGCAGAGTGCTCCGGACAGAAGGAAGATTGCTATCAGGTACCAATTGCTGGAAAAATCGGAGGCACTCAAAAATGCTCCAAAGCACAAGCCTATCGACGAGCCAGCAATAAGAGCTTTCGCGAAAGGGTTCCACCGCAGCAACCTCAGGATCATAGCTGCGACCAGGGACAGGATCAGTGTTGGAATGCAAGTATAAAGCAATCCAATAGTCCCTAAGAAAAAGAGATATGCGTAGAAATCTGTTTCCAACAGCCTGTAAAGATTGTCGTGCTCACGAAACATGATCAGCAATGATAGGAGAAAGGCGGCAAGGTAAGGACCTGCGATCGTCGCCCCAACAACCCCGTTAAGCTGTCTCATAGCTTTCTCCGAGCCGATCTCTGGCCTGGAGCTTCAATATCACATTTCGGGCAAAGCAAACAGAGCCGCACCTATCTGCAGCTCTGTTCGATGAGCCTTACTCCCCATCCCCCAGCGCGTAGACGCCTTCGGCTCCGATGCCCTGTTCGGCCATCATGCGGGCGCGGGCGCGCAGCTTCTCGGTCTCGCTCTTGAGCTGGCCGCAGGCGGCAAGGATGTCGCGGCCGCGGGGGGTGCGGACCGGCGAGGCATAGCCGGCGCGGTAGACGATCTCGGAGAAGCGCTCGATCCGCTCCCAGTCCGAGCACTCGTATTTCGAGCCGGGCCATGGGTTGAACGGGATCAGGTTGATCTTCGCCGGAATGCCCTTCAAGAGGCGCACGAGCTCGCGCGCATCGGCGTCGGAGTCGTTCACGCCTTTCAGCATCACGTACTCAAACGTGATGCGGCGGGCGTTCGACAGGCCAGGGTACGCGCGGCAGGCATCGAGCAGTTGGCTAATGTCGTATTTGCGGTTGATCGGCACCAGCACGTCGCGCAGGTCGTCGCGCACCGCGTGGAGCGAGATGGCGAGCATGGTGTTG
Organism: Microvirga sp. KLBC 81; assembly: GCF_003075415.1. Lineage (GTDB taxonomy): Bacteria > Pseudomonadota > Alphaproteobacteria > Rhizobiales > Beijerinckiaceae > Microvirga. The sequence goes on from NZ_QDAH01000011.1 coordinate 84,178, forward strand.
GCTTCCGCGCCGAGGCGTTCCATCTGCGGCACGACGCCGGAGGTGGAGACCGTGATGCGGCGACGCGAGAGGCCGAGGCCCTCGTTGTCCGACATGACGCCGATGGCGTCGATCACGTTGTCGATGTTGTAGAGCGGCTCGCCCATGCCCATGAACACGATGTTTGACACGAAGCGTCCGCCGTCGGTCGGCACAAAAGCGCCTTCCGGGGGCGTGGCATGGGGCCAGTCGCCGATGGCATCGCGCGCCACGATGAGCTGCGCCACGATCTCGGCCGAGGTCAGGTTGCGCACGAGGCGCTGGGTGCCCGTGTGGCAGAAGGAGCAGGTGAGCGTGCAGCCGACCTGGCTCGACACGCAGAGCGTGCCGCGATCGACTTCCGGAATATACACGCACTCGATCTCCGCGCCCTTGTCGAGCGGGCCGGTGGAGGGCATGCGGATCAGCCATTTGCGGGTGCCGTCCTTGGACACCTGCTCGGAAACCACCTGCGGGCGGGCAAGCGTATAGGCGGCGGCCAATCTGGCGCGCAGCTCCTTGCCCACATTGGTCATCTCGGCGAAGTCCTTCGCCCCGCGGAAATAGATCCAGTGCCAGAGCTGGGCGACGCGCATCTTCAGCTCGCGCTCGGGCACGCCGATGGCCGAAAGCGAATCCTTCAGCTGGTCGCGGGTAAGACCGACAAGCGAGGCTCCGCCGGGGGCGGCTCCCGCCGCCACGTGCATCTCAGCCGTCTTTTCAATGGACAAAGCGGTCGACCCGGCCGCGCGTGCGGCATCGTTCACGGCCACGGGGGCCGCATTGGGGTTACGCTTGGCGATGTCGAGCGCCGTCGCCATGGGAAATCTCAAGCCTCGTTGTTGGGAATTGGCGTGCTCTATAACACGATTGCGCCGAAACCGTGAGCTCCGATAAGCAAAATTCCGGGCGAGACCCGGAAGATGCTCATTGACAGCGTCATTTGCAAGAGTTGGTCGACTTCAGAGTGTCGAACAAACACCGCCCTCATCCTGAGGAGCCGCTGCAAGCGGCGTCTCGAAGGAGGGTCAGTGTACGCTGGAGGCGCCTCGTCCCCGGATCAAGTCCGGGGCAGGCTCTTCGAGACGGCCTGAAGGCCTCCTCAGATGAGGCTCAGGGCAGCTTTGTGAGGTGCCTTTAAACGCCGCATTCCTTGCGGGCATGCTCCAGGGCCTTGCTGAAGCCGTTCAGCGAATAGCGGTCCGTCAGGCTGGAGCCGCGGGCGGACTGCATCTTCACGGTCATCGTCCCGCTGCGGGCCATGGTGGCGATGGCCTGGCCTTCCTCGGCAGGGTTCTTCAGCCACGCATTGGAGGCCTTGGTGATCAGCGCATAGGAGGTGTTGCCGACGGCAGCTTCCGCCGGGCCGTTCTCCTTGGCGGCGAAGCCAAGCACCAGGGCGACCTCGTTCTTCACGTTTTCCGCCGGGCGGAAGGACACGAAGAGATAGGCCGGATCCCGGTTCAGGTTCTTCGGCAGCCGATCCTGGGGCTGACTCAGGGCGTAGCAGATCTTCGAGCGTCCGGCCTGGGCCGTATAGACGCCCCAATCGCCGTAAGACGTCACCAGGGAGGCACCGCCTGGACCCGTGGCGGCCTGGGCGGGCTTGGCAGCGGCCGCGCCAGCACCCGCCGCAGCAGCGGCAGCCGCCGGCTTCGCGGCCGAGGTGGCCTTGCCCGTCTTGGCCGCCGGCTTGGCAGGAGCCGTCTTGGTCGCAGGAGGCTTCTGCGCCGGCCGGGTCTGAGCCAGAGCTGCAGGCCCGGTTCCGAGGACGAGAACGGCGGAAAGGATGCCCGCGGCGATGCCGCGCTGGAGAGATTGTGTCGTCATGAAGGCGGACAATAGGGGAGGATGGTTAAGAACTCTTCACCATGCCGTAGCCCGGCCCCGGCGCGTTGGCGATGCGTCGAAACGCGGCATTACTTGGGAGCTGAAAATAAAGGGGCCGCAAAAGCGGCCCGCCGAGTTGTCCTTGAAAAGGCTGTTCGTTGTTCAAAAGGGAGGAGATGAAATAACTTCTGATGAACAGGTCCTGTTTAGACGAAAAATTATAATGTTGCAATAAGTCTATATTCTTTGTTCTGAATACAATCTTATAGCGTTCAGTCGCTCATCCCTGCTCGGAGGTGACTTCCCCTAGGGATTTCCGTGCCTTGGCCCGGTGATCTTCCGTAATGGAACCCGCGACCTGCGTAATTGCCGCAGCCAGCACGGCGGCATCGTCGGCAAAGCCGATGAGGGGCAGGAGGTCGCTCACCGCATCGAGCGGCAGGACGAAATAGGCGATGGCCCCTAAGAGAATCAGCTTCACGCGGCTCGGGGTCTTGGGGTCGGTGGCGCAAAAGAAGGCGGCCACGAGATCCTCGGCGAAGGGGATCCTGCCGGCGACGCGTTTCAGCTTGTCCCGGAACCGCTGCTTCAGGCTCTCCTCGTCACGGGTGGCCGCGCGCATGGCGTCCATCTCCGCCTTGGTGAAAGGCTTGATGAAAGGCTCGCTCATGCTCCTCCGCTCCTTCGACAGTCTAGGTATCCACCTATCCAAGGATTGCCTACAAGCATCCTCAAGAGAGGAGAAAACCCATGAAGCTCGACAAATTGATGGCAGCCATCGTCACGGGAGGCGCTTCGGGCCTCGGTGAAGCGACGGCGCGCATGCTTGCGGCACAGGGCGTAAAAGTCGCCATCTTCGACATGAACGCGGAGCGCGGCGAGGCGGTTGCCCGCGAGATCGGCGCTCTGTTCTGTCAGGTGGATGTGACGGACGAGGCCTCCATCGACGCCGGCCTCGTGAAGGCGCGCGAGAAGAACGGCGTCGAGCGGGTTCTGGTGAACTGCGCAGGGGTGGCGCCGGGTCGCCGCACGGTCACGAAGAAGCGCGAGACGGGCGAACTGATCCCGCATGATCTCGCGAGCTTCCGCAAGACCGTGGAGATCAACCTCATCGGCACCTATGCGATGATTTCGAAATGCGCCGCCGCCATGGCGGCGCTCGAGCCGGTGACGCCGGACGGAGAGCGCGGCGTCGTCGTCAACACCTCGTCGGTCGCAGCCCAGGACGGGCAGATCGGGCAGGCAGCCTATTCCGCTTCCAAGGGTGGCGTGCTCGCGCTGACGCTTCCGGTGGCGCGCGATCTGTCAGGGTTCGGCATCCGCGTGATGACGGTCATGCCGGGCCTCTTCCACACGCCGCTGTTCGAAGGAATCGCGGAGGATTACCGCAAGGCGCTGGAAGCCAACGTGCCGTTCCCCTCGCGACTCGGACGACCCGAGGAATATGCGCAGCTCGTCAAGGGCATCATCGAGAACGACATGCTCAACGGCGAAGGCATCCGCCTCGATGGCGCGCTGCGCATGCAGCCGAAGTAAGCGCTAGCGCATCGTGCGGAAAAGTGGACCCGGTTTTCCGCTCCTAACGATGCGCTTCTCTATGAACGGAGCATCGGACCCAAAAGTGGATTCCACTTTTGGGTCCGATGCTTAAGAGGTCACCTCACCCCGGTTCTCAGGATAGCTGATGAGATCCGGGGTGCAGAGCCAGGACTCGCGGCGCTTGGTCCAGGCCTCATAGGTAGGCTTGAACAGATCCGTCCGGTCGAAGGCGCCGAGCATGAGTTCGATCTCGTCGCTGCCGTCCGAATAGAAGACGAGCGAACCGCATTGCGGGCAGAAGCGGTTCTGGCCTCCGGGAACGGCCTCCCAGCTCCGGCTGTCACCGGAAATCGTCACCTGGTCCGCGGGAAAGACCGCGAAAGCGTTGAAGACGCTGCCGGTCACTTTGCGGCAGGTCATGCAGTGGCACAGGCCCACGCGTTTCGGGGCGCCGTGCGCCTTGAAGGTCAGCTGTCCGCAGGCGCATCCGCCCGTGAAGACGTCGCGCTCATCCATGGCTCAAGCCTTCGCCAGTCCCGCCGCCAACTGGTCCATGCGCTGCGCCAGTTCGATGTCGCGGCGCGTGAGGCCGCCTGCATCATGCGTCGAGAGCGTCACGTCCACCCTGTTGTAGACGTTGAACCATTCGGGATGGTGGTTCTTCTGCTCGGCGATCAGCGCCACGCGGGTCATCCAGCCGAAGGCCGCGTTGAAATCGTCGAACACGTAGCGCCTGTGGATGGCATCCCGGCCCTCCACGAGAGTCCAGCCGTCGAGGGCGGAGAGGAGTTCCTGGCGTTCGGATTCGGTCAAGCGGGGCATGGGCGGCTTCGTTTCTTGCAGGACGAGATGACTTAGTGATGAAGCACGCGTGAGATGTTTCAAGCCCTTAGCTCATGCCGAGCAGCCAAATAAGGCCCAAGCTGATCGCAATCAGCACGAGCAGCGAGAGCGTCACCGCGAGCGTGACGCGCCCGCCGACGCGGCCGAGGACCTTCAGGTCGACGCCAAGCCCCAGGGCCGCCATGGAGATCACCGTGAGCAGGGTCGCCGTTGGCGTAACGATGCCGAGGATCGCATCGGGGATCACGCCAAGGGAGCGAAGCGCGGCCAGCCCCAGGAAACCGATGATGAACCAGGGCACGAAGCGGTTCAGGGACAGGCTCTTCGGCGCCGTTTCCCGGTCCATCCTCAGCGACAGCGCAATCACCACGGGCCCCAGCATCAGCACGCGCACGAGCTTGACGAGCGTGCCGATCTGCGTGCTGACCATGCTCACCGGCACGGTCGCTGCGAGCACCTGCGGCACTGCATAGACGGTAAGACCCGCAAGCACGCCGTATTGCGTGAACGAGAGGCCGAGAAGCGGTATCAGCAACGGCAGAGTGAGCACGACGATGACGCCAAGAATGGCCGTAAACGCGATGGAGGAGACCACATCCTCAGGCTTTGCGCCGATCACGGGTGCCACGGCCGCAATGGCGGAGTTGCCGCAGATCGAGTTGCCGCAAGCGACCAGGACCGCCATGCGCCAGGGCAATCCCAAAAGGCGGCACAGACCGAAGCTGGCGCCGATGGCGAGAGCCACCACCACGGCGATGCCGAGAATGAGGCCGAAACCCGCCTGCAGCACCGCCTGAAAACTGATGGAGGCGCCCAGCAGCATCACGGCGATCTCGAGCAATGTCCTGGCAGAAAAGCCGATTCCGGGAACCCAGCGGGCACCTGGCGTCCAGAGGGTTCTCACCAATGTTCCAAGCAGGATCGCAATGACGAGCGCCTCGATCCAGGGCCGGCCCGTCCAATGCTCTTCGAGCATCTGCAGGCCGAGGGCGGCAGCGGAGATGCTTATGCACAAAGCGATTCCGGGGATGACTTTTGCCACGCGCGCGCCGTCCATCGGATCGCTCTTGTCCTTCATGTCGCCAACGAAGGGGAGGGCTATCCTTCAGCCCGGCGCGAAGCAAGGTCAAAATCTGAGTGTCAGCTCACAGGGAAGACGGCTTCCTCGATGGTGCGCCAATCCTGCCTGAGCGAGAGCGTCTCGCGGTCGACCACGATGAAGCAGCCGCCTCCGGAATGCCGGGGGCGGCTTTCGCGCCCGATCTCCACCTGCTGCAGATGAGCCATGAGCAGGCAGCCGACGCCGCCGTGGGCGACGACGAGGGTATTACCGGGACCATCATCCTCCGCGGCGATCCGGCTCACAGCCTTCACGATGCGTGATTGCGCATCGATGGCGCGCTCCCAGCCGCGGATGCTCTCGTGCGGGTTGGCGAAAAAGGCATCCACCACCTCCCAGAATTCGGGTGGCGCGATATAGCCTGTCGCCGAGCGGTCGTTCTCACCGACATCCTCGTGGGTTCGATAGGGGAGGCCAAAACGCTCCGCGACGATGGCGGCACCATCCATCGCCTTCTGCTCCGTGCTGGCATGAATGGAGGAAATGTGCGTGCCGGCGAGCGCATCCGCGAAGCGGCTCATGCGCCTGCGGCCTGTGTCGTTCAAGGGCCAGCGCGGGACGGGCACCTGGGGATCGATGACGACTTCGGGGTGAGTGAGAAAGATGAGTGCTGCCATGAACCCTAACCCTGGCGTAACGGTTCAGAGCATAGCCGTCGAGCTAGCTTAAGGGGTACGCCGCTTCGATGATGTATGGCCCGCCGCCCACGGAGGCCTTCGACGAATAGAGCACGAAGCGGCTCGCGGTGAAGGTGAGCTTCTGGAAATGGCCTCGGGTCGCCATGTAATCCGCCACATCGATGGGAGAGGCGTTCTTCAGGCGCGCCAGCGTGACGTGTGGTGTGAACTTGCGGGCTTCGGGGGGCAGGCCGATCTGGCGCATCATGCGTTCCTGCTCGGCCTGCAGATCGGCGAGCTCGCCGTTGTCGGAGGTATGAGCGAACACAGCGCGAGGCTTTGATCCACCGAAGGTGCCGAGCCGGTCGATGGTGATGGCGATGGGCTCGCGCCAGCGGGAATCACCCAAGATCGAGCACACGTCATCGGCCACGCGCTCGTCCACGTCGCCGATGAAACGCAAGGTGATGTGATAGCTTTCAGGATCGACCCAGCGCGCACCCGGCAGCCCGCCGCGATAGGTGGACAGCGCCAGGCCGATCTCGGCGGGGATCTCGATGCCGGTAAACAGACGTGGCATGCGGCACCTCCCCGGCTTTGCTGACACTTCAGGAAACAGACGATGGACAGCCGGCTTTGTTCCGGCTGAGAGACCTGCTCGTCATCACCGGCCTTGTGCCGGTGATCCTGATTAAGAAAGCACAGCGCCTTTCCAGATCGAGATGGCCGGGACGAGCCCGGCCATGACGGAAGGGGTATTTAGGGGCAGGGATTGCAGTGCTCGACGTGGATGGCGTCGATGCGCTTTTCCAGCTCCGGCGTGATCCTGACCTCGATGGAGGCGATGTCCGTCTTCAGCTGCGCCATGGAAGTCGCGCCGATGATGTTGGACGTCACGAAGGGGCGGGAATTCACGTAGGCCAGCGCCATCTGCGCCGGATCGAGGCTGAATTCCTTGGCGAGTGCCAGATACTTGCGGATGGCGGCTTCGGCCGTCGCGTTCTCATAGCGCTGGCCACGCTCGAAGAGCGTGGTGCGCGCTCCCGGCGGGCGGGCGCCGTCGAGGTATTTGCCCGTCAGGTAACCCTGAGCCAGCGGCGAATAGGCGAGGAGACTGACCTGCTCGCGTGTGCTGATTTCGGCCAGCGCCACCTCGTAGGTGCGGTTGAGCAGGTTGTAGGCGTTCTGCACCGATTGCGCCCGCGCCAGGCCCTTGGCTTCCGCGTGCTTGAGGAAGCTCATGGTGCCCCAGGCGCTCTCGTTGGAGAGGCCGAAATGGCGGATCTTTCCGGCCTTCACGAGGTCCGTCATGATCTCGACGGTTTCGGCAATCGGGTGCGAATCGCCGTCCTGGTGCCTGTAGATCGTCGGGTTCGAGCCCCAGGGCATGGGGCGGTCGGGCCAGTGGATCTGATAGAGATCGATATAATCGGTCTGGAGCCTCTTCAGGCTCTTGTTCACAGCCTCCTCGATCTGCCTGCGGGAGAGCTCGGCCTTGGAGCCGTCGTCCCGGAACCAGGTGCTGTCGGAACGGCCCACCACCTTGGTGGCGAGAATCACCTTGTCGCGGGTGCCGCGCGACTTGAACCAGGAGCCGATGATCCGCTCCGTGGAGCCTTGCGTCTCAGGCCGTGGGGGAATCGAATAAAGTTCGGCGGTATCGAAGAAATTGATGCCCTGGTCGAGGGCATAATCCATCTGCTCATGGCCCTCGGCCTCGGTGTTCTGCTGGCCCCAAGTCATGGTGCCGAGGCAGATGAGGCTGACATTGAGATCGGTGCGGCCAAGGCGGCGATATTCCATATTCAAGGCTCCTCGCGGCGGATAAGGCCGCCGCGTTTGGGGGAATCGAGGCGCTGACGACGATCAGCGCTGGGTCAGGCGGGCGAGAAAGCTTTCGACTGTGGGCAGAATGCGGTCGACGATGATCTCCACGCCCTTTACCGTCGGGTGCAGGCCGTCGGGAAGGTTGAGAGATCGCTCGCCGGCTATCCCGTCGAGGAAGAAGGGATAGAGCACAAGGTCGTGCTTCTTCGCAATGTCGGAATAGATGGTGTCGAATTTCTGAATGTAGTCCTGACCCAGATTGCGCGAGGCATACATGCCCGCGAGCATCACAGGGATGTTCCGTTCCTTCAAACGTTCGACAATGGCCTCGATGGAGTTCCGTGTGACGGCCGGATCAAGGCCGCGCAGCATGTCGTTGGCGCCAAGCTCCACGATCACGCCATCCGTGCCGTCGGGCACGGACCAGTCGAGCCGGTCGAGGCCTCCAGAAGAGGTGTCGCCCGAGACGCCCGCATTGGCAATCTCGACCTTGTAGCCCTTGGCTTTGAGGGCTTTCTCCAGCGCCACCGGGAAGGCGGCTTCCTGCGGCAGGCCGTAGCCGGCCGTCAGGCTGTCGCCCAAGGCTACGAGGCGCAGCGTCTTACTCTGAGCAGGCGCGGTGGAGGGGGCGATCATGGCGGCAAGAGCCGCCGCACACGCAAAAATGATCGTCATGAACGGGCCTGATTGGCGCTTCATTGATAGGCTTCCCATCTATGCCGGACTAAACAACGTCTTCGAACAAGTCTCCAACAGATCGGATGAATGGGCATGAAGGACAAGGCCATCGCGCTTCACGATGTCGATTTGAGCCTCGGGCGCGGGGCCGCGCGGGTGCATATCCTGAAAGGGATTTCCTTGAATGTGGACAAGGGTGAAGCGGTCGGCCTCGTCGGCCCCTCGGGCTCGGGAAAGTCCACCCTGCTCATGACCATGGCCGGTCTCGAGCGTCCCGATTCGGGCAAGGTCATCGTCGATGGCACCGATCTGTCGGGGCTCGACGAGGACGCGCTTGCCCGTTTTCGAGGCCGGCGAATCGGCATCGTATTCCAGTCCTTCCATCTCGTGCCCACCATGACGGCGCTTGAGAACGTGGCGCTGCCCCTGGAGCTGGCGGGTAAGGACGATGCCTTCGAGCGGGCGGAGGCCGAGCTTCAGGCCGTGGGCTTAGGGTCTCGCCTCCACCATTATCCAGCCCAGCTTTCCGGTGGCGAGCAGCAGCGGGTGGCCATTGCCCGCGCCATCGTGCCGAACCCTGCGATCCTCGTGGCGGACGAGCCCACCGGCAATCTCGATGAGAACACGGGCCAGTCGATCGTGGATCTGCTCTTTGCCTTGAAGCGCGACCGCGGCGCGACCTTGGTGCTCGTGACCCACGACCTTAACCTCGCTCGCCTCTGCGATCGCATGGTGCGCCTGCGTTCGGGTCAGGTGGAGGCCGATGCGGCCTCGGCAGTGGCGTGAGGGAGCAGCCCCATGCACGGCACCCTGACGACGCCGCAGCGGCGTAAAGCACCTTCTTCCTCCCTGCCGCTCCTCCTGCGCCTCGCCTTGCGTGAGCTGCGCGGAGGCCTGAAAGGCTTCGGCATCTTTCTCGCCTGCATCGCGCTCGGCGTTGCGGCGATTGCGAGCGTCTCCTCCCTCTCGCGCTCGCTGACGGAAGGCATCTCCCGCGAGGGCCGCCGGATCCTCGGCGGCGACATGGCCTTTTCGCTTCTCCAGCGGGAGGCGGGCGCGCCCGAGCGGGCATTCCTGACCTCGAAGGGCCAGGTCAATGTCGTTGCCACCATGCGCGCCATGGCGGTTGCGGGCCCGAAGGGCTCGGGCCTCGTCGAGCTGAAGGCGGTCGATGCGGGCTATCCGACAGTCGGCACGCTCGAAACGGATCCTCAGCTGCCACCCTCGGACCTGTTCGCCCAGCGCGAGGGCGCTTTCGGCGCAGCCGTCGATCCGGCGCTGCTGGCGCGCCTGGACCTGAAGGTGGGCGACCGGGTGACGGTTGGCGGCGCGACAGTGGAACTGCGCGCGCGCCTTGTCTCCGAGCCCGACAAGATCGCGGACGGCGTCGGTTTCGGGCCGCGCCTGATGGTGTCGCAGGAGGCCCTGAGGGCCACCGGCCTTATCCAGCCCGGCAGCCTCGTGCGCTGGACCTACCGGCTCACCCTGCCGCAGGCCCTCTCCACGGAAGAGGGGTTCGCCCGGATCCAGGCCGAGGCAACCCGCACCCTGCCCGAGGCCGGCTGGAATATCCGCACGCGGCTCAATGCCGATCCGCGCTTTGCCAAGAACATCGAACGCTTCACGCAGTTCCTGACGCTCGTCGGCCTCACGGCGCTGCTCGTCGGCGGCGTCGGCGTCGCCAATGCGGTGCGCGGTTTCGTGGACCGCAAGCGCGCTTCCATCGCGACGCTGAAAAGCCTCGGTGCGCCGGGCGGGCAGGTGGTGATGCTCTATCTCACGCAGGTGATGCTGATCGCAGCCCTCGGCATCGCGATCGGTCTGGCCATCGGCGCGGCCTTGCCGTTCATCATCACGGCTCTCTTCGGCCATCTGCTGCCGATTCCGATCCAGCCGGTCATCGCCGTGCCTGAACTCGGAATCGCGCTTCTCTACGGCGTGCTCACCGCACTTGTTTTCGCCATCGCACCGCTCGGTCGCGCGCATGACGTACCGGTATCCGGCCTGTTTCGCGACCAGATCGATCCAGAGCGGCGCTGGCCGCGCAAGCGCTATCTCGCGGCGCTCGGCGTTTCCGTCATAGCCCTCGTCGCCCTTGCGGTGATCGCGGCCTATGACCGGCGCATCGCGCTGATGTTCGTGGCGGCAGCGGCAGGCTCCTTCCTGCTGCTGCGCATCGTGGCGCTTGGGCTGATGGCGCTCGCCCGCCGTCTCCCGCGCCCCCGTCGCACGGCTCCGCGTCTGGCGCTGGCCAACATCCACCGTCCCGGTGCGCTCACGCCCTCCCTCGTGCTCTCGCTCGGGCTCGGCATCACGCTCCTCGTGACGCTTTCGCTCATCGACACCAACCTGACGAAGCAACTGACCCAGAGCCTGCCGCAACGCGCGCCGAGCTTCTTCTTCCTCGACATCCCGAACCAGCAGGCGGATGCGTTCGAGGGATTCCTGAAGCAACAAGCAGGCGATGCGCAGATCGAGCGCGTGCCCATGATGCGCGGGCGCCTTGTGACGCTCGGCGGGCGGCCCGTGTCCGAGGTCAAGGCTCCCGAGGACATTTCCTGGGTGCTGGAGGGTGATCGCGGCATCACCTATTCCAGGACGCCGCCCGACGGCTCGAAGCTGGTGCAGGGCGAGTGGTGGCCTGAAGACTACCGCGGCAAGCCGCTCGTCTCCTTCGACCACAGGATCGCGGAAGGATTGGGTCTCAAGATCGGCGACGAGATCACCGTCAACGTGCTCGGCCGCAACATCACGGCCACCATCGCGAATCTGCGCGAGGTGGAATGGCGTTCGCTCGGCATCAACTTCGTCATGGTGTTCTCGCCCAACACCTTTGCCGGGGCCCCGCATACGCATCTGGCCACCGTCACCTTCCCGAACGGGTCGGATGCGGCAACCGATGCAAAGATCCTGCGGAGTTCCGCTCAGGCCTTTCCAATGGTCACGAGCGTGCGGGTGAAGGATGCGCTTGAAGCCGTGAACGACGTCGTCTCGCAGCTGATCATGGCCATTCGCGGCGCAAGCTCGATTGCGCTGATCGCGAGCCTTCTGGTCCTTGCGGGCGCGCTCGCGGCCGGTCATCGGGCGCGCCTCTATGATGCCGTGGTCCTGAAGACCCTGGGCGCCACCCGCGCCCGGCTGCTGTCGGCCTATGCCCTCGAATACGGATTGCTGGGCCTGGCTACGGCCGTGTTCGGGCTCCTCGCGGGCGGGATCGCATCCTATTTCATCGTGACCCGGCTCATGAACTTAAGCTTTAGCTTAGATTTGTCGGGCGCATTTGTGGCTTCCGCCTTGGCCGTTCTGGTGACGGTAGGTTTAGGCTTGATGGGCACGTGGCGCATCTTGAGCCAGAAGCCGGCCCAATACTTAAGAAACCTTTAACGGCCGAGGTTCATGCGGGCGTTATAGAGGAACAGCGAGGGGATCACGGGGAGGAGCATCTACTCTGCTCCTCAAACTTCATTTCACAATGACTTGTAGCTTGGCGCTGCCTCTTGCGGAACCAAGGCTATCCCCTCATATTTTCTCTGTCGCCGGTTTTTCGCGGCGGCCGAGGGCTGACTTCCCAGCCTTTCGAGGGAACATCAACGGGACACCGTGAGAAAGGGCTCCGATGCAACCGTATGAGCAAAACCAAACCGCCTATGGCACCGGCTTTGCCCGGACGGCGGCTCAGGTCGACCAGGGCCTGCGCGCCTTCATGCTCGGCGTCTACAACAACATGATCCTGGGTCTGGCCATCTCGGCTCTCGTCGCGCTGGGTGTGAACATGCTGGCCGTGACCACGGATGGCGCCGGCCGCATGGCGCTCACCGAGTTCGGGCGCGTTCTGTATGGCACGCCTCTGATGTGGGTTGTGGCGCTGGCGCCCTTGGCCTTCATCTTCTTCTTCTCGTTCCGCATGGACCGCATGTCGGCCGCTGCGGCCCGCGGCACCTTCTTCGCGTTCGCGGCCGTGATGGGCGCTTCGCTCTCGACGCTGCTGCTCCGCTACACGGGCGCGAGCGTCGTGCAGGTGTTCTTCATCACGGCGGCGTCCTTCGGCGCGCTGTCGCTGTGGGGCTACACCACCCGCCGAAGCCTGTCGGGCATGGGCTCGTTCCTGATCATGGGCCTGTTCGGCCTGATCATCGCCTCGATCGTGAACATCTTCGTTGCGTCGAGCGCGATGCAGTTCGGCATTTCCGTGATCGGCGTTCTGATCTTCGCGGGCCTCACGGCCTACGATACGCAGAAGCTGAAGGAGATGTACCTGTACGGCAACTTCGACACCGAGGCCGCGGCCAAGGTGTCGGTCTATGGCGCGCTGCAGCTGTATCTGGACTTCATCAACATGTTCCAGTTCCTCCTCTCGCTGCTGGGCAACCGCAACGAGTAAAGCTGAGCGGATCGCATGATCTGAAAGCCCCGGCCGCAAAGCCGGGGCTTTTTGTTAGCGGATTGCGTACAGCAAGGCTTCATCTTACCAATGGCGCATGAGCCTCCTCATCCGCCCCTCGGCTGAAGCCGACATTCTTAGCCTTACCGCCATCTATGCCCATGCTGTGCTGCACGGCACGGCCTCGTTCGAGCTTGAGCCGCCCGGTGAAGAGGAAATGGCAAGCCGCCGCGCGGCCGTTCTCGTGGGCGGCTATCCGTATCTCGTGGCGGAGCGTGATGGCGAGATCCTCGGCTATGCCTATGCAGGCGCCTACCGCACGAGGCCTGCCTATCGCTCCACGGTCGAGGATTCGATCTACATCGCGCCGTCCGCTCAAGGGCAGGGTGTCGGGCGTGCGCTGCTCACCGAGCTGATCAGGGAATGCGAGGCGCGGGACTTCAGGCTCATGGTGGCCGTGATCGGCGACGAGGAATCGAAGGGCTCCATCAGCCTGCACAGGAGCCTCGGCTTCGAGCTTGCCGGAATCATCAAGGGCATCGGCTACAAGCACGGGCGCTGGCTTTCCACCGTGCTCATGCAGCGCCCCCTCGGGCGCGGCACGACCGAGCCGCCGACCCGGCCGATTGCTTAGAGCATCGTGCGGAAAAGTGGACCCGGTTTTCCGCATCCGACGATGCTTTAGAAGCCTGAGGTCCTGGCTGCATTGAAAGCGGATCAGCGCCGCACGCGCGCTGCGGCTTTCGTCCCGAGAAGCAGTGCCAGGCCCGCCAGAGCCACCGCGCCGATGACGCTGCTGGTCTGGCGCGCCGAAAACGGCAGGCCCTTGCGCTCGCGCCAGCCGCCGCTCACGCCCCTTCCTGTGGGCACGGGTTTGAGCAATGCTCCCTCTGTTCGCGGCGCGGGCGATGCGCGCTTCAGGGAACGGCGCATGGCGGCACCGATCAGGTGCTCCGTCGGTCCGGGCGCGAGGGCATAGGCGATCTGCGCCGCCCGGGCAGGCCACCCCACCGCCACCTCGTCGCGCGGCCAGCGCACGAGCGAGACGAAGGTTTCCGCTACATCTTCAGGCGCATAGATCAGCGGCCCCGGATTGATCTGTCGGCCGGAGACATTGGCACCATGGTCGAGCCCCGGCGTGTCGATGATGGCCGGAAACACGCCGCAGACATGAATGTCGGGATGATCGCCCAGCTCCTGCCGGAGACTCGCTGAAAAGCCGCGCAGCCCAAACTTCGAAGCCGTATAGGCGGCGGCAAAAGCCGTTGGAGCCCAGCCTCCAAGAGAGATGTTGTTGATGAGGATGCCGTGGCCCTGTTCGAGGAAAATCGGCAGGGCCACGTAGGCTCCATGCATGGAGCCCATGAGATTCACCTCGATGGTGCGCCGATGGAGCGCGAGGTCAGCGTCCTGATAGGGGCCGAATACGCCCGATCCGGCATTGTTGATCCACACATCGATGCGCCCAAAGGCGCGCAGCGCTTCCTCTGCCAGCTCTGCAACGGCTTCGGCATCCGTCACATCGGCTGGTACGGCGATGGCCTCTCCTCCGAGATCCCGGCATTCGCGGGCGACTTCTTCGAGCAACTCCGCCCGGCGCGCAGCGAGTGTCACGTGCGCTCCGCGCTGTGCGAAGGCCCGTGCCGCCGCGCGGCCGATGCCGCTCGAAGCGCCCGTGATCACGACGGAAAGACCGGCCATCTCGCGTGCCATGGAAACCCTCATCGCTGCCGCATGATCATGCGGCAACGCGAGGAGCACCGGGGTGTTCCGGGCCCATGGAGAGACGAACATTCATCTCATGACGAGCCGTGAGAACGAGACTCGCTTCAGTTCGGCACCACCTTCGGCTTGTCGAGCACGCGCAGCACACGAGCGAGCTCGTGGCCGCGTTTGAGGATCAGGCCTGTCGAGACAATCACCGAATAGGCGCCTTGCTTTTTCGCGAGCTTGGGATCTTTTTCAATGCGATAGAGAGGCATTTCCGAGGTGCGTCGGTAGATCGAGAAAACCGCCTTGTCGGGCGTGAAGTCGATGGCGTAATCCCGCCATTCGCCGGCGGCCACCATGCGGCCGTAGAGATTGAGAATGGTCTGCAACTCGGCACGGTCGAAGGCCACCTGTTTCGACGCGGCGGGGAAGGGCACGATGTGAGCCGAGCCCTGCATCGAGCCGCCGCGCAGCGGCTCTGAGACGTCACCCTCGCTCATGAAATCTCCCATCATTGGTCCACTTAACCCTGATGATGGGTCCGGCTAAGGAATCGATCAAGCCGTCGAGGTGAAATGAATCACCGCTACTTTTGCAAATCTTATTCCTGCCGCAATCGCGCCCCTAAGGTGCCTCACTGAGTACGGTAAATGCTCAAGTTGCCTCGACGGCCCGGTTCGCCCATCGGCTTGGACACGTCAGCCCCCCAGCCCTCCAGGCTTGTGGAGAGCCGGGCCACCATCATCGAGACACAGGCCGCCTTTACAGGCGGCCTTTCTTTTTGCTTGGCGCATCGTGCGGAACCGAAGGTCCGCGTCAGCGACCCGAAGGGCCACGGCCGTGAAAAGTGGATCCGGTTTTCCGCTGAAAACGATGCGCTCTCGATAGAAGAGAGCATCGGATTGATCCCGAAAGCGGATTCCACTTTTGCGTCCGATGCTAGAACCCCGACAGGACGATCTTGCCCTTGGCGCGGTTGCTTTCGATGAAAGCGTGAGCCCGCTTGAGATTGGCCGCATTGATCGGGCCCAGCACATCGGCGAGCGTCGTCCTGATCGTGCCGACCTCCACGAGGCGCGAGGCCTCGCTCAGGATCTCATGCTGCCGCTCCATGTCCGCCGTCTGGAACGTCGAGCGGGTGAACATGGATTCCCAGTGAATCGAAACGCTCTTGCCCTTCAGAAGACTGATATCGATCGGTGTCTTCGGATCGTCGATCAGGGCGAAACGTCCCTGCGGGGCAATGATTTTCGCGATCTCCGGGAAATGCGCATCCGTATGCGTGATCGAGAACGCGAAGGCCGGAGCGCCAATCCCTAAAGCCTCCACCTGTTCGGCGAGCGGCTTGGTGTGGTCGATCACATGATGCGCGCCGAGTTCGCGGGCCCAGGCTTGAGTCTCCGGGCGCGAGGCGGTGGCGATCACGGTCACGTCCGTGAGCTTGCGTGCGAGCTGCACGGCAATGGAGCCCACACCTCCAGCTGCGCCGACGATCAGGACGGCATTGGCGGCGCCCTTCACCGGGCGCTTGATGTCGAGGCGGTCGAACAGCGTTTCCCAAGCCGTGAGGGTGGTCAGCGGAAGTGCGGCGGCTTCCTCGAAGCTCAGGGATTTCGGCTTTGCGCCCACGAGCCGCTCATCGACGAGATGAAATTCCGCATTGGTGCCCGAGCGGGTGATGGCGCCCGCATAGAACACCTCGTCGCCCGGCTTGAACAGCGAAACCTCCGATCCCACCGCCCGGACGATGCCGGCGGCGTCGTAGCCTAGAACCTTGTAGGCACCGGGCTCTGCCTGGGCCCGCATGCGCACCTTGGTATCCACGGGGTTCACGGACACCGCCTTGATCTCGACCAGAAGATCCCGTGCGCCCGGCTCGGGGCGGGGCAGCTCGATATCCATGAGGGAGGCTTCGTCTGTAATGGCTAAGGATTGCTGGTAACCAACGGCGCGCATGGCATGTCTCCTTTTTTGATGGAGACATAGTTGAGCATAGGGCTTAAGCTCGCAAGAACGCACAATTAAAGCCCATAGTGTCAAAAAGGATACCGTGATGCCGCGCGTTCCGAAGAAGCTCCAAGCCTCGACCGGCTGCTCCGTCGAGCGCGCTTTGAGCCTCATCGATGGCAAGTGGAAGATCGTGATCCTTTACAAGCTGCTGCGGGGAACCTTGCGTTTCAACGAATTGCGCCGCCTCATTCCCGGAGTGACGCAACGGATGCTCACCCACCAGCTGCGGGAACTGGAGGCCGATGGGCTGATCGTCCGGGTGGTTTACGCGCAGGTTCCGCCGCGAGTCGAATATTCGCTGTCCATGCGGGGGCAAAGCTTGGAGCCCGTGCTCCTGGCCCTAAAACACTGGGGAGACACGAATCTGTCGTCTCAAGAGGCTGAGGCAGCATAAACTTGCCGTGTGCTGCAGAAACTTAACCCTGCCATGTGCAGAACCGCATGGTTTTGTTGCGCGGCGTGTCACTCTGTGGCAACGCTCCCGCAACGATCATAAGAGGATACGCGCATGAAGCTGGAAACGCCGACCAGCGGAAGCGAACTGACGGCCGAGGCCGTTGCGGTTCTGGAAGCCGGGCACAAAGCCATTCCACCCACCTTTGTCCGGGATCTTTACGGGCGCGTACCACCCGAGGATCTCGCCGCCTATTCCCCCTCTGCGCTCGCGGAGTTGGCTGCGGCGGCCTATGAGCATCTCAAGGCGCCGCGTGTGGGCGGTGGCGAGGATATCCGCCTCATCGACCTGGAAGTCGAGCGCCAGGGCCGCCGCCGCGATGTGACGATTCTCGAAATCGTCAACGACAACATGCCCTTCCTGCTCGATTCGACCCTCGCCGAGCTGGTCGACGAGGGCTACGACCCCTATCTCGTGGCGCACCCGATCCTCGCGGTGGAGCGCGATGCCAGTGGCGGCCTCGTTCGCCTCGTCGGCGAGGCCACGGCGACCGGGCGCCTCGGCGTGAAGCGCGAGAGCTTCATTCACGTTCATCTGCCGCGCATCGACGATCCCGAGACCCGCAGCCGCCTGACCGAAGCCATGCGCCGCGTCCACAAGGACGTGTCGCTCGCCGTGCACGACTGGCCCGGCATGCGCGCCCGCTTGACCGAAATCGTTCACAACTACCGCCTCAACCCGCCGCCGCTGCCGGACGACGAGGTGAGGGAAGCGGTGGCTTTCCTCGACTGGATCGCGCGCGACAACTTTACTTTCCTGGGTCTTCGCGAATATCGCCTGCCGAAGGACGACACGGCTGCCGATCCGGTGGAAGGATCGGGCCTTGGCCTCCTGCGCGATCCGAGCGTGCGCGTGCTGCGCCGCGGCCGCGAGCTCGTGGCGATGACGCAGGAAATCCGCGCCTTCCTCGCCCAGCCCAAGGCGCTCATCATCACCAAGGCCAACGTCAAATCCCGCGTTCATCGCCGCGCTCACCTCGATTATATCGGTGTCAAGCTCTTCGATGCGGACGGCAGGCTGCAGGGCGAACTAC
This sequence comes from Microvirga sp. KLBC 81, assembly GCF_003075415.1. Lineage (GTDB taxonomy): Bacteria > Pseudomonadota > Alphaproteobacteria > Rhizobiales > Beijerinckiaceae > Microvirga. The sequence continues at coordinate 102,238 of NZ_QDAH01000011.1, forward strand.
GCATCGTCGGCCTCTTCACGGCGAGCGCCTACACCAACACCACGGCGGAGGTGCCGTATCTCCGCCACAAGGTAGCGAAGGTGATTGCCCGCGCCGGCTTCGATCCTGCGAGCTACTCGGGGCGCGGGCTTCTCAACGTTCTCGAGAATTATCCGCGTGACGAGCTGTTCCAGATCGACGAGGAAACGCTCTACCACTTCGCCATCGACATCATGAGCCTGTCGGAGCGTCCGCGCGTGCGGGCGCTGGTGCGTGCGGATGAATTCGACCGCTTCGTGTCGGTTATCGTCTTCGTGCCCAAGGACCGCTACGACACGGGCGTGCGCCTGCGTATCGGCCAGTTCCTTGCGGGGATCTACGAGGGCCGCGTCTCAGCCTCTTATCCGGCCTATCCGGAAGGCCCGCTGGCGCGCACCCATTACATCATCGGGCGCGACGAGGGGCATACCCCGCAGGTTTCCCGCGCGACGCTGGAAAAAGGCATCACGGCCATTGTGCGCACCTGGGGCGATGCCCTGCGCGATGAACTCGACGAAACCATCGGCGGCGCTCGCGCCCGTGCCTTGGCGGCTCGCTATGCCGATGCCTTCAGCGCCGCCTATCGCGAAGCCTTCGGAGCAGAGCACGCCATCGCGGATATCGCGCTCCTGGAACAGCTCTCCGAGGCGCGTCCCCGCGCAGTCGATCTCTATCGCCGCGAAGGCGATGACGAGACCCGCGTCAACCTGAAGGTTTTCTCGCGCGGCGCGGCGCTGCCGCTCTCCGACCGTGTGCCGCTGCTCGAAAATCTCGGCTTCCGCGTCGTGAACGAGCGAACCTATCGCGTGGTCTCGACCGGTGTGACCGGCCTGGACCGCGTGTGGCTCCATGACATGGCGCTGGAGCGCTCGGCCGGTGGTGCGATCAAGATCGACGAGATCCAGACGCTCATCGAAGCGGCTCTGCTTGCCCTGTTCCGCGGCCTTGCGGAATCGGACGGCTTCAACCGTCTCGTGCTTGAAGCGGGCCTCGGCTGGCGTGATGTGGCGATGGTGAGGACGCTCGGCCGATACTTACGCCAGATCCAGGTGACTTATGCGCAGGATTACCTGGCGAGCACGCTCGCCCACCATCCCGACATCACCAAGAACATCGTGAAGCTCTTCTACGCGCGCTTCGACCCGCGCCATGAAGACAAGAGCTCGGGCAAGGGTTCGAGGGCGGATGCCGAGGCTGCCATCCGTGCCGGCATCGAGGAGCAGCTGAAGGCCGTCACGAGCCTGGACGACGACCGGATCCTGCGCCGCTTCATCAACCTGATCGAAGCCGCCGTCCGCACCAACTTCTTCCAGCTCGAAGGCAACGGCCTGCCGCGCCAGACCATCGCGTTCAAGTTCGAATGCGCGAAGGTGGAAGGCCTGCCGCTGCCGAAGCCTCTCTACGAGATCTTCGTCTATTCGCCGCGTGTCGAGGGCGTACACCTGCGCTACGGCAAGGTGGCGCGCGGGGGACTTCGCTGGTCCGACCGTCCACAGGATTTCCGCACCGAGGTGCTGGGCCTCGTGAAGGCGCAGCAGGTGAAGAATGCCGTGATCGTGCCGGTCGGCGCGAAGGGCGGCTTCGTGCCCAAGCAATTGCCGCCGGCGAGCGACCGTCAGGCATGGCTCGCGGAAGGCACGGAGAGTTACCGCATCTTCGTGCGTACGCTCCTGCAGCTCACCGACAATATCGAGGGCGATCACGTGGTGACGCCCGCCGATACCGTGCGCCACGACGGGGACGATCCCTATCTCGTTGTCGCCGCCGACAAGGGCACGGCCACTTTCTCCGATACGGCGAATGCGCTCTCCATCGAGAAGGGCCATTGGCTCGGCGATGCCTTCGCGTCGGGCGGCAGCCAGGGCTACGACCACAAGAAGATGGGCATCACGGCTCGCGGCGCATGGGAGGCGGTGAAGCGCCACTTCCGCGAGATCGACATCGACATCCAGAGAGAGCCAGTGACGGTGGCGGGCGTGGGCGACATGTCGGGCGACGTGTTCGGCAACGGCATGCTGCTGTCGCGGGCCCTGAAGCTCGTGGCAGCCTTCGACCACCGGGACATCTTCCTCGATCCGAACCCGGATCCGGAAGTTTCGTTCAAGGAGCGGGAGCGCCTGTTCAATCTAGCCCGTTCGAGCTGGCAGGATTACGACAAGGCGCTCATCTCCAATGGCGGCGGCGTGTTCTCGCGCAGCGCGAAGTCGATCCCGCTCTCACCTGAGGTGCGGGCGCTGCTCGATCTCGACAAGGCTGAGGCGACGCCTGCCGAGGTGATGACCGCGATCCTGAAAGCCAATGTGGGCCTGCTCTGGTTCGGCGGCATCGGCACCTATATCCGCGCGTCTTCCGAGACCGACGAGCAGGTGGGCGACCGCGCCAACGACGCCATCCGCATCACCGGCGCGGATGTGCGCGCCAAGGTGGTGGGCGAGGGCGCGAACCTCGGTGCCACGCAGCGCGGACGCATCGAGGCGGCGCAGAACGGCGTGCGCCTCAACACGGACGCCATCGACAATTCGGCGGGCGTGAACACCTCCGACGTGGAGGTGAACATCAAGATCGCGCTCACCACGCCTGAGCGTGACGGACGCCTGACACAGGAAGCGCGCAATCAGCTCCTCGCCGACATGACGGATGAAGTCGCGGACCTCGTGCTCCGCAACAACTACCTGCAGACCCTGGCGCTCTCGCTCTCCGAGCAGCGCGGCGTCGCCGATCTCGGCTTTGCGCGCCGTCTCATGCAGATGCTGGAATCGCAGGGCCGTCTCAATCGCAAGGTGGAATACCTGCCGGACGATGCGGCTCTCGCGGAGCGCGCCCGCCGGGGCGAGGCGCTCACCCGTCCGGAACTCGCCGTGCTGCTCGCCTATGCGAAGCTCTCGCTGCACGACGAGCTTCTCGACAGCGCGGTGCCGGACGATCCCTATCTCGCCAAGGAGCTGGAGCGCTATTTCCCGGCCGAGATGCGCGAGCGCTTCCCGGATGCGATTGCAGGCCATCGTCTGCGCCGCGAGATCATCGCGACGCAGCTGGCGAACGCCATCATCAACCGGGGCGGCCCCACCATGGTGGCGCGTCTCGTCGACCAGACCGGGGCGGATGCGCCGACGATCGCCGCGGCTTACGCGGCGACCCGCGATTCCTTTGGCCTGACCGACATGAACAACGCCATCGATGCCCTCGACGGCGTTGTGCCGGGCAAGCTGCAGCTGCGCCTCTATGGGGAGCTGCAGGATCTGCTCATGAACCGCATCGTGTGGTTCATCCGCAATGTGGATTTCGCCACCCATTCCCTCGACACGATCATCGGCACCTATCAGGCCGGCATCGCGGAGGTGGAGCGCAGCCTCCAGGAAACCTTGTCGCCTGAGGCGCATGAGGCCTGGAACGCACGGACGAAGGCGCTGGTCGACCAAGGCGCGCCCGAGGCGCTGGCGCGTCGCATCGCGGCTCTGCCGGATCTGGTGGCGGCTCCCGATATCGCGCTCACCGCGCAGAAGACGGGCAAGCCCGTGGGCGATATTGCGTGCACCCACTTTGCCCTCGAAGCCGCGTTCCGTCTCGGCTCGCTCACCGGGGCCGCGCGTGAGATCTCCGTCAGCGATTATTTCGACCGCCTTGCGCTCGATCGTGCCATCGACAGCATCGCCTATGCCCATCGCGGCCTCACCGCGGAAGTCGCCGTGCATGATCTCTCCGGCGCGGATGCCGTCCATGCCTGGAGCGAAAAGCGGGGTGCGGATGTCAGCCGCATCAGAAGCGCAGTGGACAGCATCGTCTCTTCGGGTCTAACGCTGTCCAAGATCACCGTGGCGGCGAGCCTGCTCGGCGATCTTGCAAGAACAGGCTGAACCGCGAGGCGCAAGGTGACAGGAACAGATCGGTGAGCGGGCGCGAGCTTCGGATCAAGCCCGCCATGGCATCGCGCCCCGCCATCCTGGGCTGGCTCCTGTTCGATTGGGCCTGCCAGCCTTTCTTCACCCTCGTCACCACCTTCGTCTTCGCACCGTATTTCGCGGCATTCCTCGCGCCCGATCCGGTCACGGGCCAGAGCCTCTGGGGCTATGCGACGGCGGCAGCCGGCTTTGCGCTTGCCATCCTTTCGCCCGTTCTCGGGTCCGTGGCCGATGCGACGGGACCGAAGAAGCCCTGGATTGCCGCTTGCGGCTTCGTGCTGTTCGTCGCCTCCTTCGCTCTCTGGTATGCCGCACCGGGCCAGCCTCACGGCATCTCCATCGCACTTCTCGGCTTCGCCTTCGCGACCGTCGCCGTCGAAGTCGCTGCCGTGTTCAACAATGCGATGATCCCGCATCTCGTGCCGCCGGAGCGCTTCGGACGCCTCTCCGGAACCGGCTGGGCCGTCGGTTATCTGGGCGGATTGGTTTCGCTCGTCATCGTGCTGGGTTTTCTCGCGGCCGATGCAGGCAGCGGCAGGACGGTGCTGAGCTTCACGCCGCTCTTCGGGCTCGATCCCGCGCAGCGAGAGGGAGACCGGATCACGGGCCCGTTCTCGGCCCTGTGGTTTCTCGTCTTCATTCTGCCGCTCTTCCTCTTCACGCCTGACATCGCCCGCTCCAGGCTGCGTTTGGGAGAGGCCGTGAAGCAAGGGTTGGCGCAGGTGAGAAACACGCTTGCCGATGCGCGGCGGCACGAGGGCGTGCTGCGTTTCCTCGTCGCGAACATGGTCTATCAGGATGCCCTCGTCGCGCTCTTCGCCTTCGGCGGAATCTACGGGGCAGGGGTGTTCGGCTGGCAGGCGACGGAGCTCGGCCTCTTCGGCATCCTGCTCACCATCACCGGGACAATGGGCGCGCTGATCGGCGGGCGTCTCGATGATCGCTTCGGCGCAAAGCCCGTGATCCTGGGATCGATCCTCGTGCTCGCGCTCGTCTGCGTCGGCGTGCTGTCGCTGGGCCGCGGGCACATCCTCTTCGTCATTCCCACAGCGCCTGCGGGCGAAGGTCTTTACGCCAGCGCACCGGAAAAGCTCTTCGTGTTCCTCGGTCTCATTATCGGCTCCGTGGCAGGGCCGCTGCAGGCCTCCTCGCGCAGCATGCTGGCGCGGCTCGTGCCCGCGCGGGAGGCCGGGCGCTATTTCGGATTGCTGGCGCTTTCCGGAAAAGTCACGTCCTTCCTCGCGCCGCTGGCGGTTGCCGTCGCAACGGCGGTCTTCCAGACTCAAGCGGCAGGACCAGCGGTGCTGATCCTGTTCCTGTTCACGGGCTTCGCGCTGCTGAGCGGCGTGAAGAAGGCGTGAGCCCTTATTCGAGCGTCACCGCCGTGCCGCTCACCGTCACCATCATCATGCCTTCGTTCTTGCCGATAGCGCCGTAATCCATGTGCACGCCGACGATGGCATGGGCCCCGAGGCGCTGCGCCTCGTCGATCATCTCGCGGATCGCCGTATCGCGCCCGTCGCGCAGCACGCGCTCATAGGAACCCGAGCGCCCGCCGACCACATCGCGGATGGAGGCGAAGAAATCACGGAAGACGTTCGCGCCGAGAATGGCCTCGCCCGAAACGATGCCGCGATAAGCGGCAATCCGGCGGCCTTCGACACTGGGCGTGGTGGTGATGATCATCAGGGTCTCCTTTCGGTTCCATTCATATGGGAAGCGAAAGGAGAAACGTCATCCCGGTGGAGTTGCACCTCTCTTTCCCCTCCCTCTTGCGGAGAGGGGTAGGGGTGATGCGGCTGGGTGAGATATCAAACCAGCAAGACTGTGTCATCACCGGCCTTGTGCCGGTGATCCCGTTTCGGTGAGACGCTGCGCATTTCTGCATCGAGATGGCCGGGACAAGCCCGGCCATGACGCTGTGGACACACCTCGCGTTCTCTGGAGCACATGTAGCGCTCCGACTGTGCGACCCCCACCCTCGATCCCTCCCCGCAAGGAGGAGGGAAGAATGGAGCTCCATTCTCGTCAAACGATCCCGGGTTCCGCTGTGCGGCCCCGGGATGGCGCTGCTTTCAGGTTAGTGACGGAAGTGGCGGTGGCCGGTGAAGACCATGGCGAGGCCTGCCTCGTCGGCGGCCTTGATCACCTCGTCGTCGCGCATGGAGCCGCCGGGCTGGATCACGGCGGTGGCGCCGGCTTCGGCTGCGGCGAGCAGGCCGTCCGCGAAGGGGAAGAAGGCGTCGGAGGCCACGACCGAACCCTTGGCGAGGGTTTCGGGCAGGCCAGCCGCCTTGGCGGCTTCCGCAGCCTTCCAGGCGGCGATGCGTGAGGAATCGACGCGGCTCATCTGGCCCGCGCCGATGCCGACGGTGGCGAGGTCCTTGGCGTAGACGATGGCGTTCGACTTCACGTGCTTGGCGACGCGGAAGGCAAAGCGCAGATCGGCGAGCTCGCGCTCGGTCGGTGCACGCTTCGTCACCACCTTCAGGTCCATGGCATCCACCACCGCGTTGTCGCGGCTCTGGGCCAGGAAGCCACCCGCCACCGTGCGAATGGTGAGGCCCGGCTGGCGCGGATCGGGCAGGCCGCCGGCGAGCAGCAGGCGCAGGTTCTTCTTGGCGGCAACGATGGCGATGGCCTCTTCGCTGGCGTCAGGCGCGATGATTACTTCCGTGAAGATCTCGGTGATGGCCTTCGCCGCTTCCGCATCGAGCGCACGGTTCATGGCGACGATGCCGCCGAAGGCGGAGACCGGGTCGCACCGCAGGGCCTTCTCGTAAGCCTCGACGAGGCTCGCGCCTTCGGCCACGCCGCAAGGATTGGCGTGCTTCACGATCACCACGGCAGCCGAACGCTCAGGAGCGAACTCGGCCACGGCCTCATAGGCCGCGTCGGTGTCGTTGATGTTGTTATAGGAAAGCTGCTTGCCCTGCACCTGACGCGCCGTGGAGACGCCCGGGCGCTGCTCGGGCGTGCGATAGAAGGCGGCACTCTGGTGCGGGTTCTCGCCGTAGCGCATCACCTCGGCGAGCGTCCCGCCGATGGCGCGGAAGGGCGGGTTCGGCTCGTTGAGCTCATTGGCGAACCAGTTGGAGATCGCCGCGTCGTAGGCGGCCGTGCGGGCATAGGCCTTCTGGGCGAGGCGGCGGCGGAGCGTGTAGGTCACCGCGCCGTTATGGATGGAGAGATCGTCGAGAACGGCGGTGTAATCGGCGCCGTCCACCACCACGGCCACGTCGCCGTGGTTCTTGGCCGCCGCGCGGATCATGGCCGGTCCACCGATATCGATGTTCTCGATGCAATCGTCGTAAGGTTTACCCGCCGCCACCGTGGCCTCGAAGGGGTAGAGGTTCACCACCAGCAGGTCGATGGGCTGGATGCCGTGGGCCAGCATGGCCGCCTGGTGCTCGGGGTTGGCGCGGATGCCGAGAAGGCCGCCGTGGACCGACGGATGCAGGGTCTTCACGCGCCCGTCCATCATCTCGGGGAAGCCCGTGAGGTCGCTCACGTCCCTCACGGGCAGGCCTGCCTCGGTCAGCGCCTTATGGGTGCCGCCGGTGGAGACCAGCTCGATGCCCCGCTCGGACAGCGCCCGGGCGAAGTCCACGAGACCCGTCTTGTCGGATACGGAAAGCAGAGCGCGGGAAACGCGCTTCAGATCGCTCGGCATGGCGGCCGCTCCATGAAGGGTAAAGATGCGGGCGCGATAGCACGGGAGGCCTGAGATGGGAACCGGGGAGGCGGAAGTTTCAGGCCGTAATGGTGTCAACTACTTCCATCTATGCGCGTTTTCATAACGTACCGGAACAGCGGGCGTATATTGAGAAAGTACAATCTTAGACCGCGAACAAAATGTCTCGCTCCATTTCTAAGCAATATGTCGTCAATAGACCGCCTTTGAACCGCCAAAGGATGCCCCTGTTCAGCCGCTCTATTCAAAACCAACTTGTGCAGATCGAGCTGACCTTCGCGTTTATAAATACTCTGTAGCGCCCAACTACATTCAGCATTTCCCGCTTGGCTTGCCTCGGAACAATGATGAAGAGCTTTATCCTTTTTGCCTTGCTCATAGTATAGCCCGGCAAGTCCATGGTGAGCCGACGTCAGTCCTGCCTTGGCTGCAATCACATAGTATTCTTCCGACTTTACAGGATCATATTGGGGCAAGTCTTTTTGATTATAGATCCACCCTAGATGCACTGCGACGTAGGGATCGACGCCATCGAAGGCCTCCTCAAACAGCTCCCGTGCGCGTGAATACTCGCGCTGGTGATAAAGCTCATAAGCCTGATGAATGAGTTCTTCACTGTCTCCAGCAGAACTAACAGTCATTTCCTTACCTGCTCAGCTTCGGTTTGTGCTCTAAGCCAGGAAAGAACAGCACGGGCCTCACTTTCGGCCCCTGCTACCGTGTCGTGAAGCCCAGAGGCGCATTGCTGGACCCAGAACGGTATGAAGGGCTCCTCATCGTCCTCGATCAGTTCCTCGGCCGAAAATTCGAACAAGCCATCACTGCGCTTGAAAATGGACAATCGAAACCTGCCGTCGTGGCTTTCAACCTGCTGGGCTATTGTACGGTTGGTGTTGCTCATTACCCGGTCTCCGCGCCGATTTTCGCTCTGCCATTAGTTCATCCACCAGCCTCGCAAGGCCGAGAGCAGCACGAATACGGCGTAAGGAATAGCAATCCAGTAGGGACTAGGAGTCGGATACCAGTTGGCAGGCGCTGAATTCAGAAGCGCGACCCCAACCCCCAAGAAGATGATTGCGGTCAACAGAAATTGACCCTTTTTCCCGACGCGGTGACGAGCGTTGTAGGGGTGAATCCCACGCTCGCCTCTCCAGAATACGATCGCTAAGGCCACACACATCGCAATTGGCATGAAATCAGAGAATAAGCCCTCCCGATGCATCCAGAATACTAGGATTACCACAGAGCCCGTGACCGCATACCACGTGCGTTCATGAGCTTGCTCCTGAGATGGATCAGGTCTGCTGAATTCTTTGATGAAGTCCGACAGCTTACCCATAATGCTTCTCCCGAAACATTATATCTTTGGCGGCCTAAAAGCGATACCCCCGGCTGAATCTGGATGGGCTAAGGACCGAAGCGATCTTTAGCTAGATCTTGAACCGCCATCACAGATCTACGTATTTCGTTATCGCCCCGACCCAGGCGACGACCGCCGCTTGGAGCGGGAGCGCGCGTAACCGATGATCGTCAGGATCAGCCATGCCGTCTGGGTGATGAAGGAGGGCAGATTGAAGTCGAAGATCAGGGAGTAGAGGATCGCAACGGCGCCGGCCCCGTTGAGAAGGGCATAACGGCCATCCTCGACTTTCAGAATGCCCACTTGCAGCAACCCGTAGGCTGACAAATAGGCCGCGACCCCTACCAGCCCGACAATATCAGCGATGCTCATGCTCAATGGAATCTCAGCCTTACCGTTACAGCAGCTCTTGCGTCGCTTCCGCCGTCTGCCCCGGATTGAACGTGCGGGCCAGACGCTCGAAGCGCCAGCGGACTGAAGGAGTCTCGCTCGGGCGGATGCTGAGCACGATCTGCTCGGTGCGGCGCATGCCGTCGGGGGCGGCGAGGAACACGCTGTCCTCCACATGGGCCCCGACCGGGACGGCCGTGAACTGCCAGGCCTCGTGGTTCGGCAGCACGAGCATGACGACCCGCCCGCCTTGGGCGCGGCTTGCCTTGATGCCGGGGGCGAGATGGAAGCGGATGACGGCTTCCGCTGAAGGAGCGCCCGTGCCTTCGCCCCAGAAGACATCCTCGCCCTCCAGGATGTTGCCCTTGGGCGAAAGCTGCAGCCGCCGCTCGTGGGTCAGGCCGAAGCGCTGGCGATAGCCGTCGTGGCTGGCGGTGAGAACCTGAGCATGCTCGCGCTCGCTGCGTTCCGAGGTGACCCGCTCGGGGCCGCTCAGCACCACAGGGCCGATGCGGCGCAGGAGCCAGCGGGCGACCCGGCGGTTCAGCCAATTGCCCCGGTCGCCCACCATCTGGCAGGACGAGATATCATTGATGGAAGCCGTCGAGTGAGCGGCCGTCGTGCGTGAGGCCTGGATAATCGTGTCGCCTGCGATCCGCGGCGTACCGCAATTGACCACGATGCGCTGCGAAGCGCTGGAGAACTCGAAGGAGAGGCAGCCTGCACCGGCTTCGGTCGACAGATAGGTCGGCGGCGGTGCGCCCACATCCACCACCAGCAGGGTACGTCCGGCCTCCATGCGTTCGTAGCCCGTATGCGGCGCGTGCTGGATCGGCTGGCTGCGCATGTCGTCATAGGTGAGCAGCGTCGCGAGATGATCCGCCGCCGTCACGCCCATGCCGTTGAAATGCGAGAGCGTGCCGTCGCCATGCCGGAACATGCGCACCATGGGCAGCATGCGGTCGATGGCGTTGAGGAGCGCCTCCGGCGTATCGACCTCGCGGCTCGCGAACATCTGGCGCAAGGGCAGGAGATCGAACAGAAGATCGACGATCACGCGCGGATTGCGGCTCGCATGCCCGCCATCCGCGAGGATCTGGCGCTCCAGCTCACGCGTGAGCAGACGGCTTGCACGCCGCAGATGACGGTCGAGGCCTTCGCAGCACAGACCCGCATAGCACAGCGCAATCGCCGCCATGAGTTGTTTCTGCGGCAGGGCGCCCGAGCGCACGTGCCGTTCGAGCTCGCGCACATGCTGGCCGAGAAGGCGTAAAAATCGCTGATAGAAGGCGTGGTCCGCGCCTTCCAGGATCAGCGGCGACTGACTGATCAAGGACATGAGACGGCGCGCGATGATCTGCGTATCGCAGGCAACGCTCCTGTCGCCGAGTTTCGAAGAGACGAACTCGTCCACCAGCGAGCGCGCATTGGCCTGGGCGAGTGCGGTGCCTGCAGCGCGCAGGTGGCGCAGCCAGCCAAAGCCGTAGAGAGCTTCGGCCCATGCTCTGCTCGGCGGCGTGAAGGCGAATGGCGAACGGCCGCTCGTGGTGATGGCCCGGCCCGCAAAGGCGAAGAAGCCGGAATAGATATCGGTGGCGATGGTGGGATCGGCCGTGCGCAGATCCTGAGGAGCGAAGAGCAGGCGCGTCGGACTCGGCGTTCCCACGAACAGCTTCGACAAGCTCCAGACCATTCCTCCACGCATGGCGCGGCCTGCCTCGGATAAGGCAAGCTTATACAAACGCCAGCGATCTGGCCCGAAATCCACCCGTGGCGCTCCTTTAAGTTAAGTCATGCTCATCCGCGCCAGCATAGGGGGGAGTTCCTGCTGACTGGTTAACAACACGTAAGCACCCGCCGTTGTGATCAGATTCAACAGAAGCTATCCCCAGGATGAGGACAGAGCTAAACACTAAAGCATCGGACCCAAAAGTGGCCTCCACTTTTGGGTCCGATGCTTCCTTCATAGAGCAGCGTATCGTGCGGAAAACCGGATCCGGTTTTCCGCACGATGCGGTAGGAAATCAAGAAGCCTTCACAAACCGTGCGACAAAGAAGCCATCGAGCCCGCTGCGCTCGTGCTCAGGCGAAACGGGGTGGCAGGGCAGGGTGCGCACATCGCCTTCCGGCGTGAGGCATTGGTCAAGACCTCCGATCTCATCCGCCGTGATGGGCTGACGCGTGAATTCGGGGTGACGGGCGAGGAAGCCTTGCGCCTGACGCTCGCCTTCCTCGGCTTCGAGCGAGCAGGTGCAATAGACCAGGCGTCCGCCGGGTTTGAGCAGGCTTGCCGCCTTGTCGAGCAGACGCGTCTGGAGGCCTGAGAGCTTGCGGATATCCTCCTCGCTCTTGGTCCAGGCGACATCCGGATGACGGCGGATGGTGCCTGTCGCAGAGCAGGGCGCATCGAGCAGAATGGCGTCGAAAGGCGCTTCATCGAGCTTTTCCGCATCGACAGCGCGGGTTGTGGCCTTGAGGCTGAGGCGCGCGAGGTTCTCCTCCAGGCGCTTCAGGCGCCTGGGCGAACGATCCACCGCCAGCACCTCGGCTCCGGCCGCCGCGAGTTGCGCCGTCTTGCCGCCGGGCGCGGCGCAAAGATCGGCGATGCGCTCGTTCGGCTTGGCGTGAAGCAGACGGGCGGGAAGGGCGGCGGCGGCATCCTGCACCCACCATGCACCTTCATCGAAGCCCGGCAGATCGCGGATCGCGGTGCGTTCCACGAGGCGGATGCTGCCCGTGGGCAGAAGAATGCCGCCGAGACGCTCGGCCCAACCGGCTGCATCTTCTTTCACGGAAATGTCCACCGAGGCCATGGAGCGATGCGCCTCGGCGATCTTCGTCGCAAGCTCCTCCCCGTATTGCGCCACCCAGCGCTCTTCGAGCCAGGTGGGTGTGTCGAGCCAGGATTCCTGCTGAGAGAGGATCATGTCGCGCTCGCGGGCGACGCGCCGCAGAACCGCGTTGATGAAGCCGCCCGCGTGACCGAGCTTCGCATCCTCCTGCGCGAGCCGTACCGCGCTGTCGACGGCGGCATGGTCCGGCACGTCGAGGAAAAGGATCTGCGCTGCGCCGGTGGCGAGAAGATGCAGGAGGCGCTCGTCCTTCGGCTCGCGGTTGAGGCGCTCGCTGAGCGCGCGGCCAAGAGTGCCGAGGCGGCGGAAGGTGACGATGGCAATCGCCCGCGCCAGGGCCTCGTCGCGCGGGGAGAGGTTCTCTTTCGGAGAGAGCTCGTCCAGCACGTCGTCGAGCGGCACGCGCCGCTTCATGGTTTCCGTCACCGCCATCCAGGCGAGGCGACGGGGGCCGAGGCCCACTTGGTCTTCCGATTGACTCAAAATCTTTAACCCCAGGGTCCGCGGCGGGGCGGCTGGCCCCAGGGACTCGTTGAACTCTGCGCGAAGAAGCCGGCTTGCGGCGCTGCTCCCATCTCCTGCGCCAAAGCGTGGAGTGCCGCAATCCTGTTTTCCGTCGCCGGGTGGGTGGAGAACAGATTGTCCATGCCGTGGCCGGAGAGCGGATTGATGATGAAGAGCGGTGCAGTGGCCGGGTGACGCTCCGCATCCATGTTGGGCACATGGGCCACGCCGCCCGCGATCTTCGCCAGCGCCGAAGCGAGCGAAAGAGGCTGGCCGCAGATCTCGGCACCCATCCGGTCGGCGTCATATTCGCGCGAGCGGCTGATCGCCATCTGGATGATCATGGCTGCGAAGGGCGCGATCAGAACGGTTGCTAGCATCACGATGGGATTGGGCCTGTCGTCGCCGCGCCCGCCGAAGAGGAAACCGAACTGCGCAAGCGTCGCAATGGCGCCCGCGATCGTGGCGCTGACCGTCATGATGAGCGTGTCGCGGTTCTTGATATGGGCAAGCTCGTGCGCCATCACGCCCGCGATCTCGTCATGGGAAAGCATGTCGAGAAGGCCGGTGGTGGCCGCCACTGCCGCATTCTCCGGGTTGCGCCCGGTGGCAAAGGCGTTGGGCTGCGGGTTCTCGATGATATAGACCCGCGGCATCGGCAGGTTCGCGTTGCGGGCGAGATCCCGCACCATATGGACGAGCTCAGGCGCGGTCCTCTCATCCACCTCGACGGCATGGTGGGCAGCGAGCGCCAGCCGGTCGGAGTTCCAATAGGCGAAGAGGTTGGTCGCCAGGCCAAGGCCCAGCGCGATCATCATGCCGGTCGCGCCGCCCAGCATGTAGCCGACAACCCCGAACAGGGCCATGAGGCTTGCCAGCAGCATTCCGGTCTTGACGGTGTTCATCGGGGTCTCCACCTCGAGCAGGACTTCCGTTTGACCTTCATGTGGGAATGGTCCAGCTCTCGACCAAGAGTGTCCTCGACCAAGGATATCCTCTCCCGTGAGGGTCAAGGACCTGATAAAGGCTCCCCCTCATGAACACCAGCGACACCCCCGAAAACACCCAGGCTCCTGCCCTCGCAGGGGCCGCACCCGGAAAAACCCTCTCGCCTGCGGCCCAGCGGGCCCTGGAGGAGGCCGCCCGGCGGCGGCAGGAGATCGATGCCCGCGCGGCGGAAATCGCCAAGGAGAAAGAGCACCAGGGCCGCGGCGGCCTGGAGCCCGTGCGCTACGACGATTGGGAGGTGAAAGGCCTCGCCAGCGACTTTTAAGTTATTGTATCCAGGCACACCCCCGCCTAGTGTCGGATACAAGACGAAGCAACACGGGTTGTGGGGTGATGAACGGGGCAGAGCGGCTCACGCTTTTCCGGGGCCTTCTGGATGATGCCCACCGGGCGCTCGATCTTCAGTTCGGCTTCGAGCTGTGGGACGGTTCCACGGTTCCCGCCGACATGCCGTCCTACGCCATGCGTCTCGTCATCCGGCACGAGAACGTCATCGCAAGCCTTCTCCGCCGCCCGAACCTGGACACGGTGCTCAACGCCTATGTGTCGGGCCTGCTCGATCTCAGGAACGGCACCCTCTTCGACCTCGCGACCCAGCGCCCGCAGAAGGCCGGACGCCGCCTGAGAAAAGTCAGCAAGGTCAAAGCGCTGAAGACCGCCTATTATTTCCTGCGCACTCCGGCCGACATGCCGCGCCCCCTCGATCAAGTGGAGGATAATCCTCAGGCCAGGGACGGACGGCCCCAGACCAACAAGAAGAACGTCGCTTACCATTACGACGTCTCGAACGACTTCTACCGGCTCTTTCTCGATCCGGAGATGGTCTATACCTGCGCCTACTTCCAGCCGGACTGGCACGACGACCTTGCCCGCGCTCAGGTGGACAAGCTCGACATGATCTGCCGCAAGCTGCGGCTGAAACCCGGTGAGCGTTTCCTCGATATCGGCTGTGGCTGGGGGGCTCTCATCTGCCATGCGGCGCAGCACTACGGCGTGAAGGCGACCGGCGTGACGCTGGCCGAGGAGCAGGCGAAGCTCGCCCGGGACAAGATCGCCCGTCTCGGCCTGCAGGATCGGGTCGAGGTCCTGCTGAAGGATTTCACCCAGATCGACGGGGAGTTCGACAAGATCTCTTCCATCGGCATGTTCGAGCAGGTGGGCATCAGGAACTACCCAACCTACTTCCGCTCGGTGCATCGCCTCTTGAGGCCGCGCGGCCTTTATCTGCACCATACCATCGCGCGGCGCGCGAAGAAGAGCGAGCGGGCCTTCCGCAAGCTCAAGCCCGAATACAGGGCGCTCACCCGCTACATCTTCCCCGGCGGCGAGCTCGATCACCTCGGCATGTCGATCGCCAATCTCGAGCGCTTCGGCTTCGAGGTGCATGACGTGGAAGGCTGGCGCGAGCATTATCAGCGCACGACGCGCCTGTGGTGGGAAAAGTTAAGCGCCAATCGCAAAGAGGCCGAGACCATGGTGGGCAAGGAGAAAACCCGCATGTGGCTCCTCTACCTGGCCGGCTGCTCGCTCGCCTTCGAGCGCGCGGCGGTCGGCGTAAACCAGACACTCGTCTCCAAGCGCACGCGCGGACCATCGGGCTTGCCGCCGTCGAGGGCTGATCTGTATCGGCCGCAATAGCTGAAAGACTCCTCCCTCATCCTGAGGAGCAGAGCGATTGAGAGCTGCGGCTTCTGAAATCCGCCGGTTTCGATTTTACGGTGTCACCACCACCCGCGTGCCCACGCTCACCTGATCGTAAAGATCGACGATGTCCTCGTTCAGCATGCGGATGCAGCCGTAAGAGGCATAGGTGCCGATGGAGCTCGGGCGGTTGGTGCCATGGATGGCGTATTCGTCGAGGTTGAGGGTGAGTGCCCGCGCGCCCATGGGGTTGTTCGGCGCGCCGCCGGGAATCACGTCGGGAAGGCGGGGATTGTCGCGCTTGACTTCCGTCGGCGGTGCCCAGGCGGGACGCACGTATTTGCCGTCGATCCGGGCCTCGCCGAACCATTGCTTGCCCGGTTTTCCGACGGCCACACGATAGCGCAGGGCCGTTCCGTCGCCACGCACGTAATAGAGCCGACGCTCGCCCGTCTTGATGACGATGGTGCCGGGCGAGACTCTTTCCTGGAACGGTACGACCTCGCGGGCCGAGGCGCCCGAGGTAGCAAGGGTGACGGCGGTCATCGCAAAGGCAATCCGCGCAAACATCTCTCGAACCCTCCTGTTCAACGACACAAGGGTGAGACGCGAAGGAAACGGCTGCGGTTCCAGGGAGCTGAAAAGCGTCATCCCGGACGCACCAGAGCGACGATCCGGGATCGCCTGCAGAATGGGACGCGGATTTCCCTCTACGCTTGGCACTCTTCGTCATGGCCGGGCTTGTCCCGGCCATCCCGACATGGAGGGGCGTTGTGCCTCATTAAGCGAGATCACCGGCACAAGGCCGGTGACGACGTGGTGCAGGTTGGCAGGCAAAGCATCGGAGCCTCCACTGTCATTCCCACGCAGGCGGACCTGAAGGGCCGCGCCACCGGCATGGAAATCCAGAATCGCTGACATTACAGACTGGAGTGCTGTCGTGATTATGGATCCCGGCTTTCGCCGGGATGACAGTGCCTTACCCTGAAAACGATCCCGGGTTCTGCTCCGCAGCCCCAGGATGGCGTATGGATCAGGCCGCCTTCGTGCGCTTGTTCTGGCGGTTGGAGATCAGGTCGTCGACGACGGTGGGGTCGGCCAGGGTCGAGGTGTCGCCCAGCGAGCCGAAC
>NZ_QDAH01000012.1 GCF_003075415.1 Microvirga sp. KLBC 81
CCTCGATGAAGCGCGTCATCTTGGCCTCCCACGTCGGAGAGCAAGTCTACCAAATCAGCCTGTTTCCACACAGCCTCAAGCGGTAAGCAGACGTCCCCGCGGGGCGGGGAAGTTCAGAGTCCGACCCATAACTGCCATTCAGTGTGTCCGCTTTTGGCGGCTCACTCCATGCACCGACATTCGGCCATTGTACACGCGACTGGACGATGTGCTCTGAGTAGGTAAGTCGTGATCAAAGTACCTTCGGCAACTCCTCCCGGCAGAAGCACCAATGTTTAACGTTACGGCAGACGACATCGCGTCATTGAACGGCCAGGACCCCCGCGCGCTTGCTGGTCTTCTATGCGAAGCGGAGCTAGAGCAGCACGGATCCTCATCAGCAGCAGCAACATGGGACGGCAGCAACCTCAGGTATCACAATCCAGGCCGAATGTGACGCTGGCCCAAATAGCTAAAACAAGGCGGTCGCCTAGGCCTTGCCGCGTGCCAAGTTCATGGGCCGCCAGACCTGATCTAGATGATGTTCGACCAGTCCAGTGCAGCGGCCGATCCTGCCTGGGCAAGGACAACACCGGTCTCGAAGGTATCATTGTTGTCGAGGTCCGAGAGAAGATAGCCCGTGCTCGTCGCTGCATTGAACAGGAACACGTGGCTGATGGACGGGCTCGTGAAGAGGTCATCGGCTACCACAGCAGCAGCTTCGATGGAGATTGCGTCTGTGGCGGCCTCGCCGTAGTTCACCTCCGTTCCGGCGATGGGCGTATCGATCCAGTCAAACGCGTCCCAATCGCCGACGACGTCGGTCGTCGCAGTGGTGATGCCAGAATCGCCTAACTGGAAGCGGAACGTGTCTCCCCCACCGCCGCCGGCCAGAGTGTCGCGTCCGGATCCACCATTTAGGGTATCGTTGCCGTCCCCGCCATCCAGGATGTCATTGCCGATACCGCCGCTGAGAGCATCAGCGCCGGATCTACCCGCCAGGAAGTCGTCGCCGTCGCCGCCGGTCAGCGTATCATGGCCGCGCCCACCATCGAGGCTGTCATCGCCGCCCCCGCCAATCAGGGTATTCCTGTCCGATCCACCATTCAGGATGTCATTGCCCGCCCCGCCATCAAGAGTGTCGAAGCCGAACCGGCCGCCGCTCAAGGTGTCGTTGCCGGCCCCGCCATCCAGGAAATCGCTGCCGATCGGGTCGAAGCCGCTGTCGCCGATCAACTGGTCGTCGCCGGCCCCGCCAATCAGGACGTCGCTAACGTCTCCTCCTGTCAGAGTGTCGTTGCCGCCGCCGCCATTCAAGGTGTCAGGGCCAAACCCGCCGCCGCTTAAGTTGTCGTTGCCGCCGCCGCCATTCAGAAGATCGCGGCCGCGCTCCCCACGCAGGGCGTCATTGCCACCCAGGCCACTCAGGGTGTCGTTGCCGTCTCCGCCGGAGATAGAATCGTCGTCAGCCGTGCCGTGTAGGGTGTCATCGAGAGGGGTTCCAATGATCACGGCCATGGTCTCGATCTCCTAGTCATTGGGCGGCTGAACGGCGAGCAAACTTTCATCTCGTCACGCCTTCAACGGCCGCGGCCAGCTTGGACAGAACGCAACAGCCTACGATCCATGTCTGACATCACTGACCAACTGTGCCCCCGGGTGAACTCACGGACGACCAGCATCGAGCGGCTCGTGTCGAGTCTACAGCCTCGGACGTGAAAAGTGGATTTGCACTTTTGGGACCCCTCCGATGCTGTCTCCTTGAATGAGAGCATCGCTGACGCGGACCTTCGGTTCCGCACGATGCTCTAGGTTTGCTGGACGTACGTGCCGGGGGCGTCGCACAGCGCAGGATAGCCACGGGATGGCGCTCCCATCGCCGATGGCATAGTGGGCTCTCCTGAGCGCGAGGCCAGCCAGCGGGTCCATTCCGGCCACCAGGAGCCCTCGAAGCGGGGGGCAATCCTGCTCCAGGTGTCCGGATCGAGGTAACGGCCGCTGGCGGATCTCGTCAGAACCTGGAAATTCGCTTTCGCGTTCTCGGGTCCAGCCACGATGCCCGCATTGTGGCCTCCCGTGGAGAGCAGGAATGTCACATCGGTATCCGCGAGAAGGTGGATCTTGAACGCCGAGCGCCAGGGTGCCACGTGGTCCCGCTCGGTGCCGACGGCGAAGATCGGCACGCGGATGTCGCTGACGGCGATGGGGCGACCGTCGACTTGGAAGCGGCCCTCGGCGAGGTCGTTGTTGAGGAAGAGCTTGCTCAGGTACTCGGAATGCATGCGGTACGGCATGCGCGTCGCGTCGGCGTTCCAGGCCATGAGGTCGTTCAGCGGCGTGCGCTCGCCCATCAGGTAGTGGCGGACGAGCCTCGACCAGATGAGGTCGTTCGAGCGCAGGAGCTGGAAGGCGCCGGCCATCTGCCGGGTGTCGAGATACCCCTGGCTGCGCATCAGGTCTTCCAGGAAGTGGACCTGGCTGTGGTTGATGAACAGGGTGAGCTCCCCGGCCTCCCGGAAGTCCGCCTGGGCCGCCAAGAGGGACATGGTCGCGAGACGCTTGTCGCCGTCACGCGCCATGGTGGCCGCGGCGATGGACAGGAGGGTGCCGCCGAGGCAATAGCCGACTGCATGAACCTTGCGGTTCGGGGCGACGGCGTTGACCGCATCGAGCGCGGCCATCACACCGAGCTTTCGGTAATCGTCCAGGCCGAGATCCCGGTCCTCCGCGGTCGGGTTCTTCCAGGAGATGATGAACACCGTGAAGCCCTGATCCGTCAGGTACCGGACGAGGGAGTTCTCGGGCGACAGGTCGAGGATGTAGTACTTCATGATCCAGGCCGGCACGATCAGGATCGGCTCGGGCCAGACCTTGTCAGTTGTCGGCGCGTACTGGATCAGCTCGATGAGACGGTTGCGGTAAATCACCTTGCCTGGCGTGACAGCAACGTCGCGACCGACCTGGAAGGCCTCGGTGCCGGCCGAAGGCTTGGAGCGAACGATCCGCTCCCAGTCCTCCACGAGATTGCGGAAGCCCTGCACGAGGCTCTGGCCGCCCGTCTCCAGGATGCGCCGCTGCACGGCCGGGTTCGTGGCGATGAAGTTCGACGGCGACACCACATCGAGGATCTGGCGCGAGACGAATTCGACCACGGCCTCATGCTGTTTGGTGACGCCGTCGATGTCGGTCGTGGCGTTGTGCCACCACTGCTGCTGCAGCAGAAAGGCCTGATGAATGATGTTGAAGGGCCATTGCTGCCACTCGCTCCCGGCGAAGCGCCGGTCCTGGGGCAGCGGCTCAATGCATGGCTCGCAAGCCCCTCCGGTCATGGCGCAGCGGGAGCCAAACTGCGCCAGCCGGGCCCATTTGCGGGCGGCCTTTGCCGCGAGTTCGACCTGCTTTCCCGGAGAGACCGCGAGATGAACCGCCCAATCCATGTAGGCGTCAGCAAGCGCGGCTGGTGACAATCCGCCCGTGAGGCGTGCCAGGCCGGCATGGGCGGCGTGATCAAGGGCATCCCGGAGCCGGTGGAGTTCGGCATCATCCGACAGATTGGCCGGGAGGGCGGGCGAGGGCACGATGGGAGAGGAGGGCAGATCGGGCTCCCGCGCGGGAAGCCGGACGACCGAGGCCTTGGGCGCGCGACCGCCTGCGAGAGCACCGGATGGACGGGACGGCATTGCAGCCTCCAAGACTTGCCTCGTATGCCGAGGCCGATGGATCATTTGACACTAACCCGAGGCATTCTCAGGCGAATTGCTCCAGGTCAAAGTATCCATTCCGGTTTCGGCCACATGATGATCAATAATATTGGGCGCGGATCATCTGTGTCCGCGCCCACGGAGGGAGAGAGCGATGATTAGGGACATCATGGTGCATCTCGATGGAAGTCCCGAGGACGAGATCCGGCTGGAGCATGGGCAGGCCATCGCGTCCGCCGGGCGGGCCCATCTGATTGGAATCTTTACCAACCTGCTGCCCAACTTCACGGCCGCCATCGGGATAGACGGCGGCGCGGCCGCAATGCAGGTGCTGACCGAGCTTGAGGACAAGGCCCGCCAGGACGGCGACGCCACGGCCAAGCGTCTGACGGAAAGACTTGCCGGCCTTCAGGTGCCAAGCGAGCTGCGCCGGTTCGACGCGACCCGCGGCACCCTGTCGGCGGGTGTGGCGGAGCAGGCGCGCTGCGCCGATCTCTTCATCGCCACGCGGCCCTATGGCGAGACCGAGACGCCGGTCTGGTCGGACTTGGTCGAGGCGGTGCTTTTCGGCAGCGGACGCGCGCTCCTGCTTGTTCCGCCCGGCCAGCACCGGCATGGGCCGATCCAGACCGTGCTGGTCGCCTGGAATGGCAGCCGCGAGGCGGCCCGCGCCCTGCGCGAAGGGTTGGACTTGATCGAGCAGGCGTCGCGCACCGTCGTCCTCGTCGTGGATCCCCCGCCGGACACCATGCCCTGGCTTGAGGTGGAGGTGCATCTCGCCCGCCACGGCGTGGTCGCGGAGGTCACCACGGCCGAGAGCCAGGACCGCCGCGTCGCCGACGTCATCCTCGACGAGGCGCGCCGCCTCTCCGCGGATCTCGTCGTCATGGGAGGCTACGGCCATACCCGCCTGAGGGAGCAGGTGTTCGGCGGCGTGACTCTCGACATGCTCAGCGCTGCGGAAAGCCCGCTGCTGGTGGCCCATTGAGGCCGGCCGTGCCGACCGCCCAGGGAGCAGGACATGCCCGTGCCGGCGCACGCCTCATCGAACGGCAATGAGACGGGCGCTGCAGCCGTTATGCCTGCGGGGCTGACGGGTCTCGACGTGGCCGAGGTGCGGCGCCGGCTAGAGCATCGTGCGGAACCGCAGGTCCGCGTCAGCGAAAAGTGGATCCGGTTTTCCGCTCTCAACGATGCTCTCATTGTAGGAGAAAGCATCGGAGCGGTCCCAAAAGTGCAAATCCACTTGGGTCCGATGCTGTAGCCCAGCATGGGCCTAATGCCGTCCTGGACAGACTGGAGGGTAAGCTGCTGCTCTCGGATCTCCTACCTGCTCCGCTGCTGTAGCCTTCTCCAGAGCGAGAAGAAGAACGCCGATGTCCTCGCCCAGCAGCTTGATGGCGTTGCGGGCATATTCCCGGAAGCGCTCCCTGCGGATCATAGGCTCGTTGTCCCACAGGCATGTCTCTTGCTCGGCTTCATGAAGTGCCCGGGCCACGAGCTCGACCTTGAAATCCATCTGCGCCTCAGGGATGAGAACAGCTTCTGTTCTCGCTGCGGAAAATGTGAAGGTTGGAGGCTTGTCAGATGCTAGCCAGCAGGAGGCTGGCTCCGATCAGCGCCCCAACGGAGACAATAAATTTAACTGCCGCGGTAGTGAGTTCTGCCGTAAGTAGAGGGGCGCCGGCGGATGCGGAGACTTCTGTCTGCTTCATGGCAAATACCTTGACTATATTCAGGATAGTTGGAACATAAACTTACATTACTATCGATAAGTTCAGATAACGGGCCGCTATCTGACTGATTCCAACGGCAATGGCTGTATCGGAAAGGACACAGAGGAGAAGCCTTGGCTGGCCTTGCCTTCCACGAACAAAAAGAAGCGCCCCGTTTGCGGCAGGGCGCCTGAAGGTCCCAGGGAGAATAAGCCCCCGCAGCCTCCCATTCTGGACATCAGGAGTTGTGCCTCCTTCACTTCCCGTTGGCTGTAACCTGATGGGCACACTGGCAGGCGAAACGTGCATTGAATTGCGCGCATAGGTGCATTGACGACACGGAATTCCAGAATCAGCCGCCGCAGTATCACTATCTTTCGCATCGGCGCGTTCTGGACGATGGACGCAACGGTTCTCTGGAAAAGAGGGCTAGTCCCTCTCAACTTTGGGCCGCTGGGAACAGCGGTCTTTTCTTTACCGGGCACCACGTCAGGGCGTGACTTGAATGGCGAGCATCGGACCAGATCAAGTGGAAGCGGAAGCGCGCGCGCTGCTGAAGGAAGCGATCGAGCGCTCCGGCTGGTATCCCATCCTCTCCCCCGCAGAGCGAGACAAGCGCATCGAGCAGGATGTCGAGCGCTATTGGCATGTCATGGCACAGGAAGCCGCACGGCGCCTCCTCGACCGCTTTGATGCGTGCTCTCGTGTCGCTCATCACAAAGCGGGTTTGGCTCAGGACATCGGTTCTGGAGCAGGTCTCGGGTCTTTGGGCAGGGGGATGAACTCCTGATCATCATTCAGGGGCAGATGAATGCGCCCGTTCTGCCAGTCAGCTTTGGCCTGCTCGATTCTCTCCTTGCGCGATGACACGAAGTTCCACCAGATGTGCCGCGGTCCAAGAGGCTCGCCGCCCAGCAGCATGACCGTCGAGGCCTCAAGAGCGGTCAGAACGGGATCCGAGTTCCCGGTGAAGACCAGCATTTGCCCCGGACCGTATTCCTGGCCATCCGCCTCCAGCCGGCCCGTCACCACGTAAGCGGCTCGCTCCGGATAGTCACTGGGAAGGCCGATCCGGCCGCCCGGCTGCAACTCGACATGAAGGTAGAAGAGAGGGGACTGCGTCCTGACCTGGTTTGTCAGTCCGAAGGCCCGTCCCGCAATCAGCCGCGCCAAGACACCAGGTTCATCGAACACTGGCAGTTCGTCGGCACCATGATGGACGAAGCTCGGCTCCATCTCCTCCTGGGCTTCTGGGAGGGCCACCCAGGCCTGGATGCCGTGCACCCGCCCGCCGCGCTGCCGGATGGGACCGTCGAACCGCTCGGAGTGACTGATGCCGCTGCCGGCCGTCATCCAGTTCACGGCCCCGGGCCGGATCGCCTGTTGCGCGCCGGTGCTATCCCGGTGCGTGATCTCGCCGTCGAACAGGTAGGTGACGGTTGAGAGCCCGATATGGGGATGGGGGCGTACGTCGGTTGTGCGGGGTACATTGGGAGGCAGGTCTACGGGACCCATGTGGTCGAAGAAGATGAACGGCCCGACCATGCGGCGCTTCATGAAGGGAAGCACACGGCCGACTTCGAAGCCGCCGAGATCCTTTCGCCTGGCGGCAATAACCAGATCCAGCATCCGACTCTCCGCTCTGCTGTGCCAACTCCGGCCCGATAGGGATGGTTGGCCCGCAGGGCGGCGTAAATATGTTCGAGGACCTCACAGGCCCACTCAATCCGCTTGGACCGATGATGAAGGACGACACCCGGGCATCTTGCCAGGGGCATTGCGGTAGGATCGTCCCATGCGCCGATGAGCATTGAGCTTACTTGCGCCTGAAGAGCACGGCCCGTGTGAGCAGGAGAGAGGCAGCCAATTTCGTCTACAAACGGAAGGGGTTATCTCCTGCTGTCCCTCAGCTCGTAAAGGGGCTGCGACAGGTCGGGCAGTTCAGCCCCGGCGGCACGCGCATCTGGCCTGATTGGCTTGCTCGATTGTCTGCTCCACGCCTCGTCGAGCGGATTACTGTTTTCTTTCGACCTAGCGCATCGTGCGGAACCGAAGGTCCGCGTCAGCAAAAAGTGGATCCGGTTTTCCGCTCTCAACGATGCTCTCATTCAAGGAGAAAGCATCGGATCGGTCCCAAAAGTGCAGATCCACTTGTGGGTCCGATGCTGTAGACCCATGCTACTTGTCCAACGAGGCCAAGGCTCGGCCGCTAGAGATCGTGCTGGCCCACCGACCCCTGCCTCAGGCAGACACCTTCCGAGAGATTCGTTCCGCCGGCGGCGCTTTCGGCTCTCGCCCCACGAAAGAACTCCCTCTCCAGCGACCGGCGAAGAGGGAAAGGGATCCAGAGGGAGGTACAACTCTGAAGTCTCTGCTGCCTACCAGATGGAGAAGCCTGGGCTATCATCTACGTTAAGCCCAGCGGCTATTCCCTGAGCGGTGGCAGGTCCGGTGCCGAGCTATCTTCCACGCCATCAGCAGAATGAGCGGCCGATTACAAGGATATTCCCGCGACACTCGTGGCATTGTCTCAACGGGTATGAGCGCCTGCGCTTAAGCCGTTGGAGCGCTTCATCGGGGGAGAAATCGAAGACCGCCTGACCGGCTGCAGCCATCAAGGGAATGATCACCAGCCGCATTGCCGTTGCGCATTCTGCTCCCGAAGCCACGCGGCCAGTGGGCGAAAGTATTCCACCAGCGCGTCGGCCGACATCTCGCGGGTGCCGGTGAAGGCTTCAACGACATCGGGCCATGGCTTGGATGCCCCCAGTGTCAGCATCACATCGAGCCGTTGCCCCACCTTTCGGTTCCCGTAGAAGGAGCAGCGATGAAGCGGCCCTGTCCAGCCGGCCTGATCGCAGGCGGCCTTGTATAGCTGAAACTGCAGAATTCCAGCGAGGAAGTAGCGGGCATAAGGTGTATTGTTCGGGATGTGGAATTTGGCGCCAGGGTCAAATTGCGCCTCGGTCCGCTCGACCGGCGCCCTGACGCCCTGATACTGCCGGCGCAGGTCGTTCCAGGCCGTGTTGTAGGACGAAGCCGGAATGCTGCCGTCGAACACGCCCCAGCGCCACCGGTCGACCAGCAGGCCGAACGGCAGGAACGCGATCTTGTCCAGCGCTTGGCGGAGCAGAAGGCCGATGTCCCTCTCGGGCGGTGGAACCCGGTCCTTGTCGAGGAGCCCGATCTGGACGAGGTACTCGGGCGTGACCGACAGGGCGACCATGTCGCCGATGGCCTCGTGGAACCCGTCATTCGCGCTGTCCCGGTACAGGTAAGGCTGCCGGTTGTAGGCCCGCTGATAGTAGTTGTGGCCGAGCTCGTGATGGACGGTCAAGAAATCCGTGGCGGTGATCGCGGTACACATCCTGATGCGCAGGTCCTCCTGGCTGTCCAGGTTCCACGCCGAGGCGTGGCAGACCACGTCCCGGTCGGCGGGCTTGGTGAACATCGAGCGCTGCCAGAAGGTCTCGGGAAGCGGCGCGAAGCCCAGCGAGCTGAAGAAGTTCTCCGCCGTCTTGACGATCCGGCGGGCATCGTAGTTGTGGCTGACGAGCAGATCCGTGAGGTCATAGCCGAGGTCGCCGGTCCCCTTCGGAGCAACGATGTCGTAGATCTCGCTCCATTCCTGCGCCCACATGTTCCCAAGAAGGTCGGCGCGGATCGGGCCGGCAGCCGGCTGGACGGCGTCGCCATGGTGCTCGTGGAGCTTGGCTCGCGTGTAGCAGTGGAGCTGCTCATAGAGCGGCCTCACCTGAGCCCAGAGCTGATCCGTCAGGGCGACGAACGCCTCGGGTGTAAGGTCGTACCGGGAACGCCAGAGCGCCCCGATATCGGCATAGCCCAGTTCCCGCGCTCCCTGGTTGGCGATCTCCACCAGACGCGTGTAGTCCGTCCGCATCGGTGCCCCGACACTGTCGTGCCAGCTCGCCCACATCTCCTGGAGTTCGGCCGGATCGCGGTTGGTGCCCATCGCGAGCTCGAGATCTTTGCCGGGGATGGGCTGACCGCGCAGGCTGCCGCGGCCCCGGCCATAGGCTGATGTCAGACGCGTTGCGATGGTGCTGAGCTCGGCGGCGGCTCCTTTGCCGGTTGGTGCCGGCAGATCGAGGCCGCTGCGCAGGATGTTGAGCTTGCGTCTGGCGTCGTCGCTCAGGCCTTCCATCTTGAGATGCTGGGCTGCCTCAAGGGCGAAGCGGACGCTCATCTCGGTTCCGAGAGCTCCGAAATAGGCGGCGAGCGCATCCGTATCGTCGGTGATATAGGTGCTGTTCACCCAGCCGGCGCGGGATTGGAGCACGGAGAGGTCCGCCAGCTGCTGCTCGGCGCGGGCCAGAAAGGCCTCAGCCTCTGCCGCAGGGGCCACCGGAGCGGCGGCAGCCGGAACTCCTGCCGCTTTTCCATGGCACGCGAGGCTGCAACGGCTGTCATCGGTAGCAATGACGTGCTGGTGACGAGAAGGACGACGAGCGCGGACACAGTGGATTGCATTGAGGGCTGCCTTGACTGTTCGTGCCCGCCACGGCTCGAGGTTCGCCCCGAACCCGAAGCTGGTCAAGCAGCTGGGGAGGTTCGGTTCGAAGAGCCATCCACCCCCCTGTCAGCCTCACCGGGTCTTCCGCTCGGCTGCCGCGTGATCAACATCCTGCAGGGCTCGGGTCATAAATCCCAGGCAGCCGCCGCAGGTCAGGCCGGGCACGTGGAAGAGATGCATGGCCGGGATCCTCGGATTCGCTCAGGTCCCAACCTGTCTGGACCTTCCCATGACGGCAAGGTCAGGCCCGTAGTGCTTGTGCAGATGGCGTGGGCGAACCAGAGTGGGGGCACAGGATCCCTGCTTGGTCCGCTCTGTGGATCGTGGGTGAACCCGAGCCGAACGCCTCAATCCTTCCGGACTTGGCGGCAAGCTCTGTGTCGGAGTGGCGAGGGCCCGGCACGGCGGATCCGAAGCCAACGAATACCGGAAAACGGGGAACTGTCCGGCACTCACCGGGCGGATCGGAATGCGGGATCCCATGATGAAGCGTATCGCATTGGCTGCGGGGCTCGCGCTCACGGCCTGCCGGGCCAGAACATGTCCACGCGCCACCTGGTGCCGATCCCGCCGGCGACCATGGCGCTGATGGCCAGCAAGGGCATGTCCCAGAACGACCCGATCCTGATGCGGGCTTTCAAGAAGGAAGCCGAGATCGAGGTCTGGAAGCGCGGCTCCGACGGCCGGTACGCGCTCCTCAAGACCTATCCGATGTGCCGCTGGTCGGGCCAGCTCGGGCCGAAGCTCCGCGAGGGCGACCGCCAGGCACCGGAGGGCTTCTACACGGTCACGCCCGCTCAGATGAACCCGAACTCCAGCTTCCATCTCTCCTTCAACCTCGGCTACCCGAACGAGTACGACCGCGCCCATGGCCGGACCGGAGCGCACCTGATGGTGCACGGCTCGTGCTCGTCGAGCGGCTGCTTCGCCATGACGGACGAGGCGATCTCCGAGGTCTATGCCCTGGCCCGCGAGGCGTTCGCCGGCGGCCGGCGCGGCTTCCAGTTCCAGTCGTATCCGTTCCGGATGACGGCCGAGCCTCCGCGATGGCGGCGGTCGCTCAGAAACGCCGGAACGATGAGCGGGCGATTGCCACGCTGGTGACCAAGGGCGTGCAGCCGGTCAGACTGGTCTATGCCGACGGCGGACAGCACCAGAGCTTCCGGCAGGCGCCGTCCACGGAATCCGTGGACGGCGCCTCGCTTGCGGTCGACGCCAGCGCCCGCAACCGCCTCGGCGACGTCAGCCGCCCGATAGGTCACGCCCTCGTGACGGTGTCACGCTTTGCAATTCGGGCTTCGTGTGAGAGTTTGGTCATATGAAGCTGTGGTTTGCCATCACGCGTCTGCTCTCGGTCATCGCGATCGTGGGGCTCGTGCTTGCTCCGTTCACCGCCCCCGCGGTGGCCGGCGGGATGGCTGCGCCCATGCATATGACGGACATGACGTCCTTGGATGGCGACATGGCGATGACAGACATGCCGTGCTGTCCGCCTGAGCAGCCGACCGTGCCGGACTGCCAGAAGGCTTGTCCGCTCGCGACCCTTTGTCTGGCCAAGATCGTCCAGGGCATCATGCCGATCGGCGCCGTTCCGGCCCGGCTCAGCGTCGCTCGAGCACTCCTGCCCGGAAATGATGCCAGCCTGGACACGCTCGACCCGATTCCGCCGCCTCGCCCTCCGCAAGCCTGAATTCAATACTGGCCCCTAGCGCATCGTGCGGAAAAGTGGATCCGGTTTTCCGCTCAAAACGATGCGCTCCTCTCAAGGCTGAGCATCGGATCGATCCCAAAAGTGCAAGTCCACTTTTCACGTCCGATGCTCTAGGCCGCATGGCACCGCGTGGCCTGTTGCCGCGCCTGCCGCAAGTCGCATCCGCGACCCTGTTGAATTGAGGAGAGTACCCAATGCCCCTGTCCACCCCTGCACGCGCCCTTGGGGCAGCGCTGCTTGGCTTTGCCCTTGCCGCACCGGCTTCGGCCGATATCACGGATTATGAATTCCAGCTCGTCCAGACAGAGATGCCGCAAGGCGGAGCGGTTGTGGCCGTCCGGCTCGTCAGCAAGCGCTCGGGCCAGCCGGTTCCGGATGCGGTCATCTTCGCCAAGCGCATCGACATGGCCCCGGACGGGATGCCGACGATGACATCCCCCATCGAGCAAGTGCCCTCGGCGGAACCGGGGACTTACCGGTTCAAGACCAACCTGACGATGGAGGGGAACTGGCAGCTCTCGCTCGCCGCCAAGATTCATGGGGAGACCGGGACGATCGTGACCAAGCTTGTTCTGAGGGCGCAGTGATGAGCCGGGTCGGATGGATGCTGGGGGCGCTGGCCATCGCAGTCATCGCCGGGGGTGGCGGCTACTGGGCGGGACAGAGCGGGCTGAAGCTGCCTGCGCTCGACACGTCGGGGATCGACCTCCATGCGCTCGCCGAGAGTGCGCGCACCTCCTTGGGAATGGAACAGCCAGCACCGGTGCGCGCGTCGGCGGCTAAGACCGCCCCGATTGGCCCGGTCGTCTATTATCAAGATCCGGACGGGAAGCCCTTGTACTCGCTCGAGCCGAAGCAGACCGAGGATGGGCGGGACTACCGCCCGGTCCATGCCAGCGAGGACGTAAGCTTCGAGGACAAGCCGGCGGCGACAGCGGATGCCCCCGCTGCGCCAGACAAGGGAGCCAAGCGAATCCTCTACTACCGCAACCCGATGGGTCTGCCTGACACATCGCCGGTGCCGAAGAAGGACTCGATGGGGATGGACTACATCCCGGTCTACGAGGGCGATGCCGATGCTTCGACCGTCACCGTCTCCCCGGGCAAGCTCCAGCGCACCGGGGTGCGGTCCGAGGCCGTCGGGCGACGCATCCTCACCATGCCGGTGCGGGCCCCGGGAGCCTTGGCCGAAGACGAACGCCGTATCTCGGTGGTCTCGGTTCGGTCGGAGGCCTTCGTCGAGAAGGTCGAGAACGTGACCACGGGCGACCCTGTCCGCAAGGGCGAGCCCCTGCTGCGGCTGTATTCTCCCGAAATCGCAGCCGCGGGCGCCCAATACCTGAGCACCTTCATGGATGGGGGCATCCAACCCGGCGGCCGTCTGGTGCTGGACGGGGCGCGTCGGCGTTTGGAGAATCTGGGTGTGTCGGCCGATGTGCTCGCCGAGATCGAGCGTACCCGCAGGGTTCCGCTCACAATCATTTGGACGGCTCCGCGGGACGGGGTGGTGGTCGAGCGCAGCGTGGCGGACGGCATGCGGGCCATGCCCGGCGACGTGCTGTTCCGCATCGTCGACCACTCGGTGATGTGGGTGCTGGCCGACGTGACAGAACGCGAGTTGGCCCTGATCCGCGAGGGCCAACCGGCCACCGTGCGGGTCCGAGGTTTTCCCGGCCGCGAGTTCACCGGGATGGTGTCACGGATCTACCCGCATCTGGCCACGGAGACGCGCACGGCCCGTGTCCGGATCGAACTCGCCAACCCGGACGGGATCCTGCGCCCCGCCATGTATGCCGATGCCGAGTTCGCCGCCGGGCCGCAGGACGCTGTCGTGGCTGTGCCCGACAGCGCCGTGATCGACACCGGCACCCGCCAGGTCGTGATCCTCGACAGGGGCGAGGGGCGGTTCGAGCCCCGTGAAGTCAAGGCCGGAGTGCGGGGAGCCGGCTTCACCGAGATCCGGGACGGCGTGGCCGAGGGCGATCGGGTGGTCGTGGCGGCGAACTTCCTGATCGATGCCGAGAGCAACCTCAAGGCCGCCCTCCAGGGCATGGCCTCGTCAGAGGGCAAGCCATGATCGCCCGCCTCATTGCCTGGTCGGCCCGCAACCTGCTGCTGGTCCTCATCGGCGCGGCGTTCGCCGTCGCGGCCGGCGTCTACGCGCTGCGCACCCTGCCGCTCGATGCCATTCCCGACCTCTCGGACGTGCAGGTGATCGTCTACACCGATTACCCGGGACAGGCGCCCCAGGTGGTCGAGGACCAGGTCACCTACCCGCTGACCACGTCCATGCTGACCGTGCCCAAGTCGAAGGTCGTCCGCGGCTTCTCGTTCTTTGGGGTGTCCTTCGTTTACGTGATCTTCGAGGACGGCACCGATCCGTACTGGGCGCGCAGCCGGGTGCTCGAATACCTGAATGCAGCCTCCCGTCGCCTGCCGGCTGGTGTGACCCCGAGCTTGGGACCCGACGCGACCGGGGTGGGCTGGGTGTACCAATACGCCGTCGTCGCC
The DNA here is from genome assembly GCF_003075415.1 of Microvirga sp. KLBC 81. Taxonomy (GTDB): domain Bacteria; phylum Pseudomonadota; class Alphaproteobacteria; order Rhizobiales; family Beijerinckiaceae; genus Microvirga. Next base: position 14,152 of record NZ_QDAH01000012.1, read on the forward strand.
AAGCAGATGACCTTGGCGGAGCTGCGCTCGCTCCAGGACTGGGTCGTGCGCTATGCCGCCTCCAAGGCCGAGGGCGTCGCCGAGGTCGCGAGCGTCGGCGGCTTCGTCAAGCAGTACAACGTCGTCGTCGATCCGCGCCGGTTGCGAGCGCAAGGCATCCCGCTTCAGAAGCTGCGGGACGCGATCCGCACCAGCAACATGGACGTCGGCGGACGCACGGTCGAGCTCTCCGAGTTCGAGTTCATGGTCCGCGGCCGCGGCTATCTCAAGAGCATTCAGGACATCGAGGCCGTCGTCCTGAAGACCGACGCCGGCGTTCCCGTCCGTGTCGGCGATGTGGCCCGTGTCGAGCTTGGGCCCGACGAGCGCCGCGGCATTACCGAGTTGAATGGGGAAGGGGAGGTCGCGAGCGGCATCATCCTGCAACGGTTCGGTGCCAACGCCCTCAACGTGATTGACAGTGCCAAGGCGCGTCTGTCGGAGATCGCGTCCAGCCTGCCCAAGGGCGCCGAGATCGTCCCCGTCTACGACCGCTCACAGCTCATCAACGATGCCATCGCGACCCTCAAGAACACGCTGTTCGAGGAGAGCATCGTCGTCGCCCTCGTGTGCATCGTCTTCCTCCTGCACGTCAGGAGCGCATTGGTTGCCATCCTCATGCTGCCGGTCGGCATCCTCATGGCGTTCGGAGCCATGAAGCTCTTGGGGCTAGGCTCCAACATCATGAGTCTCGGCGGCATCGCCATCGCCATCGGGGCGATGATCGATGCGGCCATCGTGATGATCGAGAACGCCCACAAGCACTTGGAGCGGGCGCCCAAGGACAAGCCGAGGGTGGAAATCCTGATTGAGGCCGCGAGCGAGGTCGGCCCAGCGCTGTTCTTCAGCCTGCTGATCATCACCGTGTCGTTCCTGCCTATCTTCACCTTGGAGGCTCAGGAGGGACGGCTCTTCGGTCCGCTTGCCTTCACCAAGACCTTCGCCATGGCGGCGGCGGCGATCCTGTCGGTGACACTCGTCCCGGCCCTGATGGTGATCTTCGTGCGCGGGCGCATCATCCCGGAGCATCGGAACCCCATCAACCGCTTGCTGATCTGGATCTACCGCCCGATCATCCGAGGTGTCCTGAAGGCCAAGACCTTCACGATATTGGTTGCCTTGGTGGCGCTGGCCGCCACAGTCTGGCCGGCCCGCCAGCTCGGCTCGGAGTTCATGCCGGACCTGGACGAAGGCACGCTGATGTACATGCCGACGACCCTGCCGGGCCTGTCGGTGACCAAGGCGGCGGAGCTTCTCGCCACGCAGGACCGGATCATCAAGTCCTTCCCAGAGGTGGCGTCGGTCTACGGCAAGGCGGGACGGGCGGCGACCGCGACCGATCCGGCGCCGACCGAGATGTTCGAGACGATCATCAACCTGAAGCCGAAGAGCGAATGGCGGCCGGGCGTGACGCTGGCGAGCCTGAAGGCCGAGATGGACCAGGCGCTCCAGTTCCCCGGCGTGTCGAACGCCTGGACGATGCCGATCCGGGCCCGCATCGACATGCTCTCGACCGGCATCCGCACGCCCGTCGGCATCAAGGTGTTCGGGACGGACCTCGCCGAGATGGAAAAGGCCGCCCGCCAAGTGGAGGCCGTGGTCAATGCAGTGCCTGGCACCACGAGCGCCTATGCCGAGCGGGTGATCGGGGGCTACTACCTCGACGTCGTGCCGGACCGGATCGCACTCGGCCGCTACGGCCTGACCATCGGCGATGTGCAGGACGTGATCTCGACGGCGATGGGTGGGGAGGTCGTGACGACCACAGTCGAGGGCCGGGAACGCTACGGCGTGACCATCCGCTACCCGCGAGACCTGCGCTCGGACCCGCAGGCCATCGCGAGCGAGGTGCAGGTACCCTTGCCCGCGGGCGGCACGGTGCCGCTCGGCGAGGTGGCGGAGGTCAAGCTCACGCGGGGCGCCACCTCGATCCGCACGGAGAACGGGCAGCTCGTGACCTACATCTTCGTCGACATTGCCGGACGCGATCTCGGCGGCTACGTCGCCGAGGCCCGGCGGGCGGTCGCCAGCGAGGTGAAGCTCCCGGCGGGCACGTACGTCCAGTGGAGCGGGCAGTTCGAATACCTGGAACGGGCAGAGGCGCGCCTGAAGATCGTCGTACCCGCCACGCTCCTGATCATCTTCCTGCTGCTGTACCTGAACTTCCGCCGGATCACCGAGACGCTGATCGTCATGCTGTCACTGCCCTTCGCCCTCGTCGGCGGCGTGTGGCTGATGTGGTGGCTCGGGTTCAACCTCTCGGTCGCGGTGGCGGTGGGCTTCATAGCCCTCGCAGGCGTCGCCGCCGAGACTGGGGTGGTGATGCTGATCTACCTAGATCAGGCGCTGGAGCACCTGAGGGCGGAGCGTGTGGCTCAGGGACGGCCGTTCACCCGGGCCGACCTCTACGAGGCCATCATGGTCGGCGCGGTCGAGCGCGTCCGGCCCAAGATGATGACGGTGGTCGCGATCATGGCGGGCCTGCTGCCGATCCTGTGGAGCACCGGCACTGGCTCGGAGGTCATGCAGCGGATCGCCGTCCCGATGATCGGCGGCATGGTCTCATCGACCCTGCTGACCCTGATCGTGATCCCGGCGATCTATGGCCTGATCAAGGGACGCGGGCTTCCACGAAGGGCGGACGCGGAGACCCATGCAGCCGACATTGGTTTGGTGGAAGGCAAGCTGGCTGCGGAGTGATCAGGTCATGGCACTCAACATGATCGGGAAACCCCAACAGACAATCCTTCTGGCCGGAATGGTGGCGGTGGGAGGGGCCGCGGCGGTGCTCGGGTACTTATCCGGTGCCCCCTCCCGCCTCGACAACAGCGCCCAGGTTGCGTTGGGGCGCAGCCTGTACGGCCAGCATTGTGCGTCCTGCCACGGCGCGAACCTCGAGGGACAACCGAACTGGCAGGAACTCTTGCCGAGCGGTCGTCTTCCGGCGCCCCCTCACGATGCAACCGGCCATACCTGGCACCATTCGGACCACGAGCTTTTCACGATTACCAGCAAGGGGCTTGCCGCCGTCGTGCCCGGTCATGAGAGCAACATGCCTGCATTTGCCGGAATGTTGTCCGACGAGGAGATCCGGGCGGTCATGGCATTCATCAAGAGCACATGGCCCGAGAAGGAGCGCGAATATCAGGCGGCTCGCACCAAAGCTCAAGAGCCGCATTACCCCAAACGGTAGAATGGGTTCCAGGGACCGTTCCACCACACCCCGTGAACGGTCCGCATGAACGGACGCGGATCATCAGGGGCTACGCACCAGACCTCCATGTGGTCGTCGTTGCGAGACAGGGTTGCAAGCGGTGTCCGCTCCGGAATGGGCATCGGACCGACCGTGTACCAAGGTTCCCATGATCCATTCCACCACACGCCGTGCAGCCGATCATCGTCGCCGACACACCAGACCTCCATATAGTGTTCGTTGCGGGACAGGACCCCCAATGGAGCGCCCGGCGGGAACGAGAACGGTCCTGGGAGGGTGTACCAAGGCTGCCAGTTGTCATGCCACCAGACCCCGTGGAGCCGGTCGTCGGTGCCGATGCTCCAGACCTCCATGTGGTCTTCGTACCGACCCAGCATCGCAAGATGCCCACCAGGCACCAGGCCGAAGCCCCCGGGCGGCGTTGGTAGCGAATACCATCCGTTCCAGTTCCCGTTCCACCAGTTGCCGCGCAGCGTCCCGGTCCCGTCGATGCCCCAAATTTCCATGTGGCGGTCATGACGGCAGTGCGAGGCAAGCGGCGCACCCGCCGGGAAGGTCGCCCCAGGCAGCGCATACCAGCCCTGCCAGTTGGTGCCGTCCCACCAGATCGCATGGACCTGCCCATCGGCCGCCACGACCCACACCTCCATGTGATCCCTGACGCGGGAGCGGACGGCGAGCGGGGCTCCGGGGGGCAAGCCGGCGGCGGGCGCCCCGAGCGTGCCCCACTGCTGCCAGTTGCTGCCGTCCCACCAGATGTGTCGGAGCACGCCGTCCTCGGAGATGCCGAACACCTCCATGTGGTCCTCGTGCCGCCCGAGCACTGCAAGGTGCCCGCGCGGCGGGAACCGGACCCCTGGGTTAGGCAGGGAGTACCATTCGTGCCAGGCGCCGTTCCACCAGTTGCCGCGGACCGTGCCGGAGGCGTCCACCACCCACAGCTCCATGTGGTCATCATGGCGCTTGTGTGATGCGATCGGCGTGCGGTCGAGAACGGTGAACCGATGGGGGGAGATCAGGGCGATCCAGCTCGCCTCGGACGGGACGCCGTCGCGGTTCAGGATGAACAGCATGTAGTATCCCTGGGGCGCGAGGGAATGGGGGAAGCCTCCGTCCGGTGCCGTCACCTCGAGCCTGCCGCCGTGGCCGGGAATGCGCGAGAAGGACAGCTCAATGACCCGCTGTTCCGTGTCGGTCTGGTGCGTGACGGCCATGGGCCTCACCAGCACGACCTTCGCAATGGTGTCGGCCTGCCGCGTATCGATGTGGAAGGTTTCCCCATGGTGAACCGCTTGCGGGGCGGAGGAGATGACAGGTCTCGGACCATGAAACAGATACGGTGGACTGAAGATCTCGATCTGCGGAGTGCCGTCGCCCCCAGCCACCATCACTTTGCCGCTAGGGAGCAGGAGCGAAACCGAATGGTAGGTGCGGATGTAGAGCATCCTCTCCATCGGGAGCCAGTCGTCCTGATCCGGAAGGTACAGGGCGCAAGGCGAGAACTGCGTATCGATCCCGCCGCTGACGAACACGGTGCCGTCCGGGAGAAGTACCGCATTGCACTGCCGCCTGGATTGCTTGTCCGGCATCGGCTTCGGCATGTTCCAAGCGGACGATGGCGTTAGGTTGGAGACATCGATGATCTCGTAGGTGTCGTTGTCCGTGCTGCTGGCGCCACCGACGACGAGAATCCGGACATTCGTCGACATCGCCCGCAAGAGCATGACCGACATGCCCTTCACACGGTTGGTCGCTGCCGGCGTGATGTTTGTCCACGTGCCCGACTGCGAACCCGCGACAGGCGCTGAGAATGCGAAGAAGCCCGACTCGTTGTCCGGGGTGGCAGGCTGGGCGCCGGCGCTTCCCCATCCCGTGCGCGAGTAGAACACGGTGTGGTTGGGCAGCAGGTGGAAGCCGGGGTACAGGTTCGGGAAGCCACGGGAGTCGCCGGTGATGTCATCAAAACGGTCCCGCGCCTCGTTGTAGACCTCCATGTCGCCGTCGCCGTCGCCGCAGGTGATGAGACACCGGAAATCGCCAAGCGTCACGACGGTAGGATACCAGCGGTACCCGTGATGCATGTCTCCCGCCGTCCGGGTCCAGGACCGTGCCACGGGATCGAACTTGAAGCCTGCCACCGCGCCGGGGGTCACGTTCCGATCACCGCCGCCGCCGACGACCAGCAGCCTGCCGTCGGACAGGAACGAGTGGCCGCCGCAGAAGAGGGCATAGTCGGGATTCGAGACTGGATACTCGAACTTGGGACTCGACTCGTCGGTTGGATCCCAGATGGGAGTAGGCCATCCCTCGCTGTCATAGTCGGCGGGAATGAACAGGACCTTGCCGGTGTGCAGAAGGGCAGCGTGGGCCACATCCATGGCACGCCCGTCGGGGTGCCGTGTGTTGTAGTCGAGAATGCGCCACTGCCCGTAGGCTGCGGGCCCGAAGTGCTCATGAAGCGTGTGAATGTGCGCCGAGGTCAGTCCGTCGATCTCGAGAAGCTGACGAAGGTCGTGAAAACCATAGGCGCCGAGCGACTCCCTATGGTCGAAGACCGTTCTCGCGAGGCGCTCGTCGAAGATCGGCTGAGCTATGCGACGTCGACCCCGGCCGTGCGAAACCGATTGGATGGCCTCCATGAGATCGCTGGGTCGACCGGCCGAGTTGAGGAACTCCAGTATCCTGCGATGGACGCGCGGCGGGATATCGAGGCCCGCGAGGGCCTTCACCTGCATTTCCATGATCATCAGCTCCTCTGTGGCGGTCTCTTCGCGGTTGATGCCTCCTCGTCGGGATCATCGAGCCAGCGGCGGCGACGAGCCCCGGGTCCGAATCGAGCTGATGTTTGGGCCAGTGTGCCGCCGAATGGGTGCGGAATTGTGATTGAAAGCCAGCAAGGAGGAAGATATGCGACCGCTGCTGGTCAACGCTCCGCAATCCACGCCGTGGGTTCGCCTGCCAACGTCCCTCGCTTGCCGCGTGGAACGCGATTGCGGCTCCGGCAGGGGTATGGGCGATCCCGCCGTGGCCGGTCACGACCGCTGCCGAAGGTGCAATCTCATGACTTGCCCAATGAGGGTCGTTGCCTCACCTGCACCAGACCCCGACCGGGATGCTTCGGCCCCTCAACGTGCGTAGCCCAGCGAACCGAAAGGCATCGACAACGGACGGATCACCTGCCGCCTCGCGAGCTTTTGCCATGAGGGCCTCGCTGGCGACGACGTCACAGCCCAGTTCACGCGTGACGCCCTGGAGGCGGCTGGCCGTGTTGACCGTGTCGCCCACGACCGTGAACGCCATCGAGCGCTCGGAGCCGATGTCGCCCATAACGACCGGACCATAGTGAAGGCCGACGCCGATCTCGATGTCCTCTTGGCCACGGCGCGAACGCTCGTCATTCCACCGCTCGACCTCAGCCAGCATGGCCTGGGCGCAGGCGAGCGCCCGGACGGCGTCGTCCGAAGCGGGATCGGGAACGCCGAACGTGACCAGCAGGGCATCGCCGATGAACTTCTCCAGCGTCCCGCCGTGCGCGAAGACGATGCTCTCCATCCGGGCATGGAACCCGCGCAGGAGCTGCATGACCTCCTCGGGAGCAAGCCGCTCGGAAAGTGTCGTGAAGCCCTTGATGTCCGCGAAGAGCACGGCCACCTCCTGCCGCCGGTCCCCGCCGAATGGCTGGTCGGAACGGGCAAGCCGCTCCACGACGCGGGGCGAGAAGTAGCGGGCGAGGTTGGCTTGCCGACGCTCGGCGCTGGCACGGGTGAGCGCCAGACGGCGTGAGCGTTCGACCGCCGCCGTGAGCGCCGCCGCCACCAGAAGCAGTACGAGGGCTTCGGAGTACCATTGCCCGATATGCACAAAGGCGAGATCGCGAAACGCTTCGACGGAGTTCGCGACGATGCTCCCCGACATGCTCGGAACGCCGATGCGGATGTCGGGGTCAAGGAAGGCAACGACGAGGGGAATGGACCAGCCCAGCACCGCACAGACCCCGGACCACATCAACAGGAGGGGATCGAGAGCAAAGGCGCGCAGGGCCAGCAGGAACACGAACCAGAGGACCAGTCCCCCCTTGAGAGTCATGGTGATCGGGATCGTGCCTTCGAGCCAGGGGTTGGGCAGGGTCAGGACGACGCCAAGAATCACGCTGTCGAGCAGGGCAAACGCCATGGCAATGCCGCGTGGATGGCGGTGTCGCTTCAGGATCGCGAACTCGGCCAAACCGGAGGCGAGGACGGCTCCCACCGCCGCGAGGTTGAACACGGCGGCCCAGCCGACGTGGAACAGGTCGTGCCCGAGCCAAAGGAATGCCACCGCGAGAAGCCCGATGCGGACCTTGGCGGCAAGGCGGAGCCCTTCCTGCTCCTCGAGGCGCAGATAGGCAGCCACGCGATCCGGCAGGGGCGCAGCTCTGAATGTGCCCAGGAATGGCACCGCACCGGCGAGATTGATCATTGTGACGTCCTTACCTCGTTCGCCTCTGGAAGCATGGCTCCAGTACCCTGGATAGTACCTGAAGGCTGTGGTGTTCGTTCAGTTTTCGCCGGACGAAACCATTGCTTGCCTGGCGGAAAAGGGGCCCCGAACGACGCAAAGCCTGGGCTAGTTGCGTGTCCACTTCTGCGCCGACCCTCGACGTGCGGACGTAACTGTTGCCAGGCGGCTGACGCCAGAGGGCGATATCCTCTTCGTTCGCATGACGACACCAGGACTTCTGTCCGCCATCCGCCGTCCCGCCCCGGTTTCAAGGCTTCCGTGTAATCTATGAAACCGTAGCCGCGCTGAAAGTCGAATAGCCTGGACCTAGGCTTTGCCGAAGGAACCGCTAGGAAGGTTTTCGTGCTCTCTGTAAGAATTTCTCTTCAGAAGCACGATAAGGGCGCACGATATGTCTGAGACTGGACCTCATCGGCTGTTCAATCGGGCCAGGAGGATGATCGCCAGAGCATTTTTCGGTGAAGTGGCTCCGGTTCACCGTCAAAAAAAGCGGCCCGGCAAAGACGAGAGCTGATTCGAGGCCAATGGAAACAGCTCTACAGCCTCGGACGTGAAAAGTGGCTTTGCACTTTTGGGACCCATCCGATGCTTTCTCCTTGAATGAGAGCATCGTTTGCGCGGAAAACCGGGTCCACTTTTCGCTGACGCGGGCCTTCGGTTCCGCACGATGCTCTAATGTCCCTGAAGCGCGTCACAGGGGACCGCGGGCGCCTCTATGGATCTTGAACGAAATCGGGGACTTAAGCGGAAAATGAGAGAGACCCCTCCGTCTCCGCCACTTCCTTCTTTTAAGCTATGGCAACCTTCAGCCGGAACGTGGGCTCGAGAGGGGCCGCGTGTCGGGGATGATCCATACATCGAGGGGCGCCGTGCGCCCTCTCATGGTGAGCGTCCGCCGCTTGTACCCGACCAGACGGAGTGCGGCCAGCCTGGCTAATTCATCGGATATGACGAGTTCGGCATCGAGCTCCTTGGCCAACTCCTCCAGCCGGCTTGCAGCATTGAGCGTATCCCCAACGGCTGTCAGGTTCGTCGCGTTGCCGTAGCCCATCTCGCCGACGATGGCAGGCCCGGCATGAAGGCTCATTGCGATCTGAAGGGGCTCATCGAGCTCACTGCCATAGGCTGCATTCAGATCCGCGACTCCTTGGCGGACGCGCAGGGCAGCCTCGACCGCCTGTCTTGATGCCTCCTCCGGATCCGTGGACAAGCCGAATAGTGCAAGCGCCCCGTCGCCGATGAACTTGTCGAGATGCCCACCGGTCTCGTCCACCGCGTGACCGACCACCTCGAAGTAGCGGTTGAGGAGGAAAACGGTGTCGAAGGGCAGGCGCCGTTCCGTTAGGCTGGTGAACCCGCGCAGGTCGCAGAACAGGACGGCGATCTCGCGTTCCTGCCCACGCGCAGCCCGGCTGCTCCCCTCGGTCATGGTAAGCCTGGTGCGCGCGGCGGACAGGACGGGCACGACAGAGACGTCGCGGGCAGGCCGGAATTGGCACCCGAGCCTGACATCCGGACCGGCCTTAATCCGGGCCAGAGTTGCTCGCTCTTGAGGTGTCGGGTCGGGCTGACCCTCGAGGCCTTCAAGAACCCGGACACGGCAGGTCGAGCACCGGCCCCGCCCACCACACACGGACGGGTGCATGATCCCTGCTGTCCGGCTGGCTTCGAGGACGCTGAAGCCGCGCGGGACGCTGACAACCCGCCCTCCCGGATAGGTGATGCGAAGCCGCTGTGACCAGTTCCATGCCACACGGATTGCCCGTGCCGCGAGGGCTGCCCCAATCAAGGACCCAAAAGCGAGATAGAGGCTGGAGCGGATGGCGGACAGGCTCGCGTGGGCTGATGGCGGCCCCGGCGCGTTCAGCAGATCCGGATCGGCCGCAATGGTCTTGCCGGCCTCGGCGAACCCGAGCAAGGCCAGAAGAGGCACGAGAAGGGCGCCTGTGTAGGCTCCAAGAGCATATCGGTGGAACCAGGGCTTGGGGCGGAGCCAAAAGTAGACACCCAGGCATCCGTGCAGCCACGCGATGACGAGAGCGACCGCCTGACGAGCGCCGCTTTCGGGAGAAAGGGTCCACAGGTTCCGGATGACCTCAGGGTAGTCGGCTTCCCGCCCCGTGAGCGCCAGTTCGATCCGGGTCCCGGTCACGTGGGGAATGAGAAGAAACGGCAGCACCAGGCCGAGCGTCAGTTGCGCCGCCTCCCGGAACGGCATGCGCAGCGTCCGGCGGCGGTAGAGCGCCTGGAGCGCTAGCACGAAGTGCAGAAGGAGAGCGCCGTAAAGCAGGATTGTGCCGAGGGGGTTGCGCCAGAGCAGGTTGAACCACCGCCGCGCCTCCTCCATGGCGCCGACCGAGACGAGGCCGAGGGCATGGTTGCCGAAGTGGGTCACAAGGAATGCCCCGAGGATCAGGCCCGAGACCAGGCGCACCTCGCGCAGACGCACGGGGCTCTCGAAGGGGGGCGGGCTGGAGATTGGTCGCGTTGGGTTCAAACTCATGGGGCAGCCACGCGAGGAAACAAAGGAGACATAGTCTGCCGCTGTGGCCTGATCAGGACGGAGCCGTGCGTCGTGCGGCCTGGCGCCGGTTTGGCCCCCCAGCCGAGGCCCCTGGCTCTTTGCCGTGACATTGATGCCAAGGAACTCGAAATGGGCAGAGACCCGAAGCGCCTCTGCCCTTTTGGCCGGGGCTCGCCCGGCTCACTCCGCCGGAGCCACGATCCCGCGGGATGAACCTCGGGAACCGACAAAGCGTGAAATGCTGAACACGCCGGCGCCGCTGACAAAATAGAACAGCAGGCCGCCGATGATCGCCACGTTCTTGAAGAACTGGGTCTGCTGGGCCGCCTGAGCCTCTGCCGGGAACGTCCAGAAACTGTGGCTGATCAGAGTGGCAACGAGCGTGAAGGCGATCAGCAGCAGTGCGGTCAGGCGTGGAGCGACGCCCAGGATCAGCGCGATAGGCCCCAGGACCTCGGCCGCGACACCGAGGACGGCCAGGAGATCGGGATAGGGCAGCCCCTTGCTGGCCAGCATCGCCGTAAAGCCGGACAGACCGAACAATTTGCCGATGCCGGCGGGCAGGAAAAGGGCCGCGACAGCCAGGCGGGCGGCAAGCAGCGCCACATCGTTCGTACGGGTGGTCATGAGTTCTCCGTCACTTGTAGAAAATCAAGGCACGATGCCTAAAAGGGACAATCAGCGTCGCTGCATTGCAGCAAGGCACCTCTTGGGTAGCATACGGTGGCTGGTTGGCCAGACATCTGGGGAGACACGTTTGCGTGAGACAACGGTCTGCGCTGCCAATCCTCCTTTGCAAGGCTGCAAACACAAAGGACCGGCTCTGAGAGCTCCTCTTCTATTACGGACCGCTAGAGCATCGGCACAGCTCGCCTCAGAGTTTGATCGATGCGCTTCAACTCCTGTCGGGATTCTTGTTGCTCAAGACCTGCTTCCAGCCCCAATGCAGCAACGAAGGATCGTCACTATCGACGCCGTGGGTCAGCAGAATATCATGGATCTCGCCAAGGCGGCTCAGTGTTGCCGGGCCGCGCTTGAGACCGATGATCACCATCAGAATCTCGATCATCAGCAGCTGAACCACATAGGCATCACTCCCGACACGCATGGTCGCATCATGCGGAACGTCGATACCCAGCACGATGTCCGCCATGGAGGCGAGGGGAGTGTTTGTCTGGGTCAGCGCGATCACGGTCGCCCCATGCTCCTTGCCGACAGCGACAGCCTCCAGAAGGGCAGGCATGCGCCCGACATAGGAAATGGCGAACAGCACATCCTCGTCGGTCTGGGTGGCACCTGCGACCAACTGGAGATGCGCGTCCGAGAAGGCATTCGCAGTGATGCCGAGCCTGAACAGGCGCGCCTGCATGTCGACCGCAAGGAAATTCGAGGTCGCCCCGGTTCCGAAGCAATCGACCCGACGGGCACGATGCATGGCCTCCGCTGCCTGCTCAACGTGGGCCGGGACGATTTGATGTTGCCAATCCGCCAGAACGGAGGTCACGCTGCCGACAACGTTACGAACCACGTCTGCGGTGCTGTCGCTCGCGGTCACGCTGCGATGCAGGTATGGTGCGCCGACTGCAAGGGCTCCCGCCAGTTTCAGCTTCAGATCACGCAGTCCGTCGCAGCCGATCATACGGGCGAAACGCACGATGGTAGGGGCGCTGACGCCAGCCTTCGAGGCGAGTTCCTCCACATTGGCCTGCATAGCCCAATGCGGGTCTTCGAGGATCATTGCGGCGATGCGGCGCTGCCCGACCGACATGGCGCCGATATTGGCGTTGATGGATCGCAGAATATCGAAGCCCGCATCTGACGGTAGACCGGGGAGGGTGTCGGCGTGAGTCATGCGGCAGCAGGTCTTTCGTCATTTTCCATGTCATAGTGGCAGGCGAATTTGTGGTCGCCCTCCGCCGAGCGCAGCCTGGGAACGCTGCGGGCGCACTCCTCCGTCGCCATCGGGCATCGTGTGCGGAACACGCAGCCCGAGGGTGGGGCCATGGGAGAAGGAATGTCACCCTTCAGCATGCGTCGGATCTTGGGGGCGTCGGGATCGGCCTTTGGCGAGGCTGCGAGAAGAGCTCGCGTGTAGGGGTGGCGAGGTCGCGTCGAAATCTCTTGCGCCGACCCGATCTCCATGATGCGGCCGAGATAGAGCACAGCAATGCGGTCGCACATCAGCTCAACGACATCGAGGTCGTGCGAGATGAACAGCATCGCCAATCCGAAGCGTTGGCGCAGGTCCTGCATCAGGTTGATCACCTGGGCCTGAACGGACACGTCGAGCGCGGAAACGGGCTCGTCCGCGACGATCAGCCTCGGCTCCACGGCCAGGGCGCGAGCTATCCCGATACGCTGACGCTGACCGCCGGAAAACTCATGCGGGAAGCGCGACATGTGTGCGGCCGGCAGGCCGACGGTCTCCAACAGTTCTCCGATCCGTTCGGTGCGCCGGGCGCCGGTGGCGAGCCGATGGGCATCGAGCGCCTCACCGATGATGTCGCGCACGCGCAATCGGGGATTCAGGCTCGCATATGGGTCTTGGAAAACCATCTGCGCGTCGCGGCGGAGCGTTTTCAATTGCCGTTCGGGTTGCGTCGCGATGTCCTTGCCGTCAAACCGGATCGCACCGGAAGTCGAATCGATGAGCCTCATGACAAGGCGACCGATGGTGCTCTTGCCCGAGCCGGACTCGCCAACCAGCCCCAGCACTTCACCGGGTGCCACATGGAAGCTGACATCCTCGACCGCGCGTACGAGATGCGGCGCCCGGCCAAAATGTTTCGTCAGGCCTTCAACGGCCAGAAGCGGCAAGGCGCTCATGCGAGGGTCTCCCTCCATCTCAGGCAGCGCACGCTGCGATCCATCTCGGCTTCCAGCATGACCGAGCCGATACGACAGGGATCGGCTGCCTGGCTGCAGCGGGGCGCGAAGGCACAACCTTCGCTGACCTTGCCGATCGAGCCGGGAATCGACTGCACCACACGGCGCCCGTCCTCTCCACGCCGGGCGCGGGCCGGAAGGCAGTTCAGCAGCGCACTTGTATAGGGGTGGCGTGGCGTGCGGAAGATCTCTCCAACCGAGCCGGTCTCGACTACTTGCCCGGCATACATCACGGTCACCCGGTCGGCGATCTCGGCGACGACGCCGAGATTGTGCGTAATGAACAGAACGCCCATGCCGATCTCCCGCTGCAGCCGTTGGATGAGCGCGAGAATCTGGGCCTGAATGGTCACGTCGAGCGCCGTGGTCGGCTCGTCCGCAATGAGCAGCGAGGGATTGCAGGACATGGCCAGCGCGATCATTACCCTCTGGCGCATCCCGCCGGACATCTGGTGCGGATACTCGTGGACGCGCCGCCGGGCATTCGGGATCTCTACGAGATCAAGCATTTCTTCGGCTCGCTTAAGAGCGGCCGAATGGCCGAGGCCCATGTGCAGGCGAACGGATTCGGCGATCTGCTCACCCACGGTCAGAACCGGGTTGAGGCTCGTCATCGGCTCCTGGAAGATCATCGCGATCTCGGCGCCGCGCAGCTTGCGCAGGTCCGGCAGGGGCAATGTTGCGAGGTCGACGGTCTTTCCGGACCGCTGGCGAAACAGAATTTTGCCTCCCGAGACACGTCCGGCTGGGCGAGGAAGCAGGCCCATGGTGGCGAGGCTCGTCACTGATTTTCCGGAGCCGGACTCTCCCACGAGAGCAACGGTTTCTCCCGCGGAGACGGAAAGCGTTACGCCACGCACCGGAGCGATTTCTCCGCCCTCGGTGCGAAAGCGGACTTCGAGGTCCTGGATGGAGAGAAGAGAAGGCGCATCCATGCTCACAATGCCTTCCGCAGCTTGGGATCGAGCATATCGCGCAACCCGTCGCCGACGATCTGGAGTGAAAGGGCAGCCAGCACGATGGCCACCCCCGGGAAGAGCACAACCCAGAAGGCCTGGTCCGCATATTGCTGACCGGAGGCGATCATGGTTCCCCAGGTCGGCAACTCAGGCGGCACGCCCGCGCCCAAGAAGGACAGACCGGCCTCGGCCAGGACCGCATAGGCGAAAATGAAGGTCGCCTGCACCAGAACCGGGGAGGCGACGTTCAGGAGAATATGCACGGACAGGATCCGGCGTGTCGAAACACCCAACGCGCGGGCTGCCTCGACGAAGGGCAGTTCGCGGATCACCAGGGTCGATGCGCGCACCACACGGATCACACGCGGCGTGTAGACGATGGAGAGGGCCAGCACGACGTTGAAGGCGGAGGCCCCGAGGACGGCCACTAGGAAGATCGCCAGCAGAATGTCAGGGAGCGCCATCAACGCATCGACCACACGCATGATGATACTGTCGAGGGTCCGGAAGTAACCTGCCAGGAGCCCGCAAAGAGTGCCGACCGTCATCGAGGCAACCACCACGGCGAAGCCGATACCGATTGAGGCGCGGGCGCCATAGATGATGCGGGACAGAATATCCCGGCCAAACTCGTCGGTGCCCAGCCAGTTCAGTTCGCCCGGCGGCTTGAGACGGCGAATGACTTTGATCGCGGTCGGATCGTAAGGAGCGACCCACGGAGCCAGGAGCGCCATCAGTGCGATGGCGCACAGCACGATGAAGGCGACGAAGACGAGCTTGCGCCGGAACATGCGGCGGAAGAACAGGAGAAGGGTGGATTGTTCCATGTTCAGTACCGCACGCGAGGATCGACGAAGGTGTAGATGATGTCGATCAGCAGATTGATCAGCACATAGATCGCGGCCACGATGATGAGCGCTCCCTGGATGACCGGGTAGTCCCGCCGCAGCACGGCCGAGACCACGAGGTTGCCGATACCGGGAAGCCCGAACACGGTCTCGGTGACGATGGCGCCGCCGACGAGAAGGGCTGCCGTGAGACCCACGACGGTGATGATCGGCACGAGCGCGTTGCCGAAGGCATGGCGCAGAACCACACGTGCTTCGGACAGACCCTTCGAGCGTGCGGTGCGGACATAATCGTCGCTCAGCACGTCGAGCATGCTGGCTCGTGTGAATCGAATAATCAGGGCTGAATTGACGATCCCGAGAACGGTTGCGGGCAGTGCCAGATGAAGGATGCGTTCCATGAATGGCGCGCCCGGCTCACCATATCCGGCGACGGGAAACCAACCAAGGCGGACGGCGAAGAGTTGAATGAATATGAGACCGAGCCAGAAACTCGGGATATTGGCCGCCAGCATGGCGAGACCGCTGACGATCTGGTCCGCCAGACGCCCACGCCACACGGCCGAGACAATGCCGGCCGGAATACCGACCAGGGTGGCGATGGAGACGGAGAAGAGCGCCAGAAAGAAGGTGGGCTCGGCGCGTTCTGCGATGGCCTGAATGACAGGACGCTGCAGGAATATCGACTCTCCCAGATTGCCGGATGCGATTTCCTTGAGCCACAAGACAAACTGAACAAGAATCGGTTTGTCGAGTCCGTAGACCTGACGCAAGCGGGCGATATCCTCAGCCGTCGCCTGATCTCCAAGCATCAATGCCGCTGGATCACCAGGCGCGAGCCGCGTCAGAAAAAAGACCATTGTGGCCACCAGGAACATGACGATGAGAAGACTTCCAAGGCGTCGACCAAGCTTCAGCCACATTGCTTCCGGCTCCGAAAAAGAGGCAGAGGCGCATCTTTCGCCTCTGCCGATGCCTATTCGAGGAATGTCTGCCGCCTATTTGGTCAGTTCAACGTTCCAGAAGGCGGGCATCATCATCGGCGTATAGCCTTTCATCTTCTTCGAGAGGCCACTCAACGAGGCGAAGTTCCCAGCCCGGATGTAAGGGACTTCATCATAGATAACCTGCTGCACCTTGCCCCAAAGCGCACCCCGCTTTGCTGTATCCGGTTCGCTGTTGAAGGCCGAAAGGGCCGCATCCTTCGCAGGGGTCTTCCACCAGCCCGGAGCACCGTCGCCGAGTTGCGGAGGCGAGAGCATTGGATCCGGCATGAATGCCGAGTGGGTGATATAGACATCCCAGAGAGCCGGATCGCCGCGGCGCTGGACCAAAGTAGCCCAATCGACAACGTCGAGCGTGACGTTGAAGCCCGCTGCCTTCAACTGCTCGGCCATGACGAGCGCCATGCGGTTGTGGAAGTCATACTGCTTGGAATTGAGGATTCGAATGGGCGTGCCGTCGTATTTGGCCTCGGCCAGGAGCTTCTTGGCACCCTCGGCATCGCCTTTGTTGTACTTGTCGGCGCCCGCGGTGGAGTAGAAGGGAGACCCTTTCGGGAAATGCTCGCCGGCGACCTGATAGAATTTCGGATCGCCAAAGCCTGCGAGCAGAAGCTCCTCCGCGTTCAATGCCATCTGAAACGCCTGACGGATCTTCACGTCCGCCATTGGACCCTGTTTGGTGTTGGTCGGGAAGTAAGGAAACCCGTAAGGCATTGTCAGCACGGCCGTCGCGGATGGAGCCGTCGAAACTTTCTTGAAGCTCTCGACCGGAAGCTGGTCGGCAAATTGGTATTGTCCCGCCAACACGCCCTCGACGCGCGTATTTGCGTTCGGGACAGGGATAAAGCGCAGTTCGTCGATCTTCGCTTCGCGCTTGCCGGCATAGCCACTCGCAGGCTCGCTGCGCGAGGAATACGCGTCGTTCTTCACGAGAACCACGTACTGATCCGGCTTGCGCTCCCGGAATTTGTAGGGACCGGTGCCGATGAACTCGACGAGGGGATTGGCGATCGATTCCTTCGCCATAATGACGGCAAACCCCGAGGGCAGGGCGAGGTGTGCCAGCAATGCGGGCTGAAGCTCATTCAGCTTGATTTCGACTGTTGAGGGGCCTTTCGCGGAGATCGAGTCGATGCTCTTGGCGAGCGCCTTGCCGCGTGGGGTCATATCGACCCAGCGTTTGAGGGAGGCGACAACGTCTTCGGAAGCGAGTTCGCGGCCGTTATGAAACTTTACGCCTTTTCGCAGCTCGACGGTGTAGGTTTTGCCGTCTGGCGAAATGGTCGGCATGCCGGCAGCCAGCATGGGCTGGACTGCAGAATTGCTGTCGAAGGTGAACAGCGGCTCGTAGACATGCTGCATGATGATGCTGACGAGGTCAGCCGTCGATGCCATGGGGTCGAGCGACTGGGGCTCACCGATCATGGCGAGATTGGCGCTTGTCGTCGTTTGCGCCCAAGCCGGGAACGTCCCAAACAGTGTTGCCGCGGCCAGCCCTGTTGCAGCCAGTCCGAGCCCGCGGCGCGTGAGAGCGCCCGTGCAATGCCGACGATCCTTCATACAGTCCTCCATTGATCCCACGCCCACGATTGCGTTCCCTTATGGTTCATGCAGGCGGCGTTGAAAGTTTATTAAGCGATCTTTTCTGGTGTCAATTCCCTTGACCCAAAATACCGCGGATACTAGGCATTATTACTGGTGGATTGAGAGTGGAATTACGTGGCGGGCCGTCCTTCATGTAATTTTTTTTCAAAACCAACGACAAATATGCCGAAAGGGGCTTGCTCGCCATGAGTTTTGATCTGGTTCTGCGCGGAGGGCGCGTCATCGATCCGTCGCAGTCGATCAATCGAGTGACGGATGTTGCGTTTTCCGCCGGGAGGGTCGTTGCGACCGGCGACAATCTTGCAGAGAGTGCTCGTACGGTTCAGGACGTCGGCGGCAAGATTGTTACGCCTGGTCTGATTGATCTGCATACTCACGTTTATTGGGGCGGAACTTCGCTGGGCGTCGATCCGCTCGTCCTGGCCCGCGGCGGATGTACGACCCTCGTCGACACGGGAAGCGCCGGCCCAGGCAATTATCCGGGTTTTCTCGAGCATGTGATCAAGCCCTCGCCGGTGCGCATCGTCGCTTATCTCAACGTTTCCTTTGCCGGGATCTACGGCTTCTCCAAACGTGTCATGGTAGGAGAGAGCGGTGATCTGCGCCTCATGGCGCCCATCGACGCAGCCGAAGTCGCCGAAGCGAACCGCGATACGCTCGCGGGCATCAAAGTCCGGGTCGGCTTCCACGCCTCAGGTAATTCAGGGGTCGTTCCGCTGGATATCGGCCGCCAGGTGGCGGAGCGCGTGAACATGCCCATGATGGTGCATATTGATCACCCGCCACCGACGTTGCCCGAGGTGCTTGAGCGTCTGCGTGAGGGCGATGTTCTCACCCATTGTTTCCGTCCATTCCCGAACACGCCCGCCACTGCCGACGGCAAGGTGCACCCAGCCGTGATCGACGCCCGTCAGCGAGGCGTTATCTTCGACATTGGACACGGCATGGGATCCTTCTCATTCCAGACAGCACGGATCATGCTGGAGAATGGCTTCATGCCGGACTGCATCTCCAGTGACGTGCACGCCCTCTGCATCGACGGACCGGCTTTCGATCTGTTGACCACAATGTCGAAGTTCCTCTGTCTGGGCATGCCTCTGGACGAAGTGATCAGGGCCGCAACTCAAAATCCAGCCCTGGCTCTCAGGCGTCCGGAACTTGGCACCTTCAAGTCCGGCAGCGCGGGCGATGCCTCGATTCTGGAGCTTCAGGACGGCGCATTCGATTATGTGGATTCCGTCGGGGAACATCTTCCTGGAACGATGCGCTTGGCTGCACGAGGCGTCGTCATCAACGGCCAAATATGGCATCAAGCATGAGAGGAGCTTCAATCATGACGCCTGAAGAGAAACTTGCGTCTCTTGGTCTGGTGCTGCCGGACGCGCCGGTGCCGGTGGCCAACTATGTTCCTTATCGCCTGGCCGGCAATCTTCTCTACCTCTCCGGCCAGGGTCCCAAGCGCGTCGACGGCACCTACCGGCCGGGCCGCCTGGGGCGGGACACGACGATCGAGGAGGCTTATGAGGACGCCCGCCTGACAGGGCTCAACCTGCTGGCCGTCGCGAAATCGGCCCTTGGCGAATTGAGCCGTATCGAGGCGGTGGTCAAACTGCTCGGCATGGTCAACGCCGAACCGGATTTCTCCGACCATCCCAAGGTCATCAACGGTTGCTCCGATCTTCTCGTCGAGGTGCTGGGCGAGGCGGGCCGGCATGCCCGTTCGGCCGTCGGCATGGGCTCGCTGCCCAACCGCATGACGGTCGAGATCGAAGCCATCCTTGTTCGCGACTGATTGGGTGCCGTCAGCATTAAAACCCTGAAAGCAGAGGTCGCACGGCAATTCGGGACGCCCGCCCGGGGCGGTTCGAGTTCGACCTGACCGCCATCTGTGTCCACCCGCAGCTCTAACTGCGGGCTCTTCTCAGCCGTAGCGCCTGATCACTTGTGCCGCGTCTCTCCAGTTCTGTGATGAGGGGAGATGCTGGTGGAGGACAAGCCTCTTGGCGCCTGAAAAGATGGTACCCCGCTCTGGCGGGGTACCGTACCTGCATTCGCTTTGTAAGGGAGCAGGCACAAGGGGTAGTTCCTACTTTGCCGGGATGCTCTCTCTGACCGGAGCGGGGCTGGAGTTTGCCTTCAGGGCCTCCTTGTCAGCCTCGTGCAGGAGCTTGTCGACGGTCTGTGTCCGCTTGGCCTCAAGCTCCTTCTGGCGATCAGCCTCGGCCTTCATCCTGTTCTCGGATGTATATGATCCGCGATAGTAGCACATCGTTCCCTCCATCTCTTGGACATTCAGTAACCCGGCAGGATGGGCTATTGAGATTTGCTCGGGTCATCTGCAGGGTTCGCATACTTGATGGCAAACGGCCCTTCCGAGTCGATCTGCACCACAGAGTCCATGCTCGTAAAGGCAAAGTGATTCATGTTGGCCGGGAGATCGACAAATCCGCCGCTGCCGAGTTTCTCAGCTTTGGCTTCATCCAGCTTGTCGCCCATGCCAAAGTGGAAATCACCCGAGATGACTGTTATGCGCTCGGCCGTGGGATGGCTGTGGGCCGGAACCTTATAGCCTGCGGGCGTCTTCAATCGGATCGTGAACGGGCCCGCCTTGTGGGGATCGCCTGACAAGACAGCAATCTGTGCCCCTTTTGGCAGAACGGGCGGGGCCGGCTCCCACCGGAGTTGATCTGCTCTCATGGCCTGCACGGCCTTGTGGTCCTGAGCCAGCAGCGTGCCGGTGGCAGCAAGGAGAAGCGCAGTGGTGGCAATGATTGGGCGCATGACGAAAACTCCCTTGTTCTGAGACGAAGGGCTTGGCCCTGATGAAGCCTCGGAGCGGATGCTGGGAGGGGCTGAGTGGAGTCTTGCCTTACTGCTGCGGCTCCTGGACTCGCTCCCAACCCGCCGTTCGTGGGGAAAGCCGCTCTGCTGCAGCCCGTTCGGATGCCGCAGCGGTCATCGCGGCAAAGGTCGGAGGTGGTGCCATGGCGGACCTCCTCTCAGCTGGTCGTGCGCACCTCTCGAAATCGGCACGCTGCCATCAAGAGCAACGCCTCAAGGCTCTGCCTATGTCGGCAATCTGTCAAGCGGAAGAACGGACGTGGAGCAAAGGAATTGACGAGCCTCTTTGCTCCTCGACGGATTGTTCCATGGAGCCAGCAGGAGAACGTGACGATATTCGCCACGGGTACGACCGGAACAGTTGGACGAAAGGTGGCGTGCTTAGGCTCGTAATCGCAGTCGATATCGAACTTTTTGACCCATTCCTTGATCGTTGCGACGGCATTGCGGTTTGCATCCGCATAGGCTTGAGCAATTTCTTCGCCAGCTATATCGGCGAGATATCTGTAGATCAGGCTATGCTGAGTTGTGACCTTAGCTGATGAGCGCCCCGTGACCTGTCGTCCTACCCGACGCGCTTCGAGCACCACGACCGACTTGCCTGCATCAAGAAGGCATAAGGCAGCTGTCAAGCCGACTATATCGGCTCCTACGATTACAACGTCACAATCCTGTACGCCCTCGAGTTCCGGATAATCGGTCATCGGAGCATTGGCTAACCAGCAGCAATCAGGTGTCCCGGCTAGTTCCGCCACGGCAAAACCTCCATGAGGGCTTCGGCAAGCCTGCTCCACAGGCAGCCCATCGGAAGAAAATGCCCAAGCTCTGATCAGGTTCTCCCTTTCGGCCTTATTACAGCGCCTCTGGGCGTCAGGAGCTCTGACCGGAACTATTCCACTTGGGATGCGATTGCTCTGTAAAGTTTGACGGAGGTTCCGATGCCTGACGACAAGATCGATCAGAAGCGCCCGGCTGAGGCGGAGAACGAGCCCAAGCCGATCCAGCAGCGGCACGTGGATGACACGGTCGACGACAGTTTCCCGGCGAGCGATCCTCCTGCCTGGACTACGTCGGGGACAAAGAGTGTTGCCGCGGAATGCGAGCCTGACGCCTTGAACGAGATTCCCACACCGCCCGGACAGGGGCTTGAAGGCAAGTCCCCAAATACTGCACAATCCAAAGCCGAGCAGGCTACAGATCTCGCCCGTGATCTCTACCGTCGCGGCCAAACATACCTGGAGCAGGGCAGGCGTTATCTTCCAGAGGCCGAGCGTTACTATCGGCAAGGGGCTGATGTCGTGAGCCGGCCTGTGCAGGAGCATCCTCTCGCCACCGTTTTGGCCGTGGGAGCGCTGGGCTGTATGTTGGGCTGGATGCTGGGCCGCCGGATGGCAGGTCATGCTCCGGCGCGGCAGTGGCATCCTGGCTCAAACCAACGGTCGACAGAGATTGAGACTTGGCGGCCTACTCCGAATAGAGTCCGTCGAGCAGGGCACTTTTCCGCTCGCGATGAGATTGATGCGGCAAGTCACACGAACAATAGCTTCTGATCAGCTCACGCTCGCTACCACGCGAGCCTGATTTTGCGCGAGGGGTATGCGTGTTGAACTCGCCTCATGGATGATCGCATCGTGCCCGATGATGCGATCCTCCGGCGCGGCGGAGATCGACGCCTCCAGCAATACGTTGGTGAGACGCTCATGCAGTACGATACGGTAGGGAATGGTTTAGCCAACGGAAGCGGACCTTCTTAAAGGCAGCGCTTAAGGACCGGGTTACCTGGGCTGACACGGTTACGAGCACGTCATCCTCGAGCGACACGGAGTCGCGGAACGATGGCGGAGTCAACATTGGGAAACACTGGTCTTCCGGCCTCCCAATTGGACCCGGCAGCTGCCAGGCTACGGCTATCAGAGATCAGACCCAGATGGATTCCCGCCTCTCGATGAGGCCGTTCGCTTGATCGGGGCGCTAGCGCATCGTGCGGAACCGAAGGTCCACGTCAGTGAAAAGTGGATCCGGCTTTCCGCTCGAACGATGCGCTCTCTAGAAGGGAGCATCGGCCCCAAAAGTGCAGGTCCACTTGTGGGTCCGAGACTCTAGCCGATTTTGTCCGGGCGCCATTGCGCTGCGGTACCTCCGTGATCGCCCTACGACAGCAAGCAGGATCTCCTCGCTCCCTGATCAAGACAGAGACGGCAACCATTGAGGCGCAAGTGTAGTGATCGCGACGGGTCCTTATCAATGCCCGGCCGTTCAACAGGTCGCCTTTCGGCAAGGTGAACAAACGCGCGCAGACCATCAATAAGCAGCATCCTCTGATCAGCCGCCAGGTTCCTGCCCTCGGTCAGGGACGCTGGGGCTTTGGGATCGGTGCAGAGTGGCGTGGCTTGGGCTCTTGCACAAGCCGAAACTGCACCGGGGCTGAGGTCCAGTCCCAAGGTGTTTGCAGCGGATGAATGCAGCGTGTGATCAGGCTCTGCCCAGCCGCATTCTTCACTTCAAAAACAATGCCAGGCCGCTCCATCCGGGCGCAGTCTTTCCACTGATCGAAATCTATCCACTCACTCATCGAGACACCCTCACTCGCTCAGAGATAGAAATCATCTTTAGCGAGGGCCGACAGGCCTGAGACATTGATCTGGAAATCAGCCACCTTGTCGCCATTGAAATCTCCAGCCAGGACACCGCTGGCAAACTTCAGCTGACCCGCTTGGCCAGTGAATGCGTTGCTGCCGATGAAGACAAAGGCCTGATCTCCAGCGGCTACAACGTTGGCGTCGATCGTGCGCAGATCAATGTGATCAAGCCCGCGTACAAAATCCTTGATCGTATCCCGCGCGCCTGGCAGCGAATCCTTGCTGATGTCGAAGTCGAACACATCCGCGCCAGCACCCCCGAACAGCATGTCGGCGCCGACGCCGCCACGCAGCACATCGTTGCCGCCGCGCCCGTACAGGGAATCATTCCCTGCGCCACCCCGGATCACGTTGGCTGCATCATTGCCGCGCAGGGAATCGGCATAGCCGCTCCCCGTCAGGTTTTCGATGTTCGCATAGGTGTCACCGTACGCGTCTTGGGTATTGTTGGATGCAAACATCAGATCTGCGACAAGGCCCTTCACGGCTGTCGCATAACTGGCCGTGTCCGCGCCAGCACCGCCGTCGAGATAGTCGCGGCCAGCCCCGCCCGCCAGCACATCGGCGCCGTCCTTGCCGTAGAGCTTGTCGCTGCCACCTTTGCCGTCGAGTGTATCATTCCCGGCACCGCCAGAAAGTGTGTCGTTTCCCGCTCCGCCACTAATGCTGAGGTTCTGTGGGGCGGTGGCGATCGAGCTGCTGGTCATCTCGGACAGGGAGTAGGTTTTGTCAGAGAACTGGAACCACTCGGCGCTTTTGACGAGATCCTTGCCGTCCGGTGTGCCGGAGCGCAGATCCGTGACCTGGAGCGAGCCGTCCGGTAGCGCTGAGACGCTGTAATTCGAGCGCGGGCCGCTAAACACAATGGTATCGATTCCGACACCGCCATCCAGGGCATCGTTGCCCTTTCCGCCAGTGAGTCGGTCATTGCCGGCCCCGCCGGTCAGTGAGTTAGCTGCTTCGTTTCCGGTCAGGGTATCGCTGCCCGAGCCACCGACGGCGTTCTCGATGAGTGAGCGAACATCACCCTTGTAGAGCAGCGCGTTGGCAATGTTACCAACAGCAACCTTCGAGCCGTCATAATGCAGCTTCGCGAGCTGGGCCGTCGAGGTAGTGGTCCATTGTCCCGGCCGAAGATCAACCTTCAGGTTGCTGGTGTAGTTCGAGAAGTCGTACGTGTCGGCGCCGCCGCCGTCCCACACGGTCAGCAGGATCTTGTTGCCGCCGGGCGCGCCCTGGCCGACACCATTCACCATCATCTCGCCGGTGGCCGGGTTCCACTTGTAAGTGGTGTTGCCGCTGTTGGTCGTGAAGTTGGCGCCGTACATATGCTGGAGAGCAGCAATGTCGTACATCATCAGTGACTGCGCATAACCCCAGGTCTCATTGACATAGCCGCTGGTGGTGGAGGCGCCCACGTATGAGCGGTAGCTCATCACCGTGTACTCCATCGAGTCCCGGTCTGCCGGCATGACAAAGTGCTCATGCGCATGCTCCAGGCCGAGCGCATGGCCGATCTCATGCATGAAGGTGAGATAGGCGTAGTTGCCCTTCACAGGAGTATTGTAGTCGGTGCTGTTGAACCAAGCGTCCCCACCGACGGCACTGGTGGTTGGAAAGTATGCCCAGGCCGTGCCAGGCAAATCAGACTCGGCAAAGCGCAGGTCTGCATGCTGCGTGGACGTTTCGGTGATCTCGGTGAAGGTGAGATTTGCGACCGAGGCATACATCTTCAGGGACGAGCGGACCGCCGCCTGCTGCGTCGTGTTCAGCGCACCAAAATTGTCTGCCGTCTCGCCGCTGCCGTAGCCGGAACCGTAGAAGGAGGCGTTGGTTGGAAAGCTGTAGGTAAAGCTGTTGACCGCCCATTTCAGGTCCCCCAGGACACCGTCAATGTAAGCGTTACCGGTCGGGCTGTACGAAGCAACCGCAGGCATGAAACCATCCAGTTCGAGAAATATGGGTCTGTTCTTCCGCAGCTCAGCAGGCGGAATGCTGCAGAGAGCCGTGCCAACAGACGGGCTCTGGTCGCCTACGTCCGTTTGAGGCTGATATAACTGATCTGACGAGCCATTCTATTCGGGCAGATAGATTAGGCCATTTGGATGAGGGCTCCGGTCGAAGGAGCCCAACCCAGCGGCAGCACCATTCTGCTGGCATTCTGCCTACACCGGCAAAACAGCACTCACGTGCTCGCTGGACTGATATTCCACGGGTATCCTCAGACGGGCCGGTTCTCAGAGAGTGACATCCTGAAATGGCCGCTCAGGCGAGCGGATCTCATCTGCGGCAGGTTCACGAATGCAGTTCCGGCCTGCTGCCTTGGCAGCGTAGAGAGCTCTATCTGATGCCTCTTGGAGATATGCGCCATTGCTTCCGCGAAAGGGTTGGGCCGAGGCGACGCCGATGCTGACCGTCACGAGCTGGTAGGGGCTGCCCTCATGAACAATGCCCAGTGCCAGGATGGCCTTGCGGATGTTCTCGGCAATCATCCAAGCGCCCGTCAAATCGGTTTCAGGAAGTATTACGGCGAATTCTTCACCGCCGTGACGGGCGGCGACATCCCGCGGACGGCGAATATTGGCATCAAGCGTGCTGGCGATCGTGCGGAGTACTTCGTCGCCCCTTCCGTGACCATAGCGGTCATTGAAGCTCTTGAACCAGTCGGCATCGACGTACAGCAACGAGAGCGATGAACCCGAGCGGATCGCCTGACGCCACTCGCGCTCGAACGCCTCCCGAAAGCCGCGGCGGTTCGGCAATCCCGACAGATCATCTGTTCTGGCTATTCTTCTGAGCTTGGTCTCGGCCCTTGTGCGGCGGCGCAATTCGCCCTGGAAGAGAAATGTCAGGCCCACGACAGCAGAGCAAAGCGCGGCCGTGATAAGGCCCAGAACGAGGGCCTTTCGTCTCCAGGTCGCAAAGATCTCGTCCACGGATAAGGCGACTGTCAAAACGAGAGGATACCTGTCCAGCCGTTCGAAGGAGATGATGCGGCGCACTCCGTCGATGGGTGAGATGGACTCGAAGGTTCCCGATTTTTCCTGCAGGAGGCGCTGCACATGCGGGGAGTTGCCAAAATCCTGGTTGACCTGGTTTGCATCAAAAGGGTGCCGGGTAATCAGAATGCCGTCGCCGCGGAAGAGATTGATCGCCCCCTCCTGGCCAAGGCTCAGGTCTTTGAACACTTGGCTCATGTCAGACAGAGAGAGCGACCCCATCACAACGCCTTCAAAACTTCCGTCAGGATGAGAGAGCCGGCGGCTGATGCCGATGCTGAAATCGTCCTTTCGGATTCTGCTCTTGAAGGGACGGCTGACATACAGGCCGATATGATTGTTCTCTTTATGAATTTTGAAGTAGTCGCGGTCGGCAACATTCAGGTTGCGGGATGCAATGATCGGACCTGCATCTGCTACGAGGTCGCCAGTCTCGTTAACAACCAGGAGTGATCCCATGAAGGTCGCCGAGGCCGCACGATCGAACAGCAGTCGATACTGAATATCGGGTGCAAGTTTCTGGAAGCCGACAGTGCGCCGCGCTTCCATGACGCCCTTCAAGGATAGATCCAGCAACTCAAGATCACTGGTGAGGTCGCGCGCGATGGCAGTCAGGACGTTACGGGATGACCGTTCAGCCTCCTGCCATGTATCCAGCCGGTCGATCCACAGCGTGTAGGCTGAAATGGCAAGGATGCTCAACGCGATAACGCCTGCAATTATGTTCAGAAATATTTCTGAGAACAGACGTTTCATCGAGTAGCGCCACGCAACCTTAGTTGAAGTCAATTCTATAGGCAGAACGTAGGGAGATAGACAATAGAGTAAGAGATTATTCCGCAGGTTTTACATCTGGTCGACAGTTATTTGAGGCTTCTTCATCGGCAGGAATGCTCTAATTGACGGAGTTCAATGTATTTAAATGTCATATCGTTAAACTTCGTGTTCGGCTGTCAGACCCCGGAAGCCTCATGTTGATGTCGCGTCGGACAGAAAAGTAGCAGAGATTGCTTTTATGTCAGAGAGCTGTCTTAATGGCCATGCGGGGGATTTCGTGAGCCAGCACGTGAAGCAGCGCCTTGAAGAGAGCCTGAATACGGCGACCGCGTCCGGTAGGGCGGTGGCGAGCTACATGCTTGCGAACCTCAACGATCTCCCCTTTGAAACCTCCGCCTCCATTGCCTACAAGATCGGTGTCAGCGAGCTGACAGTAGGGCGCTTCTGCCGCTCCATCGGCTACCGGCACCTGAAGGACCTCAAGGACCATCTACGGACGGATCTGGGAGGAAGCCCTTGGCTCATCGGGGATCGGCTGAAAGAGTTTCGGAAGCGCAGCCGGCAGGACATGGGGGAACTCACCAAGAGCTTTGAGCTGGAGGTTGGCGCTCTTGTCCGGGTTTACGAATATGCCCAGTCGGCCGCCTTTCAGGCAGTGAGCCGGCGTTTGGCGACGGCCCCTCGGGTCTATGTCGCCGGCTTTCAGACGGAGAGGGGGCTTGCCGCCTCGCTTGCCCATAACCTTCAATACCTGCGCGATGGCGTCCAGTTGCTGGATGGAGCCTCCGGTCATTTCGGAGAGGCCATCCTCGGCGGCAATGGCGGGTCCGCCCTTGTGATGTTCGAGGCGCGCCGCTATTCGCGGCAGGCCAAGCTGTTGGCGCGCAAGGCGCACGAGCGCGGCATCCCGGTCACCCTGGTGACTGACGCCTATTGCGATTGGGCGGATGATTGCACCAGCGAGGTGTTCCGCATTCCCACAGACCTGAACCTGTTTTGGGAATCAACGGCGCCGATGCTCTCCCTGGTGCATCTGCTGCTGAACGCGGTGTTCAATGAACTCGGCCCGAAGGTCGAGGAGCGGCTGAATGCCACGGCTGCGCTTTATCATGAATTCGTCGGCTATACGGAGCATCCGTGAGGGCAGGCGTGGAGAGGACCGGACAGGTCGAAACAACAGAGGGTACAGGAAATGTACAAGACGCTTCTGGCAGCAGGTATCTGCATCCTGAGCATGACATCCTTGGCATCGGCCCAGGAGAAGAAGGAAATCGTGATCGCCTCGGAAGGCGCTTACCCGCCCTTCAACTTCATGGATTCCAACAACAAGCTCCAGGGCTTCGACATCGATATCGCGAATGCGCTGTGCGAGAAGATGCAGGTGAAGTGCACCATCGTGGCCCAGGACTGGGACGGCATCATTCCGGCGCTGCTCGCCAGAAAATATGACGCCATCGTCGCCTCGATGACGATCACGGAAGAGCGCAAGAAGCAGATCGATTTCACCGACCGCTATTACCGCACGCCGCTCTCCGTCGCCGTGCCGAAGGACTCGCCGATCAAGGACACCACGGCGGCTTCTATGAAAGGCAAGACCATCGGCGCTCAGTCCTCCACCACTCAGGCGATCTATGCCGAGGACGTGTACGGCAAAGCCGGTGCTTCCGCGAAACTTTATCCGACGCAGGATGAGGCGAATGCCGACTTGGCGAACGGTCGTCTGGACGCTGCGGTCGCCGACAAGTTCGTGCTCGTCGAATGGCTGAAGAACGCCGGCAAGGATTGCTGCAAGATGCTCGGCGACATTGAGGGCACCACCTCCGAGGCCGGCATTGCGATCCGCAAGGAAGACAAGGAACTGAAGGAAAAGTTCAACAAGGCGATCAAGGACATCGTCGCCGACGGCACGTACAAGAGGATCCAAGCCAAGTACTTCGCGTTCGACATCTACTAGAGCATCGGACCCAAAAGTGGACTTGCACTTTTGGGATCGATCCGATGCTCATTCCTGAGAGGATCGCATCGTTGTTGGCGAAAAACCTGGTCCACTTTTCCGCACGATGCGCTAAGACGCTCGAACCGTTTGCATGACGCCGGAAGGCGGCAGCTCATTCCTGCTGGCGCCTTCCGCGAACCCTGCTTAAAGGTCAGCCCATTGCAGGATATATTTTCACTTCTTTCCTTTTCCGGAGGCGGCTGGGGCAGCGCGCTCGCGGCGGGCACTTTCGTGACCCTGAGCCTTGCGCTCACGACGCTTCCTGTCGGCATTTTTCTCGGCCTCGCCGTCGCATTGATGGCGCGCTCCCGCAGCCCCCGCGTGCGGGCCATTGCTACGGTTTTTACCACAATCTTCCGTGGGCTGCCGGAATTGCTGACCCTTCTCATCGTCTATTACGGCGGTCAGATTCTCATCCAGCGCCTGATCGCGGCGATGGGTTATGAGGGGCAAGTGCAGATCAATGCTTTTCTCGCCGGCGTGATCGCCTTCGGCCTCGTGCTCGCAGCCTTTTCGAGCGAGGTTTGGGTCGGTGCGCTCAACACGATCCATAGAGGGCAATACGAAGCCGCAAGCGCGCTGGGCCTCTCCAAATGGCTCTCCTTCCGCCTTGTTGTCTTTCCGCAGCTCATGCGCGCGGCCCTGCCGGGTCTGTCCAACAACTGGCTGACGCTGCTCAAGGATACTTCGCTGATCTCGACGATCTCGCTTGTCGACATCATGCGCCAGACGAACCTCGCGGTGGGCGCCACGAAGCAGCCGATGGTGTTCTATCTGACGGCCTGCTTCATCTACCTTTTCCTATCGGCGGGATCGGGCCTTGCCTTCACGTTCCTGGAGCGCCGCGCCAATCGCGGCCATGTGAGGGGCTAGAAGAATGTTCCGCGATCTTCTGGGCCTTGTCATCGATCTCGATCTCCTCGACCGCTATGGCTGGCGCTTCCTTGAAGGCGTCGGTGTCACGGCGCAGCTGGTGGTGATCTCGTTCACGCTCGGCGGCATCCTCGGGCTTCTGCTAGGGCTCGCGCGTATCTCGAGCAGCCGTGCTCTGCGATGGTTCTCCGGCGCGTATATCTATTTCTTCCGCGGCTCGCCGCTGCTCGCGCAGCTGTTCCTGCTCTATTATGGCCTCGGTTCGCTGCGCACCTTCTGGACGGATCTCGGCCTCTGGTGGTTTTTCCGTGAGGCTTGGTACTGCGCGCTCCTCGCCTTCACCCTGAACACGGCCGCCTATCAGGCCGAGATTTTCCGCGGCGGCATTCGGGCCGTGCCGAGAGGTCAGCGGGAGGCCGCTGCAGCGCTTGGGATGCATAAGGTCATCACCTTTGTGAAGGTCATTTTCCCTCAAGCCATGATCGTGGCTCTGCGTCCGCTTGGGAACGAGCTGATCCTCATGGTCAAGGCCAGTGCCATTGCTTCGCTTGTGACGATCTACGATCTCATGGGCGTGACCAAGCTCGCCTTCTCGCGCTCGTACAATTTTGAGCTCTACCTCTGGGCGGCTGTCCTCTACCTCCTGATCGTTGAGTGCATCCGGCGGCTCTGGGTGGTGCTTGAAAGGCGGCTGACGCGGCACCTGAGGGCAGGGGAGTTGCAGCCTGTGCAAAAGACCTGGTTGAGCCGCATGACGAAATCCGTTCTCAAACCCAATGCCCAGTAAAGATCACCCATCATGCGCTATGACGTCATCGTGCTCGGCGCAGGGATCGTCGGGGTCTCTGCCGCGCTTCACCTGCAATCGCGCGGCCGCTCCGTCTGCCTCGTCGACCGCCGCTCGCCCGGCGAGGAAACGAGCTACGGCAATGCC
This sequence comes from Microvirga sp. KLBC 81, assembly GCF_003075415.1. GTDB lineage: Bacteria > Pseudomonadota > Alphaproteobacteria > Rhizobiales > Beijerinckiaceae > Microvirga. The sequence continues at coordinate 44,790 of NZ_QDAH01000012.1, forward strand.
GGCCTCATCGAGCGCGCGAGCGTTATCCCATATGCGATGCCGCGCCAGCTCTCAGTGCTGCTGCGATATGGCCTGAACCGCTCGCCGGAGGTTCGCTACCGTCTCGCGCATCTGCCGAAGATGGGCACATGGCTGTTCCAGTATTGGCTGCACTCTTCGCCGGAACGGTTGCTTGAGGCGACTAACGCCATGCTGCCACTCATCGAGCGCTGCGTGACGGAGCACGACGAGCTGATCGACAAGGCTGGCCTGACGCATCTCCTGCGCCGCAGTGGCTGGATCGAGACGTTCCGCACCCCTGAAGGAAAGAAGAAGGCTCTTGCCGCGGTGAAGGACGTGGAGCAATACGGGCTTCGCCACGATGTGCTTGACCCTGCAGAGTTGAAGGCCCGTGAGCCTCACCTGCTGGGTGCCCCCATCGGCGCCATTCACTGGCGCGATCCCACGACGGTGTCGGACCCTGAGGCTCTCACGAAGGGATACGCCGCGCTCTTCACCAAACAAGGCGGGCGCTTTGCCTCCGGCGATGCGCGCACGCTTGCGCAGAGCGGAGGCAGCTGGGTTGTGACAACGGAGCAGGGGCCCGTCACGGCAGGACAGGTGGTCGTGGCCCTCGGCCCCTGGTCCGATCAGATCTTCAAGCCGCTCGGCTATCGCATCCCGCTTGGCGTGAAGCGCGGCTACCACATGCATTACGGCTCGAAAGGCGGGGCCAGGCTCAACCAGCCGGTTCTCGATTTCGAAGGCGGCTATGTGCTGACCCCGATGACCAAGGGCATCCGGCTCACAACAGGTGTCGAGCTTGCAGGCTTCGATGCCGCGGAGGATGCCCGCCAACTCGGTCAGGCCGAGGCTCTCGCCCGCAACCTTTTTCCGTTGGGCGAGCGGCTCGAACCGAAGCCGTGGCTCGGGCGCAGGCCCTGCCTGCCCGACATGCGGCCAGCGATCGGCGCAGCACCCCGCCATCAGGGCCTGTGGTTCTGCTTCGGCCATGCCCATCACGGGCTGACGCTTGGGCCCGTCTCGGGCCGCCTGCTCGCCGAGATGATGACGGGCGAGGCGCCGTTCTGCGATCCGTCGCCTTATCGCGCGGATCGGTTCTAACTAAGGTCGTTCAACAACGCTCTCCCTCATCCTGAGGAGCAGACGCAGTCTGCGTCTCGAAGGAGGATCCCGTGCACTCTGGAGACGCCTCGCCCTTCGAGACGGCCTGAAGGCCTCCTCAGGATGAGGCTTCGAGACGCTACGCTCCTCAGGGTGAGGCTCAGGGCAGCTTCGTTAGATGCTTCATGAGACGCATCTAAAAGCCAAGGACCGATCATCGGTTCGGTGTGACCCTTTTTCTCTCAAGCCGCAGTCGGAGCCGCGACTGCGGCGCGAAGCAGCATGCCGAAGAGATCGCGCGGATCGTCCGGATCGGCCAGCAGGTCGAGTTCCTCGTAAAGGCCGGTCTGCTCGATCTGATGCTTCACGTAGCGAAGAGCCGAGAAGTCCTCGATGGCGAAGCCCACGGAGTCGAACAGGGTGATCTGGCGATCGTTCGCGCGGCCTGTCTCTTGGCCCGCGATCACGCGCCACAGCTCCGTCACCGGGTGGTCGGGCGCGAGCTGCTGGATCTCGCCTTCGATGCGCGTCTGCGGCGGATATTCCACGAAGATGTCGGAGCGCTTCAGGATGTCGGCGTGAAGCTCCGTCTTGCCTGGGCAGTCGCCGCCGACCGCGTTGATGTGCAGGCCCGAGCCGACCATGTTGTCGGTGAGGATCGTGGCGTTCTGCTTGTCGGCGGTGACGGTGGTGACGATCTCGGCACCCTCCATCGCTTCCTCGATGGTGTTGCAGATCGTCATGTCGAAGCCGTGGCCTGCGAGATTACGCACGCATTTGGTGCTGGCCGTCCGATCGATATCGTAGAGTCGCAGCTTGTCGATGCCGAGAAGCGCCTTGAAGGCAATGGCCTGGAACTCTGCCTGCGCGCCGTTGCCGATGATTGCCATGGTGCGCGCATTCTTCGGCGCGAGATACTTGGCAGCCACAGCCGAGGTCGCGGCGGTGCGAAGCGCCGTGAGGATGGTCATCTCCGTGAGCAGCACGGGATAGCCTGTTCCCACATCCGCCAGCACGCCGAAGGCCGTCACGGTCTGGCGTCCCTCGCGCGTGTTCTTCGGATGCCCGTTCACATACTTGAAGCCATAAACCTCGCCGTCGCTGGTGGGCATGAGCTCGATCACGCCCTCGCGGCTGTGCGAGGCGACGCGCGGGGTCTTGTCGAACAGCTCCCAACGGCGGAAATCGGTTTCGATGTACTCGGCCAGTTCGATCAGGAAGCGCTCCACGCCGACGGCGAGGACGAGCTTCATCATGTGATCGACGCTGACGAAGGGGACGATGTTGAGTTTCGCAATCATGACGTCACTTTGGGGGTGTGGCGGTAACTCTGAGTCGGGCGGTCGAGGACGCGGCGGCCCATGAGGCTGGAGGCGAGATCGACCATGAGCAGGGCGGTGCGGCCGCGCTCGTCCAGGAAGGGGTTGAGTTCGACGAGATCGAGGCTTCTCACGAGGCCGCTGTCGTGCAGCATCTCCATGATGAGGTGCGCTTCTCGGAAGGTAGCGCCGCCCGGCACCGTCGTGCCGACGCCTGGCGCGATGCCAGGATCGAGGAAGTCAACGTCCAGGCTCACGTGAAGAATGCCGTCTGCCTCCGCGACGCGCTTGAGAAACGCATCGAGCAGGGGCGCGATGCCGTTCTCGTCGATGGCGCGCATATCGTGGATCGTTACGCCCGTGATCGCGAGCGCCTTGCGCTCTGCCGGATCGACACTGCGGATGCCCATCATGCAGACATTCTCAGGCTTGATCGGCGCATGAATTTTCGGGAAATAGCCCTCGAAGCCGTCACGACCCGTGGCATAGGCCATGGGCACGCCATGCAGGTTGCCGCTGGTCGTCGTCTCGAGGGTATGGAAGTCCGGGTGCGAGTCGAGCCACAGCACGAAGAACTCGCGGCGTTCCTCCGCCGCGCGGCGGGCGAGGCCCGTCATCGAGCCAGCCGAGAGGCTGTGATCGCCACCCATGAAAATCGGCATGCCTTCACCGCTGGCCCTATAGGCCGCCTCGGCAATGGCCTCGGTCCAGGCGACCGTTTCCGCCAGCGCCTTGATGGCTCCGTTCTCATGGCGCAGCTCACGCAGTGGCGCGGGCACGATATTGCCGCGGTCTTCAACTGCGTAGCCCAGATTGATCAGTTCCGTCGCCAGACCCGCCGTGCGAAAGGCGCTGGGGCCCATATCGCAGCCTAGCCGGCCGGCGCCTTCCTGAACGGGCACTCCAAAAAGGATGCAGGGCTTCTGCGTCATTCGTTATCTCCACAATAGGAATCTCAAGCTAGGCGAGGGGCTTGGCGATTTGAACAGTCTAGTTTGACAAATAGGGCAAGATGATCGACCACTTTGCAACATCTGCTTTTTCAAAGTGGTAGTTATGGACGATCTCGACCAGCGCCTCATCACCCTTTTGCGCCACAACGGCCGGCGCAGTGTGTCCGACCTCGCCCTTGAACTGGATGTCTCCCGCGCGACAGTGCGTTCGCGGATGGAACGCCTGGAGCGTTCGGGCGATATCGTGGGCTATACGGTGATCCTGCGGGCGGATGCGGTTTCACTGCCCGTGCGCGGCATCATGCTGATCGAGGTGGAGGGGCGCGCCGCAGATCGGGTGGTCGATGCTCTGGGCGGTTATCCAGAGGTCAGCGCCATTCACACCACGAACGGGAAATGGGATCTCATTGTCGAACTCGGCGCGGCCAATCTGTCCGATTTCGATGGCATCCTGAGGCGCATTCGCCTGATCCCGGGCGTGATAGCCTCGGAAACCAATCTGCTGCTGGCGACCCCGCGTAGCACCCGTGCCCGGCTGTGAGGCACCAGCTTTGCAAGAAGACAGTTCCCGGCGGGAATGAGCCCTCACGCCGGAAACCCTTGGGTAATGCCGTTAATTCTTGTCCCGCGAGCTGAACTGTTGAACCTCACCCTGAGGTGTCAGGTATTCGATCGAAACCCAATCCGTGCAGGCCCGCAGGATGGGGGCCAAATAAGCACGGCTGCCTTCGATCTCCACGACGCGGCAGGAATAGGCCCGACGATCACCTGGAGGACGATAAACCACCGTGCTGCCTGGCCTGATCTCGTCCTTGTTGGATTCCGTATATGGCGTATGGGGCTCGCGGTGGCCGTTGTCCTGAACAACGGACGCATTTTTGCTGGCCCGATAGCGGTCGAGCGCTTCGATGGCGATACGGGCCCGATCACGATAGCGGTCGGAGACCACCCGCATCAGGGTTCCCTTTTCGCGTCCCGGATACCAGGAAACGCCACCGATTTTCGCAAGTTCTTCCGCGACGATCTCAATTTCTTCTTCGGTCATTGGCTCATTCCCTCAAGGAGATCGGAAAACAGGCTCAGATCTCTGGGTGGCACCCATGATCCGATGCTTTTACTTTTGGCCCCGAAGAGTCGCTTTCGTTATGAAATTATGAATTCTGACTCTGTACTAGTATCGAGTTAGTCGTATTGCTCGCCGTGCTTACCTGGGCGATATCATGCGCTCCTGCAGAATAGCCAATTGCTGAATATAGGGCGTCCGCCGTTCCTGATGTTGTGCCTTCAGCTTCTCAAGAACTCGGATCTTCAGGTTCAGATCCGGCGAACTCTTGCTGATCTTGTCCCTAGCTTGCTCGTACTCGAAATCGATATCGGCCAGGGTCGAGAGGAGGGACTGAAGTAAAGGCTTGGTGTTAGGAGAGTACATTGGGGCGGATTTCAAATCGCCCGGGAATTTATTGTTATAGTATTTAGTATCATCCATCCGCGGCCTCGTATTAACTTTGCATTAACATCGCCAACGATAATGACGTAGGGTTACTCCGTCTGTTGGGTATCCGACAAAGCTGCAAAAAGTTTTTGCATTTCTCTCCGATGGCCGCTCGAATTCGGAGCTTTTGGCCCACGAGGGAGCTTTGGACAGCGAAGGACCTTTCAATCGCTATCGTAAGTGGCGGGCAGCAGCCGTTCGAAACTTCTGCGAATCGTTCGGTAGCATTCGCACGACATCTCTTCGAGACCGGCGCGGTCGGTGATGGTGATGACACCTCGGCCCTGATTGATCAGACCAGCAACCTGCAGGGCACGAGTCACGCTGCTGACCGTCGAGCGCTGCACGCCCAGCATTTCGGCAAGCGTCTCATGCGTGAGGGGCAGCGCGTCGTGATCGACGCGATCGCGCGTGCTCAAGATCCAGCGGCAACAGCGGGCTTCGACGCTGTGCACGGCATTGCAGGCAACCGTCTGCAGAGTCTGCGCCAGAAGCGCTTCCGTGAAACTCAACATCAGCTGGCGGATCTTCGGACGATCACGGGCTGCTTCGTTCAATTGCTCGACCGTAACACGAGAAGCAGTGCCCGCGAATTGCGTGACATAGCGTCCGAATGATTGTCGCGTGACGAGCGCGCTGACGAAACCGAACATGGCCTCACGCCCGAAGACAGCCATCTCGACCGAGCCGCCATCCTCCAAGACGGTTGTGAGCGACACGATGGTGTTGTGCGGAAAGTAGGTGTGGCGAACGGCCTCGCCGATCTCGTAAACGACCTTGCCCTTCGGCAAGTCGACGATTTCAAGATGAGGTTCGAGAAAACTGAAGTCCTCGGGCTCCAGTGCGGCAAGGAGCCGGTTCTTCCGGTGGGTGATCGCCTTAGAACCATGCTGCATGGCAAGGTGTACCGATCCGCGCAGATGTCCAAGCCCGGTAGGGGTTGGATCCATGTACAAGATGGCTGTGCAACTTCAGGTGGTCAACTTGAGTCAAGAACGTTGTAAACAGCCTTTCAGCCTCAATCCGTGTGTTAAAACACTCGCAAGCGAAAGAAGTCGAGGGGCTTCTACATTCAAAGGCGATCCTAAAGAGGTATCAGATGATTCACTGTATCAGCAGCCTGACTTTGTAGGCTGGCTCGGAGCTACCCCTGTTTACGTAACCAAGGGGATAGCGCAGCATTGGCTGCAAGCGAATCCATGTTGCATCGAGGCCAGTCACGTGAGCGCACCAACATCCTCTCAATTGCCGGCGGATCTGGCCGATTGGTCGGCTTCTGACCTGCTTGAGGCTTATTCCCGCAAGACAGTCTCGCCCGTCGATGTCACGAAGGCTGTCATTGCACGCATCGAGGCTCATGAGCCGCGCCTGCAGGCGCTTTATGCCTACGATCCCGATGCTGCGATCACGAGCGCTCGAGAATCCGAGCGGCGATGGATGAAAGGCGAGGAGAGGGCGCTCGACGGAATCCCCGCGACCATCAAGGAAAACATCGCGACCAAGGGCACGCCCGTGCCGCTTGGTACGGCGACGCGCCCGCTGACGCCGGCGACGGAAGATGCGCCGCCCGCCGCGCGCCTGCGCGAGGACGGTGTCGTCATTCTCGCCAAGACCACGATGCCGGATTACGGCATGCTCTCATCCGGCCTGTCGAGCTTCCATCCGCTCGCTCGTAACCCGTGGGATCTGTCCAAGAATCCAGGCGGCAGCTCGGCGGGGGCCGGTGCTGCGGCAGCCGCCGGTTATGGTCCCTTCCATGTCGGCACGGATATCGGCGGCTCCATTCGCCTGCCGGCTGCGTGGTGTGGCGTGTTCGGATTGAAGCCCAGCTTCGGCCGCATTCCCATCGACCCCACCTATTACGGACGCGTGGCCGGACCGATGACGCGAACGGTGCGGGATGCCGCGCTGATGATGACGAGTCTCACACGGCCTGATATGCGTGATCCCATGAGCCTGCCTTATCAGGATTGGCCCTGGCTAGATCTCGACATCGACATCAAGGGTCTCAGGATCGGCCTCATGATGGATGCAGGCGTCGGGCTGCCACTCGATCCTGAAATTCGCGCAGCCGTGGAGAAAGCTGCGAAACTCTTTGAGCATGCGGGCGCAACGATCGAGGAAGTGAAGCCCTTCATCACCCGCGAAATGCTGGACGGTCTCGACGATTTCTGGCGCCAGCGTGCCTGGATGGATATCGGCGCCTTGAGCGAAGAGGAGCGCGCGCGGGTGCTGCCATACATCCTGCAATGGGCCGAGGGTGGACGGAACCTCACGGGGGCTCAGGTGTATAACGGCATGAACCAGATGATGGTGATGCGCCACGCGGCGGTTGCCGCCACCCATCGCTTCGATTTCGTGCTCTCGCCGGTCGCTCCCAACGTGGCCTATGAGGCGGAGCTGGCGTCACCCATCCATGATCCCGAAAAGCCATTCGAGCATATCGGCTATACGGTGGCCTTCAACATGTCCGACCAGCCGGCGGCCTCGGTGAATGCAGGCTTCACGAAGGCCGGTCTGCCCATCGGCCTGCAGATCGTCGGCCGGCGCTTCGACGATCTCGGCGTGCTGCGGCTCTCGAAGGCATGGGAGGAGATGTGTCCTGACAAGCGGGCGTGGCCGAAGTTGTAGAGACGGGATCCTTCCTTCCGTCATCACCGGCCTTGTGCCGGTGATCTCGCTTTAGTGGACGCAGTGCCTCCGACATCGGGATGGCCGGGACAAGCCCGGCCATGACGTGAAGGGGAAGAGCGACGCCAGGAAGCGTTAGAGCGGGTTTTCCTGAAAGCCGCCTGCTGGTAGAGAACGGCCATGACGTACAAAGTTGCCGCCCTCTATCAATTCGTTTCGCTTCCCGACTTCCGGGAGATCCGCGACCGGCTTCATGCCATCTGCACTGGTCTTGGGGTCAAGGGCACGCTTCTGCTTGCCCAGGAGGGGATCAACGGCACCGTGGCCGGAACGGAGGAGGGGATCGACGCCCTGATGGTCGAGCTGCAGCGGGGCTCGCTCTTCCGTGGCCGCCTTGATAATCTGGAGCTGAAGTTCTCGACCGCCTCCGAGATGCCGTTCGGCAAGATGAAGGTGCGCCTGAAGAAGGAGATCGTGACGCTGGGCGATCCGCAGACCGACCCGACGAGGCAGGTAGGCACCTATGTGTCGCCTGCGGAGTGGAACAAGCTCATCGAGAGCCCGGACGTCATTCTGCTCGACACCCGCAATGATTTCGAGGTCGAGATGGGCACCTTCGAGGGGGCCGTCGATCCGCGCATCAGGAAATTCAGCGAGTTCAAGGATTTCGTGAAGAAGGAGCTCGACCGGTCCAAGCACAAGAAGGTCGCCATGTTCTGCACCGGCGGCATCCGCTGCGAGAAGGCCAGCTCCTACATGCTCGCTCAGGGCTTCGAGGAGGTCTACCACTTGAAAGGCGGCATCCTGCAATATCTGGAGGATGTGCCGGAAGCGGAGAGCCGGTGGAACGGCGGCTGCTTCGTGTTCGACGAGCGCGTGTCGCTTGGCCATGGCTTGGTCGAGCGCCTGGAGGACAGGAGCCTTTTGGCCGATGAGTGACGTTGACGGCATCAACGCCCGTTTGGAGGCTCTGGAGGTGCGCGTCGCCTACCAGGATCAGGTCATCGAGGATCTGAACCAGACCGTCATCGACCAGTGGAAGAAGATCGATGCGCTCAAGCGCCAGCTCGCCGAATTGCTGGACCGCGTCCAAGAGGTCGAGGACAGCTCGGCCGGACCCCGCGCGCCCGAGCCCCCACCGCCGCATTACTGAGATTCTTGGACTGGTTATTCAACCGATCGGTTGACTATCAAAGCGTGCGCGCATATATTCAACCACATGGTTGAATTACAGACATCTCAGCTGGATTCGGTCTTTCACGCTCTCGGCGATGCCACACGCCGGCGGATGCTTCGCGAACTCGCGGGGGGAGCGCGAACGGTCAGCCAGCTTGCTGAACCCTTCGAGATTTCGCTTGCGGCCGCCTCGAAACACATCAAGGCGCTGGAAAACGCCGGCTTGATCCGTCGCGAGGTGCGCGGCCGCACCCATGTATGCCGCCTCGACCCTGGGCCGCTTTCGAGTGCCCATGAGTGGCTGAGCTTCTACGAACGCTTCTGGACCGACCGTCTGGATGTGCTGGAGCGGCTCCTCCGTGAAGAGGATGCCCGCAAAACCCCAACCCCGAGAGGAGACGACCCATGACTGATCTCGCGACCCTTGACGCCTATGGTGTGCTGACCGAGCCTGCCACGTTGACGATCCAGCGCCTTCTGCCCGGTCCCATCGAGCGTGTTTGGGCCTATCTCACAGAAAGCGAATTGCGCCGGCAGTGGCTGGCAGCCGGTCAGATGGAGATGAAGGTCGGTGCCCCAGTTGAACTCGTCTGGCGCAATGACGAGCTGACCAACCCACCTGGTCAACGGCCTCCCGGCTTCTCCGAGGAACACCGGATGCAGAGCCGGATCACCGAGCTCGATCCGCCCTACAAGCTCGCTATCGCCTGGGGAAGCACCGGTGGCGTCTCCTTCGAGCTGGAGCCTCAGGGCAGCGAGGTGCTGCTCACCGTGACCCACCGCCGCCTACCGGATCGCGCAACGATGCTGAACGTCAGCGCCGGCTGGCACATGCACCTCGATATTCTGGCAGCGCGCATGGCGGGCAAGGAGCCGGAGGCGTTCTGGGACGGCTGGGCTCGCCTGAAGAGCGAATACGACCGGCGGCTCCCGGCCTAATCGAAATCGCGGTGAGGCTCCGCCGCCGCATTATCGAGAGATGCAACCTACTTGATATTATGGCCGGGACAAACCCGGCCATCCACGCTTTGGGGATCGCCAACGCACAAACCTCATGCTGAGGAGCAGACGAAGTCTGCGTCTCGAAGGGGGGTCCAGTGTACGCTGGAGACGCCCTGCCCTTCGAGATGGTCGCTGCGCGACCTCCTCATGATGAGGGCAGTGGGTGTATAAGGCGAGAAAGCATCAAACCTTCTTCACGAAACAGGTCTTGAGCACGAGGCCTTTGATCTGCGCTGACCGGCACTCGATCTCTTCCGCGTCATCCGTCAGGTGGATGTTCTTGAACACGGTGCCCCGCTTGAGAGTGGTGGAGGAGCCCTTCACCTTCAGGTCCTTGATGACCTGCACTGAATCGCCCTCGTTGAGCTGGGCCCCGTTACTGTCCCTGACAACCATATCGGTCATGTTGATCTCCTTAGGCGCATCTTGCGCTTGGCCGAACAGGGGATAGCCGTCAGGCTGATACTTTGTCCATCAGGGTTCTTACGGACCAGCTTGGCACTCAAGCTTCACGAGTGCCAAAAAATTTCATCTCCCCCTCTTGAACGGTGAAGCTTGTTCAACCAAATTCTCGACCGTGGAGGCCCGGAAGGGCTCCGCGTATGGCAGTTAACGCACTGAAAACATTGGAGGAAGCTTCATGAAGTTCCGTCCTTTGCATGACCGCATCCTGGTCAAGCGCATCGATGCGGAAGAGAAGACGGCGGGTGGTATCATCATTCCCGACACCGCCAAGGAAAAGCCTCAGCAGGGCGAAGTCGTCGCCGTGGGTCCTGGCGCCCGCAACGAGGCTGGCCAGCTCGTCGCCCTCGACGTGAAGGTCGGCGACCGCGTGCTCTTCGGCAAATGGTCCGGCACGGAAGTGAAGATCGATGGCGAGGATCTCCTCATCATGAAGGAGAGCGACATCATGGGCGTGCTGGAAGTAGGTGCCGCCCAGAAGAAGGCCGCTTAAGGCCAAACGCAATTTCAGAGTCACATATCGTTACGTCTCGAAGGAGTGACGAACAATGGCTGCTAAGGAAGTCAAATTCTCATCGGATGCGCGCGAGAAAATGCTGCGCGGCGTCGACATCCTCGCCGATGCGGTGAAGGTCACGCTGGGCCCGAAGGGCCGCAATGTCGTGATCGAGAAGTCCTTCGGCGCTCCGCGCATCACCAAGGATGGTGTCACGGTCGCGAAGGAAATCGAACTTGCCGACAAGTTCGAGAACATGGGCGCCCAGATGGTGCGCGAGGTCGCCTCGAAGCAGAACGATCGCGCCGGTGACGGCACGACGACCGCGACGGTGCTCGCCCAGGCCATCGTGAAGGAAGGCGCCAAGGCTGTGGCCGCCGGCATGAACCCGATGGACCTCAAGCGCGGCATCGACATGGCTGTCGAGGCTGTCGTGGCGGACCTCAAGAACAACGCCAAGAAGGTGACCTCCAACGAGGAGATCGCTCAGGTCGGCACCATCTCGGCCAACGGCGACGCCGAGGTCGGCCGCATGCTGGCCGAAGCCATGCAGAAGGTCGGCAACGAGGGCGTGATTACCGTCGAGGAAGCGAAGTCTCTCGCCACCGAACTCGATGTGGTCGAGGGCATGCAGTTCGACCGCGGCTATCTCTCGCCGTACTTCATCACCAATGCCGAGAAGATGCGCGTGGAGCTTGAGGATCCCTACATCCTCATCCACGAGAAGAAGCTCTCCGGCCTCCAGGCGATGCTGCCCGTGCTCGAGGCTGTGGTGCAGACCGGCAAGCCGTTGCTCATCATCGCCGAGGACGTGGAAGGCGAGGCGCTCGCCACCCTCGTGGTCAACAAGCTGCGGGGTGGCCTGAAGATCGCCGCCGTGAAGGCTCCGGGCTTCGGTGATCGCCGCAAGGCCATGCTCGAGGACATCGCCGTTCTCACCAAGGGCCAAGTCATATCCGAAGACCTCGGCATCAAGCTCGAGAACGTCACCCTCCCGATGCTCGGCCGCGCCAAGAAGGTGGTGATCGAGAAGGAAAACACCACCATCGTGGATGGTGCCGGCGACAAGAAGGACATTGAAGCGCGCGTCCAGCAGATCAAGGCGCAGATCGAGGAGACCACCTCGGACTACGACCGGGAGAAGCTGCAGGAGCGTCTGGCCAAGCTCGCCGGCGGCGTCGCGGTGATCCGCGTCGGCGGTGCGACCGAGGTCGAGGTGAAGGAGAAGAAGGACCGCGTGGACGACGCCATGCATGCCACGAAGGCTGCGGTCGAGGAGGGCATCGTCCCCGGTGGCGGCGTCGCGCTTCTCCGTGCGCTGAAGGCGCTCGAAGGCGTGAAGCCTGTCAACGACGACCAGAAGACCGGCGTCGAAATCGTGCGTCGTGCGCTCCAGGCTCCGGCCCGCCAGATCGCTCTGAATGCGGGTGAGGATGGCTCGGTGATCGTCGGCAAGGTGGCCGAGGCCAATGATTACTCGGCTGGCTGGAATGCCCAGACCGGCGAGTTCGGCGACCTCTACAAGTTCGGCATCATCGACCCGGCGAAGGTCGTGCGCGTGGCTCTTGAGGACGCGGCTTCTGTTGCCGGCCTCCTCATCACCACGGAGGCCATGATCGCCGAGAAGCCGAAGAAGGAAGCCGCGGCTCCCGCTATGCCTGGTGGTGGCATGGACTTCTAAGCAACTTGCTTTCGCCCGACATGGACGGCGCCGCAGCAACGCGGCGCCGTTTGTTTTGCTCGCGCATTGTGCGGACCCGGAGACCGGCGCCATCCTCCCACGTCATCACCGGCCTTGTGCCGGTGATCCCGATCTATTGGAGCGCCGCACCCTTTGCATCGGGGATGGCCGGGACTGATCCCCGGATCACGTCCGGGGACGGCCATAACGAGGGAGAAGGATCGACCCCAAAAGTGCAAGTCCACTTTTCAGGTCCGATGCTATAGGAATATCAAGGCGCCGGTTGCGCGACTTCTGTCGTGACGGAGCCGGTCGTCTCTTCAGGCGCTGCTTTGCGAAGCTGGTTCACGAAGGTCATGAGGCTGTTCGCCTGTCCCTGTTCTGGCACCAGGTGAGCCAATACGCTGCTGTCGAACGGCTCTTCCTCGACTGCACCGTCGACCATGATGATCGTCTTGATGCCGGTCTCGACATTAAACGAGATAGATCTGACCTTGGCCTGATGCGGTGTGCTGACTGGCTCGGCAACAAGAGGCAGAGCAACAGCGGCCAATGCCTTGGGCAATGCTGGCTGTTGGGTCGCCAGGGCAGTGGCCGACTCGCGCTTCTTGTCATCCTTCCTGGGGTCTTGCCGCTTGTCGCTCTGGTCCGCCCGGCGCTCCGGAGGAGATTGCGAGGACCTCGTGGTCGAGGTTTCTTCGGGAAGAAGCTGCTTGAGCTTCTCCTCGGCCTGTCTGGCTTCTCGCTGCGTTGTCGAGCCGAAGGCCGCGACCAGAGGGTGCTTGGACTTCTCCTCGTCGGCCTTGGCCTTTGCGGTTTCCGCTGCTTTGGCAGCCGCAATCCGCTTTTTGGCCTCCTCCATTTGGGCGCGATTGTTGGTACTGTACGAATACCGCTTGCCGTTGATCTCGTAATAGACCTTTCGGGCTTCGGCGCCGCTGCTCATAGCTGCGAGCATGACAGCTGACGCTACGAGCAAAATCCCAGTCCTGTTCATCCGCTTATAAGAGCCGTTCGGCTCCTCCCCTTGTTCAGGTAAAGCTCAGTTAGTGAATGAGACGACTCTGTGGCGTAAGTTGAAGTACGGCAGGCTCGTTGGGGGTATTTTATATAACTATCGAGAAAATTCGGATTACAGGATTATTGCTCTTGTGTTTGGGAGCCGACCTCAAGAGTCGTCGGGCCGATGTTTGTTATATATTACATAACTTTATTTTCCTCTGGGCCGTGGCGAAATTAATGGTGTGAAATCCGGGGGCTTGGTCTTCTGGAGAATTGCTCAAGAGGGTGCTGTCGCGTAAGCAGCGGCGCAACCCAAGACAGGAGGGAAGTCATGAAACGCCGCAATTTTCTCGCTACGGCCGGTGCTGGCATCGCTGCTGGCGCCATCGCCAAGCCGGCCATTGCCCAGTCCAATCCTGAAATCCGCTGGCGTCTGACCTCGGGCTTCCCGAAGTCGCTCGACACGATCTATGGCGGTGCGGACTTCCTGGCGAAGTACGTGGCCGAGGCCACCGAGGGCAAGTTCCAGATCCAGCCTTTCGCGGCCGGTGAAATCGTCGGTACGTTCCAGGCCGCCGATGCCGTCTCTGCCGGCACGGTCGAGATGGCTCATACGGCTTCTTACTACTATGTCGGTAAGGATCCGACCTTCGCTGCCGCCGCGGCACTTCCGTTCACCCTCAATGCCCGTCAACTGAACGCCTGGAACTATCACGGCGGCGGCATCGACCTCGTGAATGAGTTCATGGCCAAGCATAACCTCTATGCTCTCCCGGGCGGCAACACCGGCACGCAGATGGGCGGCTGGTTCCGCAAGGAGATCAAGACCGTTCAGGACCTGCAGGGCCTGAAGATGCGCATCGCCGGCATTGCCGGTCAGGTGATGCAGAAGCTCGGCGTCGTTCCGCAGCAGGTGGCAGGCGGCGACATCTATCCCTCGCTCGAGCGCGGCACCATCGACGCGGCCGAGTGGATCGGACCCTACGATGACGAGAAGCTCGGCTTCCAGAAGGTTGCCCCGTTCTACTACTACCCGGGCTTCTGGGAAGGCGGCCTGACGATCCACTTCATGTTCAACAAGGCCAAGTGGGAATCGCTGCCGAAGAACTATCAGGCGATCCTGCGGACGGGCTGCATGGCCGCGAACATGGACATGCTGTCCAAATACGACGCCAAGAACCCGGCGGCGCTCCGTAGCCTCGTGAGCTCCGGCGCTCAACTGCGCCCGTTCTCGGCGGAAATCCTCGATGCTGCCTTCAAGGCCACGAACGAGGTTTATGCGGAAATCTCTGCTCAGAACCCGGATTTCAAGAAGGTCATCGAGTCGATCCGGGCCTTCCGCAACGAGGAATATCTCTGGTTCCAAGTGGCCGAGTATGCCTTCGACAGCTACATGATCCGGGCCCGCACCCGCGGCTAAGCTAGAGCAGTCGAAGACTTCGAAACCCGGCGCCGCAAGCGCCGGGTTTTTCTTATGCAGAGCTGCTGTGCCTTGGGCGAGGAGCTTCGGGGGTTGTATCAGGAGCGCAGCGTGCTGATCTGAAGCCTTCCTGTCCCCGGCCTCGTTTGAAAGATCTTTCCCCATGCCTCCGCTTTCCATCCTCGACCTCGCGCATATCACGGAAGGCTCCACGGCTTCTGATGCTCTGCGCAACTCGCTCGATCTGGCACAGCACGCAGAGAGCTGGGGCTACACCCGCTACTGGCTCGCCGAGCACCACAACATGATCGGGATTGCGAGCGCGGCGACGAGCATCGTGATCGCGCATGTGGCCAGCGGCACCAAGACGATCCGCGTCGGCGCGGGCGGCATCATGCTGCCGAACCATGCGCCGCTGATCATCGCCGAGCAGTTCGGAACGCTCGATGCGCTGTTTCCTGGCCGTATCGATCTCGGGGTCGGCCGTGCTCCCGGCACTGACCAGCGCACCATGCGTGCGTTGCGCCGCGATCCGACGAGCGCCGATACCTTCCCGCAGGATGTGCTGGAGCTGCAGGCTCTGCTCGGACCGCTGCAGCCGGGTCAGGCGATCCAGGCGGTGCCTGGCACCGACAGCAATGTGCCGATCTGGATTCTCGGCTCCAGCCTCTTCGGCGCGCAGCTCGCGGCGATGCTGGGGCTGCCGTATGCGTTTGCCTCGCATTTCGCTCCGAACGCGCTGTTCCAAGCGCTGCAGGTCTATCGCGAGCGCTTCCAGCCTTCGGCCCAGCTCGACAAGCCGTATGCGATGGTGGGCGTGAATGTGATCGCCGCAGATACTGACGAGGAGGCGAAATATCTCTTCACCTCGGCGCAGCAGGCCTTCACCAACATGTTCCGCGGCACGCGCGGCAAGCTCCAGCCGCCCATCGACGACATCGAGACCTATTGGACGCCAGCCGAGAAGGCGCAGGCCTCCAACATGCTGGCCTGCTCCTTCGTCGGCTCGGCTGAGACCGTGCGCGAGGGTCTTGAAGGCTTCATCGAGCAGACGGGTGCGGACGAACTGATCGTTGCCTCAGCTATCTATGATCACGGCAAGCGCCTGCGTTCCTATGAGATCCTGGCAGACGTGCAGAAGGCGACGAGCAAAGCCGCTTAAGCTGAAGCGCCACGGCTCTTCAATGTGGGGTCCAGCGCATCGCGCAGGCCATCGCCCAGGAGGTTCAGGCCCAGCACCGAGAGCGCAATCGCGATGCCCGGTGCGATGGCGAGGTGAGGGGCCTGCGAGAGATAGGTCTGCGCATCGCTCAGCATGCGGCCCCAGCTCGGGTTCGGCGGGCGCACGCCGAGGCCGAGATAGCTCAAGCCCGCTTCGGTAAGGATCGCGAGTGCGAGCTGAATCGTGACCTGCACGATGAGCGCGCCCGCGATGTTGGGCAACACGTCTTCCCAGGTGATGCGCAAAGGATGCTTGCCGATGGCGCGGGCGGCGGCGATGTAGTCGAGGGTCCAGACCTGCAACGCCACGCCACGCGTGACGCGCGCGAAGACGGGCACGTTGAACACGGCAATCGCGAGAATGGCGGAGAGCGGGCCGGAGCCCACGAGAGCGCCGATCATGATGGCCGAGAGCACGGCCGGGAAGGCGAAGACCACGTCTGACACGCGCATGGCGATCTCGTCGGCAATACCTTTCCATGCGGCGGCCGCCGTACCGATGGCGGTGCCGATGGCGGCTCCGAGAAGAACCGCGGGCCATGCGATGGCGAGCGAGTTCCAGGCTCCCACCATGAGAAGCGAGGCGACATCGCGCCCGAAATGATCCGTGCCGAGAAGGCCCACTTCCAGCGGCGCTTTCAGGCGCATGGCGACGCGCACGCGGGTGGGTACCTCCGGCGTCCAGACAAGCGAGAGGAGCGCGGTGGCGATCAGCAAAGCTGTGAGGATCCCGCCGATCAAGAGGGCGGCGTTGAGGCGGATGGAGGAGCGCTTCGTCATGCCCGGCTCCTAAGGCGCGGATCGAGGATCGTGTAGCCGATATCGACCAAAAAGTTCACGACGATCACGAGGCCGGAAAAGATCAGCACGATATCCTTTATTACCACGAGATCGCGCTGGTTCAGCGCCTGGTAGGCGAGCCGCCCCAGACCCGGCAGGTTGAACACGTTCTCGACCAGGATCGCGCCGCCGAAGAAGAAGGAGAGCTGAAGCCCCAGGATCGTGGTGACGGGGATGAGCGCATTCGGCACCACATGGCGACGCAACGTGGCGCGTTTGTCCACGCCCTTGGCCCGCGCGGTGCGCACGAAATCAGCGCCGATCACTTCCAATGTGGCCGAGCGCGTGACTCGGGTCAGCACGGCGGCTTGCGGCAGGGCGAGGGCTAGGGCTGGCAGCAGCAGCGCTTGGAACGCAGGCCATAATCCCGCGCCCCACCCGGGAAAGCCGCCAGCCGGAAACCAGCCGAGCCAGGTGGAGAAGAAGAGAATGAACAGAAGGCCGATCCAGAAATTCGGCACGGCCACGCCCATCTGGCTGAACACCAGCACGGCACGATCCACCGGCCCGTCGCGGCGCGCGGCTGCGGCGACGCCGAGGGGCAAGGCGAGCGCGGTCGAAATCAGAATGGCAAGCAAGCTCAACGGTAGCGTCACGCTCATGCGCTCGGCCACCAGCGTCGAGACCGGCATCTTGTAGGTGATTGAGGTGCCGAGATCGCCGTGCAACAGCCCGCCGATCCAATCCAGGTAACGGAGGAGCGCCGGTTGATCGAGCCCCAGTTCCTGCCGCAATGCCGCAAGCGTATCCTCACGCGCGGCAGTTCCTAGCATGATCGCCGCCGGATCGCCCGGCAGAACCTCCAGGATCAGGAAGATCGCCAGCGAGACGAAGAGCAGGGTAGTGGCGAGCGAGGCCAACCGGGAAATGACGAGGCGCAACATCAGCCTAGCGTGGCCCGAAACGAAGCGATTTTACAATATCTTCGCAGGTGGAAAGCTCGCGATTCTGTTCGCCCCATTCACAGACGTATGTGACGAAGGCTATGCTTCGCCCGTCTGATACGTACCAGATGCGAATAAAATCTTCTTCCCAGCGAAAGCTCATAGCGGCTCCCCGCAGCGACTCGTTCATGAAAACCTGCTCTTCAAACGCTTCGTCTAAGCCTCTCTGTTCTCCGAAACGCAGCGCCATATTCCGCAGGTCGTCTTGGGAGGGGGCGGGCGCAACTCCTCCCTGATAGAGCGCTATAGAGAGTTGAAGTGCGCCTATTCCCTTATCAGGCTCGGCGAGGGTGTAAGGGGGATCGTCCGCCTCGACCTCATCAGTGATGTCATACCAAGCGTCGGGTACGATGACCTCACCTCCTCCAAGTTCGATCAACTTTTGCGTCACTCCGTCCACGAAACCTCCGTCACGTCATTCGACGGGATCGGCGAGTTCTCCCAAAGGCCCTGAACTTTCGCATTCCACACGCCGAGCTTCGGCAGCTGGAAGAGGAAGAGGGCGGGCACGTCCTCGGCCAGGATCTTTTGCGCTTCTGCATATTTTGCAAACCGCGCCTTCTCGTCCGTGGTCTTGCCGGCTTCCGCGACCAGCGCTTTGAAATTGTCGTTCTTGTAGTTGAAGTAATAGTTGTCGCGGGCGAAGATCTCGATATCGAGCGGCTCCGTGTGGGAGACGATGGTGACATCGTAATCCTTGGCCTTGAAGACCTCCTCGATCCATTTGGCCGGGAACTCGGTGGGGATGATCTTCATGTCGACGCCCACTTCCGCGAACATCGCGGAGAGCAGCTCCGCCGAGCGGCTTGCATAAGCCATCTGCGGCGTCTTGATGGTGATCGACAGGCCGTTGCCGTAGCCCGCCTCCGCGAGTAGCGCCTTTGCCTTTGCCGGATCGTAGGGGATGATATTGGTCATATCCACGAAGGCCGGGTGGTTCGGCGAGAAGAAGCTTCCGATGGGCTGTCCGAAGCCGGAATAGGCGCCCTCAATGAGCGCCTTGCGATCCACCGCATGCATCAGGGCGCGGCGCACCCGCACATCGTCGAAGGGCTTCTTGGCGCTGTTGAGACCGGCGACAGTTTCGCCTTCCGTGTTGCCGGCTACCGCCTTGAAACGGGAATCCTTCTGAAATTCGGCGAAGAGTTCGGGCGCGCTGATATTCGGGAAAGCGTCCACGTCGCCGGAACGCAGAGCTGCGACCTGAGCCTGTGCGTCGCTGATGAAGCGGAAGGTGACGCTGTCGAGCTTCACCTTGTCCTTCTGCCAATAGTCGGGATTCCTGACGAGCTCGACCTTGTCGCCGCGCATCCAGGACTTGAACTTGAACGGTCCCGTGCCGACCGGGTTGGCTTTGTTGTTCTCGGCCGTTTCAGGCGCCACGATCACGGCATCGCCCCAGCCGAGATAGTAGAGGAAGTTGCCCGAGGTCTCCTTCAGCTTGATCACCACGGTTGCGGGATCGGGTGTCTCGATGGATGAGATGGGCGCGAAGATCTGCTTCTGCGCATTGGTGGATTTCGGATCGCGGGCGCGATCGAAAGCGAACTTCACGTCAGCGGAATCGAAGGTGGTGCCGTCGTGGAACTTCACACCTTCCTGCAGGCGGAAGGTATAGGTGAGGCCATCGGGTGAGATTTCCCAGCTTTTCGCCAGCAGCGGCTGCACCTTGCCGTTCCGGTCGATGCGCACAAGGCCCTCATAGAGATTGACCCAGGTCACTTCGCGGATGGCAACAGGCGCGGCAATCGTCGGGTCGAGGCCGGGAGGCTCGATGGGCATGCCGACGACCAGGGACGTCTTGGCGGCAAGAGCCGGAATAGCGCTGACGGAGAGGAGCAGGGCGGCGGTCAGGAAACGCTTCGACATGGGCGGATCTCCATCCGGTAGGGAGCAAAGCTCGCGGGTGACGTTAGCTTACGCGGAGTGACGCTGGAGGGAAGATGTTCCTTACCGATTTTTAACGTGCCGGCGGGGTTTCGAACGCATAAATCTCTGGAAGTGAGCCTCTCGTAGGGAGGGGCGGTATGAAAGGCTAACGATGGCTCGTGAGACAGCACAGGTGCCGACCGGCAACGGTGCCCGGTATCTTCAGCAGCTCTGCAAGCATTGGAGCCATAAGCTCGATGTATACTTGAGCGAGAACGAGGGCGTCGTCCGCTTCCCGAACGCCGTCGCCACCATGAGGACCGATGCCGACAGGCTTACGGTGACGGTGGAGTCGGAGGATGACGAAACGCTGGAGCGGGTGAAAGGCGTGGTCGCCTCTCATCTTGACCGGTTCGCATTCCGCGAAGCTCCGCTGCCGTTCGAGTGGGTGAAGAACGGCGATTAGTCCGACCTCGAGACCGTACCATCTTCGTCATGGCCGTCCCCGGACTCGATCCAGGTATCTGTGCCGGCCATCTCCGCCTTTTTTGCTCTCTCGTCATGGCCGCAACAAGTGCGGGGATGACGGCGGGAGGATACCCGGCACAAGGCCGGGCATGACGTTGGAAAGCAGGTCCCGCATCCTCACTGGTGGAAGGCAAGTTCCGACCCGTGGGATCAAATGCAGCGTCCGCCGTCAACCTCCAGCACCACGCCGGTGATCATGCTGGCTTCGTCCGAGGCGAGATAAAGCGCCGCGTTGGCGATGTCCTGCGGCGTGGAAAAGCGGCCAAGCGGGATCGAGTTGACGAATTGCTGACGTCTCTCGGGCGTGTCCTCGCCCATGAAAGTAGCGAGCAGCGGCGTCTCGCCAGCAACGGGCGCGAGAGCGCAGACGCGGATCTTCTGGGGCGCTAACTCCACCGCCATGGACTTGGTCATGGTGTGCACCGCACCCTTGGTGCTGTTGTACCAGGTGAGGCCCGGGCGCGGACGTAATCCCGCCGTGGAGCCCACATTGATGATGACGCCGCCCTGGCCCTGCATGAGCGGAATGGCAGCCTTGGCGAAGAGATAGATCGACTTCACGTTGACGGCGAAGATGCGATCGAACTCGTCTTCCTCCACCTCCAGCATGGACCGGTTGCGGTGGGTGATGCCCGCGTTGTTGACCACGATGTCGAGCTTGCCAAAGGCCGTGAGGGTCTGAGCCACAGCCTTGTTCACATCAATAGCCTTCGATACGTCGGCGCCCACACCGATCGCCGAGGCTCCAATGTTTTCAGCTGCGGCCTTGGCAGCGGTCTCGTTGACGTCGATGATGGCGACCTTCGCGCCTTCGCGGGCGAATGTTTCCGCAATGCCCAGACCGAAGCCCGAGCCGGCGCCCGTGATCAGCGCCACTTTGCCTTCGAGGCGTTTCATCAATTTTTTCCTTCTTCAGAACCCGGATTTTCCATCCTCGTCCTCTTCAGGAAGAGGGCAGAGGAATGATTGCTTCCTATCCGTGGGCGATGACGAGGGTCTTGGTGGTCGTGAACTCGATCAGGCCCTCGAAACCTTTCTCGCGGCCATGGCCCGAGCGGCCGAAGCCGCCGAAGGGCAATTCGATACCGCCGCCTGCGCCGTAGCAGTTCACGAAGACTTGGCCTGCTCGCATGGCGCGAGCCACGCGTGTGGAGCGCATGGCATCGCGGGTCCAGACGCCTGCAGCAAGGCCATAAGGCGTGCCGTTCGCTAGCCGGATCGCCTCCGCCTCGTCTTCGAAGGGTGTTGCCACGAGAACCGGGCCGAACACTTCTTCCTGGGAGAGCATGCTCTGGTGAGGCACGGGCGCGAAGAAGACCGGCGGCACGTAGAAGCCTTCAGCCGGCGCATCGATGGCCACCACGCCTTCGCCCAGGATGGTAAGGCCCTCGTTGCGCGCGCGCTCCAGATAGCCGAGAACGCGGCGCTGCTGGGCCTGGTTGATCATGGGGCCGAGATCGGGCTCGCGCTCCGGATGGCCTGCGCGGAGCGCGCGGAAGCGCTCGGCAACCGCATTCACCACATCGTCGAAGATGCCGCGCTGGATCAGGAGGCGGCTGCCTGCCGAGCAGGTCTGGCCGCCGTTCTGGATGATGGCGTTGACGAGGGTGGGCAAGGCGCGTTCGATATCTGCATCGTCAAAGACAACCTGCGCCGATTTGCCGCCGAGTTCGAGGGTCACGCCCACATGGTTCCTGGCCGCAGCCGTCTGCACGGCGGTGCCGGTCTCGGGGCTGCCGGTGAAGGACAGAAAGTCGATTCCGGGGTGAGCGGCGAGCGCCGCACCTGCGGTCCGGCCAAGACCCGTCACGATGTTGATGGCGCCATCGGGGAAGCCGACCCCGCGAGCAAGGGCGGAGATGCGCAGAATGGTGAGCGACGCATCCTCGGCAGGCTTCACGACGGTGGCGTTGCCGGCAGCAAGCGCTGCGCCCACGGAACGGCCGAAGATCTGCATCGGGTAGTTCCAGGGCACGATATGCCCCGTCACGCCATGCGGCACGCGCTCGACGCCGATGAAATGCGTGTTGAGATAGGGAATGACATCGCCGTGCAGCTTGTCGGCGGCACTGCCGTAATATTCGAAATAGCGGGCGAGCGCGATGGCGTCGGCGCGGGATTGGCGCAGGGGCTTGCCGTTGTCGCGGCTCTCAAGCGCTGCCAGCTCATCCGCATGCGCCTCGACGATGGCGGCGAGCTTCATCAGCAAACGTCCGCGCTCAGTCGCTGTCAGCTTGCCCCAGGCCCCCTCGAAGGCACTGCGCGCAGCCTTGACCGCAGCGTCGACGTCCTGCGCCGTGCCGGAAGCGATCTTGGCGAAGAGCGCGCCATCCACCGGCGAGACGACATCGAGCAGCATGCCGTCAGAGGCCGGTATGTCCTTGCCGCCGATGAGATTCTTGAAAACCATGTTCGGTGCGATGTTCGAGCTGATCTGGTCGTTCACCGGTTCTGCACTCCCTGAAATATTCTTGCCCTTCCTGGCACCGCAGCCAGGAGCTGGCGCGTATAGGCATCGCGCGGGTCGGCGAAGAGTTGCGCAGTTTGGGCCATTTCGACAATTCGACCTTTTTGCATGACAGCCACGCGATCACAGATCTGGGCAGCGACGCGAAGATCGTGGGTGATGAAGAGAATGGAGAGGCCCAGCTCTTTCTGCAAGCTTTTGAGCAGCTTCAGGATCTCGGCCTGCACGGAGACGTCGAGGGCGGAAACGGCCTCATCCGCCACCAGCACGTCGGGTTTCATGGCGAGCGCCCGGGCGATGCCGATGCGCTGGCGCTGGCCGCCGGAGAACTCGTGGGGATAGCGCTCGGCGGCCTGGGCGGGCAGGCCCACTTTCTCGAGCAGGATGCGCGCGTCCTCGAAAGCCTTGGCAGGATCGACGCCTTGCGTGATCGGGCCTTCGGCAATGATGTAGCCCACCTTGCGTCTCGGATTGAGCGAGGCGAAGGGGTCCTGGAACACGATCTGGATCTTGCGCCGGTGAGGACGCAGGTCAGCTTGCGAGAGAGCGCTGAAGGGCAGGCTTCCAATCTCGATCTTGCCGCCATCCGGCTCGATCAGCCGCAGCACGCAGCGCCCGACGGTGGATTTGCCCGAGCCTGACTCGCCTACAAGTCCAAGGGTTTCGCCGCGGCGGATGTCAAAGCTCACCGCATCGGCCGCCTGGACCTCGCGACTTTTCCTGAAGAGGCCACGTCCGCCGTAAGATTTGGTGAGGGAATCGACCTTCAGGATGATGGGCTCGTTCTGCAATTCTTTCGGCGGCGGCGGGGTCAGCGAGGGCACGGCAGCCAGAAGCCGATTGGTGTAGGGGTGCTGCGGATTGTGGAGCACCTCATCCGCCGTTCCCTGTTCCACCAGCTCTCCATTCTGCAGCACCGCGACGCGGTCGGCGATCTCGGCCACGACGCCGAAATCGTGCGTGATGAAGAGAACGGCCGTGCCTTTCTTGCGGCGCAGGTTGTCGATGAGTTTCAGCACCTGCGCCTGTGTGGTGACATCGAGCGCCGTCGTCGGCTCGTCGGCGATGAGGAGCTTGGGCTCGAGCGCCAAGGCCATGGCGATCATCACGCGCTGCCGTTGTCCACCGGAGAGCTCGTGCGGATAGGCACGGGCGATGAGTTCGGGGTTCGGCAGGTTGACCTCGGTGAGCAGCTCGACGGCGCGCTTATAACGTTCGGCGGGGCTCAGGAGGCGATGCGCCTGGAAGGTTTCGGCGATCTGGTCCGCCACCCGCATGACCGGGTTGAGCGAGGTCATGGGCTCCTGGAATACCATGCCGATCTCCCGCCCGCGAACGTCGCACCATCCTTCCTCGTCGAGAGCGAGCAGATCGAACCCGCCTAGCTTGACGGTGCCGGAGAGCACCCTGACCGCAGGCGGCAGAAGGCCAATGGCCGCCATGGCCGTCATGGACTTGCCGGAGCCCGATTCCCCGACGACGCAGAGCGTCTCGCCTGGCAGGATCGTGAGCGACAGATCCTTGATCGCGTGCTGCCGGTCGGCCAAGGCAGGCAGACCGATGGAGAGGTTTTCAATCGACAGCACGGGGGAGGGGCCGGTCACACACGTTCTCCTGCTGCGGACTTGAGGGGCCAGACGGAGAAGGAAGCATCTTCGCCCGGTAGCCCTTTCGTCAATCCATTCCGGCTCTTTGGCGTTTGAAAACCCGCTTGGTTGAGAACAGGCCCGCATCGACGGCGCCGGCATGACGAAGCCGCCTTACGGCAGCCGCATGGATCGCATGCTGTCCTTTATCCGGGCAGCGGAACGGAGATGTCATAGGAAACGCCCGTCACCGCGAAATTGAGCACCATGTAGCCGTCCAACTCCCCCTCGATGCTTCGGCGGATCAGGCGCGATCCGAAGCCCTGGCGCTTGGGAGGCTGCACCGGAGGCCCGCCCGTTTCGGTCCAAGTGATGCGCAATTGCGTTGGGCGGTCTCCGGCGGGAATAACGCTCCACGACACATCAAGCCGTCCCGTCGGAACGGAAAGGGCGCCATACTTGGCGGCGTTCGTCACCAGTTCGTGCAGAACGAGGCCGAGATTGATGGCATAACGGGGCGGCAGATTCACCCTTGGCCCATCAATCGTGACCCGATCATCCGATTCCCGCTTGTAGGGAGCGAGCTCCTGCTCGGCGATATCGTGCAGATCCGCTTCACGCCAGGATTTCAGGGTCAGCAGATTGTGGGTCATGGAGAGGGCGAGCAGCCGTCCCTCGAACGCTTTCTTGAACTGCGCGGCACTGTCAGCGGAACGCAGGGTCTGCGCGGCGATGGATTGCACGGTGGCAAGGGTGTTTTTCACGCGGTGGTTCAACTCGTCGAGGAAGAAGCGCTGCTGCTCGTCGACCTGCTTGCGCTCGGTGATGTCCTGAATGATGCCGACAAGGGATGTAGGGTTCTTCTGAGTGTCGAAGGATACCTTGCCTTTGGAGCTGATCCAGCACACGCGTCCGTCCGGGCGTCGCACTCTGTACTCGTCCTCGTATTCGCCATTGCCACGGATAGCCGCTTTCAGTTTCTCGACGACGCCGGGTTCATCCTCAGGATGGATCAGAGATCTCCATTCCTGCGGCTCGACCGTGGTTTCCCGAGCGGGGAAGCCGAGGAGCAGGGCTGCCTGACTCGACCAGCCGCCAATCCGTTTCCGGTGATCGTACCACCAGGTTCCCATGTGGCCCGCCTCCAGCGCCAGCCGGGCCCGCTCCTCGCTGGCTTTCAGCGCTTCCTGACGCTCGGCGACATCGTCCATGAGGTCGTTGAAGGCTTTCGCCAGAATGCCGAGCTCACCCGAGTTCTTGGGAAGGTTGATGCGCGCCTGATAATCGCCGCGCCGCCAATCCTTCACCGCATTCGTCATGATCTCGAATGGTTTCGTGATGAAGGCGCGGCTCGCCAGCCATGAGAGCGACAAAGCCAGGACGAGCGCCGCCGCGATCAGCATGAAGCCTCGCTTGGCTGCCTGATTGATCGACGCGAAGGCGGCCTTCGTTGACAGGCCGACATTGATGTAGATGTCTTTCGGGGGAAGTTCGAGCGGGATGTAGCCCACGACGCGCTTGACTCCGTCTACGCTGACGGTCTCGGCCGTTCCCACCTCGTTTGCCCTGGCTTGAGCCAGGTGATCCCATGGCAGCAGCTTTCCGACCAAGCGTTCCGGAGAGGGTTCCTGTACGATGGCGATACCCCTCCGGTCCGCGATCGTGACCGAGCCATCCTTCGGCACAGTCCGTTCCTTCAGTTTCTGGCTGAGCCACTTCAGATCGAGAGCCGCGGCCAACACACCCACCACATCGCCCCTATCGTTCCAGATCGGCAGGGCGAGTGGCAGCACGGGATGGGGTCCGAGCCCGCCTTCGTCGAAGACCGGCGTATACTCGCCCACGACGAAGCCCTTCACGCCGAGTGCATTATGGAAATAAGGGCGGTCGGCATAGTAGTGTTGCGTATCGACGGTGCCGGTCGGCCGGCAACGGATATGTCCACTGATGTCCATAGCGACGAAGGACAGGACATAGGGCACTTTTTCCTGAATCGCCTTCAGATACGGACTGCAGGCTGCGGTATCGAACGTGCGGATGGACGGGGCTTCATCCACAGCGAGCAGAAGGCCCTTGATCCCGTCGAAAATTCTCTCGAGTTCCGCCCCCACCAGTTGGGCCTGCCGGACGGCCAGGTCGTTTACCTCGGCCTCACGGGCGCGCCGGAGCGAGACTTCCGTAAAGGTCCAAATGACGATCGCCGGCAGAACGGAGATCAACGCCAAAAGGAGCAAACGTCTCGTCAGAGTCATGCAGGGGCCCAGCCAGATCGGAGCAAAGGATCATAAAGATCGTTGAGCGTCCACCCCGTAACAACCACAGAGTGGTCTTGCATCCTCAGGCAAGAGGTGTCAGGGGAGCAGGAATGGCTCTTCCTCCTCTTCTTCTTCTCCAGGACATCGCGCTCACCTTCGGCGGAACGCCCCTGATCGAGAGCGCGGAACTTTCCGTCTCGCCCGGCGAGCGCGCCTGTCTCGTGGGCCGTAACGGCTCGGGCAAATCCACCCTGCTCAAGATTGCCGCAGGCATGATGGAGCCGGACAGCGGCAAGCGCTTCGTCCAGCCCGGCGCGACCGTGCGCTACCTGGCGCAGGAGCCGGATCTGAGCGCCTTTCCGAATACCCTGACTTACGTGGAATCAGGCCTCGGCCCGGGCGATGATCCTTACCGGGCACGCTACCTGCTGGAGCAGCTCGGTCTGACCGGCGAAGAGAAGCCTGACGATCTCTCGGGCGGCGAGGCCCGCCGGGCGGCGCTCGCCCATGTGCTGGCGCCGGAGCCCGATATTCTGCTGCTGGACGAGCCGACCAACCATCTCGACCTCCCGGCCATCGAGTGGTTGGAAAGCGAACTGAAGAGTATTCGTTCCGCCCTCGTGCTCATCAGCCACGACCGGCGCTTCCTGGAAAGCCTCTCCCAGTCCACCATCTGGCTCGACCGGGGACGCACCCGCCGCATGGACCAAGGCTTCGCCCATTTCGAGGAATGGCGCGATCAGGTGCTGGAGCAGGAGGAGGCCGAGCAACACAAGCTCGGTCGCAAGCTCGTGGCCGAAGCCGATTGGCTGCGCTACGGCGTGACCGCCCGGCGCAAGCGGAATGTCCGCCGTCTCGGCAACCTCCACGCCATGCGCCAGCAGTATCGCGACCGCAAGCGCGCCGTCGGAACGGTCAATATGACTCTAGCCGAGGCGGAGCAATCCGGCACCCTCGTCGTGGAGGCGGAGGGCATCTCGAAGGCTTATGGCGACCGTTCCATCGTCTCGAACCTGTCCTTGCGCATCCTGCGCGGCGACCGGCTCGGCATCATCGGTCCGAACGGCGCGGGCAAGACCACGCTGATCAACCTGCTCACCGGCAATCTCGAGCCGGATTCCGGCCGGGTGCGCTTAGGCTCCAACCTGCAGATGGTTCACCTGGACCAGCGCCGGGCGAGCCTCGATCCCAATGCCACCGTAGCGGAGACGCTCACCGGCGGGCGGGGAGATTCTGTCACCATCGGCGGGCAGACGAAGCATGTGATCGGCTATATGAAAGACTTCCTGTTCTCGCCCGAGCAGGCCCGCACCCCCGCAGGCGTGCTCTCGGGCGGCGAGCGCAACAGGCTCATGCTGGCCCGCGCCTTGGCGCAGCCCTCGAACCTTCTCGTGCTCGATGAGCCGACCAACGATCTCGATCTCGAGACCTTGGACCTGCTGCAGGAGATGATCACGGATTATTCCGGCACGGTCATCCTGGTCAGCCACGACCGCGACTTCCTCGACCGCACGGTGAGCTCCGTCCTCGTCTCGGAAGGCGAGGGGCGCTGGATCGAGTACGCGGGCGGCTATTCCGACATGGTGGCCCAGCGCGGACAGGGCGTTCAGGCTCGCATTGTCGAGAAGGAGGCCAAGCCCAAGACCACGGACAAGCCCGCAGCCGCGCCCGCCGCTCAGGCCAAACGCAAGCTCAGCTTCAACGAGCAGCACGACCTCAAGACCCTGCCGGGCCGCATGCAGGAGCTGGAGGCCAAGATCGCGAAGGTGCAGGAGATCCTCGCCGATCCGGAGCTTTATTCCCGCGACCCAGCCCGCTTCCAGAAGGCGATGGATGCCCTCACACAGCTGCAGGCGGACCTGCACGCGGCGGAAGAGCGGTGGCTGGAGCTGGAAGTGTTGCGCGAGGAGCTGGGGGAATAAGGGCGATCCATCGCACGCCTGTCCGCACAATGAGCGTTCGGTATGACCTAACGGCATTGCTGAGGATGGGAACTCGACACTAAAGTGACATCACCCGCTCGCTAGAAGCGGATCGTCACCGAGGAGGAGTGTGATGAACTGCTTTTCACGAAATTGCCTGACCGTATTTCTGACGATGCTCAGTGTCGGGGCCGTGCCCTCGGTCCTGCAGGCGGCCGATCTTGATCGGGATCTCTTGGCCGAACGAGTCACCAAGCTGTCTCGCGGCACGCAATGGAAGCCGGTCTCCGCCGTTCCGATCAGCTTCGTGACCTATCATCCGCAGGGCATGGTGAAGATCGGCGATACGCTGTTCGTGTCGTCTGTGGAGATCAAGGAACCGACCAAGCGCTTTCCGCAGCCCGTGGATGGCTATGACCGGGACACGGGTGCGGGCGTGGGTCATCTCTTCAAGATCGACATGAAGGGCAACCTCATCTCGGAGATCACCCTCGGGGAGGGCTCGATCTATCATCCGGGCGGGATCGATTATGACGGGCGCTATATCTGGGTGCCGGTGGCGGAATATCGGCCGAACAGCCGCTCCATCGTCTACCGGGTCGATCCGGAGACCATGAAGGCGGAGGAGATGTTCCGCTTCGCAGACCATATCGGCGGCGTGGTTCACGATACCGACGACAATTCCCTGCATGGCGTGAGCTGGGGTTCGCGTCGGTTCTATCGCTGGACTCTCGATGCCAGCGGCAAGCCCACCAATGGGGATGAATCTCCTGAGAAGCTGAGGAAGCTGAACACGTCGCACTATCTCGACTATCAGGACTGTAAATACACCGGCAATCACCGCATGCTGTGCTCCGGCGTCACGGAAATGCGGGTCACGCCCGATGCGGCTCCGTTCCGGCTCGGCGGGCTCGATCTGGTCGATCTCACCGATGGACGTCCGCTCTTCCAGACGCCGGTGCTGCTCTGGACCGCTTCCGGATTCGACATGACCCACAACCCGGTCTGGATGGAGACGAGCGAGGCGGGGATCCGCGGCTACTTCATGCCCGAGGACGACAGGTCCGTGCTCTATATCTACGAGGCCGAGGTGAAGTAGCGACTTGTCACCTGATGGGCGACGGTGTTTCTGACGGACATTGTCGCCCGTCTCGGCTGATCGTTCCGCTCAGACCTTTTGGATTGCTTGCGCGTTTAGCTCGGTGACTCCAAGTCCTGCCGCTACCTGGGAGACAGCCGATGGCGCCTGCGAAACTGTTCACACCCTTCCGGGTCGGAGAGCTTGAACTTCCCAATCGGATCGTGATCGCGCCCATGTGCCAGTACTCGGCGGAGAACGGGTGCATGACCGACTGGCACACGATCCATCTCGGTCAGCTCGCTCTCTCTGGGGCCGCGCTCCTCACCATCGAGGCGACCGCCGTCGTGCCCGAAGGGCGCATCACCTATGCCGATGTGGGCCTCTATTCGGATGAGTGCGAAACCGCCATAGGGCGCGTTCTGGACAGCGTCCGTCGCTGGTCGGACATGCCGATTGCCATTCAATTGGCTCACGCCGGACGCAAAGCTTCCACGGAGGTGCCCTGGAAAGGGGGACATCAGATCTCGCCTGATCACTCCAATGGCTGGCAGACGGAAGCGCCCTCAGCCATCCCATACGCGACAGGTGAGATCCCTCCGACGGCGCTGGATCGGGATGGATTGGCGCGCGTGCGCGATGCCTTCGCCGAAGCAGCCAGACGGGCCTCGCGGCTAAGCATCGATGCGGTGCAGATCCATGCGGCTCACGGCTATCTGCTCCACGAGTTCCTCTCGCCGCTGTCCAACCAGCGTACGGATGAATACGGCGGATCGCTCGAGAACCGGATGTGCTTTCCGCTTGAGGTGTTCGAGGCCGTCCGCGCTGCCTTTCCGGCGGAGCGGCCCGTCACGGTGCGGGTCTCGGGAACCGACTGGGCCGAGGGCGGGTGGACGATCGAGGAGACCGTCGCCTTCGCACAGGCACTCGAAGCGCGCGGATGCAGTGGGATGCACATCTCGAGCGGCGGGCTTTCCGCGGCGCAGCAGATCCCGGTGGGGCCCAGCTATCAGGTGCCGCTGGCTCGCGCGGTCAAGGCAGCCACCAGGATGCCGGTCATCGCAGTCGGCCTCATTACCGATTATGTGCAGGCGGAAGCCATTCTCGCTACGGGAGATGCGGATCTCATCGCGCTTGCCCGCGCCATTCTCTACGATCCCCGCTGGCCTTGGCACGCGGCCGCGTATTTCGGCGCTTCCGTCAAAGCGCCCAACCAGTACCTGCGCTCACAGCCCCATCAGTATCCCCGTCTCTTCGATGTTCGTGCGGATGACTGACGATTCACGAGGGCGGCGCTGGGATTACTGGCTGCCCTCCTCCAGGGTGAAGCCTGCCTTCAGCACGACCTGGTAATGGCGCACCTCGCCATTCTCGATATGCCCACGGGTTTGCAGGACCTCGAACCAGCGCAGGTTTCGCAAGGTCTTGCCCGCACGGCTGATCGCCGTCTCGATGGCATCCTCGATGCTCTCCGTGGATGAGCCGGCGAGCTCGACAACTTTGTAGACGTGATCGTCCATGGGGCGCTCCCTGCGTTGCTTGCAAGCAGAGTTGTAGAGCGCCCCGGATGGCTGCCTATGGGAGACGCATCAAGTCTCCTTCCGATAAGCCACCACCTCCTGCTCGATCGCGCCGAAGATCGAGTGGCCTTCCTTGTCCTTCATCTCGATGCGGATCGTGTCGCCGAAGCGCATGAAGGGCGTGCGGGCCTCGCCGTGAAGGATGGTTTCCACCGTGCGTAGCTCTGCGAGACACGAATAGCCGAGGCCTCCATCGGCAATGGGCTTACCCGGTCCGCCACCCTCGTCCTTGTTGGAGACGGTGCCCGAGCCGATGATCGTGCCGGCCCCGAGCGGGCGGGTCTTGGCCGCGTGTGCGATGAGCGTCGGGAAGTCGAAGGTCATGTCCACCCCGGCATTGGGCTTGCCGAAGGGCTTGTCGTTAAGGGTGGAGAAGAGGGGCAGGTGAACCTTGCCACCGTCCCAGGCATCCTCCAGTTCGTCGGGCGTGACGGCAACCGGCGAGAAGGCTGAGGAAGGCTTCGATTGGAAGAAGCCGAAGCCCTTCGCGAGTTCGCCAGGGATCAGGTTTCTCAGCGAGACATCGTTCACGAGCATGACGAGACGGATCGCGTTCGCGGCTTCCTTCCGGGTCGAGCCCATGGGCACATCCCCCGTGATCACGGCGATTTCGGCCTCGAAATCAATGCCGTGCGCCTCGCTGACGGCGATGATCGGGTCGCGCGGCCCGAGGAACGAATCCGAGCCGCCCTGATACATGAGCGGATCGGTCCAGAAGGATTCTGGCATCTCCGCCCCGCGGGCTTTGCGCACCAGCTCTACGTGATTCACATAGGCCGAACCGTCCGCCCATTGGTAAGAGCGGGGCAGGGGCGAAGCGCAGTCATGCTCGTGGAAGCGGAAGGAGGGCACGGATCCGTGCTCCAGCTGTTCCGCGAGGTCACGCAGGCGAGGCTCGACTTTTTCCCAATCGTCGAGGGCTTGCTGTAGCGTCGGAACAATGAAAAATGCGTCCGTCGCGCGGGTCAGGTCCCTCGAGACGATTACGAGCCGGCCATCACGGCCCTGTTTGAGCGAGGAGAGCTTCATAGCCACCCACCTGGTTGTTGTGGTTTATTGAGCTTGCAACGAAAGAGTCTGCGGGGAAACGCCAATGACGACAATGAAGAGAAGAAATTTCCTGAAGGGCGCCGGCCTTGCGGCCGCAGCCACCACGGTGGCGGCCCCCGCCATCGCTCAGTCCAGCCCCGAAATCCGCTGGCGTCTGACCTCGAGCTTCCCCAAGTCGCTCGACACGATTTTCGGCACGGCCCAGACCTTCGCCAAGTACATGGCGGAAGCGACCGACAACAAGTTCCAGATCCAGGTCTTCGCCCCGGGCGAGATCGTCGGCGGCCTCCAGGCCATGGACGCGGTCGAGAACGGCTCCGTCGAACTCGCTCACACCCCGACCTATTACTACATCGGCCGCGAGCCGGCGCTCGGCGTCGCGACCGGGCTGCCGTTCAGCCTCAATGCCCGTCAGGCCCATTCCTGGTGGCACTTTGCCGGCGGCAAGGAGATCATCAACGAGGTGCTCGCGAAGTATAACTGCACCTCGCTGGTCTGCGGCAATTCCGGCGCGCAGATGGGCGGCTTCTTCCGCAAGGAGATCAACACGGTCGATGACCTGAAGGGCCTCAAGTTCCGCATCGGCGGCCTCGGCGGCCAAGTGCTCGCCAAGCTCGGCGTCGTGCCGCAGCAGATCGCTCCGGGCGACGTGTATCCCGCTCTCGAGCGCGGCACGCTCGATGCGGCCGAGTTCGTCGGCCCCTATGACGACGAGAAGCTCGGCTTCCTGAAGGTCGCGAAGTACTATTACGCGCCCGGCTTCTGGGAGGGCGGCGCCATGCTGCACCTCGTCATCAACAAGGCGAAGTGGGACGAACTGCCGAAGCACTACCAAGCCATCATGGCCCAGGCTTCGGAAGCCGCAAACAACTGGATGCTGGCGAAGTACGACGCCGTGAACGGCCAGGCGCTGCGCCGCATGGTTGGCGCGGGTGCTGAACTGCGCACCTTCTCGCCCGCCATCATGGAAGCCTCGCTCAAGGCGGCCAACGAGCTCTACGACGAGCTCTCGGCCAAGAACGCCAATTTCAAGAAGGCCTATGACTCGATGGTGGCCTATCGGAACGATGTGCTGCCCTGGTGGCAGCTCAACGAATACGCGTTCGACACTTTCATGATCCGCACGCGCGGCAGAGCGTAGGCCTCGGAAGCCTTGAATATCTAAGAGAGGCCGGTGCTCTGCGCCGGCCCTTTTCTTGTGCGTGTCGAATATGGCTCTCACTTCAGCTCGCGCTGGTTCGGATCGAAGTGCTTCTTCAGATCGCGCCAGCAATCGATGTAGTTGTCCTGAAGCGTCGGCAGTTCGGCTGCGTATTTCGTCACGCGCTGCGGGAAGCGCGTTTCGAACATGAAGGCCATGGTGCCGGTTAGCTTCACGGGCTTCAGCTCCACATTGCTCGCATGTTCGAAGGCCATGGCGTCGGGGCCGTGCGGCAACATCTGGTTGTGGAGCGACATGCCGCCCGGCACGAAGCCTTCGGGCTTCGCGTCGTAGACGCCGTAGATCAGGCCCATGAATTCGGACATCAGGTTGCGGTGATACCAGGGTGGACGGAAGGTGTTTTCCGCCACCATCCAGCGCTCGGGGAAGATCACGAAATCGACGTTCGCCGTGCCGGGTGTCTCCGATGGTGCGGTGAGCACCGTGAAGATCGAGGGATCGGGATGATCGAACATGATCGCGCCGACCGGTGAGAAGTGGCGAAGGTCGTATTTGTAAGGTGCGTAGTTGCCGTGCCACGCCACCACGTCGAGCGGCGACTGGCTGATTTCCGTGCGATAAAGTTCGCCGCCCCATTTCACGAAGAGGAAGGAGAGGGCTTCCTTGTCTTCATAGGCCGCAACGGGCGTGAGGAAATCGCGCGGATTGGCGAGGCAGTTCGCGCCGATGGGGCCGCGATCGGGCAGGGTGAACGCCCCGCCGTAATTCTCGCACACATAGGCGCGCGCCACGCCATCGACGAGCTCGAGCTTGAAGATCACGCCGCGGGGAATGACGCAGATCTCGCCGGGCTCGATGTCGATCACGCCGAACTCGGTGCGGAAGCGCAAATGACCCTGCTGCGCCACGATGAGATACTCGCCGTCCGCATTGAAGAAATACTCGTTGTCCATGGAGCGGGTCACGAGAAGCACATGCGCCGCCATGCCGGTCTGCGTGTCGGAGTCGCCAGCCGTCGTGATGGTGCGAAGGCCTGAGACGAAGGTAATGGCCTCGTCGGGAATGGGCGTCGGGTCCCATCGCAACTGGCCAAGGGGAAGATCGCTCTCGTCGCGCGCCGCAGGGGCAGTGCGCATGAGGCCCTTGTCCACTTTCACGTAGCGGCCGGAATGCTTCACGGAAGGCCGGATGCGGTAGAGCCAGGAGCGCTGGTTGGTGGCCTGTGGGGCCGTGAAGGGGGAGCCGGAGAGCTGCTCGGCGTAGAGGCCGTAATTGATCTTCTGCGGCGAGTTGCGCCCGATGGGGAGCGCCCCCTCCAGCGCCTCCGTCTCGAACGAGTTGCCGAAGCCCGACATGTAGCCGGGCACGATGGCGCTGGAGCGCGGCTGCTGAGATTGGAAGCCTGAGACGTTCTGAACGTTCATAGGCGTTCTCCCTGGAACGGAGCCGATTGCGGTCTCGTTTGATATTGACCGGACAGCTTGTAAATCTAGTTGCTAGTGCAACGAATTTATCCTATTAGTTGCACTAGCAACGAATTATTGTCAACCATGGCCCCACGTTCCGCAGCAAAGAAACAGGAGGCCTCCAACCCCATGGTGGTCCTGGAGCGCTTCCTGCCTTACCGCCTCAATGTGCTGGCGAGCCTGACCTCGAATGCGCTGGCGCAGATCTATGCCGAGAGGTTTGGCCTTTCGATTCCCGCTTGGCGGGTCATTGCGACGCTTGGTCAGTACGAATACCGCACGGCCCGGGACATCGCGGCTCATGGCGTCATGCACAAATCCACCGTCTCGCGGGCGGTCTCGGCCCTTGAGCAGCGCGGTTTGATCGCGCGTCGTCCAAACGAGGATGATCGGCGGGAGGAACTGCTGGAGCTGACAGAGGAGGGGCAGGAGATCTACGAGGCCTTGGCTCCGGAGGCGCTCGCCTTCGAGGAGCGCTTCGTCTCCGTGCTCACGGAGGAAGAGCAGAAGGTTCTCGCCTCCCTCATCGATCGCCTGAGCGGCCATGCGCGTCTGATGGTACCTGAGGGGGAGGTGGAGGGGTGAGGCTCTATACCTATTTCCGTTCCTCGGCGGCCTATCGGGTCAGGATCGCTCTCAACCTGAAGGGAGTGCCTTACGAATCCGTGGCCGTGAACCTTCTCAAGGGCGAGCAGCGGGAGGAAGCATACCGCGCCATCAACCCTCAGAAGCGCATCCCCTCTCTCGACATCGGTGGCACGACACTGATCCAGTCTCCCGCCATTCTCGAATATCTCGACGAGGTTTACCCGGAGCCGCCCATGCTGCCCGTGGGCGCCGTGAATCGCGCGAAGGTGCGCGCCATCGCCTCGATCATCGGCTGCGATATTCATCCGCTCAACAATCTCGGGTCTCTCAGTTATCTCAAGAAAAAGCTGGGGCACGATCAGTCCACGGCGGATGCCTGGTATGCCCATTGGGTGCGCGAAGGATTCGATGCCATCGAGGCGCTGATTGAGCCTGGCCCTTATGCTTGCGGTTCGCGCGTCACGCTCGCCGACCTCTATCTCGTGCCTCAGGTCTTCAATGCGCGGCGCTTCAACATCTCGCTCGATGCCTATCCGAAGATCGTCGCGGTGGATGCGGCCTGTGCTGACCTCCGCGCCTTTCAGGATGCCGCGCCGGAACGCCAGCCGGACGCGGTGTGAGAAGGGGCGCATCCTGCGTGTGAGGCATGCGCCGACGAAAAACCGGCAGGCTCTCAATGAGCCTGCGTTCATGACAGGAGGAAAGCCATGGGACCGTTCCCGCACGACGCACCGCCGCCGGCCATCAGCGAAGACAACCCGATGGGAACCGACGGCTTCGAGTTCGTGGAGTTCTGCCATCCGGATCCGCAGGCGCTGGATAAGCTGTTCAAGACGATGGGTTTTTCCGTCGTCGCGAAACATCGCTCGAAGAACGTGCTGCTCTACCGGCAGGGCGACATCAACTTCATCGTCAATGCTCAGCCCGGCTCCTTTGCCGAGCGCTTCGCCAGCCAGCATGGGCCGTCGGCGCCGGCTATGGCCTTCCGCGTGGTCGACGCGAAATATGCCTATGAGCGCGCTCTCTCCATGGGCGCCAAGCCCGCGCAGACGCAGGTCGGTCCGAATGAACTCGAGATCCCGGCCATCGAAGGCATTGGTGGCCTGCAGATCTATTTCGTCGACCGCTATGGTGCGAAGGGCTCCATTTATGACGTGGACTTCGAGTGGTTCGGTGAGAAGGATCCGAAGCCGCGTGGCCTCGGCCTCTATTATATCGACCATCTGACCCATAACGTTTATCGCGGCCGACTGAACGAATGGGCGGGCTTCTATGAGCGCCTCTTCAACTTCCGCCAGATCCGCTACTTCGACATCGAGGGCAAGCTGACAGGCCTGCATTCCCGCGCGATGACGAGCCCCGACGGCAAGATCCGCATTCCGATCAACGAGGATGCCGGCGAGACCGGGCAGATCGAGGAGTATCTGCAGGAGTACAAAGGCGAGGGCATTCAGCACGTGGCCTTGGGCTCGCACGATCTCTACGAATCCATTGAGGCGCTGATCGCAAACGGGCTCGAATTCATGCCCGCGCCGAATGACATCTACTACTCGCGTATCGACAAGCGCCTCCCCAGCCACGGCGAGCCTCTCGATCGCCTTCAGAAGAACGGGATCCTCATTGATGGCGAAGGCGTCGTGGAGGGCGGGTTCACGAAGGTACTGCTCCAGCGTTTCGGCAAGACCGCCATCGGCCCGATCTTCTTCGAGTTCATTCAGCGCAAAGGCGATGAAGGATTCGGTGAGGGCAATTTCAAGGCACTCTTCGAGTCCATCGAGGAGGATCAGATTCGCCGTGGTGTCCTGAAGCCGAAAGTGGCTTGAGGCTTGCTCTAGCGCAACGTGCGGAACCGAGGTCCGCGTCAGTGAAAAGTGGCCCCGGCTTTCCGCAATTCACGATGCGCTCATCAAAGAGGGGAGCATCGGATGAATCCCAAAAGTGCAAATCCACTTTTGGGTCCGATGCTCTAGGGTCACGATTCGACGAAGGCCGGGCATGTCCCCGGCCTTCCTATTTCGAGCTTCAGAGGCCCGGTTCTGCCCAATATGTGGACAGACTTATTCACAGGCTCACCCATTCGTGATTTCTGAATTCGGGCTGAGAGGCGCGGTTCGAGGCGCCATTCCTAGGATTGGAAGCCCTTGAATATTAAGGGTTTGTTAGGAATCGACCTCAAAGTTTGACGGAAAGTAAACGGGGCAGGGTGAAAACGTTGCGTTTGTGCAACATGCCCCTGAAAAGCCCCCCCGATTGCCCATTTTGTGCCTTCATTCGGTTGCTTGCGGGACCGCTCTAGCTAATGTGACAGCAGCGACGGGGGCACCCCAGTCGTCATTTGGTGGGCCCAGCCGAAAGGCGGGCCGCCAGATCACTAGGGGAAAAGGGTGTGTTTGGAGCTTCATCGAAGCCTTCAAAGCACAAGAGCCCGACCCCCCAAGGGTCTCGAAACTTTGGAGGTTTAACCATGAAGCTCGTTAAGAGCCTTCTGCTCGGTTCCGTTGCGGGTCTCGCCGCCGTTGCCGGTGCTCAGGCTGCTGACCTTCCCGCGAAGAAGGCCGCTGCTGTCGAATACGTTCGCGTCTGCTCCACCTACGGCGCAGGCTTCTTCTACATCCCCGGCACGGAAACCTGCCTCCGCGTCGGCGGCCGCGTCCGCGCCGAATACCGCTACCTCGAGCCGCAAGCTCGTGAGGATGACTCGATCGGCTTCCGCGCTCGTGGCCGTCTCAACCTCGACGCCCGTACCGCCACGGCCTACGGCCTGCTGCGTACGTTCGTCCGCTTCGAGATGACCCGCGACACCGGCGTGTACGGCTTCTCGTCCACCTCGGCCAACGTCGACCAGGCCTTCATCCAGTTCGGCGGCCTGACTGCTGGTCGCGCCGTGTCGTTCTTCGACAACGGCGACCTGCCGACCGGCCACTTCGGCACGCTCCGCTTCTCGGACGCTCCGACCGTGAACCTGCTCGCCTACACCTTCTCGTTCGGCAACGGCTTCTCGGCCTCGCTGGCGCTCGAAGAGGGCCGCTTCGCTCCTGCGGCTGATGACGTGATCATCGGCAGCGGTGTGCCTGGCGTTGAAGCCGGTCAGCGTACGCCCGACCTCGTCGCAAACCTGAAGTACGCCGGCACCTGGGGTTCGGCGATGCTCTCCGGTGCGGTTCACCAGATCCGTAGCGCGGTTCTCGACCCGGCGATTTACGACCCGGCTATCGCTGGCACGGTCCCGGACAGCGAGTACGGCTTCGCCGTGTCGTTCCAGGGCCACGTGAACCTGCCGATGCTCGCCGCCGGCGACGCTCTGTGGATTGCCGCCACCTATGCTGACGGCGCTCTCGGCTATCTCGGCGCTACCAGCAACATCACCATCGGCGGCCTCACCGGTGACGTGATCGACGCCTTCATCGACGCCGATGGCGACATCGAGACGGGCGAAGGCTGGTCGATTGCCGGTGGTCTGCGTCACTACTGGACCCCTGAGATCCGTCAGAACGTCTTCGGTTCGTACGCGAGCATCGAGTACAGCGGCGTTCCGGCTCTGGCTGCTCCGGGTGTCGTCGCGAGCGACTTCGACTTCACCGAGTGGCGCCTTGGCACGAACGTGATCTGGACGCCGGTTTCCGGCCTCGACATCGGTGTTGAGGTTATCTACGCCAACATCGACACGGATCAGCCTCGGGTCGTCGAGGGTGACCTTCGCGACAGCGACGATGTTTGGGAAGGCCGTCTGCGCATCCAGCGCGACTTCTAATCGGCTCATCCCGATTGGTTAGAGGAAACCCCGGTGCTTTCACCGGGGTTTCTTTTTGCGTCTATGGTCTGCAATGTGAGGTTATGCCGTCAACAGCATGACAATGGTCCGCTCCTCAGTTTCCTAAAGGATGAGGAAATGCGCTGAAACTCAGAGAGAGGTTTCAGCGTGGGCAATCAAATCTTTAATCGATTGAATGATCGGTTCCTCGATCAATGGGGCGTGGCCCTGTCCCGGCACGGTGATTGCCGTCAGGCGCGGATGACGTTCTTGCATGGCGCTGAGAGTTCGGGCCGACAGGAGATCCGAGTTCTCCCCGCGAATGGCGAGAACCGGGAATGGGTTCAGTCCACCGAACAGGCTCCACAAATCCGGCATCGGCATCTCCAGATCGAGCGCCTGCAAAGGCTTCATCAGGCTGGGGTCGTAGCTGAACGCAAGACGGTCGTTCTTCTCGTGCCAAGTGCCTCGTGCCATGCTCTCCCACTGCTCCTGTGTGAAGGCGGGAAACTGCGTGTCCGAAACATGCTTCAGGATCTGTGCCCCTTCCTGCATCGTGTTGGGTGTTGGCAATTTGCCTACATAGCTTCGGATACGGATCAACCCTTTGGGTTCGATGACGGGGCCGACATCATTGAGCACAGCCCCGGCCAGCAGGGTCGGCCTCGTCGCACTCAAGGCCATCGTGAGAAGGCCGCCACGGGAGGTGCCGACGAAGACCGCCTTCTCGATCCCTGCAACCGTCAGCACCTGCAAGAGGTCATTGAGTTCGGTTCCGATCTCATATTGACGCCAGTCTGAAGCCCATTCCGAGCGTCCGCGTCCGCGATAATCGAGGGCGAGAACGCGGCGAGGGCGGGCAGTATCCGTGCTGAGCGCTTTGGCAAGATCGTGAAAATCCTCGGAGTTTCGCGCAAGGCCGGGCAAGCACACGACAGGCAGCGCACTCCCGTTCAGGGGGCCGTAATCACGCGCATAGAGACGCAAGCCGTCGGAGGCCGATACGAAAAGATCCCGGTAGGAGCTGCTCATGTGAGACTCGACTTGAGACGCCAGATGAGCAGCATCTTGCCTCAATACGCGGTCTTTGTCGCATCCGCCGTTTCAGCTGTCGTCGGAGCCGGCGCTGGCTTCTCTTTCAGCCGTGCCCGGTAGACATGCAGGTTTTCCATGACACGCTGCACGTAGTTGCGGGTCTCATAGAACGGGATGCGTTCGACCCAGTCGATCATGTCGACCTGGGGTTTGCGTGGATCGCCATAGGTATCGATCCATTTCTTCACATTGCCGCCACCGGCATTATAGGAGGCAAAGGCGAGGATGTAGGAGCCCTTCCAATCCTCCATCAGCTCTCCCAGGTGAGCAGAGCCGATTTTTGCATTGTAGGACGGGTCCTCCACCAGTCGTTTCAAGTCGAAACCGAGGCCGAAGCGCTGTGCTGTGCGCTTGGCGGTGGCGGGCATGAGCTGCATGAGGCCGCGCGCGCCCGCATGCGAGACGGCCTTGGGATTGAAGGCGCTCTCCTGCCTGGCGATGGCATAGACCATAGCAGGCTCAACCTCGTCGCCGACCGGCTGGAAATCCGGAATGGCCGCAAGCGGATAAGCGTGTTGGTCGAGCGGGAAACCCCGTTGCAGGGCAATCTTGCCGACCGCCAGAACCGCGCGCGGATTCTGCTGTGAGGTGGCGAGCGCCGCGAGGGCATCGAGCTGTCCTGG
Organism: Microvirga sp. KLBC 81; assembly: GCF_003075415.1. Lineage (GTDB taxonomy): Bacteria > Pseudomonadota > Alphaproteobacteria > Rhizobiales > Beijerinckiaceae > Microvirga. Next base: position 85,553 of record NZ_QDAH01000012.1, read on the forward strand.
ATCGTTTATGGTCTGGGCAAGGTCAATGTAGAGGCTGATCGCCAATTCCGGTTCACCGGCTTGGTGCAAAAGGCTTAACGCTCGGATGGGGATGAGAGCCTCGAAAGCCTTGCGTTCCTCGTCCTTCAGAGGATCCACGGATCGTAGAGACACGCTCTCCCCGAGCTTCTCGCGGGCGAGCTGCCCGTAATAGGTGGTCGGGTGATCGGCCGCCCGGGCGTAGAAGATCTTTGCGTCAGCCGATGCTCCGGCAGCTTCCGCGGCTCGCGCTTGCCAATAGGCGATGCGGGACTGGGAGATCGGCGTGGAGGCCGTCTTCGCAACCGTCGCGAAGTGCTTCGCAGCTGCTGCCGGATCATTCAGGAAACGAAGCGCGATCCAGCCGGCATGGAACTCCGCCTCGATCAGCTGCGCGGGGGATTCGGCGGCGTGGTGGCTTGCTACCTTGTAGGCTGTCTGAGTATCGCCCTTGTCGAGAAGCTCCCGGGTGATGAGGCGCTGCTCGGCCCACCATTCGTCTCCGTCCACGCGAAGCTCATGATCCCGCGGTGCCTGCATGATGATATTGGCGGCCTCGACCAGGTTCTTGCTCCGGCGCTGAAGGAGCGCACGGGAGAACAGGTACGACGGGTCGCTCCGCAGGGCAGCGGGGACAGCCGCGAAAGCCTTCTCGGCCTTCTTCTTGCCCTGGAACACGCTCATGCGCGCCTTCACCAGGGTCACGTAATCCTTGCCGGCATAGCCCGCCGCGCGCAGGGCCGCGCCCCAGTTCTCCTTCAGGAGGTGACGCTCCATACGAAACCGATGATCGGCTTGCGTCAGCAGGTTCGGGAGGCGGTCGCGAATGCGGCTTTCGGTTTCGCTGCCGAAGGTGTCCTCCCGCCAGGAATGGCGGATCAGGTCCGCGGTCTCCTGGTCGAGGCCATCACTCTTGAGCGCGAAACCGAGCGCAATGCGCCCGGAAGCCGTGGCTGGGCGCTGCTTGTCGAAGAAAGCGCGGATCTGGGCGGTCGAGGGGCGCTGCGCGAGGAAAGTATCCTCCATGCGCCGTCGGAGCTGCGCGGTCGCGGGCCAGTCCGGATAATCCTTCCGGAAGGCCATGATCCTCTCATGGCCGATGGGCAAGCCGCTGCGGATGGCGAACCATTCCGCCACAGCCTGCGCTGCCGGGTCGGAAAGCTTCGACTTCAGGATCGCGGCTTCCGTCAGATCGTTGTCCCGGTAGGCCTTGAAGATCAGCGGCAGCTGTTCCAGGTCTTCCATGGCCTTGGGGGGCGGTGTGAAGCTCTCCAGGGTCGTGGCTTCAGGTGGGCCAACCGGCATTTCGTTGGCGTGAACAGTGAGGGCGGACAATTGGAGCACGGCGACAGACGCCAGAAGCCGTATGGAAAGGCGCATTGTGAGGTTCACCCGCTAACCCCCGTGCCGTCGCTTGCCTGTTATTGCGACGTTTCTCTTGAGAAAACACCAAGTGCCGCGCTAGGACAACACCCTAAAGGTTCGTTTGCGCCCATGCGACGCACCTCTTATGTGTTAAGCCCTTGGGCTGCTTCAGATCTGCCGCTTCTAATTCGAGGATTATCATGACCCGCTTTTCAGGCTCCATCACGGCTCTGGTGACCCCCTTCCAGGATGGCGCCGTGGATGAGGCCGCCTTCCGGGGCTTCATCAACTGGCAGATCGAGCAGGGCACTCATGGCCTAGTTCCGGTCGGCACCACCGGCGAGAGCCCCACCCTCAGCCACAAGGAGCACGACCGCGTCATTGAGATCTGCGTGGATGAGGTGAAGGGCAGGGTGCCCGTGATCGCGGGCGCCGGCTCCAACAGCACGGAGGAGGCCGTCGGCTTCTCCAGGCATGCGGAGAAGGTTGGCGCCGATGCGGTGCTGATCGTCACACCCTATTACAACAAGCCGACGCAGGAAGGCCTCTATCAGCACTTCAAGGCCATCAACGATGCCATCGGCATTCCGATCATCATCTACAACATCCCCGGCCGCTCGGTGATCGATATGTCGGTGGAGACGATGGCGCGGCTCTATGAACTCAAGAACATCGTAGGCGTGAAGGACGCCACCGCGAATCTCGCCCGCACCAGCCTGCAGCGCCAAGCCATGGGCCCCGACTTCATCCAGCTCTCGGGCGAGGATGCGACGGCCCTCGGCTTCATGGCCCATGGCGGCCATGGCTGCATTTCCGTGACTTCCAATGTGGCTCCGCGCCTATGCGCCGATATGCAGGAGGCCTGCCTGAAGGGCGATTACGCAACCGCCCTGAAAATTCAGGACCGCCTCATGCCGCTCCATACCAACCTGTTCCTCGAGACCAATCCGTCGCCCGTGAAGTATGCCGCGTCCGTTCTGGGCCTGATGAAGGACGATGTGCGCCTGCCGCTCATCCCGGTCTCCGAGGGCACGAAGCAGGCGGTGCGTTCGGCCATGGTCCATGCGGGCTTGATCAACGCTTAAAGAAACGAATGGCAAAAGATCCGAAGAGCGCCTTCCGCGTTGTCGCCGACAACAGGAAGGCGCGGTTCAATTACGAAATCGTCGATACCTACGAGGCGGGCATCGCGCTCACCGGCACGGAGGTGAAGTCCTTGCGCACGGGCAAGGCCACCATCGGCGAGGCATATGCCGGGCCGTCTGGCGAGGAGTTCTTTCTCTTCAACGCCTATATCCCGGAATACATCCAGGCCAACCGCTTCAACCATGAGACGCGCCGTCCGCGCCGCCTTCTGCTGCACAAGAACCAGATCAACAAACTGATCGGCGCGACGCAGCGCGAGGGCTTCACCGTGATCCCGCTCAAGATCTATTTCAACGAGCGCGGACGGGCGAAGGTGGAACTCGGCCTCGGTCGTGGCAAGAAGCTCCACGACAAGCGCGAGACGGAGAAGGAACGCTCCTGGAACCGCGAGAAGGCGCGCCTCATGCGCGAGAAGGGCTGACACGGCGTCCTCGCGCTCTAGAGCTGTTTCCATTGGCATGGAATCAGCTCTCTTGTTTGCCGAGCCGCATTTTTGACGGTGAACCGGATCCACTTCACCGAAAAATGCTCTAACTCCCTGCTGCAATCGGAGGGATCAGCATGGCGTCCGTGGCTCTCGTTTCCGTTCTCGGCCCCGACCGCGTCGGGCTCGTCGCCGCGATTGCGGAGCACCTGTTCAATATCGGCGTGAACCTGCGCGATACGACCTTCGCCTCGCTGGGGTCGGGCGCCGAGTTCCTAGCGATCTGCGAGCTGCCGTCAGGTCTTGAGGCGGGCGATTTAGAGGCCGGCCTGAAGCAGCTGCCGGAGTTGGAAAGCGCGGAAGTCCGGGCCGTTCCCTACGCCTTCGATCCCAGTCCCGGCCCTGCGGGCAGCATCACGCACCGCATCACCATCAGCGGCGGCGATCAGCTCGGCCTTGTGGCGCGGCTGGCGGAGGTGTTCAGGCAGTATAACGCGAATATCGTGCGCTTGGAGGCCCGCAAGCTCTCGGATGTCGAGGGTGGGCTCTACGTGACGCGCTTTGCGGTCTTCATTCCAGACGAGCAGGTGAACCTGTGCCTGGCCACCGTCAGCAATACGGCCGGCGCGCTCGGGCTCGACTGTGATGTGGAGGCGAGCACGCTCTAGCTCGCACTCGAAACAATAATGGCCGGGGCGAGCCCGGCCAAGTCAGCATTCAGTTGAACCGCGATCGTGGGTGGGGGTTCAATCAGGGATGAGCAACCGGTTTGTCTTGAGTATATACTCAGGTCCCCGTCCCCCTAAGGATCGCCTCATCACCGTTGTTGAGCATGGCGCTGAGCGCAATCCGAAATTGATCGAGGGCAGCATACTCGGTCAGGAAGCGAAGAAGCGCGCTTTGCTGAACGTCACTTGGGCGCGTAGCCGGAGGATCGCTCGCCAATTCCACACACACCAGCAGTGTCCCTGTGACACCCGCTGGAGCAATGGTGAGGCCGACCTGCACATGCTCAGGCCGGTCGCCCGTAATGGCACCTAGACCGCCGAAGATTGTCACGGGCGCGTGCGGCGGGAGTGGATACTGCTCGAGAGCGCGGCTGAAGCTGATCAAGGCCTCACGACTGAACCATGCCGCGCTTCGCCCGGTAAAATCGGAGACTTGTGCGAACGCGTGCAACTCCCCATGCCACTCATCCTCGGGCTCATAGGTCCTCGGGCTCATAGGTCAAACGCAGCACACTCATTTGATCTGTCCGCAGGTCGGGTCGAAAGTAGGATGACGGGAGTAAGAACACCGCTGAGGCAAAATTAACCGCAGGCTTGTCGTAGCGGGTGGCTAGGCCCGGAAATTTTTGAGGCGGCAGAACGCCGCCTGCCCCTCGAACCGAAGCAATATAAGAACAGTCACTCCCCGCGCAAGCACCTGATCGTGTTCAGATTTCAAAGATCGAACTCGTCGTCCGATCCCTGCTGACGGATCCCGTAGCGGCTTTCCAGGGCGCCGTTGCGCGGCTGCTGCTGTTGCTGCTGCGTTCGCGGGCGGTCATTGCCTTCCCCAGCGGGACGCTGCTGACGATCCGACGGATCGCGGCCGATGCGGGAGGCCAGCTGCGAGAGATCCAGAAATTCGTCGGCCTGACGGCGCAGCTCGTCGGCGACCATCGGAGGCTGGGTGGTGATGGTGGACACCACGGAGACCCGCACACCCCGGCGCTGCATGGCCTCGACCAGCGAGCGGAAGTCGCCGTCGCCGGAGAACAGGACCATGTGGTCGATATAGGGAGAGAGCTCGAGCGCATCGATGGCGAGCTCGATATCCATGTTGCCCTTCACCTTGCGGCGGCCGGCGGAGTCGACGAATTCCTTCGTCGGCTTCGTGACCACGCGGTAGCCGTTGTAGTCGAGCCAGTCGATGAGTGGACGGATGGAAGAGTATTCCTGATCTTCCACAAGCGCGGTGTAGTAGAACGCACGCACCAGGGTGCCACGGCCCTGGAATTCCTTCAGCAGGCGCTTGTAGTCGATATCGAAACCAAGCGTCTTAGTCGTAGCGTAAAGGTTGGCTCCGTCGATGAAGAGCGCAATCCGCTGCTGGCCTGACATAAGTATTCTCTGTCTGTGTCTGCCTGGGCGGCGTAACAACCTGAACTGTCAAAGCGACATCTATTATTTATGCCAACAATATACTTGAGCAATAAAAACAGGCGCGCCCAGGGACAGGCTGCTATCAACCCTTTAGACGAGTAAAAACCGAAACTTCAAATACTTAATGGCGAGTAAATAAAAAGAGTCAAGTTGGCGGAAAGGGGGCAGTCAATCCTCAAGGTGAGAAATAAACAGATTTTTACGATTTAAGACTCCGGCTGCCTGGCTTGATAGCGGGAAGGGCGGCCAGTTCGGGTGGCAGCTTGTCCGGCTCGTAGGCGGGGATGTCGAGCTGGACGAGGGAGACGAGCGGCACGCCGAGATCCGCCTTACCGCCGGAGCGGTCGATGAGGCAGGCCGCACCCAGGATCGTTCCCGGATGTTCCTTGAGGGCTGTCAGGCACTCGCGAGAGGACAGGCCCGTGGTGACAATGTCCTCCACCATGACAACCCTTGCGCCCTCAGGGATCGTAAAACCGCGCCGCAGGGTGAAGAGGCCGTTCTCGCGCTCCACGAAGATCGCCTTGGCGCCGAGATGCCGGGCGGTTTCATAGCCGGGCACGATGCCACCCACGGCAGGCGAGACCACATAATCGACGACCCCGAACTTCTCCTTGATCTTCTCCGCCAGCGCCCGGCAGACCCGCTCCGTGCGGGCCGGATCCTGGAACACGAACATCTTCTGCAGAAAGACCGGGCTGTGCAGCCCCGACGAGAGAATGAAATGCCCTTCGAGCAAAGCACCGGCGGAGCGGAATTCTTCAAGGACTTCGTTCGGGGTCATGGCTCAAGTCTCCTGCGTCAGGGCTGTGTGGCAGGAGGGACGGCGAGAGGCAAGAGACAAACGCAGGCCAGTGTCAAATAGGTCGTTGTTGTCAGGCTTGCCCAGCCGCTTTTACGAAGGCCTCGAAAATCGCGTTTCCAGGATGATCCTGTCTGGCGAACAGCTCTTGGTGCCATTGCACGCCGAGCGCGAAGCGTCGGGACGGGACTTCGATGGCTTCGATGACCCCGTCCTTTGCGTAGGCGCTTGCCACCACGTTATCCGAGAGCTCGACGACAGCTTCCCGGTGGAAGGTGTTCACGGAAAGCTCGTGCTGGCCGACGATGCCCGAGAGCAGGGTGTTCTCCCTGATCGTCACAGAATGCTCATGGCCGCGCTTGTCGTGCTCCATGATATGGGGGCCGATCGCGCGCACATCGGGCGACAGGCGACAGCCGTGGAGGCCGGCCAAAACCTGCATGCCGTTGCAGATGCCGAGAACCGGCTTGTCGCATTCGAGGAAGCCTCGCATGAGCGCGAGCTCGACACCGAGACGCTCAGACTGGGGAGCCTTCGAGACCTGTCCGCCGAGGAACCATTCATCAGGAAAGGCGAAACGGCCACCCACATTCACGAAACCGTCGAACTCATCGACCACGGTCTCGACCATATCCATGAAATAAGGGATGCCGAAGGGCATGCCGCCCGCGCGCTGAATTCCGATGAAGTAGTTCTTCGTCATGTCGTAGCGTGTGCCGTCGACACTGGTGTTCTCGTCCATGATGACGGCAATGCGCGGTTTGGCGGGCATGTTGTCTTATCCGGTGACGCGGTCCACACGGCTCACGACGCGCTTGGCGCGCAGCTCTGCGATGATGGCGTTGAGGTGCTTCAGGTCCCACACCGTCAGGTCGATGGTGATATCCGTGAAGTCCTGCGTGCGCCGCTTCATGTTGACGTTGTCGATGTTGCCGTCGTGATCCGCGATCACCTGCGCGATCTGCGCGAGCGAGCCCGGCTCGTTGATCGATTGCAGCTTGATGCGCGCGGGGAAGCGCTGGGTTGACCCGGATTCGAGATCCCAGCGCACGTCGATCCAGCGGTCGGGCTCGTTGTCGAACGCGGCGAGCGAGGGCGATTGGATCGGGTAGATCGTCACGCCTTCGCCTGGCGTCAGAATGCCGACGATGCGGTCGCCCGGAACCGCGCCGCCTTCCGGCGCGAAGCGGATCGGCATGTCCTTGTTGAGGCCGCGGATTGGAATGCCGGTCGGCTGCTCACCGGTCGGCTTCGCGCCTGCGCCGTCCGGCTGGCCCGTGCCTTTGCCATCGCTGCCGGCGCGCCGCTCGTCCTTGTAGTCTGGATAAACCGCACGCACCACGTCGCCGGAGAACATCTCGCCACGGCCTACAGCGGCAAGCACATCCTCCGCGGATGCGCGTGCCAGACGGGGCAGGGCGCCTTTCAGCTTCTCGTCGGAGAAGGCACGTCCCGCGCGCTCGAAGGCGCGCTCCAGGATCTGATGGCCGAGGCCCGTATATTGCCGCCGCACGGCCGCGCGTGTGGCGCGGCGGATCGAGGCGCGTGCCTTGCCGGTCACCACGAGGGATTCCCATGCGGCCGGCGGCGTCTGGCCCTCGGCGCGCACAATCTCGACCTCGTCGCCGTTTTGCAATTCAGTCAGCAGCGGCGACATGCGGCCGTTGATCTTGCAGCCGACCGCCGTGTTGCCGACATCGGTGTGCACCGCATAGGCGAAGTCGATGGGCGTCGCGCCGCGCGGAAGCGCGATAAGGCGACCCTTCGGCGTGAAGCAGAAAACCTGGTCATGGAAGAGCTCAAGCTTCGTATGCTCCAGAAACTCTTCAGGGTTGTCGCCTTCGGCCAGAAGCTCGATGGTGCGCCGCAGCCATTGATAGGCACGGCTTTCCATAGCAAGGCGCGAATCATTGTTCACGCCTTCCTTGTAGAGCGCATGCGCGGCGATGCCGAATTCCGCGACTTCATCCATCTCTTGAGTGCGGATCTGCAGCTCCACGCGCTGGCTGCCAGGGCCGATCACCGTGGTGTGGATCGAGCGGTAATCGTTCTGCTTCGGCGTCGAGATGTAATCCTTGTAGCGACCCGGCACCATCGGCCAGCTCGTGTGCACGATGCCGAGCGCACGGTAGCATTCATCGACCGTGCCGACGATGATGCGGAAGGCGAAGATATCCGACAATTGCTCGAAGGAGACGGACTTGCGCTCCATCTTGCGCCAGATGGAATAGGGCCGCTTCTGGCGTCCCGACACCTGCGCGTCGATGCCCTGGGCCTTGAGCTTGGTGGTCAGCGTCCGCTCGATCTCTTCGACGAGCTTTTCGCTCTTCGTCGTCAACTCGTGCAGGTGGCGGTTGATGGCCTCGAAGGCTTCCGGATCGAGGTTCTGGAACGACAGTTCCTCCAACTCCTCGCGCATTTCCTGGATGCCCATGCGTCCGGCGAGCGGGGCATAGATCTCGAGCGTTTCCTGCGCGATGCGCTGGCGCTTCTCCGGCGGCATGAAGCCGAGGGTGCGCATGTTGTGGAGGCGGTCGGCAAGCTTCACCAGAAGCACGCGCACGTCGTCCGCGACAGCGAGCAGCAGCTTGCGGAAGTTCTCGCCCTGAGCGGCGCGCTTCGAGACAAGGTCGAGGCGCTTGATCTTGGTAAGGCCGTCGACGAGGGCACCGATCTGGGGACCGAAGGTCCTGTTGATCTCCTCCAGCGTCGCCTCGGTGTCTTCCACAGTGTCGTGGAGGACCGCCGCGGCGATGGTCGCCTCGTCGAGCTTCATATCCGTGAGTATGGCCGCGACTTCGAGAGGATGGCCGAAGAACAGGTCGCCGGACGCGCGCTTCTGGTTGCCATGAGCCATCATGGCATACACGTAAGCACGGTTGAGCAGCGCCTCGTCAGCCGAGGGGTTATAGCGCTTTACCCGCTCGACAAGTTCATACTGGCGCATCATATCCGCCGCCACCCCCTTCGAAACCGGTCTATCTGGCTGAAATCAGAAGACTTTAGAAAATATTGTAATACGTCTTCTGACCGCAAGCTGAATACCTTGCCGCAGGCGGTAAAACCGCACCGTGGTTAAGGCCCTTACGAAAAAGCCCGGCTCTGGGCCGGGCTTTTCTGAAAATGCGGTGCTGAGCGCTTATTCGCGGTCGTCGTCGTCCGAGCTGTTGTTGCTCGGGGGGACGAGGCCTTCGAGGCCGCGCAGCAGGTCTTCCTCACTCATACGATCGAACTGGACATCCGTGTCGTTGTCGGCACCCGAGGCGGCCGCCGTGTTGCCCAGCATGGGAACGGCCTCGGCCTCCGGCTCGTCCACCTCGACATACTTCTGCATCGAGTGGATGAGCTGCTCCTTCAGGTCGTCGGGAGCGATGGTCTGGTCCGCGATCTCGCGGAGGGCCACGACGGGGTTCTTGTCACGGTCGCGGTCGACGGTGAGCGGCGAGCCCGAGGAGATCAGGCGGGCGCGGTGGCTGGCCAGCAGCACGAGCTCAAACCGGTTGTCGACCTTGTCGATGCAGTCTTCGACGGTCACGCGAGCCATGCAGGGGCTCCTTCTTCAGGTTCATGAGAATATCGGAAGGTGGGGTAGATACATCGCCTGGATCGAGAAAACAAGAGGAAGCGTGGTTTTCCATAAGGTTATCGGTGGCGTGCCCTGGCACTCCGGCCCCATCTGCCTGGCATTACGCTCTCAAGGCTCAAATCGGGGAGGCTGCCATTCAGGCACTTGGCTTGGTTCTGCTCGCCTTGCCCCTTATATTCGAATGCCGGGAACCTATACCGAATCCGGGCGGATCGACGCCTGCATGGATAACGGCGGGCTCTGGGACTATGAACAATCCAAGTGCCACGGGGAGCGTTCTTCGCCTTGACTCCTCGGCCTTTGAGTGCGAGTCCCGCGCGGATTTTCGCAACAAAGGTTCCGCTCCCGATGAAGCGCGCATTCATTTTCCCGGGCCAGGGAAGCCAGGCTGTGGGCATGGGCAAGGCCCTCGCCGACAACTTCCCCCAGGCCAAGGCCGTATTCGACGAGGTGGACGAGGCCCTCTCCCAGAAACTCTCCGCCATCATGTGGGAAGGCCCCGCCGAGGAGCTGACCCTGACCGCCAATACCCAGCCGGCCCTGATGGCCGTGAGCCTGGCCGCCATCCGCGTGCTGGAGGCCGAAGCTGGGCTCGATCTCAGGAAGCATGCCGCATTCGTTGCCGGCCACTCGCTCGGTGAATATTCGGCGCTCGCCGCTGCCGGTAGCCTCTCGATCGCCGATACGGCCCGCCTGCTGCGTATCCGCGGCAATGCCATGCAGAACGCCGTACCCGTGGGGCAGGGCGCCATGGCGGCTCTTCTCGGCCTTGAGTTCGACGCCGCCCTCGAGGTCGCCCGAGCGGCGGCTGAAGGCGAGGTCTGCGATGCAGCCAACGACAATGGCGGCGCCCAGGTCGTGGTTTCCGGCCATAAGGCCGCTGTAGAGCGTGCGGTCGCCATCGCCCAGGAAAAGGGCGCCAAGCGCGCCGTGATGCTGGCTGTGTCCGCTCCCTTCCATTGCGCCCTCATGCAGCCGGCCGCCGACGCGATGCGCGAGGCTCTGGCCGGTGTGGCCGTGAATGCTCCCGCCGTTCCGGTGGTGGCCAATGTGGAGGCTGCTCCAATCACCGATCCGGCAGCGATCAAGGACGCCCTGGTTCGCCAGGTCACCGGCACGGTCCGCTGGCGCGAATGCGTTGCCTATATGGCGGCCCAAGGCGTTGAATCGTTTTATGAGGTTGGATCGGGTAAGGTCCTGACCGGACTCGTGAAACGCATCGCGGCGGGCACCACGTCGAGCGCCATCGGCACCCCTGAGGATGTCGCAGCCTTCAAAGCTTCCCTGCAAGGATAAGAGGAGAGCCTCCATGTTCGATCTGACTGGCCGCAAGGCTCTCGTGACCGGCGCCACTGGCGGTATCGGCGGCGCCATCGCCCGCTCCCTGCACGCCCAGGGTGCCACCGTGACCATCTCCGGCACCCGCCGCGCCGCCCTCGACGAGCTGGCGGCTGCGCTGGGTGAGCGGGTCCACGTGGTCGAGGCGAACCTCGCCGATAAGGATTCGGTCGAGGCGCTCGTTCCCGCTGCGGAAGCGGCCATGGACGGGCTTGACATCCTCGTCAACAACGCGGGCGTGACCAAGGACAACCTGTTCATGCGCATGAAGGACGAGGAGTGGGACACGGTGATCGCCGTGAACCTGACGGCGGCCTTCCGTCTCTCGCGCGCCGCCGTGAAGGGCATGATGCGCCGTCGCTACGGTCGTATCATCAATATCGGCTCGGTCGTGGGCTCCACCGGTAATCCCGGGCAGGGCAACTACGCCGCCTCCAAGGCGGGCCTCATCGGCATGACCAAGGCGCTCGCCGCCGAGGTTGCCAGCCGCAACATCACCGTGAATCTGGTCGCTCCGGGCTTCATCGAATCCCCCATGACGGACGTGCTCAACGAGAAGCAGCGCGAGGGAATCCTGGGCACCATTCCCATGGGAAGGCTGGGCCAGGGCGATGAAATCGCCTCGTCCGTTGTGTATCTCGCATCCAGCGAAGCCGGTTACGTGACGGGCCATACCCTGCACGTAAACGGCGGAATGGCTATGTTCTGAAAGTACTTAGCGGCGGTTGCAGAATCTGTTCGCAGGCGCCGCTGGCCTCTCGCCAGAGAGGATAAGCTTGTGTTAAGCATGAGCCCGATCGAGCCAAAGGGGTTGACCGGCGCTTAAAAATGCGGCTTTGCACGGCGCAAGGTAGCCGTTTCAGCGTTGTCAGCTGAGCAGCTGATCTAATTTCGATTTTTAAATCCGCCCAATTCCTGAGGCGGCAGCCACTGAGGAAGAGAACGATGAGTGACGTCGCTGATCGCGTGAAGAAGATTGTTGTCGAGCACCTCGGCGTTGAGGCCGACAAGGTGACGGACAATGCCAACTTCATCGACGACCTGGGCGCCGACAGCCTTGACACCGTCGAGCTGGTGATGGCTTTCGAAGAAGAGTTCAACGTCGAGATCCCGGACGATGCCGCTGAGACCATCGTCACGGTTGGCGACGCCATCCGCTTCCTCGAGAAGAACGCAGCCTAAAACGCTGACGGGCGTCGGGTGAGTCACCCGACGCCCGATTTTTATTTAACGATAGGGTAGAACGTTATGCGCCGGGTTGTTGTTACAGGTCTTGGCATGGTCACTCCGCTGGGCAGCGGGGTCGATACCACATGGTCCCGCCTGATCGAGGGACAAAGCGGCGCTAACAGGATCACCGATTTCCAGGTCGACGACCTAGCCTGTCAGATCGCCTGCCAGATCCCGGTCGGCGATGGCTCGAACGGCACCTTCAATCCCGACGAGTGGATGGAACCCAAGGAACAGCGCAAGGTCGATCCCTTCATCGTCTATGCGATGGCCGCCTCCACCCAGGCTCTCCGGGACGCTGGCTGGGCCCCGAAAACCTACGAGGAACAATGCGCCACCGGCGTGCTGATCGGCTCCGGCATCGGCGGCATCGGCGGCATCTACGAGGCTTCCGCGACCCTCATCGAGCGCGGCCCGCGCCGCATCTCGCCCTTCTTCATTCCTGGCCGCCTGATCAATCTCGCCGGCGGCTACGTCTCCATCGAGCACGGCCTGAAGGGGCCGAACCACGCCGTGGTCACGGCCTGCTCCACCGGCTCGCATGCCATCGGCGATGCGGCCCGCCTGATCGCGCTCGGCGATGCAGACGTGATGGTGGCCGGCGGCACGGAATCTCCGGTGAACCGCCTCTCGATTGCAGGCTTCGCCGCCTGTCGCGCATTGTCCACGAGCTACAACGACACGCCCGAGAAAGCCTCGCGCCCCTATGACAAGGATCGCGACGGATTCGTCATGGGCGAGGGTGCCGGCGTCGTGGTGCTGGAAGAATACGAGCACGCCAAGGCGCGCGGCGCGAAGATCTATGCCGAGGTCATCGGCTATGGCCTGTCGGGCGATGCCTATCACATCACCTCGCCGTCCGAGGACGGCGACGGTGCCTATCGCTGCATGGCTGCCGCTCTGAAGCGTGCGGATATCCCGGTCTCGGAGATCGACTACGTCAATGCCCACGGTACCTCGACCCCGCTCGGCGACGAGCTCGAGCTGAAGGCCGTCGAGCGCATCATGGGCAATGCGACGGGCAAGCTCTCCATGTCATCCACCAAGTCGGCCATCGGCCACCTGCTGGGCGCGGCCGGTGCGGTCGAGGCGATCTTCTCGGTTCTCGCCATGCGCGACGGCATCGTTCCGCCGACCATCAACCTCGACAATCCGTCCATCGAAACCGCGATCGACCTCGTGCCGAAGGTGGCCAAGCGCAAGGAAGTCAACGTGGTCCTGTCGAACTCCTTCGGGTTCGGCGGCACCAACGCTTCGCTGATCTTCCGTCGCGTTGCCTGAGGATAGCTGTTCTACGTTACGGCTTTTCGCCATAATCCCCGTTAGGGTGTCGGACGAGCCATCGAAAACGAGGCCGACACCAGAAAAGCAGCGTGATGTTCGGACGCAAAAAGAAAAACACCCTTCTCTCTGAGCACGAGGCCGAAACCCAAGGTGCGGAGCAGCCGCGCCTTGCGCCGCGCTCTCCAAGCGAGGCCATCAAACCGACGCTTGCTCCCCCACCGCCGCCTCGTCTTCGCCGCCGTCGCGGAGGCATGCTGTCGCTCTTCAGCGGCCTGCTGACGCTGTTCGTGGCCCTGGCTCTGGCAGGTGTTTTCGGCTTCACGATGCTGGAGCGGGAGGTGACCGCGAAGGGTCCGCTGCAAAGCGACAAGGTGGTGCTCATTCCGCGCAATACCGGCACGGGTGAGATCGCGCGCATCCTGAAGGAAGAGGGCGTCATCGATCAGCCCTTCCTGTTTGAGGCCTATGCGCTCCTCAACCGTCAGCGCGGCCAGCTCAAGGCAGGTGAGTTCCAGTTCAAGGCTGGCACGAGCATCGAGGATGCCATCGATACCCTCGTGCAGGGTAAGGCGATCCTCCACGCCCTCACGGTTCCGGAAGGCCTGACGAGCGATCAGATCGTGGCGCGCCTTTACGAGAACGAGATTCTGAGTGGCGACATCGCCGAGACGCCGCGCGAGGGAACGCTGCTACCCGACACCTACAAGTTCGAGCGCGGCACCACGCGCCAGCAGATCGTCAGCACCATGCAGGCGGCGCAGCGCCAGGCGCTCAACCAGATCTGGCAGCGCCGCTCGGCGGACCTGCCGATCAAGTCGCCGCAGGAACTCGTGATCCTCGCCTCCATCGTGGAGAAGGAAACGGGACGCGCCGATGAGCGCACGCGTGTGGCGGGGGTGTTCATCAACCGCCTGATGAAGCGCATGAAGCTCCAGTCGGATCCCACCATCGTGTATGGCCTGGTTGGCGGGAAAGGCACGCTCGGCCGCGGGATCATGCGCAGCGAGATCGAGACGGCGACGCCCTACAACACCTACGTGATCGAGGGGCTGCCGCCCGGACCTATCGCCAATCCGGGACGGGCCGCGCTCGAAGCGGTGGCCAATCCATCGCGCACCAAGGATCTGTACTTCGTGGCCGATGGCTCGGGCGGTCACGCCTTCGCGGAAACCTACGACCAGCACCAGCGCAACGTGACCCGCTGGCGCCAGATCGAGAAGACCAAGGCGACGCCCGACAGCGACAACGTCGATCGTGTCGTCGATCCGGTGACGCCCGGTCAATCCGGCGCGGTGGACGATGGCTTGTCTGAACTGCGCGGCACGGCCAACGCCATGTCGACCCCCGGTATCCGTCCGGTGGGCGCGAATGGAAAGACAGGGCGCGCTCGCGGCTTCGATGCCAGCGAGGGGACCGAAAAGGATCCGCTCAAGAACAAGACGTTCGACCTGACCAATCCGAAGAACGTTCCGGCGCTCAAGCAACCCTGATTGTTTTTCGCTCAGTCATTGCAATCGACTTCAGCCGGCGCGCATTCGAGCATCGGACCCGAAGTGGAGGGCACTTCTGGGTCCGATGCTCTCATTGTAGGAGAAAGCATCGGATGGGTCCCAAAAGTGCAAATCCACTTTTCACGTCCGATGCTGTAGATGCTCTCTTTCTAGAGGAGCGCATCGTTCGAAGCGGAACCGGAGATCCGCGTCAGCGAAAACCGGATCCACTTTTCCGCCTGATGCGCTATGGTCGCGCCGATTTTGTTTTCTGATGAACGCCTGAGGTTCAGTGCATGGCGATTGCAAGCATGACCGGCTTTGCCCGCGAGGCCGGTGTGACCGACTCCTACCAATGGGCCTGGGAGATCAAGACCGTCAACGGACGCGGGCTCGAGATCCGCGTGCGCACGCCATCCGGCCTCGACGCCATCGGCGAGGAGGCGCGCGGCCAGATCCTCAAGGCTCTCAGCCGTGGCCAGGGCCAGCTTAATCTTTCGCTCTCCAGGACCTCCTCCGCGCCGAAGCTGCGCGTCAACCAGGAGGTACTGCAATCGCTTCTCTCCGCCATCGGCGGCCTGACACTGCCGGACAATGTGGAGCCGGCCTCCCTCGATGGGCTTCTTTCCGTCCGGGGTGTCGTGGAACTCGATGAGGATATGATCGATCCTGCTCAGGACGAAGCGCTCGCGGCAGCACTCAGGGGCGGTGTGACCAAGCTCATCGAGGCATTGAGATCCGCGCGGCGGAAAGAGGGCTTGGCGCTTGCCGGCGTTCTGAACCAGCAGCTCGATACCATTGCTGCGCTCGTGACCGATGCGGAAGCCTGTCCCGCCCGCCAGCCGGAGGCCATCCGCGCGCGCCTCGAAGCACAGATTGCTGAGCTTCTCGACGGCAAGGCGTCTCTCGATCCGGCGCGCCTGCATCAGGAGGCTGTGCTCATTGCCGCTCGCGCCGATATCCGTGAGGAGATCGACCGCTTGCGCGCCCACGTGGATGCCGCGCGTGCGCTGCTCAAGGAAGGCGGGCCGGTGGGACGCCGTCTCGATTTTCTGGCGCAGGAATTCGGCCGCGAGGCGAATACCCTGTGTGCAAAGGCCAATGATGTGGCTCTTTCACGGATCGGTCTTGAATTGAAGGCCGTTATCGAGCAATTCCGCGAGCAGGTTCAGAACGTGGAGTGATGCGGTGAGCCAAGATCCGAAGCCCCTGGTCGGCCGTCGCGGCCTCATCCTCATTCTGTCCTCACCCTCCGGTGCCGGAAAGACCACGCTCACCCGCAGCCTCGTGGAAGAGCAGGCAGGCGTTCTCTCGATTTCCGTCACCACGCGCCCCAAGCGCCCCTCCGAGATCGAGGGAAAGCACTATCACTTCATCGATGTGGAAGAGTTCAAGGCGATGCGCGATCGCGATGAACTCCTGGAATGGGCCGAGGTGCACGGCAACTTCTATGGCACACCGCGCAAGCCGGTGGAGAAGACTCTCGCTGCCGGCCAGGACATGATCTTCGACATCGACTACCAGGGCACCCGTCAGGTGCGTGAGAAGCTGCCCGACGACGTGGTGACCGTGTTCATCCTGCCGCCGAGCTTCAAGGAGCTGAAGGCCCGTCTGGAGCGCCGCGCGGAGGATGCGCCCGAAGTCATCGCCAAGCGCCTCGCCAATGCCCGTGTCGAGATGGAGCGTTGGATCGAATACGACTATGTGATCGTCAACGAGGATCTCGGTCGGTCCTTCCAGAGCCTCAAGGCCATCCAGGCAGCCGAGCGCCTCAAGCGCGACCGCCTCGTGGGCCTGCAGGAGTTCGTCGACGGACTGCTCTCGGAGAAGGTCGGCTAAAGCATCGGACCCACAAGTGGATTTGCACTTTTGGGACCCATCCAATGCTTTCTCCTTCAATGAGAGCATCGTTGAGTGCGGAAAACCGGATCCACTTTTCGCTGACGCGGACCTTCGGTTCCGCACGATGCTCTAGGGTCGGCTCGTTATACCAGCGCCAATCCGTTCCGGCGCTCGTGACGGGCGAAGGCGTGGCCGAGCAGCACCTCCATCAACTCCCGCTGGGATAGGCCGCCGGCTTCCCAGAGCTTGGGATACATGCTGATGGCCGTAAATCCTGGAAGCGTGTTCACCTCGTTGACGAAGAGGGTCTTTTCCCGGTTCGGGTCGACGAAGAAATCGACCCGAGCCAGGCCTTCGCAGCTCAAGACCTTGAAGGTCTCGATGGCGAGATCCTGGATCTTTCGCGCCTGCTCGGCTGAGAGTTCTGCTGGAATGCGCAGCAGGGCGCCGTCCGCATCGATGTACTTCGCATCATAGCTGTAGAAACCGTGGCTGCTCGCAGGCATGATCTCGCCGAGCAGGGAGGCACTGACCTCGCCGGAGGCATCCTCCAGCACGGAGCATTCGATTTCCCTGGCACCCGTAATGCTTCGCTCCACGAGCAGTTTTCCGTCATAGCGGAAGGCGCGCTCGCAGGCTTGTCCGAACTCGCCTGCGGACGTCGCGCGCGATACGCCGACGGAGGAGCCCATATTGGCGGGCTTGACGAAGAGATCGGTGGTGCCGAGCGCGTCGACGGCGGCCTGATAGTCCATTTGATTGCGCTCCGTCAGGGTCAGGAACGGCACCACGGGAATGCCGCTGTCGCGTAACAGACGCTTGGCGACATCCTTGTCCATGCTGGCGGCGGAGCCCATCACGCCGGAGCCCACATAAGGAACATTCGCAAGCTGCAAGAGGCCTTGAACCGTTCCATCCTCTCCGTTCGGCCCATGGAGAACCGGAATGATGGCATCGAGCCGAAGAGAGCCGGGGGAGACTTTGCCGCCGAGGACGATCATCTCGCCATTGCCGCCAGGAAGGAGCGCGACCTGCGGCGCGCCCACGGGGATCTCGAGCGATCGCACGCCTCTGCCGGCACCATTGCCGGTGTCGCACAAAAGCCAGCGCCCATCCCGGTCGATGCCGATCAGGACGATATCGTAGCGCTCAGCGTCCAGGGCGCGGAAGACATTGGCAGCCGACAGCTTGGACACCTCATGCTCCGCAGAGCGGCCACCGAAGAGAAGTCCAATGGTCTTGCGTGGTTGTGTCATGCGCTCCTCCCGTCACAGCCGGTCAGAGGCTGCCGAAACCATCTCATCATTGGGATGGCGAGGTTAAGGTCTCCTGAAGAGCGAGAGGAGGTTCGTCAACGCCGCGCCGCGTCGAACGCATTGGCGAGAGCGACGTAACCTTCCACGGGCACGTTCTCGGCGCGGATCGTTTCCTCAAGGCCTGCAGCGGCGATGATGGAGGAGGGATCGGGCGTTATCGCCTTCAGGCTCTGGCGCAGCATCTTGCGGCGCTGGCCGAAGGCTGCGCGGGTGACTGCTTCCAGCGCGCCGATGCGGCAGGGCAGAGGCGAGGCCTTGGGTGTCAGATGCACGATACTTGATGTGATCTTCGGCGGCGGCACGAAGGCCGAGGGCGGCACGTCGAAGAGAATGCGCGCATGCGTGCGCCAGCCGCAGAGCACGCCAAGCCGCCCGTAATCTTTCGGATCGTCCTCGGTTGCGACAATGCGCTCGGCCACCTCGCGTTGGAACATGAGGGTCAGCGAGGCCCACCATGGCGGCCAGTCCTCGCCCGCGAGCCAGCCGGTGAGCAGGGCCGTTCCCACATTGTAGGGAAGGTTGGAGATGATGCGCACCAGGCCGTCGCCGACCATGGGGCGCGGGTCGAATTCGAGCGCGTCGGCCTCGATGACTTCCAGGCGTCCCGGATAGTAATCGGCAATTTCGGCAAGCGCAGGCAGGCAGCGGCTGTCGCGCTCGATGGCGATGACCTTCTTGGCGCCCGCTGCCAGGATGGCGCGGGTGAGGCCGCCCGGACCGGGGCCGACCTCGATGACCGTGGCGTCTTCGAGAGGCCCGGCGGAGCGGGCGATGCGGCTCGTGAGGTTGAGGTCGAACAGGAAATTCTGGCCGAGGGACTTCTTGGCCATCAGGCCGTGAGTGCGGACGACCTCGCGCAACGGGGGAAGGTTGTCGATCTGGCTCATAGCTTCTTCGCCCCTGCGCCGAGGCGCGCTGCCAGCTTGATCGCAGCCATGAGGCTGTCGGGACGCGCGATGCCTTGGCCTGCAATGTCGAAGGCTGTGCCGTGATCCGGTGATGTGCGCACGAAAGGCAGGCCCAGGGTCACGTTCACCGCCTCGTCGAAGGCGATGGTCTTGATCGGGATCAGGGCCTGGTCGTGATACATGGCAAGCGCCGCATCATAGCTCTTGCGGGCGCGGGCATGGAACATGGTGTCCGCGGGAAGAGGGCCGGATGCCGCAATGCCCTCGGCCTGCAATGTGGCAATAGCCGGGGCGATAATCGCTTGGTCCTCCGTGCCCATGGCACCATTCTCGCCGGCATGCGGATTGAGACCGGCGAGAGCGAGACGGGGATTGGCGAGACCGAACCGCTCCTTCAACTCCCGCGCTACGATCCGCCCCGTCATAACGATCAGCTCCGTCGTCAGAGCCGAAGGCACAGAGGAGAGGGGGATGTGAACGGTGACGGGGATTACAGCGAGCTCTTCGCTCCAGAGCATCATCACCGGATGGTACGTGTTCCCATCCTGTGCTGCGAGAGCCGCCAGAAATTCCGTATGTCCCGGATGCCGGAAGCCCGCATCGTAGAGCACATGTTTGGCAATCGGATTGGTGACAACGGCGCTGGCTGTACCGCTGCGCACAAGGCGCACCGCCGTCTCGATGGATTCGATCACGGAGGGAGCGGAAGCCGGATCCGGCTTGCCCGGATCTGCGGATACTTTCGCCTTCAGCGGAATGACCGGGAGCGCCTGAGAAAAGGCGGAGGACGCCTGCGCGGCATCCACCGGCATGATGGGAACAATCCAACCCTGTGCGCTTGCAACACGCTCCAGATGCGCGGGATCGGCCAGAACCGCGAAAGGAGGGAGCCTCTCCTGATCGCGCTGGAGCCAGGCTCGGAGGGTCAGTTCCGGCCCGATGCCGGCCGGGTCGCCCTGGGTCAGGAGGAGAGGGCGCTCAAGCCCGGCCACTAGTCCGCGATACCTTCTTCGGAGGAGTCGCCGGCAATGCGCTGGCTGATCGTGGCCTCGCCCAGGGTCCGCAGCTCAAGGCTGAGCATGACCGTGTGGTTACGATCCTTCTCACCCGAACTGGTCGAGATGGAGCGTGGTGTCATGATGTACTTGACCGACAAGGTCGTGCATTCGTCGATATAGCCCACACCGAGAGACATGGAGCTGACATAGGCACGATCCAGACGGTTGTAGACCGCCGTCTCCGGGTCGGTGGCGAGCGCCAGCTCATAGGTCTCCCGGGCAAGCAGATAGCGGTCGAGATCCAACAGCACCGAGCCTGTCACGTACCAGTTCGGGGTCAAGTTCCAAGTGGCGGCTCCGAGCAGGCCTTCGCGACGGCGTGTGAAGCCGATATCCGGCTGAGCCTCATAGCGGGCGTAGGTCAGTGAGGTGGAAAGCGGCAGGTAGGGATTGAAGTTCGCCCGAACGCTCGCCTCGATCCTGTTGACGTTGAAATCCTCCTGATCGAACCGCGCGCGAGTCATGAAGGCGAAGTTCCTGTTCGGAGAGACTTGGACGCGGCCAACATAATCGGAAGCGCGGGTATCCAAGCCGGAATCAAGGCCCACATTGGCCAGATCGCCCTGGCGGAACGAGTTGCGCCCGGCCACCTGATAGGACTGACCGAACAGCGCGTTAGCGTAGAAGTCGTTGGCGCCCGTGACGGTGTATTGCACGCCGAGATTCGCGCGGACGCCGCCTTCTACGCGGTCATAGCCGGAGAACTTGTCCCAATCAAACAGAGACGTGTCGTCGAAGACCAGGCTCTGCGCATCCTCGTTGGGAAGATGGCCGATCCTGGTTTCATTCGGACGGGCGATGATCTGCGCGATCGGCTCGATAACTTGACGCCCCGAGGTGCCGAGGTCGGCAACGAAGGGATAGCGGTATTCCAGACCGGCGGCCGGAGTCGCGCGGAAGAGATAATCGTCGTCGCCCCCGAGATAATTGCCCAGGTTGGCGTTCTGATAGCCGTCCAAATCCGGAGAGACCCAGAAGTTGTCGGCCCGCACATAGGCGAACGGCGTCCAGACCTGGCCGACGGGGTCGATGAACTCCCGGCGCCAGGAGGCGGTAATCGAGGCACGGGACATCGTGCCGCTGGCACCACGCACCAAGCAGCTTTCGGGATCGAAGATCACGCAGGTCTGGTAGATGCTGTAGGTGGTCTTGTTCGCAGCTGTCAGCGGCTCGAACTGGGCCGCCTCCCGCGACAGGCTCGTCAGATTGACGTTGATGCCGAACTCACCGCCCAACGCAGACGGAGTGACCCGCTTGTCATAGTCGAGGACCGGATGAACGACCGGCTGCTGCTTCTGCCAGTCTCGGGTGGACAGGCCCTGGAAGTAGTAGCCGCGCAGGTCGAAGAACGAGCGGTCGCCCTGACCCTGCAGATAAAGGGTCGAGATCGATTCCTTCAGATAGAGGGAGCTGATGCTCTCACTGCGGATGTTGTAATTCTCCAGGAACCATTTGTCCGACACGAGCGTGATGTCCCAGCCCCATTTCCAGCGCTCGTTCAGGTAGAACTGACCTGCGGTCTCGATCGAACCGCGGAAATCGCGATCTCCCGGACCACGAGGGCTGGGGAGGAAGGCGTCCGGATCCTGCTGCGAGATGCCTGCCACGCGGATGTTGTAGGCGCCGGTCTCAAGCCGGTGCCGCCACTCGGCCTCGCCAAGAACACCCTGGCGGGTCAGGAAAGTGGGGGCGATGGTCAGATCGTAGTTCGGGGCGATGGCCCAGAAGAACGGGATCGATACCCCGAAGCCCAAGGTATTCGAGGTCACATAGCGGGGCGCAAGGAAACCGGTCTTGCGCTTAACGGTCGGATCCGGTGTCCAGAAATAGGGCAGATAGGCAACGGGCAGGCCGAGAATTTCGAGGGTCGCGTCCTCGTAATAGATCGTCTGCTCGCTGTTGTTGTGGATGATCCTGGCGGCCTTGACCTGCCAGAGCGGCGGCCGCTCCGGGTTGTCCTTACACGGCTCGCAGGCCGTGTAGGTGCCGCGCTCGAAGGTGGTCGTCTCGCCCGCAGCGCGCTCTGCGCGAGGCGAGGAGAAACGGGTCGTAACCGTCCGGCCGTTCTCGACCGTGGTCTGGACCACCCGGAGCGAATCGATGAAGCCGTTCTTGAAATCGTCCGTCAGCTCGAAGCGGTCGCCGGTGACGACCGCCCCGCTGGCATCGGTGAGACGGGCATTGCCCTCGGCATAGACGCGGCCGGTGTTCCGGTCATAGGTGACGCGGTCGGCCTGAAGCGTCCGGCCCTGGTAGTTCATCTGGACGTCGCCGGCTGCCGAAATGGTGTTCCGGTCGTTGTCGTAGATGATTTCCTTAGCATCAACGAGGAGCCGATCCCCGTTCTGATTGGCTTGGAGACGGGAGCCGATGGCCTCGTTAAGGGACTGGGCAAGCGCAGGCATCGATCCAGCGGCACACAGAAGCGCCGCTGCGATCGCAGACGTTGCGACCGTTGCCTTGAGCCGATGCATCCCCACTTCTAAACCCTACGCCCTTTATGTGAGGACGGGTTAGCCGTCCTCTTGGTATAATAATGCCAAGGTCCCTAATAGACTGCCTACTACAGCAGGGAACCAGGCCGCAACAATCGAGCTGATGATGCCCGAAGCTCCAAGCTCCGCCATTAGCTCCGTGGCGACATAAAGCATGAACCCGGCAGCGACGCCACCCAGAACCATCGTTGCTACACCACCAAATCGAAAGAATCTTAACGATACGGATGCGGCCACGAAAACCATGGCGATGAAAAGCAGGGGACGGGCCAGGAGAATGTCGTAGTGAAGCCGGTAGGCCGTGGTGTTCATGGCCGCCCGTTCCATCCGCTGGATGGTCTCCCGCAAGTCCCAGAAAGGCACGGAATCAGGAGCGATGAAGCTCTGTCTGAGCTGGGAAGGCTGAAGGTGGGAGGCGATTAGGTACCGGTCGTGAGATTCGGGCTCTTCTGTTACCGAAAGGACACGGGCTTCCTTCAGCTCCCAGAATCCCTCGTGAAGGGTCGCTTCCTTGGCCTCGATTCGATGCGTGAAGGCGCCATCCAGATCGAATGTGTAAACGGTTACGCCGACCAGGGTTGCCGTATCGGTACGGGATCCATCCGCCCGGAGGACCGCATGCCCGTCCTGGCTCTTCTGCCGCAACCAGATGGTTTTGCCCGAAGTCTGAGTGGTGCGTGAGAAAATCCTGGTTTCCAGGGTTGCGGCCCGCTGCTTCAGGTGGGCCGACATCGGGTTGTAGATGATGACGGACCCAATACCGATCAGGAGCGCCACGAAAAGGCCGGGCTGCAGGAATTGCCAGGCGGAGATGCCGGCGGCACGCGCCACCACCAGCTCGAGCTTGCGACTGAGCTGCAGGAGCGCGGCCATGCTGCCGAAGAGAATGGCGAAGGGCATAACCTGCTCGGCAATCGCGGGGGTGCGGAACAGGGCGAGCTGGGCAACGATCCCTGTCGTCGCCTGCTCCGCATCGCCTGCGCGGCGCATCAGCTCGACGAAATCGAGGGTATAGACGAGGGCAAATACCGTTGCGAAGACGATGAAGATCGTCTTGATGAACTGGCGCGCAAAATAGAAACCGAGCGTCCGGCCGATCAGCATGCTCAAACCCCCTGAGTGGCCGTCTTACGCGACGGGCGCAAAGCCAGGAGAGTGGAGCGGATCCTGGCATTCAGGGATCGGATCTTTGCACCCTTGAAAATCAGCAGGAGGCAGACGGCGACTCCACCCAGAGGAACGCCATAGATGGCCACTATGGCCAAGGGTGTCCGGGCCACGGCGCTGGAGGCGGCAAAGCCCAGAACCCGGAGCACCACGACCGCCGCGATGGCGGTCGCAATGGCAAGGCCACGCCCCTGCCGGGTCGTTCGCGCTTCGCCCAAAGCGGCGAAGGCAATCGCCATCATGGCAAGGGGATAGAGCCAAGCCGAGAAGCGATCGTGAAGCTCGGCCCTGAACCGGCCCGTCTGGACCTTGTAAAGGTATTCGTTCTTGTCGGGGAACAGGAGCTGCATAGTGCTCCGCTCGCGCGGCTTGTAGACGATTTCGTTGTTCTCCTGGTTGAAAGCGGCCAAGTCGACGGCATAGCGCTCGAAGGCGACGATGGACGAGTCGCGGCTCTTGGGATCCTTGCGCTGCACGCTGCCCTTCTCGAGCACGAGATAGGCCTGTCCGTTCTGTTCGACGGTCTGGCCGCGCTCGGCGAGATAGACAATGGGCTTCGCCTTGTCGCGCTGGTCTTCCATAAAGATGCCGAGCAGGGCATCGCCCGCGCGCTCGCGGTAATGAAAGGTGATGCCGTTATCCAGGGTGATGAACTGACCCTCCTTGGCCATCGACGCCACGAAGTCAGCCCTGATCCGCGTGAACAGCATTCGCATTTCCTGGAGGCTTGCCGGCATCAGGTAGAGGGAGATCATGCCCACCACGATGCTGATGAAGGTTGCCAGTGCGATGAAGGGGCGCAGCAGGCGCTGCGGAGCCATGCCGCCCGCGCTCATGACAATGAGTTCGGAATCACCGTTCAGCTTGTTGAGTGTATAGATCGTCGCCATGAACAGAGCGACAGGCGCGATGACGCTGATGAGCGCCGGCAGGGAGAGACCCGTCACCGTCAGGAAGATAAGGATCGTCTGACCCTTGCCCGTCAGAAGATCGAGCTCGCGCAGGGCCTGCGTGATCCAGATAACGCCCGTCAGGGCGACCAGGCACGCGGCAAAGCTGCTGAATGCGATTTTCAGGATGTAGCGTTCGAGAAGTGTCATGAAGCCCTTCGCCCCCGGGCGCGAAGGCCCAGGGTTACCTTGTCGCCCGGTGTTAAGGCAAGACGGGCGTTTTCAACAGCCCGAGATTGCGCCTATTTCACGGCGGGGCCCGGCATGCCCTATATGAAGGCGGTCAGCGGAGCAGGGGCGTCCCAAGTCCAACGCCCGCACAGTCCAAACCAAGAGGATTTCATGGCCGACAGCTTCAAGATCGACTTCCAGCCGCACGGCAAGGTCGAGTCCGGCGATCTGATCGTTTTCGTCGGGGATAATCTCAAGCCAACACCTGCGGTTGCAAAGCAGATTGGCTCCAAGGCCGTCGATCTTATCGTCAAGGCTGCGGCTGCGGAGAACTTCAAGGGCAAGCCCAAGTCCGCCATGACCATCGTGGTGCCGAACGGCCTGACGGTCGATCGCCTGATCGTGATCGGCGTCGGGGGCGAGAAGGACCGGAAGGATGTGGATTTCGTCCAGCTGGGTGGCCTGATCTCCGGCAAGACCAATGGCAAGACGGCAACCGCCGTGCTCGACCTTCCAGGCATCGAGGTCTCGCCCGAGTCGGTGGCCGACATTGCGCTCGGCGTCCAGCTGCGCCGCTACAGCTTCGACCGCTATAAGACCAAGAAGGACGACAACGAGCAGAAGGGCATCGCCCGTCTCGTCCTGAGCGTGGCCGATCCGGCTGCCGTGAAGAAGGTCTACAAGGCCCGCGATAGCGTGCTGCAGGGCATCACGCTCGCACGCGATCTCGTCAACGAGCCGCCGAACGTGCTTGGGCCCCAGGAATTCGCCGCCCGTGCTCAGGCCCTTACCAAGCTCGGCGTCGAAGTCGAGATTCTTGATGACAGGGCCATGAAGAAGCTCGGCATGGGCGCTTTGCTCGGCGTGGCGCAGGGCTCCGCGCGCGGCGGGCGCGTCGCCATCATGCGCTGGAACGGCGGCAAGGCGAATGACAAGCCCATCGCCTTCATCGGCAAGGGTGTGGTGTTCGACACCGGCGGCATCTCGATCAAGCCGGCGGCCGGCATGGAGGATATGAAGGGCGACATGGCGGGCGCGGCCTGCGTGGTTGGCCTCATGCATGCGCTTGCGGCCCGCAAGGCGAAGGCGAACGTGGTCGGCGCCATCGGCCTCGTGGAGAACATGCCCGACGGCAATGCCCAGCGACCCGGCGACATCGTCACCACCATGTCGGGCCAGACCATCGAGATCATCAACACGGACGCGGAAGGCCGCCTCGTGCTGGCCGATGTGCTCTGGTACGTGCAGGACCGCTTCAAGCCGAAGTTCATGATCGATCTGGCGACGCTCACCGGTGCGATCCTGGTGGCTCTGGCGCAGGAATATGCTGGCCTGTTCTCGAACAACGACGAACTGGCCGAGCGTCTCACCGCTGCCGGCAAGGCGACGGGCGAGCGCGTGTGGCGCATGCCGATCGGGCCGGAATTCGACAAGATGATCGAATCCAAGTTCGCCGACATGAAGAACACCGGCGGCCGCTTCGGCGGTTCGAGTTCGGCGGCAGCTTTGCTCCAGCGCTTCGTCAACGATACCCCCTGGGCGCATCTCGACATCGCGGGCACCGCCATGGGCTCGCCGCAGACCGAGATCAGCCGCGGCTGGGCTTCCGGTTGGGGCGTGCGTCTTCTCGACCGTCTCGTGCGCGATCACTACGAGGGTTGAGGGCAAGATGGGCAAAGGATTTCGCCGTGAAGAACGTCATCCCGGGGCCGCATCAGCGGAGCTCGGGATCGCCGGACGAGAGTGGCGCGTGATCCTGTCAACGATCCCGGATCTGCGCTACGCTCCGTCCGGGATGACGATAAGATAATGGCCGAGATCCTTTTCTACCATCTTCAGCAACAGCCCCTTGAGGCGGTGCTGCCCACGCTCCTGCAGAAAACACTGGAGCGTGGCTGGCGCGCAGTGGTGCAGGTGACCACCGAGGAGCGCATGGCTGCGCTCGACGATCATCTCTGGACCTTTTCGGACGAGAGCTTCCTGCCGCATGGCACGGACCGCGAGGCCCATGCGGCGGACCAGCCGATCCTGATCACATTGAGCGGCGACAACCCCAACGGCGCCGCGATCCGCTTCCTGGCGGAAGGGGCAAGCCTGCCGGAGGATATCGGCTCCTATCAGCGCATCGCCATTCTCTTCGACGGCAACGACGTGCAGGCGCTCGCCACTGCGCGCGATCAGTGGCGGGCGGTGAAGGAGGGTGGCCACGATGCGACCTATTGGCAGCAGGACGATTACGGCCGCTGGCAGCGCAAGGCGTGAGCAAAACACGAAGTCGTCATCATCCGAACGCTTGCAACCCTTCTCCGGCTCTCCAGTTTCCCGAAGGCCATAAGGATAAAAGCCATGCTTCGCGCCTTCCGTCTGCTCACCTCAGCCGCTCTCTGTCTATTGTTGGCCATGCCTCTCGCGGCCTTGGCACAGGAAAGGCCGCAGCAAAACGAGCAGCAGGAGGCACGCAGGCCACGCCCCGAGCCTCAAACGCAGGCGCTTCCCCCGGAATCGGTAACACGCCATACGCTCGAACTGCCGGGACGGACGCTCCGGTTTACCGCAGCAGCGGGGCATCTGACGCTCACCGATCAGCAGGGCGCGCCGCAGGCTGAAATCGGATTCGTGGCTTACACGAAGGATGATGCCGCTGTCGCATCGCGGCCGGTGACTTTCGCGGTGAATGGTGGGCCGGGAGCATCCTCTGCCTATCTCCATCTCCTTGCCGTCGGCCCCTGGCTGTTGCCGCTCGATGGCCCGGCCATCAGCCCATCGACCTCGCCGGCGCTCGTGCCCAACGCGGAGACCTGGCTCGACTTTACGGACCTTGTCTTCATCGACCCGCCTGGCACCGGCTACAGCCGCGTGATCGGTGGCGATCAGGTGCGGGAGCGGTTCTACTCCGTTCAGGGCGATATCGACGGGTTGGCCGCCTTCGTCACGCGCTGGCTTAAGGAAAAGGGCAGGCTGACCTCGCCGAAATTCTTCGTGGGTGAAAGCTACGGCGGTTTTCGTGGGCCGCTGCTGGCGCAAAAGCTGCAGAGCGATCAGGGCATCGGCTTCAGCGGTCTTGTGCTCGTTTCGCCGGTCTTCGACTTCGACTGGCTCGATCAGGGGGCAGGAGCGCCGTGGGTCAATGCTGCGCGCCTGCCGTCGCTGGCTGCCACCGCACAATCGCGCAATGGACCGGTGTCGAGGGAGAGCCTTCGCGAGGCTGAGGCTTACGCCTCCGGCGAGTACCTTGTCGATCTCATGCGCGGTCTGCAGGACAGAGAGGCTGTCGAGCGCGTGAGCCGCCGCGTGGCCGAACTGAGTGGGCTCGATCCCGAACTGACGCGGCGTTTGGCCGGCCGCATCGATATGCGCACGGTCCAGCGGGAGTTGCGGCGCGCCTCATCCGAGATCGTCAGCGCCTATGACACCAATGTCGCGACCGCCGACCCCAATCCCACGAGCCCGGCTCCTCGTTTCGAGGACCCGGTCCTCGATGCGATGACCGCGCCCTTGTCGAGCGCCATCATCCATCACATGATTGACACGCTGAACTACAAGGCGGAAGGTCGCTACAACCTGCTGAACGGTTCCCTCGGCGGCTCCTGGCGTTGGGGCAACGGGCGGAGCGGGCCTGAAAACCTCGAAGAGCTGCGGCAGGCACTGGCGCTCGACGGCAAGATGCGCGTGCTCGTCACCCACGGCTTCACCGATCTGGTGACGCCGTATTTCGCCTCCAAGCTGCTCCTCGATCAGCTTCCCGATCTCGGTCCCCGGAAGCGTGTTGCTTTGAGTGTTTACGAAGGCGGCCACATGTTCTATTCGCGGCAAGCGTCGCGGCAGGCGTTCCGCACGGACGTGCAGCGGCTCTTTGAAGAAGCCCTGCAGGCCAGGGCCGCCAACGGGGATTGATCAATGCGTCTGAAGGTCTTGTCGTGCGTGGCTCTCGCCGCCTTGAGTCTGTCCGCCTGCAACAGCACGAGTTCCGCACCGCCTGTTGCCGCGCCTGTTGCGCCGGCACCCATGGCCGCGGCTCCGTCAGGTCCGACCTTCGACGGCCCTCTGCTCGGACCTGATGGGCGCTGCACCGGCCCTTCGACCGGCACCGCCGCCGTCATCGAGCCCGGCATCAGCGAATGCGATCTCGTGCACCTCAAAGGCAAGCCCGCGACGGACGTGCTCGTCGGCGAAAGCGGCAAGGGCCAGCGCGAGGTGCAGGTGCTCTATTCCGAGCCCGGCGGACGCGAGCTGTATTTCTTCGTGAACAACCGGCTCGATCGGATCGCGAAGCCGTAAGCCCAACCCTCATGCCCGCACTTGATTCGGGCATCCACGCCTTGTCGGCGAGATCCATGCGTTCCTGATCGACACGAGTATCTCCGCCGGTTCGGCCCGTATCTTCTAAGGCTCTGTCGCTCTTGCAGGGGATTTCAGACTCGGTCCTTCGCCCGCAGCCTCCCGCGAATGGGCAGGAGGCCGATGAGCGTCAGCACCGTGAAGGCAGCTCCGGCCACGAACGTGCCCTGCGGACCCACCTTGTCCCACAGCGCGCCTGCGATCACGCTCGCGGCCAGAAGCGCAAGGCCGGTCACGAGGTTGAACATGCCGAAGGCTGTGCCACGCAGTTCGGGCGGAGCGCTGTCGGCGACGAGGGTTGAGAGGAGCCCCTGCGTGAAGCCCATGTGAGCGCCCCAGAGCACCACGCCGAGCGCAATTCCGGTAAGGCCGGGCGCGAAGGCGAGAACCACATCGGCAGCGAAGAGAAGGCCTAAGCCGATGGTGAGGATCGTGATCCGATCCGTGCGATCGGAGAGCGCACCCGCCGGATAGGCCGAGAGGGCATAGACCACGTTCATGATCACAAGCACGATGGGCACCAGCGCCACCGGTACGCCGGAGGATTGCGCGCGCAGGATGAGGAACGCCTCGCTGAAGCGCGCGAGCGTGAACACGGCGGCGACCGCCACCACCCACCAATAGGTTGCGCCCAACCGCACGAGTTCTGACGGGTGCAGCGGCATGCGCACTTTCCGCAATCCTTCCGGACGCTCCGGCTCCTGAACGGCAAACACGATCAGGGCGAAGGAGAGAAAAGCCGGGATCACGGCGACCCAGAAGACGGTCGTGAAATGATTGGCCGTCAGCCACATGAGCCCGATGGCGAGGAACGGGCCAATGAAAGCTCCCACCGTATCGAGGGATTGGCGCAGGCCGAAGCTCGCGCCGCGCAAGTGCTCCGGGCTGATATCCGCAATCAGCGCATCGCGAGGCGCTCCGCGAATACCCTTGCCGATGCGGTCTACGAACCGCGCGGTCACGAGCCAAGCAACGGAAGGAGCCAGGGGAAAGATGGGTTTCGTGAAGGCGGCGAGGCCATAGCCGAAGGCCGCGAGAAACTTGCGCTTGCCGAGCCAGTCGCTGAGCGCGCCGGAAAACACTTTCGTGATCGAGGCGGTAGCTTCCGCAATGCCCTCGATGATGCCGACGGTGAGCGTCGATGTGCCGAGCGCCGTGACAAGGTAAACCGGCAGCAGGGCATGGATCATCTCGGAGGAGACATCCATCAGCAGCGAGACGAAACCGAGCGCCCAGATGCCGGCGGGGATCTCCTTCCAGGATGCTCGCGCTATCGCCTCGTCTTGCTTTTTCAACATCGTTGCAAAGGTCTCCGCTGATTTCCCTCCCCCTTGTGGGGAGGGCCAGGGTGGGGGGTGTGAGCGATAGCCCGTGAAGGTCCGGCGCTTACACCCCCGCCTCCATCTCCTCCCCACAAGGGGGAGGAGGGCTTCCAGCGCGAGGCATATTAGTTATGCACCTGCCATTTCGATCTCGCTGCTCACGGTCAGCCATTCCTCCTCAAGGGAGGCGAGCGTGTCCGCTGCCTCGGCGCGCATCTTCGAAAGCTCGGTTGCCTTCGCAGGATCCTTCAGGAAGGCGGAGCCGTCGGCGAGCGCCGCGTCCACTTTCCCGATGGCCTCATTGAGCTTTGCCATCCTGGCTTCGACCGCTTCCAGCTTCTTGCGCAAGGGAGCAAGCGCTGCGCGCTTTTCTGCGGCGGCGCGGCGTTCATCGACCTTGGATGCGGTCGGCGCCTGCGGCTTGTCGTTCTGCTTTTGCGGATCGAACTCGCCCGACAGCACAAGCTGGCGGTAATCGTCCATGTCGCCATCAAAGGGCTTCACCGTGCCGTTGCCGACGATCCAGAGACGCTCGGCGCAGGCCTCGATCAGGAAGCGGTCGTGGCTCACCAGGATGACCGCGCCGGTATAGTCGTTGATGGCTTCCATCAGCGCTGTACGGCTGTCGATGTCGAGATGGTTCGTCGGCTCGTCGAGGATGAGCAGGTGAGGGCCGTTGAAGGCCGCCAATCCCATGAGCAGGCGCGCCTTCTCGCCACCGGAGAGCGTGGAAACGGGCGTATCCGCCTTAGCGCCCGGAAAGCCGATCTGCGCCGTGCGTGCGCGGATCTTGGCGACGGGCATGTCGGGCATGCGCTCGGCCACGTGATCGTAGGCGGTCGCCTTCGGGTTCAGCTCGTCGAGCTGGTGCTGCGCGAAATAGGCGACATCCATGCGGCTTGGCGTACGCATCTCGCCCTTCACGGGCTCGAGCCTGCCGCCGAGGAGCTTACAGAAAGTGGATTTGCCGTTGCCGTTGGAGCCGAGCAGCGCGATGCGGTCGTCCGGTGAGACCGTGAGATTGAGGCGGTCGAGCACGATGCGCTCGCCATAGCCGACGGCTCCGCGTTCCACCGTGATGAGCGGCGGCGCGGCAGGGCGCTCGGGGCCCGGCAGGTTGAAGGGCAGCACGTCGTCTTCGACGATGGTGGCGACGGGTTCGAGCTTGGCGAGCCGCTTCACACGCGATTGAGCCTGACGTGCCTTGGAGGCCTTGGCCTTGAAGCGGTCCACGAAGGCCTGGAGGTGCTTGCGCTCGGCCTCCTGCTTTGCCGCCATCTTCGCCGTCAGTTCGCGCTTTTCCGCGTATTGCCTGGCAAACGACGTGTAACCGCCGCGATAGATCGTGAGCTTGCCCCGGTCGAGATGCAGGATGTGGTTGACGCAGGTATCGAGCAGCTCGCGGTCGTGGCTGATGACGAGAACCGTGTGCGGATAGCGCCCCAGGTAATCGTAGAGCCAGAGAGTGCCTTCAAGGTCGAGATAGTTCGTCGGCTCGTCGAGAAGCAGCAGGTCGGGTTCGGTGAACAGCACGGCGGCAAGCGCCACGCGCATGCGCCAGCCACCCGAGAAATCCGAGCAGGGGCGTTCTTGAGCTTCCGCATCGAAGCCGAGGCCGTGGAGGATCGCGGCTGCGCGCGAGGGGGCAGAATGCGCACCGATGTCAGTGAGCCGCGTTTCGATCTCGGCACGGCGGATGCCGTCCGCGGTCTCGGCCTCAGCGAGAAGGGCAGTGCGCTCCTTGTCGGCGGCGAGCACCACGTCGATGAGGCGCTCAGGGCCACCCGGAGCTTCCTGGGCCACGGCGCCGATGCGCATGCCGCGGGGCAGGGTGATGCTGCCGCTCTCGGTGGCGAGCTCGCCCTGGATGATCTTGAACAGGGTGGTCTTGCCCGCGCCGTTCCGCCCGACGAGCCCCACCTTGCTGCCCGTGGGCAGGTTGAAGGAGGCATGGTCGAGGATCAGCCGGTCGCCGATGCGATAGGTGAGATCATTGACGTGGAGCATGCCGCCTTTTGGCCTGCGAAAAGGGCGCTGGCAAGGTGTTGACGTTGCGGAAGTTTGCTTGGGCTTTTCCCTAACGTGATTTAGGTATGGATTCACGACGTAACGAAAAGTCGATGGGGCCTAAGATGTCAGCCGATCATGGATCCTTTGCCGCGCCTGCCCTGGATGTCGGGCCGCTGCTGGAGCGCTTCAAGGCCCACCAGGCG
>NZ_QDAH01000013.1 GCF_003075415.1 Microvirga sp. KLBC 81
CCCTGAGCCGGGTCGAGCGCGGGCTGGCGGGCCTTCTGCAGGTGGAAGGGCCTGAGAACCCCACCGTGTTCAAGGACTACAATCCGCAGAAGTCGGCCCAGTCGACCAGCGGCCACTGACCGCCGACCTACCGGCAAAGGCCCGGGCAGAAGCCCGGGCCTTTTTTGTTGACCGTGCGTGAGGAAATGCCCTGTTCACCGGCCACCATAGGATCTTCATCTCACCTTCATCTTGGCAGTGGCATCTCACGGCAACGACCCTAAATTGGGTATCCTGATCCATTTTCAGGGTCGCACCGAGACTTCAAGGACAGGCCGCCCAGAGCCGATACAAGGAAGTGGCAAGCACCGATGGCGATCACCCGCGTTCCGACCACCCCGTTTTCCGACCAGCGCCCCGGCACGTCGGGCCTGCGCAAGAAGGTGAAGGTCTTCCAGCAGCCTCGCTACGTGGAGAACTTCATACAGGCGACCTTCGACAACGTGGACGGCGCGACGGGCGCGACCCTGGTGATCGGCGGCGATGGACGCTTCTTCAACGAGGCGGTAGTTCAGACCGCGCTCAAGATGGCGGCGGCCAACGGCTTCGGGCGCATCCTCGTCGGACAGAAAGGGTTGTTGTCCACGCCTGCCGCCTCCTGCGTGATCCGCAAGCACAAGGCGATCGGCGGCCTCGTGCTTTCGGCCAGCCACAATCCCGGCGGCCCTGACGGCGACTTCGGCATCAAGTTCAACATGTCCCATGGCGGACCGGCACCGGAGTCCTTCACCGAGGCGGTGTTCAAGCGCGCCAGCGCGATGACCGAGTACAAGATCGCCGAGGGTCCTGATGTCGATCTCGCGCGCATCGGTGAAACGAAGATTGGCGATACCATCGTCGAGGTGATCGACCCGGTGGCCGATTATGTGGAGTTGATGGAGAAGCTCATCGACTTCAACGCCATTTCGGAGCTCTTCCGCTCGGGCTTCCGCATGCGCTTCGACGCATTGAACGCCATCACCGGCCCCTATGCCAAAACCATTCTGGAAGGCCGCCTCGGCGCGCCGGCCGGCACTGTGGTGAATGGCGAGCCGAAGCCTGATTTCGGCGGCCATCATCCCGATCCGAATCCGGTCCATGCCCATGACCTGATGGAGCTGATGATGGGCCCGGACGCACCCGATTTCGGCGCCGCGTCAGACGGTGACGGCGACCGTAACATGATCGTGGCGCGCAGGCTTTTCGTGACGCCGAGCGACAGTCTTGCGATCCTCACGAGCCACGCACATCTCGCGCCGGGCTATGCGAAGGGTCTTTCGGGCGTCGCGCGCTCCATGCCGACGAGCCGCGCCGCCGATCGCGTGGCGAAAAAGCTCGGCATCAACTTCTTCGAGACACCCACCGGCTGGAAGTTCTTTGCCAATCTCCTCGATGCAGGACTGATTACGATCTGCGGCGAGGAGAGCGCAGGTACGGGATCCAACCATATCCGCGAGAAGGATGGGCTCTGGGCCGTGCTGCTGTGGCTCAACATTCTGGCCGTGACGAGGAAGCCGGCGGATCAGATCGTGCGCGAGCACTGGGCGGCGTATGGGCGCGACTATTACGCCCGCCACGACTACGAGGAACTCGAGACGGCACCGGCGAACGAGCTGATGGACAATTTGCGCGCCAAGCTCGCGACCCTTCCCGGTCAGCGCTTCGGCGAGCTGACGGTCCAGGAATGCGACGACTTCGCCTACACTGATCCGGTCGACAATTCAGTGACGCCGAAGCAGGGTATCCGCATCCTGTTCAAGGAAGATGCCCGTGCCGTCTTCCGCCTGTCGGGCACGGGCACATCGGGGGCCACATTGCGTGTTTATCTCGAACGCTTCGAGCCGAACGCGGAACGCCATAACCTTCCGACCGCCGAGATGCTGGCTCCCGTGATCGAGGCCGCGAACGCCATCGCGGAAATCGCGTCGCGTACCGGCCGCAACGAGCCGAGCGTCATCACCTGAAACCTCTGATGGCCTTCCCTTGGGCGATCAATAGGTCTCCCAAAGGCCCGGTGTTGCCAGCTCCAGCACGTGTCCATCCGGATCGTGGAAATAGATGCTTGTGCCACCGCGCGGCCAGGTGACCTTGCTGGCAATCGGAATGTCGCGTGCGCTCAGTCTCTCTTCCCACGCGACAAGTTCTTCGCCTGAGATGGCAAAGCCGATATGGAGCGGCCCCTGCCCATCGTGACCGGGGATCGTGCCTCCCGGTGTCGTCATGTCCTGAGCCGATGCCCCGCGTAGGAAGAGAAGCAGCACGCTCCTTCCACCGACATCGAAGGCACACATGCGCTGGTTCTCGAACAGGAGCGGCAATCCAAGATCGCCTTCATAGAAAGCTCGCGCTCGTATCAGGTCGTCCACGTAGAGGGCGGTTTCGAGAACGGAATTCACCCGGGTCATCGGCAGCTCGCAAAGCAATATTGCATCAATTTTGATCGGTTTATCTTAAGGCGCTCCCGCTCTCCCTTACAGGTCCGCCTTTTTCATAGGCGAAAAAATGGGCAGCTTTGCTGACCTTTTAATCTTGCGAACTTAATGAGCAGCTCTTAGTTATTGCAGTGCAGCACGGCGATTGGCGTCGCAGTGCAGCTGCCCTTCTTGGGCGTTTCCTCCCTAAACTTCGGGCCGCTGTCACCAGCGGCCTTTTTTCTTGGGTTCAGAACGGGTTGAGGCCGGAGGTCTCACCTCAGGAACCTCGTGCACTCCCGGTGGTTTCCCCATCAAGAGAGTCCGGGAGAGTTTCGATGTCCACCCGTTCAGACAACCCCAATCACAGAGACATTCCGCGCACGCACACCATCAAGCCTATGGATGCACCGCCCATGAATGCGGGCTCGACCTCGGCGCAGCTGAAGGGCGACATCAACAGCGGGCGCACGGGTGACAAAAACGAGGTTTTCGATCCCGGATTGTCGCCGCTGGGCACCGACGACGAGGCTGGAGGTGTTTCACCGAGTTCGGATCAGGTCGATCTCGCGCGCCACCAGGAAAGCGTGGCCCGCTGGCAGAACGGCAACGACAGGGACAGCTACGCCCACCAGCACTCGCGCAAGGCGCTTTATGCCTATGTGGGCTTCATCGCCCTCGTTCTCGTGCTCTTTGCCGGCGCCTTCTCGATGTTCTGAGGCGGCGCGACGCTGTCGCGGATGATCAGTTCGGTTTCCAGTCGAATGCGCTTGGGCGACGGGCGCCCCTGCAGGAGATCGATGAGGACGGCGGCTGCCGCCTGCCCCAATTCCCGCCGCGGCTGATGAATTGTGGTCAACGCAGGTTCAGCCACGGCTGCGAATTCGATGTCGTCGAAGCCAGCCACCGAGATATCTTCGGGAACCCTCAGCCCTGCTGACAGCAACGTGCGCATCAAACCGATCGCCATCTCATCGCTGGTGCAGAACACGGCTGTCGGGCGCGTTGCCCGCGCCACCAGATCCCGCCCGGCCTTGATGCCGGATTCGATGGTGTAGTCGCCTGGGAGAACAAGCGTGGGATCGAAGGGCAGGTCCGCTGCCTTCAAGCCGTCCTGATACCCGAGGAAGCGCTCTTTCTCGAGGATATTACTGGAGGGGCCGCTGAGATAAGCGATGCTGCGATGACCGAGTGACGAGAGATGCTGCGTCATGCGGCTTGCGGCGGCGCGGTTGTCGATCTCGATCTGTGGAATGTCGGCTGATGGAATGGCCTCGCAGAGTGCCACGAGCGGAATGCCGGTCTTGGCGGGCACTCCCGTTCCCTCCCGGGTCTGGCCGAACAGATGACCGTTGAGGAGAATCGCGCCATCGACGCGCCCCGCCGCAGTGAAGGCTGCGAAATGCGCCTCCTTCTCGGGTGAGCCGTCGAGATCGCTGATGATCATGCCATAGCCTGCCTCGAACAGCCTCTCCTCGATGCCGCGCAGGATCTTGGAGAAGAACGTGTTCGACAGGTCCGGCAGGACGACGAGCACCATATAGGTTTTTTGCGAACGGAGTGAGCGTGCGGCGGGATTGGGCACGTAGCCGGTCTTGGCGATGGCCTCCAGAACGCGGGCGCGCGCCTCCGGCGACACCCGTTCCGGCGTGGCCAGCGCCCGGCTCACCGTGGCAGTGGAGACATCGGCAAGCTTGGCCACATCCTGGATACGCACGGCGCGGTGGCTTGCGGCGCCGTCCTCTTCCTGTCTGTCTGAGGCTCCGCTCTCGTCCATGAGGCTCCCCTACCTTTGTTCTGTTTGACAGAACCTTTCATTGCGGTAAAGTTCTGATGTAATCGTTTACATGACCGCATTGCCAAAGAATGGAATGCTCCTAGTTCGAATAAGACAAGTCCCGCCAGAGGACCACATGACAAATCGGAGGAAACGAATGCCAGCACGCGCCACGTCCAGCTGATCGCCACTCCTTATTGCCTGAACCACCGCTGTCGCAACCGCGCCAGCGAACGGTGTTGCTGACCCGGAGCCGCACATGGATTCCGTTCTTCGCGCAGAGACCATCTCGAAATCCTTCGGGCCGATCGAGGTCCTGAGCGGCATTTCGCTCGATCTCCGGCCCGGCGAAATTCATGCGGTCATCGGCGAGAACGGCGCGGGCAAGTCGACCCTCATGCGCATTCTCTCCGGGCATCTCGACCCCACGAAGGGCAACCTTTACCTCAACGACCAGCCGATCACCTTTGCTGGCCCGACGGATGCGGAAAGCCATGGCATCGTTCTGGTGCACCAGGAGATCCTGCTCGCCGAGGATCTGACGGTTGCGCAGAACCTTTTTCTCGGCCGTGAGATCAGGCGCTTCGGCTTCGTGGACGACAGGACGATGCGTGAGCGCACGCGCGGCATTCTGACGGAACTCGGCACGAGGATCGACCCGGATCGCGAGGTGCGCCGTCTCTCCATCGCCGACCGGCAGCTCGTGCAGATCGCCCGCGCTCTGTTGGTGCCGCACAAGGTCGTGGCCTTCGACGAGCCGACCGCCGTTCTCACGCCTATCGAAGCCGAAAGCCTCTTCGCCATCATCCGCAAGCTGCGCGAGCATGGCGTGGCGGTACTCTATATCTCCCATCGCCTCAACGAGGTAAAAGCCATCGCCGACCGGGTGACGGTCTTGCGCGATGGACGACATATCGCAACGCGTGACATCGAAGGCCTCGAACCCCTCGAAATGGCCCGTCTCATGGTCGGGCGCGACATGTCCAAGCTCTATCCGGACAAGCCGGCTACCGCCTCCGATCAGGTCATTCTCGCGGTGCGCGACATGGTGGTTCCCGGCTATGTGGAGAATGCCTCTTTCACATTGAAGCGTGGCGAGATCCTGGGTTTCGGGGGCTTGATCGGCGCAGGCCGCACGGAGCTCTTCGAGGGCCTCGTCGGCCTTCGCCAGAGCCAGGGCACAATCAGCCTCGATGGAAAAAGCGTGCATTTCCGTGATGCGCGCGAGGCCATGGCGGCGGGGATCGTCTATCTCTCCGAGGATCGCAAAGGCAAAGGCCTGCTGCTGCAACAGAACCTGCGCGTCAATCTCTCCCTTGCGGCTCTCGACAAGTTCAGCCGCGGCTCATTCATCGATGTCGGGGCAGAAGAAAAGGCGCTCGACGGCGCGATCAGGGATTTCGACATCCGCACCCGAAGCCGCGATCTGCTCGCAGGCCAGCTCTCCGGCGGCAATCAGCAGAAGCTTCTGCTCGCCAAGATGATGCTGCTCAATCCACGCATCATCATCATCGATGAGCCGACGCGCGGTGTCGATATCGGCACCAAGGAACAGATCTACCGTTTCATCGCGGGGCTCGCCGAGAACGGCCTTTCTGTCATCGTTATCTCCTCCGAGATGCAGGAACTCATCGGCCTCTGTCATCGTGTGATCGTCATGCGCAACGGACGCGTCGCAGGCGAGGTCGCCCAAGCCGATCTGTCTGAAGATTCCATTGTTTATCTCGCCACTGGCGTTCATGAAGAAAGGGCGGCAGAAATCGCCGCAGGCCACGCATGACCGAAACCGTGCTTCGCACCGGCGCCGAGAAGCGCAAGCTCAAGATCGACATGCGGGCGCTTTCGCCCTTCATCGCCCTTATCGTGCTGGCGATTGCGGGTGCGCTCATCAATCCCGACTTCCTGACCGCGTCGAACATTCTCAACGTCGTCACGCGCTCGGCCTTCATCGCCATCATCGCAGTCGGCGCGACCTTCGTGATCGCAGCCGGCGGCCTCGATCTTTCAGTGGGCTCCATGGCTGCGCTCACGGCGGGCGTCATGATCCTCACTCTCAACTCGCTTGGTGGCGCCGATATGAGCACGCTTGCCATCGGCATGCTGGCGGCCATCGGCTTAAGCGCCGCGTGCGGTCTCGCCAATGGGCTCATCGTCACGTTCGGGCGCATCGAGCCCTTCATCGTCACGCTCGGCACCATGGGCATCTTCCGCTCGCTCGTAGTGTGGCTCGCTGCGGGCGGCACCATCACCATGCGCAACTTCGAGCTGCGCGAACTCTATCGCCCGGTCTATTTCGGCAGCATCTTCGGCATCCCCGTGCCGATTATCGCCTTCCTGGTCGTCGCCGCCATCGGCGCCTTGATCCTCTATCGCACCTCCTTCGGGCGGCATGTGGTGGCGCTGGGCTCCAACGAGGATGTGGCGCGCTATTCCGGCGTGCCGATCTGGCGCGTGCGCACCCTCACCTACATCATTCAGGGCATCTGCGTCGGCATTGCCGTGCTGGTCTATGTGCCGCGCCTTGGCTCGGCGACCCCAACCACCGGCCTTTTGTGGGAATTGCAGGCGATCACCGCCGTCGTCATCGGCGGCACGGCGCTCAAAGGCGGCGTCGGCCGTGTCTGGGGTACGGTC
This sequence comes from Microvirga sp. KLBC 81, assembly GCF_003075415.1. GTDB lineage: Bacteria > Pseudomonadota > Alphaproteobacteria > Rhizobiales > Beijerinckiaceae > Microvirga. The sequence continues at coordinate 6,841 of NZ_QDAH01000013.1, forward strand.
GTCGGCGCGGTGATCCTCGAACTCGTCGCCAACATCATGGTGCTGTCGAACTTCGTCTCCGAGTTTCTCGTGGGCGCGGTTCAAGGCGCCATTATCATTATCGCCATGCTCGTACAGCGGTCAGTCCACCGCGGGCGATGAACCGGGGTGAAGTCCACCGGACAAAAGGACGAAGGGCTTGAAACCAAACCCTCGAGGGAGGAACAGATGAAAACAACGTTTCTGAAAATCGCCGTTGCAGCCGGTCTCATGGCCGGTGTCGCGACAGGAGCGATGGCACAGCAGAAGAACGTGACGATCGCGGTCTCGATTCCGGCTGCCACCCACGGCTGGACCGGCGGCGTGGTCTATCACGCGCAGGAAACCGCCAAGCAGCTCGAGAAGGGCTATCCGGGCCTCAAGGTGATCGTGAAGACGTCGCCCGATGGCGCAGCCCAGGCGAACGCCCTTGACGACCTGATGGCTCAGAAAGTCGACGCTCTCGTGGTCCTGCCCTTCAACTCGGACGAGCTGACGAATCCGGTCCGCGAAGTGAAGAAGCGCGGCACGTTCGTGACGGTCGTCGACCGTGGCCTGAAGGACCCGTCGATCCAGGACATCTATGTCGCCGGCAACAACCCTGAATTCGGCCGCGTGGCGGGCAAGTATTTCGTCGAAAACCTGAAGCAGGGCAACGTCGTCGTGTTCCGCGGCATTCCCACCGTGATTGACGAGGAGCGCGTGTCCAACTTCGAGAAGGCCCTCGAAGGCTCGGGCGTGAAGGTGATCGACAAGCAATACGCCAACTGGAACCGCGACGACGCCTTCAAGGTGATGCAGGACTTCCTCTCCAAGCATCCCAAGATCGACGCCGTGTGGGCGTCCGACGACGACATGGCGCTCGGCGTCATGGAGGCGATCCGTCAGGCCAAACGCGAGGACATCAAGTTCGTTCTCGGCGGCGCCGGCATGAAGGACATGATCAAGAAGGTGATGGACGGCGACAAGATGAGCCCCGCCAACGTGTCCTATCCGCCGTCGATGATCTCCACTGCCATGGGCGTGACCGCAGCGCACTTCTACACCAACGCGCCCATGCGCGGTACCTACACGCTGAACGCCCAGCTGATCACGAAGGACAACGCCAAGGAGCATTACTTCCCCGACTCGCCGTTCTAATCGGCTGCACACTCCTGTTCCCTCCCCACCCATCTCGGGTGTTCCCGAGATGGGCTCAGGTAAAAGCAAGTCGGGAACACCCGACTTGTCCCGGGGAGGGATCGAGGGTGAGGGTCGTTCAGTCAGAGCGCTCCACTCCGTTATGGAAGCGCGAGACTACTACAGCGCCTAACCTGTCGAACCTTCACCCAGTCGAACCACCCCCACCTCCATCTCCTCCCCGCAAGGGGGAGGAGAGCATTGGGAGTTCACCCATGAAGACCATGAAGGGCCCGGGCCTCTTCCTCGCCCAGTTCGCAGGCGACGAGGCGCCGTTCAACTCGCTCTATTCCATCTGCCGCTGGGCCGCCTCCCTTGGCTACAAGGGCGTCCAGATACCCACCTGGGACGCGCGCCTTTTCGACCTGAAGAAGGCTGCCGAGTCGGAAGCCTATTGCGACGAAATCCAGGGCGTCGTCCGCTCTCATGGCCTGGAGATCACGGAGCTCTCCACGCATCTTCAAGGCCAGCTTGTCGCCGTGCATCCGGCCTATGACGAAGCCTTCGACGGCTTTGCGGCACCGGAGGTTCGCGGTAATCCGAAGGTGCGGCAGGCCTGGGCGGTGGAGCAGATGCTTCATGCGGCCAAGGCCTCAAAGCGCTTGGGGCTCAAAGCAAGCGTCACCTTCCCCGGAGCGCTTGCCTGGCCTTTCATGTACCCTTGGCCGCAGCGCCCGGCCGGTCTCATCGAGACGGCATTCGAAGAGCTTGGACGCCGCTGGCGGCCCATTCTCGATGCCTACGAGGATGCGGATTGCGACGTGGCTTACGAGATCCATCCCGGCGAGGACATTCACGACGGCGCAACATTCGAGCGCTTCGTCGATGCTGTGGGCGGGCACAGGCGCGCCTGCATCAATTACGATCCGAGCCATTTTCTTCTGCAGCAACTCGACTATGTGGCGTTCATCGATCTCTATCATGAGCGCATCAAGGCATTTCACGCGAAGGACGCCGAGTTCCATCCGTCCGGGCGCGTCGGCGTCTATGGCGGGTACGAAAGCTGGATCAACCGCGCGGGCCGCTTCCGTTCGCTGGGTGATGGACAGGTGGATTTCAATGCCATCTTCTCCAAGCTCGCGCAGTACGATTACGATTCCTGGGCCGTACTGGAATGGGAATGCGCCTTGAAGCATCCGGAGGACGGTGCACGGGAAGGTGCGGAATTCATCAAGGCCCACATCATCCGCGTGACGGAGAAAGCCTTCGACGATTTCGCGGCTGGCGGGACGGACGAGGCGGCCAATCGCCGCCTTCTCGGCATCAACCCGGCTTGAGGGAGGGGACGCTCATGACCATTGCAGGATCGCGCGACCAGAAACTCGACCGCCGTCTCCGCCTCGGCATGGTCGGCGGCGGACGTGGCGCCTTCATCGGCGCGGTGCACCGCATCGCCGCCCGTCTCGACGACTGTTGGGAGCTGGTGGCGGGTGCGCTCTCCTCGGATCCGGAGCGGGCTCGCCTCTCCGGCGAGGATCTGCTTCTGCCATCCGATCGCATCTATGGCAGTTTCGAGGACATGGCGCAGCGTGAGGCGGCGCGGGAGGATGGGATCGATGCGGTTGCCATCGTCACGCCGAACCATGCACATGCTCCCGCAGCCGAGGCTTTTCTGAAAGCCGGCATCCATGTGATCTGCGACAAGCCTCTCACCACGACGCGTGAAGAGGCTGAACGGCTTGCAGAACTCGCAAGAGAGTCGGGCCTGATCTTTGCCGTCACGCACAATTATACGGGCTACCCCCTTGTGCGGCAGGCCCGCGCCATGGTGGCGGAAGGAGAGCTCGGCGCCATCCGCGTCGTGCAGGTGGAATATGCGCAGGACTGGCTTGCCACGCGGCTTGAAGAGACCGGCAGCAAGCAGGCCGAGTGGCGCACCGATCCTTCTCGCTCAGGTCCAGCAGGCGCAGTGGGCGATATCGGCACGCATGCATTCAATCTCGCCGAGTTCATTGTCGGTGACGAGGTCGCATCGCTGTCGGCCGAACTGCACACCTTCGTGGAAGGCCGCAGGCTCGACGATAATGCGCATATGATGCTGCGCTTTGCTTCAGGCGCGAAAGGCATGCTCTGGTGCAGTCAAGTGGCGGCGGGCCTGGAGAACGGTCTTCGCATTCGCGTCTATGGCGAGAAGGCGGGCCTCGAATGGCACCAGGAAAATCCCAACGTGCTGCTCTTCTCGCCCCTCGGTGAACCACCCCGCATCATCCGCCGCAACGGCTACGGCGCCAGCGAGGTGTCGCGCGCAGCCTCGCGCATCCCCGGCGGACATCCTGAAGGATATCTGGAGGGTTTCGCGCAGCTTTATACGGATGTGGCGGAGCAGATCGCAGCAACGATCGAGGGGCGTGAGCCCAATCCCTTCTCGCTGCAGGTGCCGACCGTCGAGCACGGCGTGCGCGGCGTGCGCTTCATCGAGGCGGCGGTTCGGTCGTCACAGAAAAAGGCTGCCTGGGTGGATGTTTAAGCCTTATCCACGCCCGCTGTCCTGCCGCAGCCGGCGGGACAGCGGGCGTGCCTGGCATGGAGATGGACCCCTTTTAAGGGCGGGTTGTCGTCTCCCGCCTTGAAATCAGCCCCATAATCATGACGTATAGGATCAACCAAGCCTACTTTGGAAAACCGATCCGTCATGGCCGCAAACCATCATCACCATGCCCTTGAGGAGTTGAACGACACGCAAAAGCGCGTTCACCGGATTCTGACCGCCGCTCAGAATCCACTTTCGGCCTACGAGGTGCTGGACAAGATGCGCGCCAAGGGCGCGGTCACGCCGCCAACGGTCTATCGCTCCCTCGACAAGCTCATCGAGAAGGGCTTGGCCCACCGCCTTGAGAGCCTCAATGCCTATGTGGCCTGCAAGCACCCCCATCACCACGAAATGGCGGCCTTTGCCATCTGCGAGAGTTGCGGCCTGGTCACCGAATTCAGTGATCCGGACATCAATGAGCGCCTCTCACAATGGAGTGACGATCATTCGTTCTGTTCCAAGAAGGTTACCGTAGAGATCCGCGGCCTCTGTGAAGCCTGCTCAAAATAAACATAAGTCTTGGAATTTTTTGCCAAGTTACGCGTTATGTTTCAACATAACGTACTATTTTCAGGGACTTGTCTGCCAAATCGCCAGCTTCCGCAGAGGAATATGCAGAATTGCAAGACTTTATTGCAACGATAGCACATTGTTTGCGGGGCGCTTCCCCTATATGAATATGTAGGTTTTGAAATAACAGGAGCGTCGCCTATGAGCACCCGAGCCCTCAGGAAAGAAGAAGAAGAAAACCTCCTTCGCCGTGCAGACGATCTGTGCCGTCAGAACAACCTTCGGCTGACGCCGATCCGTGAGCGGGTCTACCGTGAGCTGGTTCAGAGCGGCGGCCCCGTGGGAGCCTACGATCTCGTCGACCGACTCAGCAGCGACAAGAAGCGCCTGGCTCCGGTCACGATCTACCGCGCTCTGGACTTCCTGCGTGATGCAGGTCTCGTTCACCGCCTCGCCACGCAGAACTCCTATGTGGTCTCCCATGGGCAGCCTGAAGTGAACGCCATGAAGATCATGTTCGTGGATTCCAAGACGGGCGAGACCATCGAGGTCCACTCCACGGAAGTGGCCGAAGCCGTCCGCAAGGCCGCCGAGCAGGCCGGCTTCAAGTCGATCTCCCCCTTCATGGAAGTTGAAGGCGAACTGACCCGCTAGAGCCTCGGACGTGAAAAGTGGACTTGCACTTTTGGGCTTGATCCGAGACTCCCTTCATAGAGCAGCGCATCGTTGACAGCGAACCGAAGGTCCGCGAAGGCCTGCCTGACTGAATACGAAAAAGGCGGAAGCGCTGGTCGCTTCCGCCTTTCTTTTTAAAGTCTTTTTAAAGGCATCACGAAAAAGGCCGGGCGGCATTGCCCGGCCTTTTCCCTGTTACTCCGCTGCCAGGGCCGGATGGTGAGCGTGTCTCTCGCTCGCCCTCCCGCTCCGCACGGTTTCCTTGGAGATGTAGGTATAGAACATTGGCACCACAAAGAGCGTGAAGATCGTGCCGATGGACATGCCGGCCGCAATCACGAGACCCATGGAGAAGCGGGCCGCCGCACCCGCGCCGCTGGCATAGAGCAGAGGAGCGACGCCAAGCACCATGGCGGCCGTGGTCATGAGGATCGGGCGCAGGCGGACGCGGGCCGCTTCCTGAATCGCCTCGCGCTTGCTGACGCCATGCTTCGCCTTCAGATCGTTGGCGAACTCCACCATCAGGATGCCGTGCTTGGTGATCAGGCCCACCAGGGTAATCAAGCCTACCTGCGTGTAGATGTTGAGCGTCGCCAAGCCGAGGTTCAGGAAGATCATGGCACCGAACACCGAGAGCGGCACCGACATCATGATGATGAACGGATCGCGGAAGCTCTCGAACTGCGCCGCCAGCACCAGATAGATCACGATGATGGCAAGACCGAAGGCGAGCAGAATCGAACTGCCTTCCTGCACCTCGAGACGCGACTGACCGGCATAATCCTCATAGAAGCCCTGAGGCATGACCTCCTGCGCGATGGAGCGCAGGGTGGCCAGGCCCTCGGACGTGGTCACGCCAGGCAGGGGCAGCGCCGAGATGGTCGCGGCGTTGAGCTGATTGAACTGCTCGATGGAAGCCGGCGAGGCGTCCGTCGTGATGTTCACCAGGGCAGACAGCGGCACCATGGAGCCGTCGGAAGCCCGCACATAGTAACGGCCCAACAGTTCGGGGTTCAGGCGATCGGACTGACGAACCTGGCTCACCACGTCGTAGCTGCGGTTGTCCCGATCGAACTTGGAGATCGGAGCACCGCCGACGAGCGCGCCGAGCGTGTTGCCGATCTCGCTCACCGGCACGCCAAGGGCCGCCGCGCGGTCCCGATCCACGGTAATGCGCGCACGAGGCGTCTCATAGGAGATCGAGTTCTGTACCACGATGAACTTGCCGGACTTCTGCGCGCGCTGGCGCACCTGTTCGGCAACCTCATAAGCCTGCGACGGATCGCCAATGGTGCGCAGCACATACTGGATCGGCAGGCCGCCGCCCGCGCCCGGGAGGGACGGAGGTGCGAAGACGAAGGCCTGGACACCGCCGTTCTGATCCAGAAGATTCTGAATCTCCTGCTTGGTCTGCGCACCCTTCTTCTCGCGCTCGTCCCATGGCTTCAACTTGAAGCCCACGAAGCCGCCGCCGCCGCCATCGATGCCAACGATCAAGAAGCTGGCGTCGATCTCAGGAATCTTCTCAGCCGCACCCGTGAACTGCTTCGAAAATTCCTGCGTGTAATCGGCGGTCGCATATTTCGGTGCGTTGACGAGGCCAAGATAGGCGCCCTGATCCTCTTCCGGCGCAAGCTCGGACGACGTTTTCGAAAACAGGAAACCCGTGGTCGCGAGCAGCACCACCACGATAGTGAGTGTGACCCAGCGATAATCCAGCGAGCCCTTCAGGCGACGACCATACCAGTTCTCGAGCCGCGTGAAGGTGCGGTCCACGAAGCTCGCGAACCGGCTCTGCGCCGCATGAGGCTTCAGGAGCTTCGAAGACATCATGGGCGAGAGCGTCACCGCGATGATGCCCGAGATGATCACTGAGCCAGCCAGCGTGAAGGCGAACTCGCGGAAGAGCGAACCTGTCAGGCCCTGCGTGAAGCCGATGGGCGCATACACCGCCGCCAGCGTGATGGTCATCGAGACGATGGGAAGGAAGATTTCCTTCATGCCGACGATGGCGGCATCGACGGGTTTGAGCCCTTCCTCGATATGACGGTGGATGTTCTCCAGCACCACGATGGCGTCGTCGACCACGAGACCGATGGCGAGCACCATCGCCAGCAGGGTCAGGAGGTTGATCGAGTAGCCCAGCGCATAGAGGAAGAAGCACACGCCGATGAGCGAAAGCGGAATCGTGACGATGGGGATCAGCACCGAGCGGAAAGATCCAAGGAACAGCAGAATCACGATCACGACGATGAGCGCAGCTTCGCCGATGGTCTTGAACACCTCTTCGATGGAGGCCGAGATGAAGTCAGACGCATCGTAGACGATCTGCACCGTCATGCCCTTGGGCAGGGTCGGGCGGATGCTCTCAATCTCCTTGGTCACTTGATCGGCAACTGTCAGCGGGTTCGCAGACGGGGTCGGCGTGACGCCGATAAAGGTGCCTTCCTTGCCGTTGAAGCTCACCTTCACGTCCGTGCTCTTCGGACCAAGCTCCACATCGGCCACATCGCGCAGGCGCACGACCTGATCGCCGTTCGAGCGGATCGGCAATGCGCCGAAGGTCTCGGGCGTCTGGAGCGTGGTCTGCATCTGTAGCGAATACGCCACGTATTCGTTCTGCGTCTTGCCGGGTGCCGCGAGGAAGTTGTTGGCGCCAATCGCCTGCACCACATCGCCGGCCGTCACGCCACGAGCAGCGAGGCGGACAGGATCGATCCAGACGCGCATGGCGAAGTCGCGGCCGCCAAGGATTTCGGCATTGCCGACGCCTTCGAGCGTGGCAAAGCGCGGCTGCACCACGCGAGTAAGGAACTCCGACACCTGCTCGGGATTCATCTCCGTGCTGGCGAAGGTGATGTACATGAGGGCGAAGGTCTGGCCCGTGCCCTTCACGATCACCGGATCCTCGGCCTCGGAAGGAAGCTGCGCGCGCACCTGCTGCACCTTGGCGGTGACTTCGGTGAGCGCCGCGTTCGGATCCGTGTTCAGGCGCATGCGCACCGACACCGTGCTCACGCCGAGGCGGCTCTGCGTCGTGACGTAATCGACACCTTCGGCACTCGATACCGACTTGGCGATGGGCGTGCTGATGAAGCCCTGGATCAGGTCGGCGCTCGCACCCGTATAGGCCGTCGTGATCGTGATCGTGGTTTCCTCGACCTCAGGATACTGACGCACCTGCAGGCTCATCAGACCCTGCGCACCGAGCAGCAGGATCAGGAGGCTCACCACCATCGACAGGACGGGGCGGCGTATGAAAAGTTCTGTGAAACTCATGGCGTTTTTGCCTATTGCCCGTTTGCGAGCTTGGTCGCGTCGAGCTTCGTCACATCAATGGTGTTGTCGATCTTCACCGTCGAGCCGGCCTGCAGTTTGTTCTGCCCCGAAGCCACGACCTGCTGACCGGGTGTGATGCCGGAGAGGATCTCGAGAGTGCCCCCGCGGCGGCGGCCGGTTTTCACGAAAACCTGTTTGACGACCTGAACCTGGTTGCCTGCCCTTTCTTCCTGCTCGATCGTGTAAACATAGTCGCCATAGAGGCTGGTGATAACCGCCGTCTGTGGCACGGTAAGGACGTTGGGCTGCTCCGGCAGGATCACTTCGACGTGCAGGAACTGCCCCGGCAGGATGGCCCTGTCCTTGTTGTCCTCGATGAGAGCCTGCACGGAGACGAGGCGCGTCTTCGGATCGACGCGCGGATCCTTACCCGTCACACGCCCTTTGAAGGGAAGATCCGTCTCGCTCACGCCCAGTCGCACCTCCTGGCCGAGCTTGACGTCATCCGCCAGCTGCTCAGGAACCGTGAAGTCGACCTTCATGGAATCGAGATCCTGGAAGCTCGCAATCACCGATCCGGGCTGGAGATATTGTCCAACATCGATCCGCGGAATGCCGATCACGCCCGAGAACGGCGCCTTCAGGGCCTTCTGCTCGAGGGTGGCCTGCAGGCGTGCAAGACGGGAGCGCGCTGCGGCAAGCAGGGCGCTCGCCTGATCGAGATTCGCCTCGGTACCAAAGCCGCGCGACGACAGCGTCTTGGCACGTTCGAACGCGCTTTCGGCCGTCTTCACCGCTGCCTGAACATCCTGAATGTCGGCGCGCTCGACCGTATCGTCGAGCTGGACGAGAACATCGCCCTCGCGGACGTTCTGGTTGGCCTTGAACTTGATTTCCTTGACGATGCCCGCCGTCTCGAAGGCAAGCTCGACCCCGTTCGCCGCCTTGGCCGTGCCGATGGCGGCAATGCTCGGCGTCCAGGTCTTCGCCTCCACCTTGGCAGCCGACACCGTTTGCGGCGGGGGCTGCATGTTGGCGAAGAACTGGGTGATCATCTTGTCCCGAAAGATGTTGAACCCAACCAGCCCGGCACAGAGCAGGACCGCGAGAATGAAAACGAGACTGACTACGATGCGCCGTTTCATGGGCTTCTTCCGAGAGTTAGGACCCGCCGGGCGGGCTGCAGACTTATAAAGTGAAAGTGCGGCATTAGCTCAACTTGCCCTTGACGCTGATGCTGCGGCAAGCATTTATATACCGACTGGACGGTTTAGTTGCAAGAGTTGCCAATGTTGGAAAATGTCCGAGGCCGCAAGAGTTCCCGCGAGAAGATTCTCGACGCGGCTGCGGAACTCGTTGCCGAGATCGGCGCGGGCCGTCTGACCCTCGATGCCGTGGCTGAGCGCGCCGGCCTCAGCAAGGGTGGGCTACTTTATAACTTTCCCTCCAAGGATGCGCTGCTGCAGGCCATGATCCAGCGCATGATCGACCAGGTGGCGGAGTCCAAAGAAGCCTTGCGCGCTCAGATGGAGCCCGGCCCCAACCTGGAAGCTCGTCTGACCACAACGACGCTGCTCAACATGTGCTGCGGCGGCAAAATGCAGGAATTCGCGACCGGCATGATGGCGGCGTCAGCTGAGAATCCGCGTCTGCTCGATCCCGTGCGCCAGATCATCGCCGCGACATTGGAACAGCTTAAGGCGAGTTCCGACGATCTGGATTCGGCCCTTCTCGGCTGGCTCGCAGTCGAAGGCTTGAGGGATCTCGAGATGCACAATCTCAGCCCGTTCTCGGATGAGGATCGTGAGCGGATCGTGCAGGCGATCAATCGCCTGCTCACGAAGGGCATTGCCAAGTAGGCTTAAGCTTCAAGTAGGCTTAAGCTTTTAAGCCATCCAGGACGGGTCGTTCAGGACTTCGTCCGTGTGCTCGCCAAGGCGCGGCGAGGGACGCGCGGCCGCCATCGGCTCTCCATTCATGACGATGGGCGACCGCACGGACGGAATCGCGCCGCCTTTCGCAACGGGCGAAGGCAGATCGATCTTCATGCCGCGCGCGACCACCTGAGGATCAGCGAACACATCGGCAACCGTGTTGATCGGCCCTGCCGGCACGCCCTGCTTTTCGAGCAGAGACAGCAAGGCCTCGCGCGTTGTTTGAAGCGTGAGCCCCGTGAGGATGGGCACGAGTTCGGCGCGATGCCGCACGCGTCCCGCATTGGTGGAGAAGCGCTCGTCCTGCGCGAGCTCGGGGTTCCCGAGAACGGCCACGAAGCGGGAAAACTGACCATCGTTGCCTACGGCCACGATGACGTGACCATCAGCAACCGGGAACACCTGATAAGGCACGATATTGGGATGCGCATTGCCCATGCGCCGGGGTGACCTGCCGGAGGCGAGATAGTTCATCGCCTGATTGGCGAGCACGCTCGTCTGCACATCAAGCAACGCCATGTCGAGATGCGCGCCCTCCCCTGTCTGATCACGACGGCGGAGCGCAGCGAGAATGCCGACCACAGAATAAACGCCGGTGAAGATGTCGACGTAAGCAACGCCGATCTTCTGCGGCTCTCCTTGAGGATCGCCGGTGAGATCCATGATGCCGCCAAGACCCTGGATCATGAAGTCGTAACCCGCGCGCGACGCATAAGGCCCGTTCTGGCCGAAGCCCGTGATGGAGCAATAGATGAGACGCGGATTGACAGCTTTCAGGCTTTCGTAATCAAGGCCGTATTTCTTCAAGCCGCCAACCTTGAAGTTCTCGATCACGACATCGGCGTGAGCCGCGAGCTTGCGCACAAGCGCCTGACCCTCGGCGCTCTCGAAATCAACCGCGATGGAGCGCTTGCCGCGATTGCAGGAATGAAAATACGCCGCCGACAGATCGTCGCCATCGGCCGCTTCCACGAAGGGAGGACCCCACCCGCGCGTGTCGTCGCCCGCGCCGGGCCGCTCCACCTTCACCACATCCGCGCCGAGATCGGCGAGCAGCTGCCCGACCCAGGGACCGGCGAGAATGCGGGCGAGTTCGAGGACTTTGAGACCTGCAAGCGGTTTCATGAAAATCAATCCATCACGGCATCGAGGCCGCGCTTCAATCCAACGAAAGACGAGACGCGGCGGGCTGCCAGAAGCGTACCGGCCACGTAAGGCGCAGCCGATGATCCTGCATCATGACGGATCACGAGCCGCTCATTGTCGGCACCGAACACGGCCTCGCATGAAAGCACGAAAGAAGGCATGCGCAGTGAATGAACCTGCACCGGCTCCTTCGCCCCGAGAGCGCCACCACGCGTCTCGCGCACACCGGTGAGTTCGCTCACCGGCTTCGAGGTCGCAGGCTGGCGCACTTCGCTCAAAAGCTCCGCCAGCTCCCGCGCCGTGCCTGAAGGCGTATCGGGTTTCTTCGCCGAAGCGTAATCGATCACCTCCACATCGGGCACGTAGCGCGCAGCCTCGAGAGCAAAGCGGCGCAGCAGCGTCGCCGTTATCGAGAAGTTGCCGGCGGCGAGCACGCCACGCTCGGCCTTGAGCGCGTAACCATCGACCTCCGCATAGTCTTCAGCGGAGAGACCCGACGTGCCGATCACCACATGCCGGCCCTGCGCCAGCGCCGTCAAAGCGTGCGCCTTGACCGCGCCGGGCCTGGTGTAGTCGATCACCACGTCGGACGGTGCTTTCAATGCCTCTTCGAGCGTTGCGCTGATCGCAACGCCAAGGCGGGGAAGACCGGCGGCTTCGCCGGCGTCCTGGCCCGCCGCGCTGCGGCTGACGGCGCCTGCGAGTTCCAGGTCGTCGGAGGCTGCGACGGCAGCCACCAGCGCCTTGCCGACCCAGCCTGTCGATCCCGCCAGGGTGATTCGAAGAGGCATGGCTCTTTCCTTTCTTAGAAGAACGCCTGCAGGCCCGTCTGCGCGCGGCCCAGGATGAGAGCGTGCACGTCGTGCGTGCCCTCATAGGTGTTCACCGTCTCCAGGTTCTGCGCGTGACGCATCACATGGTATTCTTCCTGGATGCCGTTGCCGCCGTGCATGTCACGGGCCATGCGTGCGATATCGAGCGCCTTGCCGCAATTGTTGCGCTTCACGAGCGAGATCATCTCGGGAGCCATCCGGCCTTCGTCGAAGAGACGACCGACGCGAAGCGAGGCGTGAAGGCCGAGGGTGATCTCGGTCATCATATCGGCGAGCTTCTTCTGCACGAGCTGGGTCGCTGCGAGCGGCTTGTTGAACTGCTTGCGGTCGAGCGTGTACTGGCGCGCGCGGTGCCAGCAATCTTCCGCCGCACCCATGGCGCCCCAGGAGATGCCGTAGCGCGCGCGGTTGAGGCAGCCGAACGGACCCTTCAGGCCCGACACGTTCGGCAGCAGCGCATCCTCGCTCACCTCGACGCCGTCCATGACGATCTCGCCCGTGATGGAGGCGCGCAAGCTGAGCTTGCCGCCGATCTTCGGTGCGGAAAGGCCCTTCATGCCCTTCTCCAGCACGAAGCCACGGATCTCGTTATCGTGGGCTTGCGACTTTGCCCACACCACGAACACGTCCGCGATGGGGGAGTTCGAGATCCACATCTTCGAACCCTTCAGGCGATAGCCGCCATCGATCTTCTCGGCGCGAGTCTTCATGCCGCCAGGGTCGGAACCGGCGTCCGGCTCGGTGAGGCCGAAGCAGCCCACGAACTCGCCCGAGGCGAGCTTGGGCAGGTACTTCTGGCGCTGCTCCTCGGAGCCGTAGGCATAGATCGGATACATCACGAGGGAGGACTGCACGCTCATCATCGAGCGGTAGCCGGAATCGACGCGCTCCACCTCACGGGCCACGAGACCGTAGGCGACGTAAGACGCGCCGGCGCAGCCGTATTCCTCGGGGAGAGTCACGCCGAGAAGGCCGAGCTCGCCCATCTCGTTGAAGATCTCGCGATCCGTACGCTCTTCGCGGTAGGCCTCGATCACCCGCGGCAGGAGTCTTTCCTGGGCATAGGCGCGGGCCGTGTCACGGATCATGCGCTCGTCGTCGGTGAGCAGCTCGTCGAGGAGCAGCGGGTCGTCCCACTTGAGCTTTGCGATTTCCTGATGTGCAACAGCCATGATGAGCATTCCTCTTGTGAGCCGACGCGGAAGGCTGTTCCGGAGCGCCGGGTAAACCTCTTGAATTGTGCCGGAAAATCGCGCTGGACAGGGCCGATGTAAAGCGACATCTTCGCAGCAGGTTATTCGCAATTGGAATGAACTGGTGCTCCGTCGCGGCTTTCTGCCCAATATCGGCAATCTTCTCGCCTTCGAGGCCACGGCCCGGCATGGCAGCGTCTCGCGCGCCGCCGAAGAGCTGAACCTGACCCAGAGCGCCGTCTCCCGGCAGATCCAGCAGCTGGAGGATTCGCTCGGCGTTTCCCTCTTCAGCCGGTCCCGCCAGCGGGTGGTGCTGACCGATGTGGGGCGTCTTTACGCCTCCCAGGTGCGCGGCACCCTGACTGAACTCTCGGACGCCACCCATCAGGCCATTGCGCTCTCAGGCACGAAGGGCGTTCTGAATCTCGCGACACTTCCGACCTTCGGCACCCGCTGGCTCATACCGCGCATTCCGCATTTTCTTGGCAAGCACCCGGACGCGACGGTTAATTTCGGCGTGCGCCTCGTGCCCTTCGACTTCGCCACCGAGCCTTTCGATGCCGCCATCCACTTCGGCGAGCCTCATTGGCCTGGCGCGATCTGCGAGCTGCTTCGACGGGAGGAAGCCGTGCCCGTGTGCAGCCCGGCTTATCGGGAGCGCGAGAAGATTCATTCTCCTCAGGATCTCGCCCGTGCGACGCTGCTGCAGCAAAGCACGCGACCAACCGCCTGGGCGGAATGGTTCGCGAGCGTGAACGTGGAAGCCGGCAATGCGATCCGTGGCCCGCGGCTCGAGCAATTCGCCATGGTGGCGCAAGCCGCCGCCGCAGGACTCGGCGTCGGGCTGATTCCCAACTTCCTGATAGCAGACGAGCTTGCCTCAGGGCGCCTCGAGATTCTCTTCCCTCAAAGCATCCTGAGCGTCGGCGCCTATTATCTCGTCTATCCCGAGCACAAGGCCGAGGCGCCTTTGGTGCGCTCCTTCCGCGATTGGATCCTCGAAGAAAGCCGTCAGGGATAGACGCGCTTCGGCTTCAAGGTGCGCATGCTTAAGATAAAGGCGGCCCAGCCGCAGAACACGATAGCTCCCACCATGGACAGCGACGTTCCGTCGTAGAGCGCGCTCGTGAGCGCGATCATCACCGCGCCCGTGCTGAGCTGCAGCGTACCCATGAGCGCCGAGGCGGTCCCGGCAATCGGCCCATGCTCTTCCAAAGCCAGAACCGCTGTCGAGGGAATGACGTATCCGAGGCAGCCGAAGGAGAGGAACAGAAGTCCCCAGAGGACATAGGCATTGTCGATGCCGGCCAGTGTCAGAATGAACAGCAGGCTCACCAGAGCGACGAAACCGGAAATGGCCGTGCGCACCAAACGCTCGGCACCGAAGCGGCGCATGAGAATGCTGTTGAACTGCGCAGAGCCGATGAAAGCGATCGCGTTCGACGCAAAGATCATGCTGTAATGCGAGGGCGAAAGACCGTAATGCTCGATGAAAATCACGGACGAGCCGGCGAGATACGCAAAGAAGCTCGCCTGACTGAAGCCGCCTGTGAAAGCGATGCCTAAGAAGCGGCGGTCTTTCAGAAGAGCCTTGTAAGTGGAGAACGCCTGGCCGATGCCTCGCTGCCCTGCACTCTCGGGCCGCGTCTCCGGCAGCAGAAAAAACAGCACGGCCATGCCGACCAGACCGATCGCCGCGATGGCCCAGAAGATGAAGCGCCAGCTGTAGAACGCAGTCAGTGTGCTGCCGGCGAGCGGAGCGAGGATCGGCGACACGCTGAAAACCAGCATCGTGGTCGCCATCAGGCGAGCGGCTTCGTGGCCGGTATGCAAATCGCGAATGATCGCCCGGGGAATCACCATGGCGGCGCAGGAGCCGACGCCCTGCAGGAAGCGAAAGGCGATGAGCATCTCGACATTCGGCGCGAAGCTGCAGCCGATGCTGCCGAGGATGAAGAGCCCCAAGCCCGCATAGAGAGGCGGCTTGCGGCCGAAACGATCGGAGAGCGGCCCATAGGCCAGCTGGCAGACGGCGACCGCCAGGAAGAAGCTCATCAGGCTCATCTGCACGGCGCTGACATCGACCTGGAGCTCGCGGGCAATCGCCGGGAAGGCAGGCAGATACATGTCGATGGCGAAGGGTCCAATGGCGGACAGCATTCCGAGGACGAGGGCATTGCGCAGAAAGGCGGATCTCATGGCAAAGGCTTTCGTGGCCTAAAGCTTACGTGAAGCAGGATTGAGAAAACGGCCCGGCGGAAAGGGGCTCAACTCGGGCAAACAACGTCTGGAGGGCGTGCCTGGGCCGATGGTGAAAGGCCACGCGGCGAAGGACACGATCTTGCTTTTATGTCCCAAGTGCCGCCCGTCAAGCGGGCTCATCCACGTTTCGCGGGACGATAATCCATCAATTGGACGGTTACTTACCCTTCGTTAACCATGTTTGGCCATGTCTGGTTAAAGATTCACCGGACGCGCAAGCCCTGCGGGAGCCAATCTCACGGGCGGGCCCATCCCGGCGGTCCGGCCGGCCGCTAGAGTACGCATTACACATGACGTGTTCCCCCTTTCATTGCCAAACGGACCTCGGCGCCATGGTGCCGGAGCCATGCCGTGATTCGGGGAAGTGGCTGGGCAGGGCGATCCGGGCGACAGCTCTCGCGATTCCACTTTTTTCCGCAGCCTGCACGACCAAGTCGGAGCTGGGCTTCGCCACGCTCGTGAACGAGGTTCCAGCCACCCGGGCGATCATCGTGCCGCCGCCGGGAGGCCCCGCCATTGTCGCGGTCCTGCAGCGCAGTTACCAGAACGGAGTCTCGCAGGAGATCGCTCTCTCGACCGCCTCCCTGACCCCGGGCCAGAACGCCTTCTATGTGAGTCTGGCCAGCGGGACCTCGCCGCAATCCGAGATCGACGACGTTCTGAACCTGCCTTCCCTGACGCAGGACAGAATCCAGAAGGAGATGGAAGATCGTCTGCCTGGCATCGAGATGCAGACGTCCCTGGTCTATGTGCAGAACAAGTACGGTCCCTTCGGCTTCGCCACCGGGCGCTCCGCCAGCGGCGACGTCTGCCTTTATGCCTGGCAGCGGATCGAGCCCAACGAGCCGGCCATCCTGGTGCCGGGTGGGATCATCTCCATCCGCCTGCGCATGTGCGATGCGGCCGCGACCCAGGAGCAGCTCCTGCGCAGCATGTATGGCTTCACCATTTCGGCCTATTACCTATCCGGCTCTTGGAATCCCTATGGCTCGCCGCCTCCGGTACCCGCCCAGCTGGGCGAGATCGACGCACCGATCTATCCGCTCGGCCTGAACGGCGCCGCCACATCCGTTGTGCGTGAACGCCGTATTCGGGTGGAGACCAGCCCCGCACCGGCCTCCCAGGTAATCGACAAGGATACGGTTCTTCCGTCAAGCTCGCCCAGGCCGAGCGCTCCGGCAA
The DNA here is from genome assembly GCF_003075415.1 of Microvirga sp. KLBC 81. Lineage (GTDB taxonomy): Bacteria > Pseudomonadota > Alphaproteobacteria > Rhizobiales > Beijerinckiaceae > Microvirga. The sequence continues at coordinate 23,582 of NZ_QDAH01000013.1, forward strand.
CCCAGGAACCAGCCGCTTCACCGCAGACCGGCTATCCGGTTGTGCCGCCGCCCTCACCAACGCAGTAAAATCAAAGTTTTGCTCATGTATCTTAATAACGTTTCTGTGGGCTATATTCACTAGAGCGACAAAAAATCCCAAAAGCGTAGCAACACTATTGTATCCAGCCTCATAGACCTTCGTCAGTTCTTGGCTTATGCGTAGGATTCAACGCATAACAACCTTAACCGAGAACATTCGACGATGCGTAGGGGTGCACTCGTAGCCTTGTGGGCTGCCGCGGCGATGCTCGTCGTCCTGCTGGTCGCCCTTCCCATCAGCCTTCAGACCCATCTCGTGGCAGGCCTCGTGGTCGTGGCCTGCATGATCGTGCTGAAGTTCTTCCGCGCGCAGGGAGTCTGGCGGATCATTGCGCTGTCGCTCGGCACGGCCATCGTCCTGCGCTACGTTTTCTGGCGCACCACGAGCACCATCCCGCCGATCACGGAAATCGCGAACTTTATACCGGCGATTCTTCTGTACATTGCCGAGATGTACAGCGTGATGATGCTTTTCTTAAGCGTCTTCGTGGTGTCGAGCCCGATGCCCTCGCGCAAGTCGCCGCAGATCGATCCCAATAATCTGCCGACCGTCGATGTCTTCGTGCCGAGCTACAACGAAGATGCGAGCCTGCTCGCCACAACCCTCGCCGCAGCCAAGGCGATGAATTACCCGGCCGATAAGCTCACCGTCTGGCTGCTCGACGATGGTGGTACAGATGAGAAATGCAGTTCGTCCGACCCGAAAGCTGCCGAAGCCGCCCGTGAACGCCGCACCGTGCTCAAGGCTCTCTGCGCCGCTCTCGATGTCAAATACCTGACCCGCGCGCGCAATATCAGCGCCAAGGCGGGCAATCTCAACAATGGCCTCGATCACTCTACTGGGGACCTCGTCGCCGTATTCGACGCGGACCACGCGCCGGCGCGTAGTTTCCTGGAAGAGACAGTCGGCTTCTTCAGCGCCGACAAGAACCTGTTTCTCGTCCAGACGCCGCATTTCTTCATCAACCCCGATCCGCTCGAGCGCAACCTGGGCACTTTCCAGACCATGCCGTCCGAGAACGAGATGTTCTACGGCGTGATCCAGCGCGGGCTCGACAAGTGGGATGCCGCCTTCTTCTGCGGCTCCGCCGCCCTCCTCCGGCGCGAGGCGCTGCAGGAGACGAACGGCTTCAGCGGCTTGAGCATCACCGAAGATTGCGAGACCGCGCTTGAACTCCACTCGCGCGGCTGGAGCAGCGTCTATGTCGACAGGCCGCTGATCGCCGGCCTGCAACCGGATACCTTCGCCAGCTTCATTGGCCAGCGCTCACGCTGGGCACAAGGCATGATGCAGATCCTGCGCTTCCGCTTCCCACCCCTGAAGCGAGGCCTCAAGTTTGCGCAGCGTCTGGCCTACATGTCGAGCACCCTGTTCTGGCTGTTCCCGTTCTCGCGCTTCTGCTTCCTGCTATCGCCGCTGTGCTATCTGTTCTTTTCGCTCGAGATCTTCACCGCATCGGGCGGCGAGTTCCTCGCCTACACGTTCACCTACATGGTGGTGAACTTCATGATGCAGAATTATCTTTATGGTCGCTATCGCTGGCCGTGGATCTCGGATCTCTACGAGTACATCCAGACGATCTACCTGCTGCCTGCCATTCTGTCGGTGATCGCCAATCCGAAAAAGCCGACCTTCAAGGTCACGTCCAAAGGCGAGTCCATGCATGAGAGCCGCGTCTCGGAACTCGGCAAGCCTTACTTCATGATCTTCGGTATCCTGTTGCTGGGCGTTGTCGCCACGGGGGTGCGCGTGTGGTTGGAGCCCTACAAGGCCGACCTGACCCTCGTGACCGGCGGATGGAATCTGCTCAACCTCATCATTGCAGGCTGCGCGCTGGGCGTCGTATCCGAGCGCGCCTCACGGCGTCTGAGTCATCGCGTGCGTATCGATCGGCCCTGCCAGTTCCTGATCGGCGACGAGGTGATCGACGCCTCGGTGCGGGACATCTCCGTGGGAGGAGCGCGCTTGCTTGTCCCCCCCTCCACCGAGCCCAGACTCAAGAAGGGTGCGCATGGCACCCTCGAATTCATGCCTTATGCCAACCTGCCGATGCAGAAGATGCCGGTTGAAATCCGCAAAGTGGGCATGGACGACAAGGGTCTGCTGCTGGGCTGCCGCTTCCTGATCGACAGCCCTGAACATCACAGGCTCATCGCCGATCTCGTCTTTGCGAATGCGGATCAGTGGAGCACGTTCCAGAAGCGCCGCCATCAGGATATCGGTGTTCTGCGCGGCACACTCTGGTTCTTCATGGTCTCTCTCTATCAGACGGGACGGGGCCTTTCCTATCTCTTCGGCCTGCAGCGGATCGGTCTTTCCAAGCCGCCGGTTCCGTCGATTGCACCGGCTGTCAAATAGAGGCGTGTCGTGCGCTCCCTGCTCTTACCTTTTCTCATTGCTTTCGAGTTGCTAGGAGCGCGAATGGCGGCGGCGCAGGTCGCTCCATTCAGCATGAATCCTTCATCATCAACATCGTCTCCAAGTGGGCGCGCGCCCGTCCAGCCACAGCCCGCGCGACCGGAAGCGTCATCGGCTCCCGCCTACGACATGCGCGGCACCTCTTCCGCTCCGCAGCCCACGGCTCCTCAAGGCGCGGCCGCATCTCGCAATGCAGGCACACCCGATGCCGCGAGCGCGAACTCCGCCACTCCCTTCCGGATGACGCCCGGCGCTCCTGCGCCAAGCAGCACTGTGCAACCCTCTACGCAGAAGCCGGTCGTGGCCAACGCAGCAGCGCGTATTGAGCGGCCGGTCCTGCCGTTCGAGACGATCCGCCTTGAAGGCGAGACGGATGCCCGGTCCTGGACCTTTCACCTGACGCAGGACGAAGCCTCGAGCGGGGCATCCATTTCCGTCGGCTACAAGAATGCCGTGGTCGTGATGCCCGAAGCCTCGCGGCTCAGGATCGTCATCAACGGCGAGACCGTCGTCGATACGCCGATCAAATCCGCCGACGCCATTGGACGCGTGAGCGCCTCCATCCGGCCTGGCCTCCTGCGTACCGGATCGAACTTCATTCGTGTGGAGGCCTTTCAGCGCCACCGGACGGATTGCACGATCGAGGCCACCTATGAACTCTGGACCGATGTGGATTCAGCCTCCACCAGGCTCATCTTTGCGGAAGGTGTGACAAAGACCCTGCGCAGCCTGGACGATCTTCCCGCGATCGGCGTCGATGCTTCAGGTGCGACAACGATCCGTGTGGTTGCACCCAAGGTCTATCGGCCTGAGATCCGCGATCGCCTGCTGCGCCTCGTGCAGTTGATCGCCTTGCGTGGGCGCTATGCGCGCCCCGTGATTCAGGTGGTGGAATCCGATCCTGGTCCGTCGCCTGTCGGAACGATCAAGGTGGTGATGGGACTGGCTGGCGAGTTACGCGGGCTTCTTCCGGGCGTGCCCGATTTGGCCTTGGCGCAGCCCTTGACCATGGTGATGCAGGAAGCAGGCTCGATCGGTTCCACCCTTGTCGTGTCCGGTCCCAACTGGAGTGATCTGGACACCGCCATTGCGCTCATCGGCGCACAGGCCGTCAACACCGTGAGCGTCGAGCGTGGCGTTGTCGATACGGCCTCCTGGCACTGGCCTGAAGTCCCCACCGCTTTCGGCCGCCGCTCGTTCCGTTTTGCCGATCTTGGCATTTCGACGCAGGAATTCTCCGGTCGTCGCTTGAAGGCGCAGTTCATCCTCAACCTTCCACCGGATTTCTATGCAACGGAATATGGCGAAGCGCTGATCTACCTCGATGCCGCTTATACCGCTGCCGTCAAGCCGGGCAGCCATGTGAACGTTTTCGTCAACGGCAAGATCAGCACACAGCTGGTGATCACCACACAGGGCGACATCGTCAAACGTCACATTGTCAGGGTGCCGCTGAAGAATTTCAAATCGGGTCTCAACGCCATCTCGGTTGAAGTCGGTCTCCTGACGGATGCGGATGATCGCTGTGCGCCAGGCGAGACCCTGTCAGAGACGAACCGGTTCGTTCTCTTCGATACCAGCACGCTCGAATTTCCTGACTTCGGACGCATCGGACGCCAGCCCGATCTCGGCGTGCTGAGCGCGGGCCACTTCCCGGACGAGGATATTCCAACGACCGTGGTGCTTGCTCGTCCCGATACGCTGAATGTTTCCGCCGCGGGCACGCTTCTGTCCCGCATGGCACGCAGCGCCGGCAAGCCCATGCGGGTGCAGTTCTCCAGTGCCGCTTCGACTGAGGATGAATCCGTGCTCTTCATCGGCGCCGTCGACCAGATCCCTTCGGGTCTTCTCAACCGCGTCAGGGTCTCCGAACACCTGCGCATGATCTGGCCGGCGACCCCGCTCCAAACCGAGTCCTCTCAGCAGGTCGCAAACGCCGGCTTCACCATGTTTGTGAAGCCGACTTCGCTGGACCGCAACGGCACGGCCTCGACGGACGAGGTTCGCAAGCGCTGGTCGGATTCCTTCCGGAGGCAGGGCATCCTGCAACAGACCATCGGCTCGATTCAGGATTGGATGGAAAGGACCTTCAGCCTGTCCGCCACGTCCCTGTCGCTGAAGAAGCGCATCGATGATCCTTATGAGCCGCCGCAGCGCTCAAGCCTCCTCATTGCTCAGAACCGCACACCGGAAGCAGGAATCTGGACCCTGGTGACGGCCCGTACCGAAGACGCACTGGCCGAGGAAATGGCGCGCATCGCGGATCCGATCCTGTGGTCGAATGTTGCCGGCCGCGCAGTCGCGCTCGATCCACGCGAGTCCCGGCTGCAAGTGGAGCCTATTCAGGATTACGACTTCATCCAGACGCAGCCTCTCTCGTTCATGAACCTTCGCCTCGTCGCAGCGAACTGGATGTCGGCCAACATTCTCCAATATGCTCTGACCATGATGGCTTGCTGCCTGTTCCTGGGAGCGGCAACCTATCTGCTTCTCAAGCGCTTGGGACGGCCCTCATGAGGAGCTTCGCGCGGTTCCGTTCGTTCCTCCCCTGGCTTCTCGCCGGAGCGCTCATGATCGCCGGCCCGAGGTCATACGCTCAGAGCCTCTCCGTGCAATCCTTGGATATAGTCGGTACTCTTTCGCCTGCTGAGTGGGAGGCCTACCGCTCCCGCTTCGTCGAGGACAATGGCCGCGTGGTCGATAATGCCAACGGCAATATCAGCCACAGTGAAGGACAGGGCTATGGGCTGCTGCTGGCGCTTGCAGCCAATGACCGCGTCAACTTCGAGAAGATCTGGAGCTTCATCTTCACCGACCTCCTGATCCGCGATGATGGCCTCGTCTCCTGGAAGTGGGACCCCAATGCCAGGCCCCGCGTGTCGGACCACAACAATGCGACTGATGGCGATATTCTCATCGCTTATGCCTTGGCAAAAGCCGGAGCAGCCTGGAAAGAGCCCCGCTACACGGCTGCAGCGCAGAAACTCGCGAAGGCCATCGGCCAAAATACCTTTGGTCGTGCCGGCGGATCGGTCTTCCTCCTGCCCGGTGCCGACGGCTTCGGTGCAGGCGAACGCCCGGATGGGCCGGTCATCAATCTCTCCTATTGGGTTTTCGAGGCTTTCCCGGTGCTCGCCGGCCTCGCGCCTGAATACGAGTGGAACGGCGTCTGGCGGGAGGGCGTCACCCTGCTTCAGCAGGCAACCTCCGGCCGGGTGCGGCTTCCCGCCGACTGGATCTCGATCCAAAGCCGTATGCAGACCAGACCCGCCGACGGCTTCCCTCCCGAATTCGGTTACAACTCCTTAAGGATACCGCTTTACCTTCTCAGGGCAGGAATGACCGATTTAGAGTGGTTGCGAGCGCTCAAGCAGCGCTGGTCTGCGGAGAGCGAAGGCGTTGCCCTCGTCAATGTGGTGACCGGACATGTCCGGGAGCGCTTGACCGATAGCGGCTACACCATTCTCTCGGCTGCCCTGGCCTGCGCGCTGGACGGAACACCTGTTCCCGACACGCTGAGGACGTTCGAGCCGCAGCTCTATTATCCGTCGACCCTGTACCTGATGACGAAGTCCTGGCTTGGTGAAAAACATCCGCAATGCGTCTAGCTCGCAGCGCCATAACGATTGCGGTCCTCGCTCTGGGCTTTGCGGCAATCGCGCAACAAGTCGGATCTGGTAGCGGCCAATCCCCCTCCGCTACGCCTCCCAACGGCCGGCCTCAGGTCGATGAATCGGCGCTCCGCTACTTCGCCTCCCAGGGCGATACGCGCCGCGTGAATGCGGAAATCGCTCGCCTGCGCGCACTTTATCCCAACTGGACGCCACCGAGCGACCTGTCCCAACTGACCTCCGGCAGCGCCGTTCAGGCCGATCCGATCGTCGAGCGGCTATGGAACCTCTACAAAGAGGACAGGATCGCGGAAGTGCGCGCGGCCATCGTCGAGCGACAGGCTTCGGACCCGAACTGGAAGCCGCCAGAGGAACTGGTGACGGCGCTTGAAAATACAGAGGCGCGCCGCCGTCTCATCAATGCATCCGATTCCGGCCAGTGGCGCACCGTTCTGTCCGTCGCGACGGAAAACCCGAACCTTCTGACCTGCGTGAACGTGGACGTGCTCTGGCGCGTCGCCGAGGCCTTCGTCAGGACGGATCAACAAAACCGCACGCGGGACGTCTATACCTATCTCCTCACCAACTGCGGCAACCCGGGCGAACGCCTTGCGACCCTGCAGAAGGCCCTGACTCTGCTGCCTGAGAACCAGGTGGCGGACCTTCTTCAATTCGAGCGCAAGACCGGCAACGAGCCCGACGACTTCGACTCCATTCGTGAGGAGCTGGCACGCCGCCGCGTAGAGCGCGCTTCGAACGACGGCACGACGACCGCCTCCGCCGAGGATCTCGCGATGGTCGAACGGCTGGTCCGCAATTCGAACGAACCGGGCCCGGTGCTGAACCTCGCCTGGTACAACTATCACCACGGCAATCCCGCGCGGGCGCTTGAGCTGTTCAAGACCGCCCTCGACCGCAATGGCGGGAACAAGGCCGCGGAAGGCTATGCGATGTCCCTGCGTGCGCTCGAGCGCATCGGAGAGGCCGAGACTTTTGCCTATGACTGGCGCGACAGGGCGCCGGAGAACATGAAGGTCTATCTCGACGTGGCGACGGCCCTCCTGAGCCAGGACCCGCCGCCGCGTCTCGAAGCCCGTGTGGTCTCGCGCATCGTTCCCGTGGTCACGAGCCAGCGCTCCCCCGACGGCGCGCAGGCGCTCGGCTGGTACTCTTACAATACGAGCCAATTCCGAACTGCTCGGGAGTGGTTCCGCCAAGGCTTGAGCTGGAAGCCCGATGACGAGCCTTCCGCTTATGGCCTCGCCCTCTCCGCCCAGCGCCTGAACGACCGTGCCGGCTTCAACGCCATCATCGCGCAATGGCGCAACCGCTCGGAGCGTATCGCCGATCTGGCCGACGGCATCACCCGCGCCCGCGTTTCCGGGCAGCGCATCACACCGGCTCTGACGGGGCGGCTCGTCGAAAGCGTGCCGCAGGCCTCCATGCGCTCGGTGCCGATCGAGGCGGAAACGCCGCGCATGGTGGTCGAGCGTCGCACCGCAACCGTCGAGACCCGCACCGGCAACGGACGCCGCAATTGCATCATGACCCGCAGCGCCGAAGGCTTGGCCCCGGATGCAGCGCTCACCCTTGGTTGGTGCCTGATGGAGGCCGATCGGCCCCTGGAAGCGGTGAGCGCCTTCGATCAGGCCATCCGCAGAGGCAGTGGCCGCACCCGAGAGGAAGCGGCCTATGGCAAGTCCCTCGCCTATCTCCGCAAGAACCTGACCTCCGAGGCTGCAGTCGCCGCCGCCGAAGCGCCGCAAACCGGCCCGCGCCGGATCGAACTCAGCGCCACCATCCTGGCCCAGCGGGCCCTGGCTGCCTATCGCGACGGGCGCTACGTGGAAACGCTCCTGGCTTTGAGCGAACGAGCCCGGATCGTGCCGGAGCAGAACGATCTCATGCTGATCCGCGGCTGGTCCTATTATAAGCTTGGTCGCTACAGGGATGCCGAGAAAGTGTTCCGCGCCGTTCACCGCACCGGTTATTCGGACGAAGCCAGCGTCGGCCTGAACGCCGTTCTCGAGGCAACCTCCTCCATCCGCCAATAGGCTCTCCAGGAGGAGCTGCCCTCTCCAAAACCGGGGCTTCCCTTAGGCTTCGAGGCCCAAGCCGCTGCCAATAGACCACTCCATCCGTTCGGAAGAGCACTCGATTTGTCTGAGGCTGTGGATGGAGCAGGCTCCAAACCGCCCGTAAGCCCGCAGAATCGCGGAAATTTGAAACGGCCCGGTTTTTGAAAAAACTGCGGGAAAACGGCACGAAATGGTAAATTTCTTCTAAAAATTAGCCAAGGTTGCCGGGATAGATTGACATTATTGGGGCTTCGCACCTTAACTTCGTCACAGAACGGCCATGTGTAGTGCCGTCTCAGAGGACCTAAATAAATGAAGAAATCAGCCCTTTTCGCAGCCATCTGCGTTCCGGCTTTCCTGGCAGCAGCCCCGCTGGCTGCCAAAACCCTCGTATACTGCTCCGAGGGCAGCCCGGAGAACTTCTACCCCGGCATCAACACGACCGGCACCTCGTTCGACGTGAACGAGCACATCTACGACAACATCGTGGATTTCGAGCGCGGCGGCACCAAGGTCGTTCCCGGCCTCGCCGAGAAGTGGGACATCTCTGCGGACGGCACGGTTTACACCTTCCATCTCCGCAAGAACGCCAAGTTCCATTCCAACAAGACCTTCAAGCCGACCCGCAACCTGAACGCCGACGACGTCGTGTTCATGTTCGAGCGTCAGTGGAAGGAAGAGAATCCTTACTTCAAGGTCACGAGCCCGAACCACTCCTACTTCACGGACATGGGCATGCCCAAGCTGTTGAAGTCGGTCGAGAAGGTGGACGACTACACCGTCCGCGTGACCCTCAACCAGCCTGAGGCTCCGTTCCTGTCGAACCTCGCCATGCAGTTCGCCGGCGTTCAGTCGAAGGAATACGCCGACGCCATGCTGAAGGCCGGCACCCCTGAGAAGGTCGACCAAGAGCCGATCGGCTCCGGCCCGTTCTACCTCGTCCAGTATCAGAAGGACGCCATCGTCCGCTTCAAGGCCTTCCCCGAGTACTGGGGCGGCAAGGCGAAGATCGACGACCTCGTGTTCTCGATCACCCCGGATGCCTCCGTCCGCTGGGCCAAGCTCCAGAAGGGCGAGTGCCACGTCATGCCGTATCCGAACCCGGCTGACCTCGAGGCGATGAAGAAGGACCCGAACGTCACGGTCATGGAACAGCCCGGCCTGAATGTCGGCTACCTCGCCTATCAGACCACGAAGAAGCCCTTCGACGACGTGCGCGTCCGCAAGGCCTTCAACATGGCCATGAACAAGAAGGCGATCGTCGATGCCGTGTTCCTCGGCTCGGGCGTTCCGGCCAAGAACCCGATCCCGCCGTCCATGTGGTCGTACAACGACTCCGTGAAGGAAGACGAGTACAACCCGGAAGCCGCCAAGAAGCTCCTGGCGGAGGCTGGCTACCCGAACGGTCTCGAGACCGACCTCTGGGCCATGCCGGTGCAGCGTCCCTACAACCCGAACGCCCGCCGCATCGCCGAGCTGATGCAGGCCGACCTCGCCAAGATCGGCGTGAAGGCTGAGATCAAGAGCTTCGAGTGGGGCGAGTACCGCAAGCGCGCTCAGGCCGGTGAGCATCAGATGGCTCAGCTGGGCTGGACGGGCGACAACGGCGACCCGGACAACTTCCTGCACACCCTGCTGGGCTGCGCCTCGGCGCAGAGCGCTTCGGGCTCCAACATCGCCAAGTGGTGCTACAAGCCGTTCGACGATCTCGTGACGAAGGCGAAGATCGTGACGAACCAGGCCGAGCGCACCAAGCTCTATGAAGAAGCTCAGAAGATCTTCAAGGAGCAGGCTCCGTGGTTCACGGTGGCTCACGCCGTGCAGCTGAAGCCGGTCCGCAAGGAAGTGGTTGACTTCAAGCTCTCGCCGTTCGGCCGCCACACCTTCTACGGCGTCGACATCAAGGGCAAGTAAGCCTTTTCACTCAACCTATGGCGGAGCGGCTTCCTCGGCCGCTCCGCCTTTTTACGTTCAGACGATGCTCAGATTCATTCTTACCCGCGTCAGCCTGATCATCCCGACCTTTATCGGGATCACGCTGCTTGCCTTCTTCCTGATCCGCCTCGTTCCGGGCGATCCGATCGAAACACTCGCAGGCGAGCGCGGCATCGATCCCGCCCGCCACGAACAGCTCCGCAAGGAATACGGCTTCGATCAGCCGGTCCTCGTGCAGTACGGGATCTATCTGTCCCGTGTCCTGCAAGGGGATCTGGGCAAGTCGATGATCACGCAGGAGCCGGTCCTCAACGAGTTCTCTTCGCTGTTCCCGGCGACGATCGAATTGGCGCTCTGCGCTATTCTCTTTGCGCTCATCATCGGCCTTCCGGCGGGCATCATTGCGGCCATCCGGCGAAACTCGATCTTCGATCATGGCGTGATGGGTATATCGCTTGCCGGCTACTCCATGCCGATCTTCTGGTGGGGTCTCATCCTCATCCTGCTTTTCTCGGTGCAGTTCGACCTGACGCCGGTCTCGGGCCGCATCGACGTGCTGTATTACATCGAACCGATCACAGGCTTCCTGCTGATCGACACGCTGCTCTCCGATGAGGTGGACGCCTTCTGGTCGGCAGTCCAGCACCTGATCCTCCCCACCATCGTACTCGGCACGGTTCCGCTCGCGGTCATCGCCCGCATGACCCGCTCCGCCATGCTGGAAGTTCTTGGCGAGGATTACATCCGCACCGCCAAGGCGAAGGGTCTCTCGCGCTTCCGCATCGTGGCTCTGCATGCGTTGCGCAATGCCCTGATCCCCGTCGTTACCGTGATCGGCCTGCAGATCGGCGTGCTGTTCACCGGCGCGATCCTGACCGAGACGATCTTCTCCTGGCCCGGTGTGGGCAAATGGCTTATCGACGCGATCTTCCGCCGTGACTATCCCGTGCTGCAGGGCGGCGCTCTGCTGCTCGGCGTCGTGGTGATGAGCGTGAATCTTCTCGTCGACCTCGCCTACGGCCTCATCAATCCTCGTATCAGGCATACGCGATGACCACTGAAACCATGGAAGCTCCGGCCGTCGCAGCTCCGACGGCCACCCCTCCCCACCCCCTGCGCGAGTTCTGGGGCTATTTCAGCGCCAATCATGGCGCTGTCGCCGGCCTCGTGATCATCGTCGCCGTGGTGCTCGTCGCATTGCTGGCGCCGGTGATCGCACCGCATGACCCGAACCTCACCAACACCGCCATCGCCCTGCAGCCGCCGTTCTGGCAGGAGGGAGGTTCGATCTCCTATCCCCTCGGCACGGATCCGATCGGACGCGATATTCTCTCCCGTCTGATTTACGGCGCGCAGCTGTCGCTCCTCATCGGCATCGCGGTGGTGACGCTCTCCATCGTCATCGGCACCGTGCTCGGTCTCGTGGCAGGTTTCTTCCGCGGCCTGACGGAGATCTTCATCATGCGCCTGATGGACATCGTCCTCACGCTGCCGAGCCTTCTGCTCGCCATCGTGATCGTGGCGGTGCTAGGCCCCGGCCTCATGAACGCCATGCTGGCGGTCGCCCTGGTGATCTTGCCGCATTACGTGCGTCTTGCACGCGCTGCGGTGATCACGGAAACCTCCAAGGACTACGTGATGGCAGCCCGCGTGAGCGGCGCCGGAACAACCCGTCTGATGTTCAAGGAGGTGCTGCCGAACTGCACCGCGCCGCTCATCGTGCAGGCCTCGCTCGGCATCTCCACCGCGATCCTCGACGCTGCGGCCCTCGGCTTCCTCGGTCTTGGCGCGCAGCCGCCGTCGCCGGAATGGGGCACCATGCTGGCCGATGCCCGCGAGTTCGTGCTCCGTGCCTGGTGGGTCGTGACCTTCCCGGGTCTTGCGATCCTCGTCACGGTGCTTGCCTTCAATCTTCTGGGCGACGGTCTTCGTGACGCCCTGGATCCCAAACTGAAGCGCTGATCATGGCTCTTGTCGAAATTGAAAATCTGTCGGTCGAATTTCCGACCCAAGGCGGCATCATGCGTGCCGTGGATGGCGTCAGCCTCAAGCTCGAAGAGGGCGAGGTTCTCGGCGTCGTGGGCGAATCCGGTTCCGGCAAAAGCGTGACGATGCTGGCTCTCATGGGCCTCATCCCCTTCCCCGGCCGCGTGAAGGCGGACAAGCTCACCTTCAACGGCCGCGATCTCCTGACGATCTCGGAGAAGGAGCGACGCAAGCTCACGGGCAAGGACGTCGCCATGATCTTCCAGGAGCCGATGACGAGCCTGAATCCGTCCTTCACCATCGGGTTCCAGCTCACGGAGACGCTGCGCCTGCATGAGGGCATGGACCGGAAGGGCGCGCGCCGCCGGGCCATCGAACTGCTCGAGCAGGTGGGCATTCCCTCGCCGGAAAGCCGCCTCTCCGCCTTCCCGCACCAGCTCTCGGGCGGCATGAACCAGCGCGTGATGATCGCGATGGCGATTGCCTGCAATCCGAAGCTCCTGATCGCTGACGAGCCCACCACCGCACTCGACGTGACGATCCAGGCGCAGATCCTGGACCTGCTCATGACGCTCCAGAAGGAGCGCAACATGGGTCTCGTCATGATCACGCACAATATGGGCGTCGTGGCCGACACCGCGAAGCGCGTGATGGTGATGTATGCGGGGCAGATCATGGAGGAGCGCTCCGCTGCCGACCTCTTCGCCTCGCCGCAGCATCCCTATACGGCAGCACTTCTCGCAGCGCTTCCCGAGCGCAGCGAAGGCGGACGTCTTGCGACGATCCCCGGCGTGGTGCCCGGCCTCTATGACCGTCCGAAGGGCTGCTTGTTCAGCCCGCGTTGCGCCTATGCCACCGAGCATTCGCGCAATGTGCGGCCAGAGCTGCGTCCCTGGGCCGGTGGTCACATCCGCTGCCACTACCCGCTCGGCGATCCGAACCGGACCGCCAATATCCAGCACGATCATCCCCTGAAGACGGAGGCCGCGTCGTGAGCGCTCCCGTTGTCGAAGCCAAGAACCTGAAGCAGATCTACAAGATCAAGCGCGGTCTCTTTAAGGAGCCCGCCCAGCTGCAGGCTGTCGGCGGCATCACGTTTTCCATCGAGCCCGGAAAGACGCTGGCCGTCGTGGGCGAATCCGGCTGCGGCAAGTCCACGCTTGCCCGCATGGTGACCCTCATCGAAAAGCCGACGGAGGGGCAACTCTCCCTCGACGGCATCGATGCGGTGAACCCGCCGTCGAACTACGCCAAGGAGCTGCGCCGCATGGTGCAGCTGGTGTTCCAGAATCCCTACGGCTCGCTCAATCCGCGCAAGAAAGTGGGCACGATCCTGGAGGAGCCGCTCGTCATCAACACCAATCTCTCCTCTGCCGAACGCAAGGAGCGAGTGCGGGCGATGATGGCGAAGGTGGGCCTGCGTCCCGAGCACTACAACCGCTATCCGCACATGTTCTCCGGCGGCCAGCGCCAGCGTATCGCGATTGCGCGCGCGCTGATGCTCTCGCCGAAGCTCGTGGTGGCGGACGAGCCGGTCTCCGCGCTCGACGTGTCGATCCAGGCGCAGGTGCTGAACCTTCTCGCCGATCTGCAGCAGGAGATGGGCCTCGCCTATCTCTTCATCTCGCACGATCTCGGCGTCGTCCGGCACATCGCCCATGACGTGCTCGTCATGTATCTCGGCCACGCAGTCGAGCATGGGCCGAAGGAGAAGATCTACGCCCGCCCGCTGCATCCCTATACGCAGGCGCTTCTCTCCTCCACGCCCGGCATCACCGGCGTGAAGCGCAAGCGCATCGTGCTGAAAGGTGAACTCCCCTCGCCGCTCAACCCGCCGAAGGGCTGCGTGTTCTCGACACGCTGCCCCTATGTGACGGATCGCTGCAAGGTGGAACGCCCGGCTCTGCGCGAACTCGATGGTCGCCAGGTCGCCTGCCACTACGCCGAGAACTTCCTGAAGGAAGCGGCAGCTTGAATTCAAGCAGGCAGCGGCAGGCGCGTTCCTGCCGCTGCTTCATTCGCGGCCCGACCGGTTGTCACGGTCTGCGGCAGTTCCTCTTCACCGGTGGCAACCTTCAGGCATTGCACCACCGCATCGCGCATGGACGAGACGTAGTAATCCGCTCCCAACGTTGCGCGCATCGTCTCACTCTTCAAAACCGCATCTTCCGCAGGCCATAGCCCCACGAGAATGGGTGCCTTGGGCGCCTTCTTTCTCAGGCGCCGCAGCAGATAACGCAGATGCGCAGGCGTGCCCCTGATCTCCAGATAGCTGATGCACACCATCTGCACGCCGGTCATGTCGAGATTGTAAATCGCCGAGCGCGACACAGCTTCGTGGGGCACGAGACGACTTCCAAGCCCGTGCTTGCTCAAAAGCTGTGCCAGCATCTCGGAGGCTGCTTCATCCAACGGTCCGCGACCAGCGATGCACATGACAGCGCCTTCCGCTTTCCATGTCTCGGGGATCTTGTCTTCGTGAGGCATCTCGCCGACGACGGCCGGTTCCTTGATCGCAGGCTTCTCGCTTGGCGGTGACGCCACCGGCTCATCCTCGGTTTCATGCGGCGGCGGCTCGATATCCTCGTGAGAGCCGAGATCCTGCACGAGAGCCTTGATCACATCGCGCACCTGATCAAGCTGGCGATGGGTAAGCACGCCCCGTGTCGCGTCATTGGCGGCAAGTTGAAGCCCTTTGAGCGCAACCTCATCGTAGTAGGATGTGAGTGAGCGCTCCTTCAGCAGAACTTCCGCCGAATCCAACGCCTCATCAGGGTCACCTGCGAGCATGCGCTGATAGAGGTTCTCCGCCGGCGTCAGAGCAGGCCTGTCGCCGAGCAGCACGTCGAGAAATTCGAGCCTCTCCACGTGCCGTCCCAGCACAACGAGACACAAGGTCAGAGGGGTTGCGATGAGCAGGCCCACGGGACCCCAGATCCACGTCCAGAAGATCGCCGAAATCACGACGGCGAAAGGCGACAGGCCGGTGCTCTGCCCATAGACGATAGGCTCGACCACGTGACCCATCAGAGGTTCGCCGATCACGAACAGAGCCAGCGTCATGAGGGCCATGGACCAACCGGGATCGACCGCAGCGGCGAGAAGAATCGGAGGGGCGGCGGCCACGAACGAGCCGATATAGGGCACGAAGCGCATGAGCGCCGCGAAGACGCCCCACAAGGCAGGACTCGGCACACCGATCAGCCAAAGGCCGATACCGGCAACGAGACCGAAGGCTGCGTTCAGCGCAAGCTGAGTGAGGAAGAAGCGGCTCAAGCGTCGCGCGGCATCGTCCATGGCCGCCGTGGTGCGGTGCAGGTCGCTCGAGCCGAACAGGCGGATCATGCGGTCACGCAGATCCTCGCGCTGCATGAGGATGAAGACCAGCACCACGAACACGATGCCCATGGTCGCGAGGGGCTCGAGCAGGGGCAGCAGGACATTGCGCGCGACCTGCGCCGGTGTCGGCTCCGGCTCATGCACCTCGACAGGCATGGGCTTTGGTGCCTCCGGCGGAGGTTCGGCCGCGCTGGAAGAGGCAGGAGCCTGTGCTTCCGCTGGCTGTTCTCCCACGGCTTGGTCGAACCGGCGGCCGAAATCCCGGAGCATGGTCGGTAGTTTGCCCAACGTGCCCTCACGCAGGGAGCCGACCTTTCTTTCGATCGTGGTCTGATAGCGCGGAATGTCCGAGGCAAGACCCGCAAGCTGAAACCCGATGAGACCACCAAGAGAGACGACGATTCCGAGTGTCACGAGGACCGCGATGATAACCGATGGCACTCGCCCCAGTTGCCACCTGCGCATCAGGTCGACGAAGGGGGCGAGCACGAAGGCGAGCAGGATTGCGAGCACCACGGGCAGGAAGACTTCCTGTCCCACATAGAGCGCCGCCAGCACGACCACGCCCACGGCCAGGGTCAGCAATCCGGACAGACCCGGAACTCCGGGAGGCTGGATCTCCGTCTCTGGGGGTGGCGGCACGGGCAAGGGTGCGGGACGCATCGTTTTTCAGGTCTCTCCTGCCTGCGAGATCATCTCGCCGGTCAGCAAACAACGTATGGACCCCGCAAAACGATCCTTGGCCGTTCAGGCCAAGGCAAACTTGAGACCTTTTGCCATCTGGGGACCGAGGCCGTTCGTCCCCATCTCAAGGACATCTCACGGTTATTCCAGCGAACGTCAGCCCATGTCGCCCACGAGACGCAGCCTTCTGATCGGCGCGGCTCTCGCCGCCTCTTCCACTCTTCATGCCCAACAGGACCAAGCCCAATCGATGCCGGTGACGGAAAAACGCAACACCTTCACGAGCGGCGGCAGGACCATTGCCGTCGAGACCTTTCAGGCTGCCGGCGACGCAGCCCGCCCTGCCGTGCTCATGCTGCACGGTGCGGATGGGTTGAGCTACAATACGGAGTATCGCCAGGGTGCCCGGGGCGTGGCCGCTGCCGGCTATCAGGTCCACCTTGTCCATTACCTGGACCGCACGAGCGAGAAGCGGGCCTCCTTCGCCACCCTGTTCCAGAACTTCATGCCCTGGATGGACACGGTGCAGGATGCGCTGACCTTCGCGTCCAGCCACCCTGGAGCGGATGCAAGCCGCGTCGGCATCATCGGCATTTCGCTCGGTGCGGCGCTCGGCTTGGCCGTCTCCTCGACAGACCCGCGCGTGAAGACGCTCGTGAACTATTTCGGTCCCCTGCCGCAGGGCGCGATCGCCACCACGTCGCGCCTGCCGCCGACCCTGGTTCTGCACGGCTCAGCCGATCCCATCGTGCCCGTGGCGAACGCCTATGCGGTTGAGGCGCTGCTGCGCCAGCAGAACGTGCCGCATGAGGTGAAGGTCTATCCGGGCCAGGGCCACGGCTTCCGGGGGGCGGCGGAAAAGGACGCCACGCAGCGGGCGCTCGCCTTCCTGCGCCGTCATCTGTCCGGCGCCGACACCGCGCCTCTTCCGATGGGGGGCTAGAGCATCGGACGAGAAAAGTGGATCTGCACTTTTGGGATCGATCCGATGCTCCCTTCATAGAGAAGAGCATCGTTGAAAGCGGAACCGGAGGTCCGCGTCAGCGACCCGAAGGGCCGCGCTAGCGAATACCAGGTCCACTTTTCCGCACGATGCGCTAAGGTCGCTACAAGTCAATCAACACAAACTCTCAGCGGAGCATGTCGGCAATGGCGTCCAGCGCGGATCTCTCAGGGAACCCCCTTCTGTCCACTTGGAACACACCTTACACTCTTCCACCCTTCGAGAGCATCCTTCCTGAGCATTACAAGCCCGCCTTCGACAAAGCGTTAGCCGAGCAACAGGCCGAGATCGCCGCGATTTCCGAGAGCACGGAGGAGCCCACCTTCGCCAACACCATTGAGGTGCTGGAACGCAGCGGTGCTATCCTCAAGCGCGTAGGCGGCGTGTTCTTCAACCTCGCAGGCTCGCACACCAACGAGGCGATCCAGGCCATCGAGCGCGAGATGGCGCCGATCCTCGCCAAGCACCGCAACAGCATTTTCATGAACGAGGCGCTCTACAGGCGCGTCGCCGCTCTCTACGACAAGCGCGAGAGCCTCGGTCTCGATGCAGAACAGGCTCGCGTCCTCGACCGCTACAACACCATTTTCATGCGCGCAGGCGCAAAGCTCGGACCGGACGAGAAGAAGCGTCTCGCCGCCATCACCGAGCGCCTCGCAAGCCTTGGCACGCAGTTCTCGCAGAATGTTCTGGCGGACGAGAAGTCCTATCAGCTCGTGCTCCAGACCGAAGAGGATCTCGCGGGCCTTCCCTCGTTCCTGCGCGAAGCAGCGGCGCAGGCTGCGGAAGAGCGCGGGCTGAGAGGCAAATACGTCATCACCTTGTCGCGCTCAAGCATCGAGCCCTTCCTGCAATTCTCCAAGCGCCGTGACCTTCGCGAGCAGGCTTTCAAGGCCTGGGCCTCGCGCGGCGACAATGGCAACGCCACCGACAACAAGGCAATCATCGCCGAGATGGCAGCTTTGCGCCTCGAGCGCGCGAAGCTCTTGGGCTATGAGACCTTCGCCGATTTCAAGCTCTCCGACACCATGGCGAAGACACCGGATGCCGTGCAGAAGTTGTTGAACGACGTGTGGGCGCCCGCTCGCGCCCGCGCCGAGGCCGAGCGTGACGACCTGCAGGCGCTGGCACAGTCGCAGGGCGACAACATTGTTATCGAGCCGTGGGACTGGCGCTTCTATGCGGACCAGGTGCGGATGGCACGCCACAACCTCGATGAGGCGACGATCAAGCCTTACTTTCAGCTCGACCGGATCATCGAGGCTTCATTCGAGACCGCGCATCGGCTCTTTGGTCTGAGCTTCCAGGAAATGAAGAATTTCCCGAAGTATCATCCGGACATTCGCGCCTGGCAGGTGCTGGATGCGAACGGCCATCACGTCGGCATCTTCATCGGCGATTATTTCGCACGTTCGTCCAAGCGCAGCGGCGCATGGATGAGCGCCTTCCGCTCGCAGGAAAAACTCACGGGCGACGTGCGGCCCGTCATCGTGAACGTCATGAACTTCGCCAAAGGTGGGGCGGGCGAGCCCTCGCTCCTGAGCTTCGACGATGCGCGCACGCTCTTCCACGAATTCGGCCATGGCCTGCACGGCCTTCTCTCCGACGTGACCTATCCGCTGCTCGCGGGCACGGCCGTCTCGACCGACTTCGTGGAGCTGCCCTCACAGCTTTATGAGCACTGGCTGTCGCAGCCCGATATTCTCCGTCGCTACGCCACCCATTACCGGACGGGCGAGCCGATTCCGGAGGAGCTGCTCGAACGCCTGATGGCCGCGCGTAACTTCAATCAGGGCTTCGCCACCGTGGAGTATCTGGCCTCCGCCTTCGTCGATCTCGAGCTTCACCGCCGCAAGGACGTGACAGGGCTCGATGTCCCGGCCTTCGAGAAGGAAACACTGGAGAAGATCGGCATGCCGCGCGAGATCATCATGCGCCACCGTACGCCCCACTTCACCCATGTGTTTGCGGGCGACGGCTATTCCTCGGGCTATTACAGCTATCTCTGGTCGGAGGTGCTGGATGCGGACGCCTTCACGGCCTTCGAAGAGACCGGCGACGCGTTCAACAAGGACATGGCGGAGAAGCTGCAGCGCTTCATCTATTCCGCCGGAAACCTGCGCGATCCGGCGGAGGCCTACACGGCCTTCCGGGGCCGACTGCCCACGGCTGACGCGCTTCTGGCCAAGCGCGGACTGGCGGCGCTGTGCGAATAAGAGCGGGCGCGAAAGCGCCTGCTAGATCAAAGTGGGAAGAAGCTGCTTCATGCGGCGCGTGAAGCGGAAATGCATCCGCACATTGTGCGGCAGGCTTTTCGGCGGAGTTACTTCCTTGGGCTGAAGAGAGGAAGCGGAAGGGCTTGGACGCAGGACGCTCAGGAGGAAAGCCATTCCCTTGGGATCGGTCTCCAGGGCTTTCGCATCGAGCACAGGCATAGGGAGCATTCCCTTCTTGGTTGGTGTTTTTTACGGAACGCAACACTGCAGGAAAAACGGCCAACTTGTGGCAAAGTTCCCGACTAGATTGGGAACCTGAGCTCGCTGACCTGCTTTGAAACCTGCCCCGGTTCGAGAATTGACGACGGAAAATGGGCATTATTGGGGCTATCCGGAAATCGCTGAGGTTCCAGGCAGAGGCCTGCATGGCGGCCATATCGCGCGCCGTTGAGGCCTGAAACGGGCACGTTGATGAGATGACCCGCATAGAACTGGACGCCCGGCTCGGTCGTCCAAAGCTCCATGCTCAGCCCATTCCTCGGAGATTTGAGAACCGTCGCCTGACGGAGTACCCCATAAGAGCCGCGCAGCACGTAATTCGTATCGTAGAGCGTATCGTCGTTGATCAGCTCGGCGCCAATGGGCCTTAGGCTGGTGAAATCGTAGGCCGTATCCGCCACGCGCCTGATCTCGCCGGTGGGGATAAGATCAGGATACGTTGGCGTGATGTAATCGGCCGCGATCATCAGGTGATGGGAGAGAATGTCCGCGCTGCCATCGAGATTGAAATAGCCATGCGTGGTGAGATTGACCGGGGTCGGGCGGTCTGTGATGGCCGTGAGTTCGATGCGTACGGTAGCGGAAGGCAGCAGGGTATAGGTGCAGGTCGCAACGAGCCGTCCGGGATAGCCCATGTCCCCATCATCGGAGACGAGGCTCAAGGTGACGCTGGACTCACTGTGCTCGACGATGCTCCAGAGCCGCGTGCCGAAGCCCCTGGAACCGCCATGAAGCTGATTGGGCCCCTCATTCGCATCGAGCTTGTAGGTTTCATCATTCAGCGTGAACCGGGCCCCGCCGATGCGGTTGGCATGACGTCCCACGATGGCCCCGAAATAGGGTGAATGGGCGATGTAATCCTCGATGGAGTTGAGCCCCAGCAGCACGCTCTGCGGCCCGTTCGTGGTGGGCACGACGAGATCGCGGATCACGGCGCCCCAGGTGAGTACACGCATCTCGACACTATCGGGGCCGGTGAGCGTGATCTGCAGGACGTCCTCTCCGCCAACAGAGCCGAACCGTTCGATCGCCATGATCTCACCCTCCGAAGATGTTGGTCTTCAAGCCGCGTATGCCGCCGGTCTCGACCTTGAAGAGATGGCCCGCCATGGGATCCACATGGGGATCATGGCCGATGGCGGCGGTGGTGATGTAGAGCGTGGTCAGGTCCGGCCCGCCGAAGGCGCATTTCGTGACCTGCGCGGTCGGCACCGGGACAGTCCGCTCCACCGATCCGTCGGGGGCAAAGCGCGTGATGCGCGAGCCGCCCCAATGACAGACCCAAACATAGCCTTCCGCATCAACGGCCATGCCGTCCGGGTGGCCCCAGCCCTCATCGAAATGCACGAAGCGCCGCCGCTCGCCCACCCGGCCCCCGCTCACATCGAAGGCATAGATCACGCCGTTCACCGTATCGGTGGCATAGAGAATCTGCCCGTCATGACTGAAGGCGGGGCCGTTGGTGACGATGAAGCCGGAATGAAACTGGCTCAGCTCCTTTCCGTCCCAGCGCCAGAAGGAACCGCTCTCGTCCGTCTCGTCATCGTGCATGGTGCCGAAATAGATCGCGCCGTCCGGCCCCACATGTCCGTCGTTGATGCGGTTGCCGGGAAGGTCTTTTTCCGGCGCAACGATGGGCTCGGCTTCGCCCGTTTTCAGGTTGAAACGGGAAAGGCCCGACTTGAAGCCAGCCACCACCACATCGGGATCGGGGGTGAGCGCGATGAAGCCGATGCGCTCCGGAGCCGCGATGCGCGAATGCTCGTTGGTTCCGGGTCGATAACGCCACACGGCCGGGTTCTTGATGTCAACCCAGAACAGGGTGTTGGAGCGCTCGTCCCACACAGGCCCTTCGCCGAGCACGCAGGCGCTTGCCACCGCCACATGCGGCATCTGAGGGTGAACGATGGGATTTGTCATGATGTCCCCTTTCAAATCAGGCAGCCTGCCGTCATCCGCGCCTGCCGGTAACGAGCACAGGGCGGACACGGTTCAATCAGGCCGAAGCGGCGTCCGCGATTCGCTTGGCCAAGGTCACGAGGCTCAGATCCGAGCCCGCCGGTCCCATGATGGACAGGCCGAACGGTGCGCCGAGACGCGATGCGAGCGGGATCGAGACCTGCGGCAGGCCGGAGAGCACCGACAGGCAGAGCAGGTTCAGGGCGTTATTCCGGTAATCGTTGAGCGCATCGTCGCTCTCGGAGAGCAGCGGCGCCACATCCGGCATGGTCGGCAGAATCAGCACCGTGTCCCGGGCCAGAAGAGCGCTGAAGCGTGCCCGGAAGGCGCTGCGAATCACCTGCGCCTCGGCCACTTGAGAATCGGTGACACTGCGGGAGAACTCGAAACGGTCCGCCACGCCCGGCCCGAGGGGCGGATGGTAGCGCTCGATCATCGGCCCATCGACGCCCCAGGCCTCCCGGCTCTGGATGTAGCGCATGGCCCAATAAAGAGCGGTGAAGCCTTCGGTGGCGACAGTCACATCCTTGGATGCGCCAAGCACGGATTCGACCTGGCGGACGGCGAGACCAAGCGCCTCCTTCACCTTTTGGCTCAGAAGGCCGAAGGCATCCCTGGCCAGAAGAACTTTTGGGTTGGCTGACAAGGGATTGCCGTCGGTCCTGAGCATAACCTCGCCCACCCGCACGAAGGTCGCGCCGTCGCGGGTGAAATACCCGCAGGTGTCAAAGGAGGGCGCGAGATCGTGGCAGAGTTCCAGGCTCACCCGGCCATGGGTGGGGCGGATGCCGAAGAGGCCGCAATGGCTGGCCGGCGCACGCACGGAGCCGCCCGTATCGGTGCCCAGCGCAAAATCGCAGAGACCATTGGAGACGGCTGCCGCCGATCCTGAGGAGGAGCCGCCCGGAATGCGATCTGGCGCGCCACCATTCACAGGCGTGCCGAAATGGGCGTTCTTGCCGCTCATGGAGAAGGCAAGCTCGTCAGTGATCGTCTTGCCGACGAACCGCGCCCCGGCATCGAGAAGCCTTTGTACGGTCGGTGCGGTGCGGGTCTTGATTCCGGACACCGCCAGCATGTGGGGCGATCCGCAGCTCGTCGGGTAGCCCGCGACATCGAACAAGTCCTTGGCGGCAAAGGTCAGCCCGGAGAGAGACCCGCTCGCGGCATGAGGCACAGCAACGGCTGGATAGGGCATGAAGGCGCGGGCGGGATCGGCGTCGAGAAGCATGGGATCACAGAGCTTGAGGGAACGAGAGCAGCGAATGTGTCATTCCTCCCCTGAAACAAGCAAGGTATGAATCCGTGAACCTTGGCAGTTTAGGCTTTCTTCAGGCTAGGATCGGCCCTACATCCACGCCGATCCTTGAAACAGGAACCGCATGATGACGAAGGCATCGATGACCCGCTGGCTGGCTCTTGGACTGGCACTTGCATTCGCAAGCCCGGCCGCCCAGGCGCAGCAGGCTCCGATCAAGCTCGGTGAGCTCAATTCCTACGCCCGCTGGGCTGCCTTTACGATACCTTACCGCAACGGCTGGCAGATGGCCCTGGAGGAGATCAATGCCAAGGGCGGGGTGCTCGGCCGCAAGATCGAGATCGTCTCCCGCGATGACGGCGCCACCACGGGAGACGCCACCCGCGTAGCGGACGAATTGGTGACCCGCGAAGGCGCTGTCCTCCTCTTCGGCTCGTTCCAGTCGAATGTCGGCGTTGCCATGGCGGATTACGCCAACCAGAAGAAGATCCTCTACGTCGCCGCAGAACCCCTGACCGACGCCATCACCATGGCGCAGGGCAACCGCTATACCTTCCGAATCCGCCCCAGCAATTACATGCAGGTCGGCATGCTGGTGGATCAGGCAAAGGCCTCCGGCGCGAAGCGCTGGGCGATTGTTGCG
Source organism: Microvirga sp. KLBC 81 (assembly GCF_003075415.1). GTDB lineage: Bacteria > Pseudomonadota > Alphaproteobacteria > Rhizobiales > Beijerinckiaceae > Microvirga. The sequence continues at coordinate 47,072 of NZ_QDAH01000013.1, forward strand.
CCGAACTACGAATACGGCCAGTCGGCGGCGGAAGTGTTCAAGCGCCTCATCAAGGAGCGGGTGCCCGGAGCCGAGATCGTTGCCGAGCAGTTTCCGGCGCTCGGCAAGATCGAGGCAGGCGCCACCGTCTCCGCGCTCGAACAGGCCAAGCCCGACGGCATTTTCAACGTGCTCTTCGGACCCGACCTCACGCAGTTCGTGCGCGAGGGCAACACGCGCGGCCTCTTTGAAGACGCATCGGTTCTGTCTCTTCTGACCGGCGAGCCCGAATGGCTTCTGCCGCTGAAGGACGAAGTGCCGGAAGGCTGGACGGTGACGGGCTACCCATGGGACGAGATCACCGATCCGAAGCACAAGGCCTTCATCGACACCTATCGCTCGAAGTTCAACGATACGCCGCGCCTCGGTTCGCTCCTGGGCTACATGGTCGTCCATATGATCCGCGATACCATCGAGCGCGCAGGCTCCGTCGAAACCGAAGCGCTGATCAAGGCGCTGGAGGATGCGACGTTCGACACCATCATCGGCCCCGTCACCATGCGTGGACTAGACAATCAGTCCACCATGGGCGCGTGGGTTGGCAAGCTCGTGCTGAAAGGCGCCAATGGCGGTATGAGGGATTGGGTCTACAAGGACGGCACGTCGTTCATGCCGACAGAAGCCGAGGTGAAGGCGGTTCGGAAAGAGTGAGCAACACACCCCACATAAATCCCCTCCCCCCTGTGGGGAGGGTCAGGGTGGGGGTGCAAGCGCTTTGTTCTGAAGTCTTGGCGCTCACCCCCCCTCTCCAACTCTCCCCCACAAGGGGGAAGAGGGCCGGTCGGTGTTTATCCCAACCGGCTTGCCAGAAGTGAGAGGTCACTGATCCCATGGACCTTTCCTTCCTCGCCATTCAGGCTCTCAACGGGCTCTCCAGCGCCTCGTCGCTCTTCATCACCGCTTGCGGCCTCACACTCGTTTTCGGCGTCACGCGGATCGTGAACTTCGCGCATGGTTCGCTCTACATGATCGGCGCCTACACGGCCGCGACCCTCGTGCCGCGGCTGCTCGAACTCTCCTTCGGCCCGCTGACTTTCTGGGCCGGCATTCTCGCCTCCGCCATCATCGTCGGCCTGATCGGGGTGCTGATCGAAGTTCTGCTCCTGCGCCGCATCTACGGCGCGCCGGAACTCTTTCAGCTGCTCGCCACCTTCGGTGTCGTGCTGGTGGTGCAGGACCTCACGATCCTGGTCTTCGGCCCCGAAGACATTCTCGGACCCCGGGCCCCGGGCCTGCGCGCACCGGTCGAAATTCTCGGCCGACGTTTTCCGTCTTATGAACTCGTTCTCATCGCGGCCGGTCCCGTCGTGCTCGCGCTTGTGTGGCTGCTCTTGCGCAAGACACGCTTCGGCGTTCTGGTGCGCGCGGCAACGCAGGATCGGGAGATGATCGCGGCGCTTGGCGTGAATCAGGCGCTCCTCTTCACCGGCACGCTGTTTCTCGGCGCGTTCCTCGCAGGTCTCGGCGGCGCACTGCAGATCCCGCGGGTCTCGGCCAATGCGGGCATGGATCTCTCGATCATCGCCGAAGCCTTCGTGGTCACTGTCGTCGGCGGCATGGGCAGCGTGCCTGGCGCGTTTCTGGCGGCGCTCATTATTGGCCAGTTGCAGGCCTTCGGCATTCTGATCTTTCCGAAGAGCACGCTTGTCGTGGTCTTCCTGCTCATGGCTGTCGTGCTCGCCGTCCGCCCCTATGGTTTCTTCGGTCGTCCTGAAGTGATCGGCGGCACGCATGCGGTGGGCATCTCAAGCCACAAGCCCTCACTTTATGCTCCCCTCGCATTGGTCGCCGTCATCGGCACCCTCGCGAGCCTCCCGCTCATCGGCGATGCCTATGTGCTGAAGGTCGCCACCGAAATCCTGATCTTCGGGCTTTTCGCCTTCAGCCTGCAGCTTCTCATCGGCGTCAGCGGCGTCGTGAGCTTCGGTCATGCCGCCTTCTTCGGATTAGGGGCCTACGGCGCAGCGCTCGCCGTGAAGTGGTTCGCACTGCCAATGGAGGCAGCAATCCCTGCCGGGCTCCTGCTCGCGGCAGTTGGAGCACTGATCATCGGCGCTTTCGTGGTGCGCCTGTCGGGCATCTATCTCGCCATGATGACGCTTGCCGCTGCGCAGATCATCTTTGCCGTCGCCTTCCAATGGGTGGACGTGACGGGCGGCGACAACGGTATCGTCGGCGTGTGGCCTTCGGCCTGGGCGAGCGGCCAGGTGCCCTATTTTCTCTTCACGCTTGTCACCACTGCAGTGATCGTTCTGCTGTTGATGCGCATCATCAACGCACCCTTCGGCTATTCGCTACGCGCTGCAAGGGACTCTGAAGCCCGGGCCGAAGCCATCGGCCTGAAGATTCGCCGGCAGCGCTGGCTGGCCTTCACGATATCAGGTGCCGCCGCCGGTCTCGCCGGCGGAATTTACGCCTTCTCTCGCGGCTCTGTGGATCCGACCCTGCTCGGTATTCCGACATCCGTCGATGCGCTGACGATGCTCCTTATCGGCGGCATCCAGACCGTCACCGGCCCGCTCGTGGGTGCCGGTGTTCTGCATGTGCTGCGCGATCAGATCATGCCGCTCACGTCCCTGTGGCGTCTGTTGCTGGGTCTGAGCATCATCGCCATCGTGCTCATCTTCCCGCGCGGTCTCGTGGGCACCATCCGCGCATGGTGGGAGGAGCAGGCATGACGCTTCTCTCCGTACAAGACCTGAGCAAATCCTTCGGCGGAGTGGCGGCGGCGCGTGATGTGAGCTTCACGCTTGAACGGGGCGAGATGCTTGCCATCATCGGGCCGAACGGTGCTGGGAAATCGACCGTTTTCAACATGGTTGGCGGACAGCTGCGTCCCGATCGTGGTGCGGTTCTCCTGGATGAGCAGAACATCACGCTTGCCTCGCCGCAAAAGCGTTTTCGTCTCGGCGTCGGGCGCACCTTCCAGGTGGCACAGACTTTTCTCTCCATGAGCGTGGCCGAGAACGTGCAGATGGCACTTGTCAGCCGCAACCGGAAAAGCACCTCGCTCTGGGCTCCGGCACGCATGCGCTATCGCGACGAGGCGCTTGCGCTGTTGGAGCAGGTGGGGATGACGGAAGCCGCCGACCACCCCTGCTCGGCGCTGGCCTATGGCGACGTGAAGCGCGTGGAACTCGCCATCGCGCTGGCGGGGCAGCCGAAGCTCCTGCTGATGGATGAGCCCACCGCCGGCATGGCGGCGCGGGAAAGGGCCGCCCTGATGGATCTGACTGCTGAGATCGCGGATGCGAAGGGGATCGGCGTTCTCTTCACGGAGCATGACATGGATGTGGTGTTCGGCCATGCGGAGCGTGTGATCGTCCTCGTGCGCGGGCGGATCATCGCCACCGGTTCGCCCGAAGAAATCCGCCAGGTCGAGGAAGTGCGGCGCGCCTATCTGGGCGATGATCATGCGCTGGAAAAGCCGAAAGGGTTGAATCCCGCATGAGCGAGCCGCTTCTCGAAATCTGGAATCTCACCGCATCCTACGGCCGTGCCCAGGTGCTGTTCGGCCTGACCTTCGGGCTGCATGCGGGCGAGGTCCTGGCGCTCATCGGGCGCAATGGCGCAGGAAAAACCACCACCTTGAAGGCCATCATGGGCCTCGTGCCGGCAACGGCCCAGAAGGCGACCTTCAAAGGCCACTCCCTCGCACGCCTTCCCAGCTACAAGATTGCCCGCCTTGGCCTTGGCTATGTGCCCGAGGACCGGCGCATCTTCACCGACCTGACGGTGGAGGAAAATCTGGAGGTCGGGCGGAGGGCCGCGGGACCGGGACGCTCTCCCTGGACCCCGGAACGGCTGTTCAGGCTCTTTCCCAACCTGGCCGAGATGCGGGGGCGGCGCGGCAATCAGATGTCCGGCGGCGAGCAGCAGATGCTCACCATTGCCCGCACCCTCATGAGCAACCCGGATGCGATCCTGCTCGATGAGCCCTCCGAGGGTATCGCCCCCGTAATCGTGCAGATGATGGCGGAGGCGATTCGCGCCATGAAGGCCGAGGGTGTCGCCGTGCTCCTCTCCGAGCAGAACTGGGCCTTCGCGGCCGGCATCAGCGACCGCACCATCGTGATCGAGCGTGGCGAAATGCGCTTCCAGGGCTCCATCGACGAGCTCATGACCAATGAGGCCCTGAGGGTTGAGACGCTGGGGATCTAGGAACGGCTCAGCTTCTGGGAGCGAAGGGTGATCTTAAACCATTGACGCGACGAGCCGAAAGGTCGATATCCAGCCCAAACGGCGCGGGCTCCCGCGCCATTCCCCTGACTTCACGCTAAGGAATTCCCGCTTCATGGGCGTCATCCATGTGACCGACCGGGCCGGCCAGCGCCATACCCTTGAGGCCATCGAGGGCTGGCGCGTGATGGAGATCATCCGGGATTGGGGCCTGCCCATCGAAGGCCTGTGCGGCGGGGCCTGCGAATGCGCCACCTGCCATGTCTTCGTCGACGAGGAGTGGCTGGACAAGCTCTATCCCCCGACCGAGGAGGAAGAGGACCAGCTCGACACGGTCGTGACGAAGTCCAATTCCCGCCTTTCCTGCCAGATCATCTGGACCCCTGAACTCGACGGCCTGGAGGTTACCCTCGCCCCCACAGGCAGCTAAGCCGTCCTCCCTGCCGCATTGCCAAGATCATGAGACCGTGCTTTTCGAAACGGTCTCTCGAAGGAGCCTGTTTATGACCGACCATATCGAAACGGACGTCGTCATCATCGGTGCCGGGCCCGTGGGCCTGTTCGCCGTGTTCGAACTGGGCCTCCTCGACATCAAATGCCATTTGATCGACATCCTTCCGAAAGTGGGCGGCCAGTGTGCCGAGCTTTATCCGGAAAAGCCGATCTACGACATTCCGGGCTTTCCGATGGTCACGGGCCAGGGGCTCGTTGACAACCTGATGGCGCAGATCGAGCCGTTCCACCCCACCTTCCACTTCAACGAGATGGTGGAGGGCCTGGAATCCATCGGCACGCCCGAGGCTCCGCGCTTCCGGGTGAAGACCTCCGAGAACGGCACGACCTTCGAATGCAAAGCGGTGATCATCGCGGCGGGTGGCGGCTCCTTCCAGCCCAAGAAGCCGCCGATCGACAATATCGAGGCCTATGAGGGCACCGGGGTCTTCTATGCCGTGCGCAAGATGGAGATGTTCCGGAACAAGAAGGTGCTGATCGTCGGCGGCGGCGATTCCGCCCTCGACTGGACCGTAAACCTGCAGCCCATCGCCAAGCGCCTCACGCTCCTCCATCGCCGCGACGCCTTCCGGGCCGCCCCGCACACCGTGGAAAAGATGCGCTCCCTCGTGGCCTCCGGCGACATGGATCTTCATCTCGGCCAGGTAGGCTCATTGAAGGGCGAGGCTCCCGTGCTCGAGGGCGCCGTGATCCGTAAGGATGATGGCTCCGAGCTCACGGTGGACTGCGACGTGATGCTGCCCTTCTTCGGGCTCACCATGAAGCTCGGCCCCATCGCCGATTGGGGCCTGAACCTCCACGAGAACTTGATCCCCGTCGATACGGAGAAGTTCGAGACCAACGTTCCCGGCATCTTCGCCATCGGCGACATCAATACCTATCCGGGCAAGCTCAAGCTCATCCTCTCCGGCTTCCACGAGGGTGCGCTGGCAGCCCAGAAGGTGCACCGCTACGTCTACCCTGAGAAGAAGCTGCTCTTCCAATACACGACGTCCTCCACCAGCCTGCAGAAGAAGCTGGGCGTCGCGGCCTGATCAGAGTCCATGGAGACAGGCCTGCTCGCCTCTTGCGGAGCAGGCCCGTTCCTGAAACTCTCTCTCTATGACACATCAACCCGACCTCACCCTCGGCCGCCGCGCGATGGCGATGATCGAGGATCTGGCCCAGCATACGGACGAGTATGGGCGCCTGACGCGCCTCTATCTCTCGCCCGCCCATCGCGCCGCAGCCGATACGACGCTGGAGTTCATGCGCAGAGCCGGGCTTAGAGCTCATATCGACGCTCTCGGCTCCGTGGTGGGTCGCCTGGAGGGTGCCAATCCTGAAGCCCCTGCCCTGCTCATCGGCTCTCATATCGACAGCGTCGTGGATGCCGGCCGCTATGACGGCAATCTCGGCGTCGTGCTCGGCATCGTCGTGGCCGAGGCCCTGAAGGCCGAAGGCATCACACCCTCCTGCCCCATCGAGATCGTGGCCTTCGGGGACGAGGAGAATGTCCGCTTCCCCACCAATCTCTCCACGTCTTATGCACTTGCCGGCCGCTACGATCCTGCCTGGCTCGACGGCAGGGATGCGGACGGCATCAGTTTACGGGATGCGCTGCTCGAATTCGGCGGCGACCCTCTCGGCATTGCGTCCCTTGCGCGCGACCCGGCGCGTTATCGCGGCTATCTCGAGGTGCATATCGAGCAGGGCCCGCAGCTCGAGGCCCGCAACCTTCCTGTCGGCATCGTCTCTGCCATCAACGGCATCACCCGCGCCCGCGCCTACGTGATTGGCGAGGCGGGACACGCGGGCACCGTGCCGATGAATATGCGTCGCGATGCGCTTGCTGCCGTCGCCGAGATGATCGGCATCGTGGAGCGCGCAAGCTCCACGCGTAACGACACGGTAGCGACCGTGGGGGTGGCCCAGGTGCAGCCCGGTGCGATCAACGTCATTCCAGCACGCGTCGATTTCACGCTCGATGCCCGCGCGCCCGACGATGCGGTGCGCCACGCCATGGTGGAGGACATCGTCACCGAATGCGAGGCCGCCGCTCAGCGGCGCGGTGTCTCCTTCACCATCGAACCCTTCATGGAATCGCCCGCAACTCCCATGGACAGGAACCTCATGGCGCAATTGGAGGAGGCCGTGAGAAGCCTGCGCATCGAGCCGATGCGGCTTGCCTCAGGCGCAGGACATGATGCGGTGGCTATCGCCAATCTCTGCCCTGCCGCCATGCTCTTCGTCCGCTGCAAGGGCGGCATCAGCCATAACCCGGCCGAGTCGATCACGATCGAAGATGCCGACACGGCGGCCCGCGTCCTGTTTGAGGCCGTCAAAAGGATTGTCGCTTGAACTTCCATCTCGAGCTTCTGCCGAAGCCGCATTCGATCATCCGTCAGATCATTCTCAACGGTCTCACCGACTTCAATCGCAACGCTTTCATGCCGGATCTAAAGACCGAGGACCTGGCGGTGGTCATCCGTGCTGTCGACTCCAAGACCATCGTCGGCGGATTATGGGCTCATACCAGTTGGGAATGGTTGACGATCGAGCTGATCTTCGTGCCGGAGAGCCTGCGCAAGCAAGGTATCGCACGCAACCTGATCGCCATGGCGGAGGAAGAGGCCATCAAGCGAGGTTGTCACGCCGCTTGGCTCGACACGCTCAACTCCGAGGCTCTCGCGCTCTACGAGCGACTTGGATACGAGCGCTTCGGCGAACTGAAGGATTTTCCGAAAGGCGGAAGCCGCACCTTCCTGCAAAAGAAGCTCGCTACGGACGTTTCTCAGCCGGGCCAATCTTCCGAGAGGATGGCCCAACGCTCGTGATCGCGCCATTCGCCATTGATCTTGAGATAACGCGGCGAGTATCCCTCCTGCCGGAAGCCGAGACGTTTCACGAGAGCGCGTGACGGCTCGTTGCCGGGCTGGATGTTGGCTTCCAGGCGATGAAGTCCGAGCTCAGTGAAAGCATGTGTCACCACGAGCCCAACGGCTTCGCTCATCAGGCCGCGTCCATTCATGCCCGCAACGGCATAATAGCCCATATACGCATTCTGGAAGAAACCGCGCACGATCTCGCTCAAGTTGATGACGCCGACGATCCTGTTGCTCGCGCGCTCGCGCGCGATGAACCCAACGGACCTGTCTCCATCGCACCGGGAGAGATAGCCCTGGAAACTCGCAAGATCGCGGCAGGGCGACACCCATGGTTCATGCAGCGCGAGGCTCGCGAGATTGGCGGAGACCAATTCGGGTCCATCGGCAGACCGGACATGGTTGATGGTGACGCGCGGCTGCATGCGGTTCATCCCTACTTCAGGAACCATGACTTAGACATTGAAGTTGTCGTCTGTCCCTTGCAACGAAAGATAGGATTATGCGAGCGTACATCATCCCTGCCATCGCGGTTGTCTTCGGCGCCGGTTTTCTCGGCCTTGCCCCGGAAGCGCAGGCCCGTTTCAGCCCGCAGCAGATCGAAGCGCCTTCCCTCGTCGAGAATGTGGCCTGCGTAACCCGCCGCGTCCGTACCGTACGCCCTAATGGCCGTGTCGTTTATCGCACCGTCCGCAACTGTGGTGTACCGGCCTGGCAACTCAGACCGACCCGCTGCCGGGTCGTGCAGGAACGGGTTTATCGCCCGAATGGCAATGTGATCGTGCGCAACGTGCGTCGTTGCCGCTAATCCAAGGACGCTGGACATTTCAGGGGCTCGGATCATTCCGAGCCCTTTCTTATTCCAAAGCTCCAACAGCGCTCTCGACCGCCTCCACAACGGCGCCTGAGCGCACGAGATCAAGCGCCTGGCGCATCTCGGTGGCATACCAACGGTCGCCGTCGAGGGCAGGCGGAATGACAGCGCGGATCGCTTCCATCGCGGTGCGTGAGCCCTTGCCGAGCGGATAATCCCTGGCGAGCGGTTCCACGAGCGTGAGGGCTTGTGCCGCCATCAGCAGTTCCCCGGCCACGATCTGCTCCACGTTCTCCACGATGGTCCGCGCTTTCCGCCCGCACCAGGTGGAGTTGGAGATGTGATCCTCGGCATTGGACTTGCCCGGGATGGAATCCACCGAGCCCGGCGTGGCAAGGCCGCGGTTTTCCATGACCAATGCCGACATGGAACACTGCACCGTCGCGAAGCCCGTATTGAGCCCGCGCTTGCCGGCCAGCAGGTTGCGCGGCAAGCCGTAGGACATGGTGGGATCGATCAGGCGCGCGAGACGACGCTCCGAGATCGACCCGAGATCGGCCATGGCGATGGCGAGGAAATCCATGGCCTGCGCCATGTACTGCCCGTGGAAATGCCCGCCGGAGATCGAGACATAGCCACCCTGGCCATCGTCGAAGATCAGCGGGTTGTCCGTGGCGGAGTTCATCTCCGTGCCGATGATGCGCTCCACATATTCCACGGCCTCCACGGCAGGCCCGTGGACCTGCGGTGTGCAGCGCAGCGAATAGACGTCCTGCACGCGGGGAGCAGCCGGCGTTCCGGGCTGGCGCAGCTCGTCCGGGAAGACGATGTCGCGCGCGCCTTGCGAGCAGCGCTTCGAGCCTTCGAGAATGCGCAGGAGATTGCGCGCGACGCGGGCCTGGCCCGGATGCGGGCGCGCCCTGTGCACGCGCGGATCGAAGGCCGCGAGCTCGCCACGCATGGCTTCGAGCGACAGGCACATGGCGATATCCGCATGCTTCAGGATACGGCACGCGTCGCTGGTGGCGAGAGAGGCGAGGGCGAGCGATGTCGTCGAGCCATTGATGAGCGCTGACGCGTCCTTCGCGCCAAGCTCGAAATCAGGCTCGAAGCCCGCGGCACGGATCGCTTCGCGCGCCGGCATCACGCGGCCCTGATAGACCATGTGAGCCTCTTCGAAGCCGCAGACGGCGCCCGCCATGTGGGCGAGCGGCGCGAGATCGCCGGAAGCGCCGACGGAACCCTTCTGCGGGATGACCGGGTGCAGGCCCGCATTGAGGAAAGCGAGCAGACGCTCGACCAGCTCGACGCGCGGGCCGGAATAGTTCGACGCAAAGGCATTGGCGCGCAACAGCATCATGGCGCGCGTCACGTCCTCCGAGAAGGGCTCGCCGATTCCGGTGGCGTGGGCATAGACGGTCTTCTGCTGATAGGCCGCCATGTCGGCGATCAGCACGCGCTGGTCCTTGAACAGGCCGACACCGGTGTTGAAGGCATACATGAGCGGCGCGTCGTCATGCATCCAGGTGCGGTCGATATAGGCCCTCGTCGCCGCAATCCGCTCGCGCGCCTCCGGCGCCAGCTCCGCCTGCGCAAAGCGCCCTTGGGCATCGGGCCGCGCCACGCGCACCACATCCTGGATCTGAAGCGTCGCTCCGTCGAGCTTGACCGTCATCGCTATCCCTCACGTTCTTCCTAAAGGGATAATGGGGCAGCCGTAAACGCGCAACAGCCGCCCCAAGGGTGCGACTCCCCCTTGCGGGGAGGGGCCGGGGTGGGGTGGTGCGACCGGATGAGAGGTTTATCCAGCAGGATTGCGTCATCACCGGCCTTGTGCCGGTGATCCCGCTTCGGTGGAGGGTCGCGCTTTTCTTCATCGGGATGGCCGGGACACGCCCGGCCATGACGCTGGAGGGCTGTCGTGCGCTCTCCGGATCATGCGCTGCGCTCCGACTTTGCGCCCCCCGCCTTTCATCCCTCCCCGCCGCAAGTCGGGAACACCCGAGGTCCGTGGGGAAGGAAGGGTGCAGAACTCTCAGAACCGACCGAGACGCTTCGTGGTCTGCGGGTCGAAGAGATGGACGTTGGCCGGGTCGATGGACAGGGTCAGCTTGCGGGTTTCCGCCGGGATCTGGCCCGTGGAGGCCTGCACCACGAATTCCGTGCCAGCGACCTTGCCGTGGAAGAGCTGGGTCGCACCGAGCTCTTCCACGAAGTCCACATCCATGCTGAGGCTGCTGGACCCGGCAGCGCCGCCTGCCTGCACGTCCTCGGGACGCAGGCCGACCTCGATCGCTGAGCCGGGGGCGAGGTCTTCGCGCATATCCGCGACGGCGACGGTCTGACCGCCTACCGACACGCGGCCGGGACCGTCGACCTTGCCCGGAAGGATGTTCATGGGCGGGGAGCCGATGAAGGTGGCCACGAACCGGGTCTCGGGGCGGCGATAGACCTCAGCCGGAGAACCGACCTGCTCGATCTGGCCGCCGGACATCACCACGAGCTTGTCGGAAAGCGTCATGGCCTCGACCTGATCGTGCGTGACATAGATCGAGGTCACGCCGAGAGCCTTCTGCAGGCGCTTGATCTCCACGCGCATCTGCACGCGCAGCTTGGCGTCGAGGTTGGAGAGCGGCTCGTCGAAGAGGAACACCTGGGGCTTGCGCACGATGGCGCGGCCCATGGCGACGCGCTGACGTTGACCGCCCGAGAGAGCGCGCGGCTTGCGGTCGAGGAACGGCTCAATGGCGAGGATGCGAGCTGCTTCCTTCACGCGTTTCTCGATCTCGTCCTTCGGCGTCTTACGATTGCGCAGGCCATAAGCCATGTTGTCGTAGACGCTCATGTGCGGATAGAGCGCGTAATTCTGGAACACCATCGCGATGTCACGATCAGCGGGCTCCACCTGGTTCACGACCCGGTCGCCGATCCTGATGTTGCCGCCGGAGATCGTCTCCAGGCCCGCAATCATGCGAAGAAGGGTGGACTTGCCGCAGCCCGATGGGCCGACGAGCACGCAGAAGGATCCGTCCTCGATGTCGAGCGATACGCCTTTTACGGCTTCCACATTGCCCGCATAGATCTTCCGAACGGTATCGAGCGTCACTCCTGCCATTGGTTCATTCCTTTTCACGTCAGCCGGTGCGTGAGAGAAGCGCCAGGCTGAAAAATTCCGATATTCCTTGTGAGCCCCTCCCGCCGCAGCAGAAGGGCCACGTGCTGAAGCTCGCCCGTCACTTTTCCGTTTCGACGAGACCCTTCACGAAGAGCCGCTGCATGAAGATGACGACCAGAACCGGCGGCACCATCGCGAGCACGGCCGTTGTCATGGCAATCTGCCACTCGGTGAGCGCGTCCGTCGTCGTGATCATCTTCTTGATGCCGATGACGATGGTCTGCATCGAGCTCTTGGTCGTGATCAGCAGCGGCCAGAGATACTGGTTCCAGCCATAGATGAACTGGATCACGAAGAGCGCCGCGATCGTCGTCATGGAGAGCGGAAGGAGCGTGTCCTTGAAGAAGCGGAACGCGCCCGCGCCATCGATCTTGGAGGCCTCCAGAAGCTCGTCCGGGATCGTCATGAAGAACTGGCGGAAGAGCAGCGTGCCGGTAGCAGACGCGATCAGCGGCAGGATGAGCCCCGTATAGGTATCGAGCAGACCGAGATCGGCGACGATCTTGTAGGTGGGGTAGATACGCACTTCGACAGGGAGCATCAGCGTGATGAAGATGACCCAGAACGCCGTCTTGCGGAATGGGAACTTGAAGTACACCACCGCATAGGCCGACAGGATCGAGATCAGGATCTTACCGAGTGCGATGCCCATCGCCATGATCATCGAGTTGATCATCATCATGGAAACGGGCTCGCGGGCGAGCTTGCCGCCATAGAACAGGGCGCGCGTGTAGTTCTCGGCGGCCTGATCGCCCGGGGTCAGCGGCATGTTGCCGTTGATGATGGTGGCGGTGTCGAAGGTCGATGCCATGATCGCGAGATAGACCGGGAAGGCCACGACGAGGACGCCGATGACGAGCGTCAGATAGGCCATGAAGTCTCTGAAGGGGCGATTCTCAACCATCAGTACTGCACCTTGCGCTCGACATAGCGGAACTGGATAGCGGTGAGCGCGATCACGATGACCATGAGGATCACCGATTGCGCAGCCGACAGGCCGAGATCGCCGCCGGAACGGCCGTCCGCGTAGACCTTATAGACGAGAGTCGTCGTCTGACCGGCGGGACCACCGCCTGTTACGGCGTCGATGATGCCGAACGTCTCGAAGAACACATAAACGATGGTGACGACGAGAAGGAAGAAGGTGGTGGGCGAGAGCAGCGGGAAGATGATCGTCCAGAAGCGGCGTAGGGGCCCCGCGCCGTCGATGGCGCCGGCTTCGATCACGCTCTTCGGAATGGCCTGCAGGCCCGCGAGGAAGAACAGGAAGTTGTAGCTGACATGCTTCCAGGTGGCGGAGAGCACGAGCAGGATCATGGCATCCGTGGCGTCGAGCATGGGATTCCAGTTGAACCCCATGACGTTGAGCGGACGGCCGAGCGTGCCGAGCGTCGGATGGAACATGAACATCCACAACACGCCCGCGATGGCGGGAGCCACCGCATAGGGCCAGATCAGCAGCGTCTTGAAGGCGTGGCCGACACGGATGTTCTTGTCGGCCTGGGTGGCGAGAAGAAGCGCAACGGAAAGCGAGAAGAACGCCACCAGGGTCGAGAAGATCGCGGTGGTGATCATCGCCCGGTAATATTCAGGCTGCTTGAACAGATCGATATAGTTCTCGAAGCCGACGAATTCGGAAGCAAGGCCGAAGGCGTCCTCGCGCAGGAAGGACTGCCAGATCGCCTGAGAGGCCGGCCAGTAGAAGAAAATGACGGTGATCGCCATCTGCGGAAGAATCAGCAGAAGCGGCAGCGTCCAACCTGAAAAGTGAGCTCGTTTTTCCATCGCGCTAACAATTGTCCGGTGATGGTGCAGATGACGGCATCAACCGGTCTGCGAGGTTGCCTCATAAGATCATCCCGGACAGCGTTCGGCTGCCCGGGATGAAAAATCGTTCGTCGGTCAGGCTTAGCGAACGGTGCGCTCGAACTGGCGCAGGATCTGGTTGCTGCGGGCAACCGCGGCGTCCAGAGCGTCCTTGGCAGGCTTCTGGCCAGCGAGCGCCGCCTCGATCTCCTCGGAGATCACATCGCGGATCTGAACCATGTTGCCGAAGCGCAGACCGCGGGAGTTCTCGGTCGGCTCCTTGTTGGTCAGCTCCTTCAGAGGCGTCTCGAGGACCGGGTTCTTCTCATAGAAGCCCGAAGCCTTGGTCTTCTCGTAGGCAGCCTTCGTGATCGGGAGATAGCCCGATTCCTGGTGCAGCTTGGCCTGACGGTCGGTGTCCGAGAGGAAGGCGAAGAACTTGGCAACGCCCTTGTACTCGTCGGCCGACTTGCCGCCCATGACCCACAGCGAAGCGCCGCCGATGATGGAGTTCTGCGGAGCGCCCTGGACGTCCGGGTAATACGGCATGAGCGTCGAGGTATAGTCGAACTTCGCGTTCGCCTTCACGTTGCCGTAGAAGCCCGAGGAGGTGAGGAAGATCGCGCATTCGCCGGAGGTGAAGCGGCCTTCGCTCTTCGAGTCGCGGCCCGAGTAGTCGTAGGTCTTGTCCTTCTGCAGGTCGACGAGGTTCTGCAGGTGCTTCACGTGCGTCGGAGAGTTGAACTTCATCTCCGTGTCGAAACCGTCGAGGCCATTGGCCTTGGTGGCCATCGGCACGTTGTGCCAGGCCGAGAACTGCTCGATGTGAGCCCAGCTGGCCCAGGCATTCGAGAAGCCGCAGGTGTCGTGGCCGGCAGCCTTGAGCTTCTTGGCGGCGGCGAACACGTCGGGCCAGGTCTTCGGAATCTCGTTGACGCCGGCCTTCTTCAGCTCGTCCCTGTTGATCCACATGACCATCGAGGAGGAGTTGAAGGGGAAGGAGAGCATCTCGCCCTTCGCCGTGGAGTAGTAGCCGGTGATCGCAGGCAGGTATGCCTTGGGATCGAACTTCTCGCCGGCTTCGGCCATCAGCTGGTGAACCGGCTTGATCGCACCCTTCGCGCCCATCATGGTCGCGGTGCCGACTTCGAAAACCTGCAGGATGTGCGGAGCGTTGCCCGCGCGGAACGCGGCAATACCGGCGTTCAGGGTATCGGCGTACTGGCCCTTGTAGCTGACGACGACCTTGTAGTCTTTCTGCGAGTTGTTGAACTCTTCGGCGAGACGGTTAACGACTTCGTTGTTGGCGCCCGTCATGGCGTGCCACCAGTGGATCTCCGTCTGAGCGAGGGCGGAAGTGCTCGTCGCGAGACCAAAGGCCAGGGCGCCGAGAAGGGACTTCTTCATCATAATTCATCTCTCCCATGTCATCCCCTCAGGGATGTTATTGTCGTTCACCATCCCTGCACGAAAGCAGGATGACGTTTTAATGACACATCCATGACAATCATAGCCGGCTTCAAAATGGAAGCCCTTTTCATTGAAAAGACTTAACAACTGGGGATGGGAACAGGCCGGAAGCGCTCTTCGTTGAGGGACTATCCATAGGTGGAAAGCACATGCCCCAGATGATCACAGCCCTCTTCAGGGACCCCGCTCAAGCCCGTCAGGCGCTTCAGGCGCTCCTGGAAATGGGAATCGCCCAACACCGGATCGTAGCGGTGGGCACCGAGGACGCCCGCGAGATTTCCTCGATCTCGGGCTTTCGCACCCTGTCTGCCCGCGACGACTCCTTAGAAGCCCTTCGCGGCCTGAACCTGCCGGAAGACGACCTGCGTCTGTTCGAGAAAGGTTTGCACAACGGCTGCACGATGATCGCCGCCCGGGTCGACCGAAATGACATGGAAGAAGCTGCGCGGGTGCTGGAGATGTTCGACCCCGTAGATCTCGACAGCAGCAGCCGGGAATGGCTGAAGGCTGGAGAAGAGCGTGGCGCCGGCCCGGGCGCGCCTCTGGCTGCGGGCATCACCGGCGGCGCTCAAGCCGGTCAGACCAGTACCGGCTCGCTTCCCGGCATGGGCCTGATGGCGGAGGGCACGGACGATCTCGGTAGTGCCGATCTGCGCACGGGCGAAACCGGCCGGCCGAATGCAGGCGCGCAGACCACGACGGGAACGGGCGCGCGCCGCAGCGACGAGCGGGCGGACCGGGAGGGCGTGAACGAACTCGCCGTCGCCTCCCAGCCTTCCCCGGACCAGCCCGGCCTGATGCAGCGGCACATGAACCGCGGCGGCCGGATCTGGGCCTATCGCACCTTCGACGAGGGCGCTGTTTAAAAAGGGAGCATCGGATTGAATCCCAAAAGTGCATTCCACTTTCGGGTCCGATGCTCTAGATCACGTTGCGCTCGAGCAGCGGACGGTTCGCCAGAACGCGCTCGTAGCCGAGCTCGGAAAGATCGAGCGTGCGGTAGCCGCCGTGAACGATCAGTTCGGAGAGGCCGCGGCCGACGGCGGCCGCCTGCTGCAGGCCATGCCCCGAAAAGCCGTTGCAGAGATAGAAGTTTTCGATCTCGTTCGTCCTGCCGATGATGGCGTTGTGATCGAGCAGGCTCATGTCATAGGGACCGGACCAGGCGCGACCCGGCTTGATGGTTTCAAAGGCCGGAATGCGGTGCGCGAGCGCGGGCCAGATGAATTCCTCGAAGAAGGAGAAGTCGATCTCCTGGCTTGCGGGATCCTCGTCGAACCAATCGGGATCCACATCCGCTTCCGGCGATGCGCCGCAGATGAAGTGGCCCTCGCCTTCCGGGCGCACATAAGCGCCGGAGGTGTCGATGAGCAGCGGTAGGTTCTCCACCGGCTCCTTGCAGGAGAAGGTGAACACATAGCGGCGCTTCGCCTGCACCGGAATCGTGATGCCGGCCATCGCCGCGAGCGCAGCACCACCTGAGCCTGCGCAGTTGATGAGCGTGCCGCAGGCGATGCGCGTGCCGTCCTTAAGGCGCACGGCGACGACGCGGTTGCCGTCGCGCTCCACCTCGGCGACCTCGCCCTTCACATATTCGGCACCGAGCGAACGAGCCTTCTTGCGGAAGGCCTGCAGGAGTCCCCAGCCGTCGAACCAGCCTTCGCCCGAGCGGCCCCAGGTGCCGGCCGCGAGATCCTCCACGTTGAGCCAGGGGAAACGCTGCTTCAACTCGTCCGGCTTCAGGAAGAGGATGTCCGCGCCTTCCGCAGCCTGCAGAGCCTGGTTCTCGCGGAGGATCTGCTCGCCCGCTTCGGACGCACAATAGAGATAGCCGCCTTCCTTCAGGCCGATCTCCGGCCTGTCTCCGTCGACGGTGAGGTAATCGGCGATGTTGCGCAGGAAGTGGATTCCGTAAAGGGAGATGCGGATGTTCACCGCGCTCGAATATTGCTGGCGGATCGAAGCCGCCGACAAGGCGGAAGCCGACAGCTGATAGGTCGGATCCTTCTCGATGACGACGACGCGCCCCTTGAAACCGGAATCGGCCAGAAGATGGTAAGCGGTGGAGGAGCCCATGACGGCGCCGCCCACAATCACGACATCGGCAATGCTTGAGGCAGAAGTGGTCATCGTTCGAATTTCGTCGAGAGAATGATGGAGGATTGCGTGCGCTCCACGCCTTCCAATGCGCCGATCTTGTCGATGGCGGCATCGAGGGTGGGAACGTCTTCTGCCTCTACCACTGCCAGAAGATCGAAGACACCGGCAACGGAATGAAGCGCGCGCAACTCTGGCATACGCTGCAGCGCCGTGGCAACGGCAGCGGACGCTTTCGGTGCGACGACGATCGTCACATGCGCGCGCACCATGCGCCGACTGATCTCTTCCGCGAGTCTCAATGTATAGCCGACGATCACCCCGCGCCGCTCCAGGCTCTCCACCCGCGCCTGCACGGTGGTGCGGGAGAGTTTGAGGCGGCGGGCGGCTTCCGCATGGCCGATGCGGGCATTCTCTCTCAAGAGGGCGATCAGGGCACGATCCGTGGCGTCGATCATCACTTTGACCAGTGTTTTCGGCAATATGCCGAAAACTACTCGGCTTTCCGTCAGCTTGTCTATGGCGCTTTGCAGGGTTTTGCCTTTTTCTCCCCTTCGCTCACAGGGAGGTTCTGATACCATGAAATCCATTCTCGTCATCGGCGCCGGCAAGATCGGCTCCACCATCGTCGACATGCTCAATGAAACCGGCGACTACGACGTCACGGTGGCTGACGCCTCCGAAGCTGCCCTTGCGGCGGCTGGTAAAGACGGCATCAAGACGATCCAGCTCGACTTCAACGACGCGGTGGCCCTGCAGAACGCCCTGAAGGGCCATTACGCCGTGCTCAGCGCCGCGCCCTATCACCTGACCGGCCATGTGGCCCAGGCCGCGCGCCTTGCCGACGTGAACTATTTCGACCTCACGGAAGACGTCGCCACCACCCGCATGGTGAAGGAGCTGTCGGAAGGCGCCACCACCGCCTTCATCCCGCAATGCGGCCTTGCTCCCGGCTTCATCTCCATCGTGGCGCATGACATCGCCAGCCGCTTCGACAAGCTCGACACGGTGCGCCTGCGCGTCGGCGCGCTGCCGCAATACCCGTCGAACGCTCTGTCCTACAACCTCACCTGGAGCACGGACGGCGTCATCAACGAATACATCGAGCGCTGCGAGGCGGTGGTCGACGGCCGCTTGCGCGAAGTGCCGGCCATGGAAGAGCTGGAAGAGTTCTCCCTCGACGGCACCCGCTATGAGGCCTTCAACACCTCGGGCGGTCTCGGCACCCTGTGCGAGACGCTCGAGGGCAAGGTGCGCAACCTCAACTACAAGACCATCCGCTATCCGGGCCACTGCGCCCTGATGCGCGTCCTCCTCAACGACCTGCAGCTGCGCAACCGCCGCGAGGTCCTGAAGGACATCCTTGAGAACGCCGTTCCCGCCACCATGCAGGACATGGTCATCGTCTTCGTGACCGTGACCGGCGAGCGCGGCGGCCGCTATGTGCAGGAAACCTATGCCCGCAGCATCTACGGCCAGAAGGTCGCGAGCGTGCAGCGCACCGCGATCCAGGTGACCACTGCCGCCGGCATCTGCGCCATGCTCGACCTGCTGGTCGAAGGCAAGCTGCCGAAACAGGGTTTCGTGCGCCAGGAAGAGATCGACCTCGACCCCTTCCTGGCCAACCGCTTCGGCCGCGTCTATGCGGGCGTGCGTCTGGACGAGGCCGGCGAACCGGCCGTGAAGAACATCCGCCTCGACGCGGTTGCATGACGATTTGGAACAGGTTCCCACCATCCACAGGCGGGAGCCTGTCCGGCTTCTTTCCGAAATCGCATGATCCTATTCGGGAAAAGCAGTTCCCACATTTCCTGATCATGCTTTAAGACGGTGGCCTGAAGGCCGCCGTCGTTTCTGTTTAAAGACAAGCGAAGGTGGTGGGCCTGGAATAGAGCCCGAACCCCGTTTCCATGGGAGAATGACAATGTCCGCCCTGCAATCCGTTTCGACCTCGTCCGCCAGCGTGGCCGAGGAAGCCCGCGCCATTCTCGCCCGTCTCGGCGTGCCGGACAGCGCTTTCGCCCCCACGGGCCGTCCCGCCCTTTCCCCGATCACGGGTGAGGTGATCGCCCATGTCCGCGAGACCACGCCGGAGGAGGCCAGGGCCGCGATCGGCCGGGCTGATGCCGCCTTCAAGGCCTGGCGCACGATTCCCGCTCCGAAGCGCGGCGAGTTCATCCGCCTGCTCGGCGAGGAGCTGCGTGCCGCCAAGGACGATCTCGGCCGTCTCGTGACGCTGGAAGCCGGCAAGATCGTCTCCGAGGGCCTCGGCGAGGTTCAGGAGATGATCGACATCTGCGACTTCGCGGTCGGTCTCTCCCGCCAGCTCTACGGCCTCACCATCGCGACCGAGCGTGCCGACCACCGCATGATGGAAACCTGGCATCCGCTGGGCGTGTGCGGCGTCATCTCCGCCTTCAACTTCCCCGTGGCCGTTTGGTCGTGGAATGCGGCGCTCGCCCTCGTGTGCGGTGACAGCGTGGTGTGGAAGCCCTCCGAGAAGACCCTGCTGACGGCTTTGGCCACGCAGGCCATCGTCGAGCGTGCCGCGAAGCGCTACGGCGGCGTGCCGGAGGGCCTCTGCGAAGTTCTCCTCGGCGGCCGCGAGATCGGCGAGATCCTCGTCGAGGACCATCGCGTGCCGGTTCTCTCCGCCACCGGCTCCACCGCCATGGGCCGTCAAGTCGGTCCGAAGCTCGCTCAGCGCTTTGCTCGTGCGATCCTCGAACTCGGCGGCAACAACGCGGCGATCGTCGCTCCCTCCGCCGATCTCGACCTCGCGCTTCGTGGCATCGCTTTCGCTGCGATGGGCACGGCCGGTCAGCGTTGCACCACGCTGCGCCGCCTCTTCGTGCATGACAGCGTGTACGACCAGCTCGTTCCGCGCCTCGTGAAGGTCTATGGCAGCGTGAAGATCGGCGATCCGCGTGAGCAGGGCACGCTCGTCGGCCCGCTGATCGACAAGGCGGCCTTCGAGGGCATGGAGCGCGCGCTCGACGAGGTTCGCAACGCCGGCGGCAAGGTGCATGGCGGCGGACGCTACACGGATGTGGCGGGTCATGGCTTCTACGTTCGTCCCGCTCTCGTCGAGATGCCGGAGCAGACCGGTCCCGTTCTGCGCGAGACCTTCGCTCCGATCCTCTACGTGATGCGCTACACGGATTTCGACGAGGTGATCGAGCTGCACAACGCGGTTGGCGCCGGCCTCTCCTCGTCGATCTTCACGCTCAACCTGCGTGAGGCCGAGGCCTTCGTGTCTGCATCCGGCTCGGATTGCGGCATCGCCAACGTGAACATCGGCCCCTCGGGTGCCGAGATCGGCGGCGCGTTCGGCGGCGAGAAGGAAACGGGCGGCGGCCGCGAGTCGGGCTCCGATTCCTGGAAGGCGTATATGCGCCGTGCCACCAACACGATCAACTACGGCAACACGCTTCCGCTCGCCCAGGGCGTGAAGTTCGACGTGGGCGCCTGATCGTTTTCGAAAACATTGCGGAGGGCGGCGATGCCCTCCGTTTTTTCTCGTCCTCCTCTTTTACATCGCGAGCCTTCCATGACAGCGACCTCCCGCACCGGCGGCCAGATTCTTGTCGATCAGCTTACTCTGCACGGAGTCGATCACATCTTCTGCGTTCCGGGCGAGAGTTATCTCGCTGCCCTCGACGCGCTGCATGATGCCAACATCAACGTCACCGTCTGCCGCCAGGAAGGTGGCGCCGCGATGATGGCCGAGGCCTATGGCAAGCTCACGGGCCGTCCCGGCATCTGCTTCGTCACCCGTGGCCCCGGCGCGACGAATGCTTCGCCCGGCATTCACATCGCCAAGCAAGACTCGACACCGATGATCCTCTTCGTCGGCCAGATCGAGCGCGGCATGCGCGAGCGTGAAGCCTTCCAGGAACTCGACTACCGCGCCGCCTTCGGCCCGCTCGCCAAATGGGCGACGGAAGTGGACGATCCGGCGCGCTTCCCCGAGATCATCTCCCGTGCGTTCCATATCGCCACTTCGGGCCGTCCCGGCCCTGTCGTGATCGCACTGCCGGAAGACGTGCTCACCGAGATGGCGAGCGTCGCCGACGCGCCGCGCTATCAGGTGATCGAGACCCATCCGTCGCTCGCGCAGATGGCCGAACTGCAGAAGCTGCTGCAGGGTGCGAAGAAGCCCGTAGCGCTGCTCGGCGGCAGCCGCTGGTCTGAAGTCGCGGTGCAGCGCTTCGTGCGCTTTGCCGAGCGCTTCGAGCTGCCGGTCGCCTGCACCTTCCGCCGCCAGATGCTCTTTCCGGCCGACCATGCCTCCTATATCGGCGATCTCGGCCTCGGCGTGAACCCGAAACTGCTCGCGCGCATCAAGGAGGCCGATCTCGTCCTGCTTGTCGGTGGACGCCTCTCCGAGATCCCGAGCCAGGCCTATACGCTCCTCGACATTCCGGCTCCGCAGCAAAAGCTCGTCCACATCCATCCCGACCCGAGCGAGCTCGGCCGCGTCTATTCTCCGCATCTTGCCATCAACGCCTCGCCCGTCGCCTTCACGGCGGCGCTGGAGGGCGTGCATCCACCGGCATCGCTTCCCTGGTCTGAGAGCACGAAGACGGCGCATGCGGATTATCTCAACTGGAGCGACCCGGCCTCGATCCGCGTGCCGGGCGCGCTCCAGATGGGCGAAGTGATGGCGCATCTGCGCGAGGTGATGCCCTCCGACACGATCTACTGCAACGGCGCGGGCAATTTCGCCACTTGGGTGCACCGCTTCTGGCCCTTCAAGCATTACGGAACGCAGCTTGCGCCGACCTCCGGCTCCATGGGCTACGGCGTGCCCGCCGCCGTCGGCGCCAAGCGCGTGCAGCCGGACAGCACCGTCGTGGTGTTCGCCGGTGACGGCGATTTCCTGATGAACGGCCAGGAATTCGCGACCGCCGTGCAATACGACCTTCCGATCCTCGTCATCCTGCTCGACAACGGCATGTACGGCACGATCCGCATGCACCAGGAGCGCGAATATCCGGGCCGCGTCTCGGCGA
Organism: Microvirga sp. KLBC 81; assembly: GCF_003075415.1. Classification (GTDB taxonomy): domain Bacteria; phylum Pseudomonadota; class Alphaproteobacteria; order Rhizobiales; family Beijerinckiaceae; genus Microvirga. The sequence continues at coordinate 69,044 of NZ_QDAH01000013.1, forward strand.
CGATGCTGAAGAACCCGGACTTCGCAGCTTACGCCAAGGCCTTCGGTGGCTATGGTGAGCGCGTGGAGCGCACGGAGGACTTCCCTGCCGCGCTCCAGCGCGCTCTGACCTCCAGCAAGCCTGCGATCCTGCACTGCATGCTCGACCCTGAGGTCATCACGCCCGCCATGTCGCTCTCCGCGATCCGTGACAAGGCGCTGGAGAGCAAGAAGTAAGCTCATCGCCGGTAACTGTCATTCCGGGGCACCGAAGGTGAGCCCGGAATGACAGGGATAACGCTCACGCCGAAGCGAAAGTCTCACTCGCAGGCCTGACCCTGATCGTGGCGGCACCTGCGTCAAAGCCATCGAGCAGCGCGTTGTGATGATCCACGATCTGCTCGACATTCAGCGACGGCATATCGGCCGTGGTGTGGGCGTCGGCCACGAGCGTCACGTCATAGCCGAGACTGACGGCGCGGCGGCAGGTGGTGTCGACGCAGTACTGGGTCATGAGCCCACCCACCACGAGATGATGAATCCCACGGCGCGACAGAACATCCTGCAGATCCGTCTCGTAAAACGAGTCGCAGGCTGTCTTGTTGACGACGATGTCGTCGTTCGTCCGCCCAAGATCGTCGCAGATCTCCCATCCCGGAGTGCTGGTTTCCAGACGGTGTCCGGGCCCTCCGTTGTGCTGGACGAAGATGACGGAAAGGCCCTGGCGCCTGGCCTCGCCGACCAATCCGAAGATACGGCCACGCACCTCGTCGAAGCGCTGTCTGACGGCAGGACGCTCCGCCCCCTTTTCGGGAAGAATGCCGTTCTGCACGTCGATGATGACAAGAGCTTTCGTCATGACGCTTAAGCAGCCTTCGCTTCGTCGAGACGCTTAGCGACAAGGCTGCGCAGCGAGCGCAGATCCTTCACGAAGGAGCGGATGCCCTCGGCGAGCTTTTCGGTCGCCATCGCATCTTCGTTGAGCGCGAAGCGGAAGGTCTTCTCGTCCATGCGCGGCAGGGCCGGGATCTTCTCGACATCGTCGGCCGAGAGCTTGCGGGGCAGCTCGCCTTCCGCCTTCGCCAGCTCGTCGAGAAGCGCGGGCGAGATGGTGAGGCGGTCGCAGCCGGCGAGCGCTTCGATCTCACCGATGTTGCGGAAGGACGCGCCCATCACCACGGTCTTGATGCCCTGCGCCTTGTAGGAAGCATAGATGTTGCGCACCGAGATCACGCCCGGATCGGTTTCGCCCGTGTAGGGGCCACCGCCTGCCTTCACGTGCCAGTCGAGGATGCGGCCGACGAAGGGCGAGATGAGGAACACGCCCGCTTCCGCGCAGGCCTGGGCCTGGGCCATGGAGAACAGGAGGGTGAGATTGCAGTCGATGCCTTCCTTCTGGAGCACTTCCGCCGCCCGGATGCCTTCCCAGGTGGAGGCGATCTTGATGAGAATCCGCTCGCGACCGATGCCGCGCTCCTCGTAAGCCTTGATCATCTCCCGCGCCGTAGCGATCGTTCCTTGCGTGTCGAAGGAGAGGTCCGCATCCACCTCCGTCGAGACGCGGCCCGGGACGATGCCTGCAAGTTCCGCGCCGAAGGCAACAGCGAGGCGATCGCAGATGGCGGCCACCACGCTCTCGCGGGAGCCACCCTGCTTGCGGCCCCAGGCCAGGGCCTCCTCAAGGAGGTGCCCGTAGGCAGGAATCTCGACCGCCTTGAGCAGAAGAGTCGGGTTGGTGGTGCAGTCCTGAGGTTTCAGGCGGCGTACCGCGTCGAGGTCGCCGGTATCGGCGACGACCACCGTCATGGCGCGCAATTGGTCGAGCTTGGAGGGCATTCCGGTCTCCGTGGGTTTCATTTTCAGCCAGACTTAGAGGTTTAAGGCCCCGGCGTGAAGACGTCTCGGTGTCATTCCCGGCACCGCACCTACCCCTCCCCCTTGCGGGGAGGGGTAGGGGTGGGGGTGGTTGAGCTGGGCGAGCGGTGGAACCAGCGCGCTCCTCGTCATCACCGGCCCTGTGCCGGTGATCCCGATTTGTGAAGCGCAGCACTCTCCTTCATCGGGATGGCCGGGACAGGCCCGGCCATGACGTTGTAGAGCTGTCGTGTTCTCTGGATGCAGCGCAGCGCTTCGACTTTCCGACCCCCACCCTCAGTCCCTCCCCGCAAGGGGGAGGGAAGTAGGGGCGCATCACATGAACAGGCTGCGGTTCGCCCTCACCCGGTCCAGCATGAAGGCATGAACCTCGGCAATGCGGTGGAGGTTGCGCACCTCCGCATGGGTCACGATCCAATAGGTGCGGGTGAAGGAAATCTCCGGCAGCACGACCTTCAGCTCCGGATATTGCCGGGCAGCGTAGTCGTGAAGAATGCCGATGCCGACCCCTGCCCGTACGGCTTCGAGTTGGGCTACCACGCTGGCGCATTCGTAGCGCCGGGGGCCATACTTCTCGAGGCCGGAGAAATATTCCAGCGCCGGGCTGTAGATGAGGTCCGCCACGTAGGTGACGAGCAGCCGGCCTGACAGGTCTTCCGGAACCGCGGGAATCCCATGCCGCTCGATGTAGCTTTCCGCGGCGTACATCCGCAGCCGGTAATCGGTGAGCTTGCGGGAGACGAGCCGACCTTCCGTCGGCTGCTCGACGGTGACCGCGATATCGGCCTCGCGCTTCGACAGCGAGAAGGTGCGGGGCAAGGCGACGAGCTGAATGGTGAGATCGGGATGCCGCTCGGCCAGCGTGCCGAGCTCTGCCGCCAGAAAGTAGGTGCCAAGTCCGTCCGGCGCGCCGACGCGCACGGTGCCTGACAGAGCGAGGTCGGAACCGCCCACTTCGCTCGCGACCGCCAGAGCCTGGCTTTCCATGCTCTCCGCCTTCGCCAGCAACCGCTCGCCCTGCTCGGTGAGGGTGTAGCCTTGCGGCTTTCGCTCGAAGAGCTTGGCCTTCAGGGCCTTTTCAAGGGACGAGATGCGGCGGGAAACCGTGGTATGATCGGCCTCCAGACGGCGGGCGGCGACCGTCAGCCGGCCCGCTCGGGCGACGGCGAGGAAAAAGCGGAGATCGTCCCAATCGAAAGCGTTCATGCCAACGGTTTAGCATATTGGGATTTTTGCACAACGCAGCCTCACCTTCGCCCATAGTCGTGCAGTTTTGACAATGCTAGAACAGGGCATCTAAAATTTCAGGAGAGAAACGCCATGCGCGAAGTCGGACATTTCATCGGCGGCAAGCAGGTTCCCGGAAAGTCGGGCCGCACCACGGAATTCTTCCAGCCCATGACCGGCGAGGTGATCGGCCGGGTCGCGCTGGCCTCGAAGGAAGAGCTGCGCCAGGCCGTCGAGAACGCCAAGGCTGCCCAGCCCGCCTGGGCCGCCACCAACCCGCAGCGCCGCGCCCGCGTGATGATGAAGTTCCTCGAACTCATCGCCAAGGAGACGGATTCCCTCGCCGAGCTGCTCGCCCGCGAGCACGGCAAGACCATTCCCGATGCGAAGGGCGATATCCAGCGCGGCGTCGAGGTGGTGGAATTCGCCTGCGGCATCCCGCACCTCCTCAAAGGTGAGTTCACGGAAGGCGCCGGCCCCGGCATCGACATTTATTCGATCCGCCAGCCGCTCGGCGTCGTGGCCGGCATCACGCCGTTCAACTTCCCGGCCATGATCCCGATGTGGAAGTTCGCTCCGGCCATTGCCTGCGGCAACGCCTTCATCCTGAAGCCCTCCGAGCGCGATCCCGGCGTGCCGATGCGCCTCGCCGAGATCATGGTCGAGGCGGGCCTCCCCGCCGGCATCCTCAACGTGGTCAACGGCGACAAGGAAGTGGTGGACGCGATCCTCGACGATCCTGACATCAAGGCCGTCGGCTTCGTCGGCTCCTCGCCGATCGCGCAGTACGTCTATTCCCGCGCCACCGCTCACGGCAAGCGCGCGCACTGCTTCGGCGGCGCGAAGAACCACATGATCATCATGCCCGACGCCGATCTCGATCAGGCGGCTGATGCGCTCATCGGCGCCGGATACGGCTCGGCGGGCGAGCGCTGCATGGCCGTGTCGGTGGCCGTTCCCGTCGGCAAGGCCACGGCCGACGCGCTGATGGACAAGCTGATCCCGCGCGTGGAGACCCTGAAGGTCGGCCCGTCCACGGATCCGTCCGCGGATTTCGGCCCGCTCGTGACGAAGGCGCATATGGAGAAGGTGCGCTCCTACGTCGATCTCGGCGTGCAGGAAGGCGCGAAGCTCGTGGTCGATGGCCGCGACTTCAAGATGCAAGGCTACGAGAACGGCTTCTACATGGGTGGCTGCCTCTTCGACGAGGTGAAGCCTGAGATGCGCATCTACAAGGAAGAGATCTTCGGCCCCGTTCTGTCGGTCGTGCGCGCCAGGAACTACGACGAGGCGCTGCGCCTGCCGTCCGAGCATGAATACGGTAACGGCGTTGCGATCTACACCCGCGACGGCGACGCCGCCCGTGATTTCGCTTCACGAGTGAATGTGGGCATGGTCGGCATCAACGTGCCGATCCCGGTTCCGATCGCCTACTACACCTTCGGCGGCTGGAAGGCCTCGGGCTTCGGCGATCTCAACCAGCATGGCCCGGACGCGATCCGCTTCTACACCAAGACGAAGACGGTCACCTCGCGCTGGCCGTCCGGCATCAAGGAAGGCGCGGAATTCTCCATTCCGACGATGAAGTAAGAACACTCATGGTGGCCGGGACCTAGCTCCCGGCCATTGTGTTTTTGGACGCATCTTTTCGGCGGCGAACCGGGACCACTTCGCCGAAAGATGCTCTAGATCCAAAGTCGGGGTGCACGAGGCGCCCCTCTCATGCCGATTTAGAGCCATGACACAGTTTTCTTTGACCGAAGACCAAATCGCCGTCCGCGACATGGCCCTTGCCTTCGCAGCGGACAACCTTGCTCCCCATGCCCTCGAATGGGACGAGAAGAAGCATTTTCCCGTCGACGTTCTGCGGGAAGCTGCATCCCTCGGCATGGCGGCGATCTACACCCGCGACGATGTCGGCGGATCGGGCATGACGCGGTTGGATGCTGCGCTCATCTTCGAGGCGCTCGCCACCGGCTGCCCCGCCATCTCGGCGTTTCTGTCCATCCACAACATGGTCGCGTGGATGATCGACCGCTACGGATCGGAGGAGCAGCGCCAGCGTTTTCTGCCCTCTCTCTGCACGATGGAAACCATCGGCAGCTATTGCCTCACCGAGCCGGGCTCGGGCTCCGATGCGGCGGCGCTGAAGACCCGCGCCGTGCGTGACGGGGATCACTACATCGTCAACGGCGTGAAGCAGTTCATCTCGGGCGCCGGCACGTCCGACATCTATGTCACGATGGTCCGCACGGGCGAGGAAGGTGCCTCCGGCATCTCGACCCTCGTGATCGAGAAGACCATGCCCGGCGTCTCCTTCGGCGCACAGGAAAAGAAGATGGGCTGGAATGCGCAGCCCACCGCCGCCGTGATCTTCGAGGACGTGCGCGTGCCGGTCGCGAACCGCCTGTCCGATGAGGGCATGGGCTTCAAGATCGCCATGGCGGGCCTCGACGGCGGGCGCCTCAACATCGGCGCGTGCTCCCTCGGCGGCGCGCAGTCCGCGCTCGACAAGGCGCTGGCCTACACCAACGACCGCAAGGCCTTCGGCAAACGCATCGCCGATTTCCAGGCGCTGCAGTTCAAGCTCGCCGACATGGCGACAGAACTCGAAGCGGCACGCACCTTCCTGTGGCGCGCGGCTTCCGCGCTCGATGCCAAGGCGCTCGATGCCACGAAGCTCTGCGCCATGGCCAAGCGCATGGCAACCGACACGGGCTTCGAGGTGGCGAATGCCGCACTCCAGCTCCATGGCGGCTACGGCTATCTTGCCGATTACGGAGTCGAGAAGATCGTGCGGGACTTACGCGTGCACCAGATTCTCGAAGGCACCAACGAGATCATGCGTCTCATCGTGGCGCGCGATCTGGTGGGACGCGGCAACCGATGACCGTAAGCGACATGCTCTGCCCTCAAGCCCTCATCCTGAGGGGATTGCGTCAGCAATCCGTCGCGAAGGACGAGGGCGTCTCCCGTGCAATCTGGATTCTCCTTCGAGACGCAGACTGCGTCTGCTCCTCAGGATGAGGTCAGGAGCCATGATCCTGACATCGAAATCGCTCGGCCTCGGCTTCGGCATCGCCGCAGCGATCTTCGCGCTGTTTTGGCTTGCAGGACCCTGGTTCTTCCTGGAAGGGCGCAGGCCCTTCCAGATCAACTTCGTTGCGGGAGCAGCATTCGGCATGCTTCTCGGCCTGTCGATCCACCGCTTGCTGAACGTGCCCACTCAGAAGACGGTGAGCGCCATGGCGCTCACCGCCATTCCGGGCATGCTGATCATGGCTGCCGTCGGCTCGCACTTCGCCGTGTTCTTTCCTGACTTGAATCCTTCTCTCGACAAGGTGTTCGGCTCCCTCATGCTCTGGTTCTACGGCTTCGGCCTGGCGGGCGCAGTCTGGAGGGCACGAAAGTCATGAAGGGCTCCGGCGGCACACGGGGACTTCCGAAGAATGCTCCGAGCACATGGCTCGTCTGGCTCCTGGGCCTCGGCTTCATTGGCTTGGGACTTCTCTTCCTCCTTGCGCCACCAGCGGGCGCGGCCCTCTTCGGTCTCTCAGCGCCAGAGGGAGAGAGCTTCGGTTATCTCCCGGCCATCGGCTTGCGCGATCTCGCCTTCGGGCTCTATCTGCTGATCCTGTCTTTTACAGCGACACAGCGCGTCCTTGGCCTGATCTTTGCCGCGACGATCGTGATCCCCATCGGCGATCTCATCATCGTCGCCACCGCGCGGGGAGCGGATGGACTTCTCAACCTGCTTCTGCATGGCGTGAGCGCCGCCGTCATGGCGGCGGGTTCCATCTGGCTCTTGAAATCATCGACACACGACAAAATGGGAGGAAACATATGACCAACATTGCCTTTATCGGTCTCGGCAATATGGGCGGGCCCATGGCCGCCAATCTCGTCAAGGCAGGCCATGCCCTCACCGGCTTCGATCTGTCCCCCACCTCCTGCGACCAGGCTCGCTCGGATGGCGTGAGCATCGCAGGCTCAACGGCAGATGCGGTGCGCGATGCGGAGGTCGTGATCACCATGCTGCCCGCGGGCAAGCATGTGCTCTCGGTCTGGACCGACATCCTGCCCTCCATCAAGGAGGGCGCGCTTCTCATCGACTGCTCCACCATCGACGTGGAGAGCGCCCGCAAGGCGCATGTCATGGCGCGCGAGCAGGAGCGCAATCTCATGAGTCTCGACGCGCCCGTTTCCGGCGGCGTCGGCGGCGCGAAAGGTGCGACGCTCACCTTCATGGCGGGCGGCACGAAGGAGGCTTTTGATCGTGCCGAACCCATTCTCTCGAAGATGGGCAAACGAGTCGTGCATTGCGGCGAGGCCGGCGCGGGCCAGGCGGCGAAGATCTGCAACAACATGATTCTCGGCATTTCGATGATCGGCGTCGCGGAAGCATTCGTGCTCGGCGAAAAGCTCGGGCTCTCGCATCAGGCTTTGTTCGATGTGGCTTCCACATCCTCGGGCCAATGCTGGTCGCTCACCACCTATTGCCCCGTGCCCGGTCCGGTGCCGGCTTCGCCCGCCAATAACGGCTACAAGCCGGGCTTCGCGGCAGCTCTGATGCTGAAGGATCTGAAGCTCGCCCAGGAAGCAGCGCTCGCGTCCGGCGCTTCGACGCCGCTTGGTGCAGAGGCGGCTCAGCTCTACGCACTCTTCAACGGCGCGGGCCACGAGGGCGATGACTTTTCCGCCATCATCAACTTCCTGCGCGGGCAGAAAGAGTGAACATAGCCCCTCCTCGTCATGGCCGGGCTTGTCCCGGCCATCTCGCTTCTGAAGAGCACTGCGTCTTTCGCAATCGGGATCACCGGCGCAAGGCCGGTGATGACAGAGAATAGCATGTCAAGCTTGGATAGGCCGATGCCGGACGTTATGCCGCTGGTGCGAAAGCAAAGGTTCGGCATGTGTTGCATCGCACCTACAGCTTTTGTGCACTACATCCGTTAGCTTAGCCATCCCAGATCGCCCAACCGACGGTTACCCGCCTGCATGGTCCGTTCCGCCCTTCCTACGGCCAATCCTTCCGCCGACGCCGCCGCTCTGCTGCGGCGCCTCGGTTTCGCGCTTCTGCTTTTCGCCATTCCGCTGGCTGCCCTCTTCATCCGTCGCGCCCTCGTGGTGATGGCTCCCCTGGCCGTGGCCCTCATCGTCCTCGCGGCCTTTCTCGACGGCACGGCAAAGAACCCCTGGCAGAAAGCCGTCAGCTTCGCGACCTCGCGGGCCGGGCTCGCCGGGCTCGTCCTGGTGCTTTGGGCAGGCCTCTCTCTGGTCTGGACCCCTTTCTTGCCGCAGGCCTCCGAGCGGCTCCTCAATATCATCGCCATGGGTCTGATGGCCCTGGCGGGATATCTGGCCCTGCCGGAACGGATGCGCTCGGCCAATCTCTACCTGCTGCCCCTCGGCGTCGGTCTTGCCGCCCTGATCGCCATCGCGATGCTCTTCCGGGAAGGCGGGAATCTCGACCCCGACGGGACTGGCGTCGAGCGCGGCATCGTCGTGCTCGTCCTGTTGCTCTGGCCCGCCGTGACCTGGCTCCATTCCCGCGGACGCAATCTTGAGGCCGTGACTCTCGCCTTGGCGGTGGCGGTGAGCGCCTTCCTCACAGCGGATGAGCTGCCGCTCATCGGCCTTGCCGCAGGTGTCGTCGCCTTTGCCCTGACAGCGATGAGCCCGAGAACCGGCACCCGCCTGATCAGCCTCCTCATGGCGGGCCTCCTGATTGCCGCTCCGGCCCTGCCCTTTCTTCTGAAGCCTGTTGCCGAGGGTATCCTCGGATCCACCTCCCACGCCGTGGCGAGTCTCGATGCATGGCAGGCGCTCATCCTCAAGGAACCCTTGCGCCTTCTGACCGGCCATGGCCTGGAGACCGCCTGGCGCGGACGCCTGTTCGGCCTCGTGCCTCCTACAGCTCCCTTCAGCCTGTTGTTCGATATCTGGTACGAGCTTGGCGTCGTAGGGGCCGTCTCCGGCGCCATCCTGCTCTCTCAGGCCGCTTCCAATGCAGGCGGAGACCGCCCCATCCTCGGCCCGGGAATCATGGCGTCCTTTGCGTCGGCCTTCGCCTTCGGCGCCTGCGGCATCGGCACCGCCCAGGTCTGGTGGTTCACGGCGCTCGTCGTGCTGGTCCTGGTTTTCGTGGCGGTCGAGCGCGGACAGTTCCGCACGAAGCGGCCGAAAGCCATCTTGCGCCGCCTGCGCTGAGACAGAGCGCACCCTCCCTCGAGGATTGACCGGCGCCCCCCGCCTCTGGTTGGCTGGTGGCCTATCAATTGATGCAAAGGATGCCCCATGCCCATCATCAACCGCGTTGCCGATCTGGCCGACGAGATCACGGCCTGGCGCCGGGATTTCCACGAGAACCCCGAGCTCGGATATGACGTGCATCGCACCGCCGGGATCGTGGCCGAGAAGCTCAAGAGCTTCGGCTGCGACGAGGTGGTGACCGGCATCGGCCGCACGGGCGTGGTCGGCGTCATCAGGGGACGTGTCAATTCATCCGGCAGGGTGATCGGCCTTCGCGCGGACATGGACGCGCTGCCGATCATGGAAGCCACCGATCTGCCCTACCAATCGAAGGCACCGGGCAGGATGCATGCCTGCGGCCATGACGGTCACACGGCGATGCTCTTGGGAGCCGCGAAGTATCTTGCCGAGACGCGCAACTTCGATGGCACGGCGGTCGTGATCTTCCAGCCTGCGGAAGAAGGCGGCGGCGGCGGCGACGCGATGGTGAAGGACGGGCTCATGGAACGCTTCGGCATCCAGGAGGTCTATGGCATGCACAATTGGCCGGGCGTACCTGTCGGCCATTTCGCCATGCGTACAGGACCCATCATGGCGGCGGCCGACCGCTTCACGATCACCATCGAAGGCAAGGGCGGCCACGCGGCATACCCGCACAAATGCATCGATCCCATCGTCACGGCGGCCCATGTGATCACCGCCTTGCAGTCTGTCGCCTCGCGCAGCGTCGATCCGCTGGAATCGGTGGTCGTCTCCGTGTGCACCATCAAGGCAGGCGACGCCTTCAACGTGATCCCACAGACGGCAACGCTGCTCGGCACCGTGCGCACGCTCTCGCCCGCCATTCGTGAACTCGCCGAAACCCGCATCCGCACCATCGTCGAGAATGCTTGTGCTGTTTTCGGCGCGAAGGCGACCATCCAGTACAATCGCGGCTATCCGGTAACGGTGAACGATGCGGAGAAAGCGGAGTTCGTCGCCTCCGTTGCGAAAGCCGTTGCGGGAGAGAGCGCGGTGCAAACGAACTTCCCGCCGGAGATGGGTGCGGAGGATTTCTCCTACATGCTGGAGAAGCGCCCCGGCGCTTACATCTTCGTCGGCAACGGCGATACGGCAGGCGTGCATCACCCGGCTTACGACTTCAACGATGCCGCCACGCCCTATGGCGTGTCGCTCTGGGCGAAGATCATCGAAACCGGAATGCCGGCCGGCTAGAGCCTCGGACGTGAAAAGTGGATTTGCACTTTTGGGATCGATCCGATGCTCCGTTCATAGAGCAGCGCATCGTGCGGAAAACCGGATCCACTTTTCACTGGCGTGGCCCTTCGGGTCGCTGACGCGGCCCTCCGGGTCCGCACGAGGCGCTAAGGCGTCGGCTCACCTCAGTCCTTGTTGGAGCAGGCGAGCAGGCCCTCCAGGTCGATGTAATGCCCTGCGCGATCCCGCTTGGCGGCGAGATAGCTCACATTCTCCGCCGTCGGGCGCCCCAATACGCGGTGGTCGGAGATCACCTGTAGTCCCGCCTCGGAAAGCGCCTGGATCTTCTCCGGATTGTTGGTCATGAGCCGCACCGCGCTCACACCGAGCTTCTTCAACATCACGGCAGCGAAATCGAAACGACGCTGATCCGCCTCGAAGCCGAGGACTTCGTCGGCCTCGTAGGTGTCGTAGCCTTGGGACTGGAGCTTATAGGCGCGGATCTTGTTGGCGATGCCGTTCCCGCGTCCTTCCTGGTCGAGATAGAGCAGAATGCCGCCCTCAGAATTCGCCATGAAGCGCACGGTTTCGCGCAGCTGGTCGCCGCAATCGCATTTGAGGCTGCCGAAGAGGTCGCCCGTGAGGCAGGCGGAATGGAGCCGCACAGTCACGGGCTTGGAGAGATCCGGCTTGCCGACGATGATCGCCACCTGATCGCGCAATCCCTCGCCTCCGCGAAACACCACGAACTCGCTGGTGGGCGCACCTTCGAGCGGCACCGGCGCGCGGCTGACGAGGGAGAGATCCGCCGCCTTGGCGCGGCGATAGTCGCGAATGGCCGCGCCCGAGACACGCACAAGGGAGGAATCGATTTCGATCCCGTCAGACAGAGGCGCCACGATCACGGCGGGCAGAACCAGGGAGAGGCGGGCGAGCTCCAGCGCCTCCTCGTCCAGGCCGCAGGCTGGCCGGACCGGCGCGTCGATGCGGCTATCGAGTTTGAGGGCCAGAACCTCGATCCGCTCCCGCTCCACGACCGGCAGAGCCACACGACCGGGCACGTCCCGCTCGAGCCCCAGACGGCGCAGGCGCGCGGCCGGCAACACGAGATCGGCACGGCCGCCGGCCACGGCCCCGATCTCGGCAGCCCTGGCCTCGTCCAGATCCTCGACGCCGACCACGAGCGCGCTGCCTTCAGCCCCGTCGATCACGACGGGACGGGCGCTGCGAAACTCCATGATCGCCCGCTCGACTGAGGTCGTGGCGGGATTGTCGGACAGGCTTAAAGTGAGGCGCATCATCGATGAACTCAGGGAGAGGCCCTTTTCGCGATGGAGAATTTTGGGCACCTGGCCGCTTAAAGCCAAGCTTGCCGCATGGAGGCACCTTATCACAGGCGGGCTCGGAACTCTAATCCCAGAGAGGGCATGGCAGCCATCCCATCTCGACAGGCCCGCTCGACGGGGCCATTCAGCCGGGCTATCTGTGCCGTTCGATACGGCTCAGACGGTTTTCCCAGAGAGATGGTTTTGATGGTCCGCACGCTCCTCCCCCGGTTTCTCGCTCTCGGTTTCTTTGGCCTCACCTCCCTGGCGCAGGCCGCCACCCTCGACGGCTTGGCCGTTCAGGTCACCAATACGAGCGAGCCGGTGCTCTGCGCGGAAAAGGACAATGTGGCCGTGAATTTCGCCTCGCCCGAGGTGAAGAGCTTCAGGATCGAGGCCGTGCACCCGGCCTATATGGGCAGCCTGAAACAGGACCGCTGGGAGCCGGACTGGACGGCCTGCGAGGACATCTCGGAGGCGACCTCGACGAAGCCGCACCCGGTGATGCACACGCTCTACGAGGACGACCGGGTGCGCATCATGGGCCTGTCCTTCAGCGAGTTCTGGCGGCCGAGCGACACCACGGTGACGATCGGCGGCAAGGTTTCGCGCAACATCCACCTGCTGCAGCTTCTGAAGAAACACAAGGGCAAGGCGGAAGAGGTGATCGCCATGTATCCGGGCGACGGCTATTGGCGCATCAAGCCGTTGCCGCCGCAGCATCTGGAATGGACGGCCTATGGCTCGTCCTTCATCGTCGGCCCCGTGGAGTTCGATCAGCGCCCGGTGACAAACCTGAAAGATGTGGCTTTCGACCCCAAGACCATGAGCTTCACGCTCACCCTCGCCAAGGGCGGCAAAGCCCATGTGGCGGTGGCCAACCTCGATGAAGAGCGCATGACGCTCGACGTGAGCTTCGATCAGGCCGTCACCGGTGTGCCCTTCGCGACGCTGCGCTCCATGTATGTGACCGAGTTCAACGCGGACGTGGCGCGCATTGCTGTGCGTGAAGAAAAAGCGCGCTCCTGGCGCGAGGAGATGATCATGAATTTCCGCGACGCCATGGCGACGGATGCGTGGATGGGACGGCTCGTGCCCTCCCGTCACAACACCAGCGCACCGGATATGATGTTCAACCGTTTCCGCGCGGAGCCGGCCGTTTCGCGGTAAGAGCCGCTCACCTTTTTGCGCAGACCAGGAAAGTTGGGCGCAACGCGAACCCTCCTCCCCCTTGTGGGGAGGAGATGGAGGTGGGGGTGTCAGCGTCTCGTTCTGAAGACTTGGCGCTCACACCCAACCCTAGCGCGTCGTGCGGAACCGGAGGTCCGCGTCGTCCTCCCCTGTCATCACCGGCCTTGTGCCGGTGATCCCGATCTTTTGGAGCGCTGCGCCCTTCGCATCGGGATGGCCGGGACGAGCCCGGCCATGACGAAGGGAGAAGCATCGGACCCAAAAGTGCAGATCCACTTTTGGGTCCGATGCTTTAGCCCTCCTCACAAGGGGGAGGGAAAGCGCGCGTCTTGGTTTTGGTAAGGGTTCTGAAAGATCGGGCCATCGCAGCAGCAGGCCGCCCATCGATCAGCATGAGGCCTGCTGCAATCAGCGCCATGCCGGCCATGTGCCGCATCTCCAACGTCTCGCCGAGAAGCAGGACGCCGAAGAGAATGGCGCTGACGGGAATGAGAAACGTGACGAGGCCTACATTCGTCGCCCCCGCCCGTGCGAGCAGGCGGAAGAAGATGAGATAGGCGAATGCTGTCGAGACGAGCGCGAGCGCAAGAAGCGACAGAACGGCTGTGGTGCTCGGCTGGGCTAAGGTCCAGGGCCTGTCGACGATGAAGCTCACGGGCAGGAGAATGCAGCTCGATGCCGTGACCTGCCCGGCGGCCGCCACGAGCGGGGGAATGCCGAGTGTCTTGAAACGGCGCCCGAACACGCCGGAAAAGCCGTAGGACAATGCTGCGCCCAACACCGCAAGTTGTGCCAGCACATTGGTGTTCAGCGATGCGAGGGCAGCGGAGCCGATCATCACAGCGACGCCGATGAAGCCGACGATCACGCCGCCGAGGCGCGAGCCGGTGAGCTTTTCATCATTGGTCAGGTAATGCGCCACGACGACGGTGAAGAGCGGCGTGGTGGCGTTGAGGATCGAGGCAAGGCCGCTCGCGATGTGGCTCTGACCCCAGACGATCAGGCTGAAGGGAATCACGTTGTTGAGGATGCCCATGCCGAAAAAGGCGGCCCAGGCCTGACGCTCGCGTGGCAGGCGCATGCCCATGGCACGGAGCACGATCTGCAGGGCCAGGGCAGCCAAAGACACCCGCAGCGCCACAATGACGAGCGGCGGCAATTCCTTGACGGCCACGCCGACGAACAGGAAGGAGCCGCCCCAGATGACGGAGAGAAGGCCGAGCAGCGCCCAATCGGAGGCTGCGATGGTCTTTTGGATGGGCGCTTGCGTCATGAGGCTATCCCGAATGATCGGGACACCTCATGCCATGAGAGAGAGCCGTCCGCGACCCGATTTCTGTGATGAATGTCATCAGCAGGCCTGATCGTCGCCTGAGAGGCTGTTCAGAAGGTGAAGAGCGTGATTCCCTCCCTACTACGGATCTCGGGTGTTCCCGACTTGCGGTGGGAAGGGAATGAGGGTGGGGGTCGCAAAGTCAAAGCGTTGCGCCTCATCTAGAATGCATGAGGCCAATACACTGCGTCATGGCCGGGCGTGTCCCGGCCATCCCGAACAGGAAGAGTGCAACGCTTCGATCTATCGAGATCACCGGCTCAAGGCCGGTGATGACGTCGAGAGAACTGATTCCATTTCTCATCCGGTCAGGCCACCCCTACCCCTCCCCACAAGGGGAGAGGAAAGGAAGCGCCGTGGTTCATGAACCAGCCACTCAGGTCTTCATGGATGCAGAAAGATTTGATTTACGAAGATTGTGGATTGCTCCAGAACTTTACCGCTCGTTCATCCCTTGAGCCGAGGTTAGAGGCCTCACACGTCCCTGGAAGCCTCCAGCATGAACCCCCAGAGCTCTCACCACCCGTCCTACAGCGCCGGCGACCATCGTTATGGCCAAGCGCGCAGCTCCGTGCGGTCGAGCTTCTGCATCATGCCGCATACGCCAAGGCCCGAACGCAACGCCAGCTTCATCTTCGGCCGTTCGGATTCGCGCATCCGCCCGCTTCTGAACCAGGCGGAGCGGAACAGAATGCACCTCTGGTCCATGGTCATTGCGCTGGCCTCGTCGGCCGCCGGTACGGCCCTTCTGCTGACCGTTATCATGCGCTGACCTCTCTTCAACCGAGAGGCCAGAAGAACATGATCAGGGGCGTCCCTACCGCCACCACGATGATCGAGAGCGGCAGGCCAAGCCGCCAGTAATCGCCGAAGCGATAGCCGCCGGGACCCATCACCAGAGTATTGCACTGGTGGCCGATGGGCGTGAGGAAGTCGCAAGCAGCCCCTATCGCCACCGCCATCAGGAACGCATCGGGCCTGAAGCCGAGCTGCGTAGCAAAGCTCGCTGCGATGGGCGCCATCACGAGCACGGTCGCCGCATTGTTGAGGAACGGCGTCACCGCCATGGCCGCCACCATGATGAGCACGAGCGCGCCGGTGGGCGGCAGCATCTGCGCCGCCGATGACAGCCAGCCTGCGATCAGATCCGTGCCACCCGTGGTGCGGATGGATTCACTGACCGGGATGAGCGCGCCGAGCATCACGATGATCGGCCACTCGATCGTCTCGTAAGCCTCGCGCAGGGTGAGCGCTCCGAAGAGAACGAGCAGCACGCCAGCGCCGAAGAAAGCGATGGAAACAGGAAGCACGTTGAAGGCAACGAGCACCATCGTGACGCCGAGAATGGCGACAGGTACGAAGCTTCTGCGGGCATTGCCGAGACGGATCTCGCGCTCGGCCAATGGCAGGCAGCCGAGATCGCGCAATGTGTCCGGCAATTTCTTGAGATTACCCTGCAGCACGAGCACATCGCCGGGGCGCAAGGTGATGGTGCGGAGGCGTTCCTTGAAGCGCTCGCCGCTGCGGCTCACGGCGATGAGATTGACGCCGAAGCGCTCGTAAAGACCGATGCGCCCGGCAGACCAACCGGCGAGCACGGAACCTGGTCCGACGATGGCTTCGATGACACCGATCTCATCCGTTGCCTCATCGGTTTCAGGCTGGCGGTGCTCGCGACTGAGCTTGAGGCCCGCGCGTGCGACAGTGCTCTCGAGCGCCTCGGATTCGCCCTCCAGCATGAGAAGATCGTTCTCGCGGATCATGACATCGGGCAAGGGGCTGGAGCTGCGCGTCTCGTTGCGGATGATCGCCGCCACCTTCACCTCGCCATTGGCGAGCTTGTGCAGGTCTGCCACCGTCTGCCCCACGACGTCGGATTCAGGGATGACACGCGCCTCTGTCACGTAGTCCTTGATGTTGAGCGCCTCGTCCAGCGAGGCCGCGCCCTTGCGGCCCTTTGGCAGGAGACGATAGCCGAAAGCGAGAAACGCCACGCCCGCCAGCGCGATGCCGACGCCCACCGGCGTGAAGTCGAACATGCCGAAAGGCTCGCCCAAAAGCTCGCCTCTCACCCGCGACACGATGATGTTGGGCGAAGTGCCGACCAGCGTGACGATGCCGCCGAGCAGCGAGCCGAAAGCCATGGGCATGAGGAAGCTGGAAGGCAGCGTGTTCGTGCGTCGCGCGATCTGGAACGCCACGGGGATCATCATCGCGAGCGCGCCGATATTCTTCACGAAGGCGGAGAGCACCGTCACGGCCGTGACCAGCACGACCACCTGGCTCTGCTCGCTGCGCAGATAGGGCGCCGCCCGGTTGAGAGCGGCCTCCAGCACACCGGATTTCGCCACCGCTGCGCTCACCAGGAGCGCGCTTGCGACGATGATGACGATGTCGTCGCTGAATCCCGAGAACGCCTTGTCGGCGGGCACGATGCCGACCAGCACCGCCACCAGAAGCGCCATGACAGCGACGAGATCGTACCGGAAGCGTCCCCAGACGAAGAGCGCCATCATCCCGGCGACGATGGCGAAGGAGAGCATCTGCTGATGGGTCATGGAGGGTGCGCGAAAGAGGAAAACCTCGTTCCTAACGCGCGACCGCCCTTCTTTGTGCCCGGTCCGTGGCGCGGGAAAGCCTGCCTTACTGCCCCAGCACGAGAGCCCAGTAGCGGCCGTAGCGGTTGTTGGCATCGGCACGGGCAAAACCGATCCTGCTGGCCTGAGGCATCAGCAGATTGACGTTGTGGCCGGGAGAATTCTTCCACCGGCTGATGGTGCCATCAACGGAATCTGCCCCCGCCGAAAGGTTTTCGGCCGAGTAGCCGATGATGCCGAACTTATCCATGCGGCCCGCGAAATTGCCGTGGCTGAGCCTGCCGGCGGCCGCTACCACGCGCGCCTGGTATTCCGCCGCCTCGTTGAGCTTCGGATCGACCGTCACCGGGCTCAAGCCCCTGGAGACGCGGTAGGCGGAGATGAGCCTGGCGGCCTCCGCGGCATCCCTGGTGGAGCTGGCGAGAACGGCATCCCCATTGTTGAGCGACATATCGCCCGCGCAGCCCGCAAGCGCCAGAGCGATCAGGGCCGAGACGAAAAGAACACGCATTGATAATCCCCTTGGGGCGGCTTGAGACACCGCTCCTCTTGCAAAAAAGTCCCGTGGTGGTCATGTGGAAAAGCCACGACCCGCCGCGCTGAATGCCATGTCGAAGCGTGAGGGTCCAGACCATCCCGTTGTCCCTTTCCGCGTCAGCTGAGCGCATGTCCCTGCCCTCCTCTTCCCCTCAGGCCGCCATCATCGGCGGAGGCCCTGCCGGCCTGATCGCGGCGGAAGCTCTCGCGCGATCAGGCCTCGCGGTGACGGTCTACGACCGGATGCCCTCGGTCGGGCGCAAATTCATGATGGCCGGACGGGGCGGCCTGAACCTGACCCATTCCGAAGATTTCGAGCGATTCGTCACCCGCTACGCGGAGGCCGAACCGGTCTTGCGCCCCCTCATCGAAGCCTTCCGTCCGAAGGATCTGCGAGCCTGGTGCGAGGGTCTGGGAGAGGCAACCTTCGTGGGTTCGAGCGGACGCGTGTTCCCGAAGGCCTTCAAGGCCTCCCCTCTCCTGCGGGCCTGGCTGACGCGGCTGGAGGACTTAAGCGTGCGCTTTGCCCTGCGGCACACGTGGCAGGGCTGGGATGCGGAAGGAGCCCTGGTCTTCACCGATGCCGCAGGCCAGACCGTCACGACGAAGCCGGATGCGACCATCCTCGCTCTCGGTGGAGCGAGCTGGCCTCGACTCGGCTCGGACGGCTCCTGGGTCAGCATGCTTCAGGGCAAGGGCATCGCCGTCGCCCCCTTACGTCCGGCCAATATGGGCTTCACCCTGCCCTGGTCCGAGGTGATGCGCAGCCGCTTCGAGGGCGAGCCCCTGAAACGCATTGCCCTCGCCTTCGAGGGTGTGACGGTGAAGGGGGAAGCGATCATCACGGCGGATGGCATCGAAGGCGGCGCGGTCTATGCCCTCTCAAGGTCCCTGCGCAACGCCATCGAGCGACAGGGCAGCGCCAAGCTTCTCCTGGATCTGCGGCCCGACCTCTCCCTGGACGCCCTTGAGAAGCGCCTGAGCCTACCCCGCAAGGGCCAGTCCGCCTCCACCTTCCTGCGCAAGGCGGCGGGTTTGAGCCCCCTGGGCATCGCTACTTTACGCGAATCAGCGCCCCAATTGCCCGTGGAGCCCGAGGCTCTCGCCCGGCTCATCAAGGCCGTGCCCCTGACACTCACGGGCACGAAATCCTTGGGAAGGGCCATTTCCACAGCAGGCGGCGTGCCGTTCAGCGAATTGGACGAGCATCTCATGCTCAGGCGGATGCCGGGGGTCTTCGTGGCGGGCGAGATGCTGGACTGGGAGGCTCCGACCGGCGGCTACCTGCTCCAGGCCACCTTCGCCACCGGCATCGCGGCGGCCAAAGGCGTGCTTTCCTTCCTGAAGATTCCCGATGCCGCATTGACCTCGAATCCGTCATCGGTCACACGGCATCCGTGATCGACCCGCGCAAGATTCTCCACGACGTTTTCGGCTTTCCCTCCTTCCGCGAAGGACAGGAGGAGATCGTGCGCGCCGTTTTGTCCGGCGAGGACGTGCTCGCGATCATGCCGACGGGGGCGGGCAAGTCGCTCTGCTATCAGCTGCCGACCCTCGCCCGGGAAGGCCTGACCCTCGTGGTCTCGCCGCTCATCGCCCTCATGCGCGATCAGGTGGCGGCGCTGCGCCATTTCGGCATCGAGGCGGGAAGCCTCAACTCCGCCAACGACCCGGAGGAGAACCGCCGCGTGGTCGATGCGGTGCGCGACAGGCGCATGCGCATTCTCTATGCCTCGCCCGAGCGGCTGGCCAATACCGGAACCACCGAGTGGCTCGGCCGCTCCGGCGTGAACCTGCTTGCTATCGACGAGGCGCATTGCGTCTCGCAATGGGGCCACGATTTCCGCCCCGAATACGCCATGCTCGGCGACGTGCGCCGTCGTCTCGGCAATGTGCAGACCATCGCGCTCACCGCCACGGCCGACGTGGCAACGCGCGGCGACATCATGCATCGCCTGTTCGAGGAGGAGCCGCGCCTCTTCATCCACGGCTTCGACCGCCCGAATCTGCGTCTTGCCATGCAGGCGAAGGAGCATGCGCGGCGCCAGCTCTTTTCCTTCCTCGACAAGCACCGGCACGAGAGCGGCATCGTCTATTGCTCGTCGCGCGATGCCACCGAGAAGCTCGCCGACTCGTTGAGCCAGGCAGGCTATCGGGCGCTGCCCTATCACGCAGGCATGCACCAAGCCGAGCGCGCCAAGAATCAGGACATCTTCCTGCAGGAGGACGGCGTGGTGATGGTCGCCACCGTCGCTTTCGGCATGGGCATCGACAAGCCGGACGTGCGCTTCGTCGCGCATGCGGCCTTGCCGAAATCGATCGAGGCCTATTACCAGGAGATCGGCCGCGCGGGCCGCGATGGCGCACCCGCCGACACGCTGACCCTCTACGGCCTCGACGACATGCGCCTGCGCCGCCTCCAGATCGAGGACAGCGATGCGGCGGACGAGCAGAAGCGCGTGGAGCGCCAGCGCCTCAACGCGCTTGTCGCTTTGTGCGAGGCGCCGCGCTGCCGGCGTCAGACGCTTCTCGCCTATTTCGGCGAGGCCACCGAGCCCTGCGGCAATTGCGATCTGTGCATCGAAGGCGTCATGTCCTTCGACGGCACCATCGAGGCGCAGAAGATTCTCTCAGCCATCGTGCGCACCGGCGAGCGTTTCGGCACGGAGCATCTCATCAGCATTCTCGTGGGCGACGGGACGGAGGCGATCCTTCGCTTCGGTCACGACAAGCTCAAGACTTTCGGCGTCGGAAAGGACCGCTCCAAGAACGAATGGCGCTCGCTTCTGCGCCAGATCTACGCCGCCGGCCTCGTCGGCCTGGAGCTTGCCGAATACGGCCGCTGGACCCTGACCGACAAGGGCGTCGCCGTGCTCAAGGGCCAGGAGCGGATCGAGCTGCGATCCGACGTTCTCATGAAGCCTGCCGATCGTCGCCGCCGTCGTTCGCGCATCGAGGCAGAGGCCATCGTGCCCTCCGACGATCCGCTGCTCCTCGATCTCAAGGCGCTGCGCACGCGCCTGGCGAAGGAAGAGGGCGTGCCGGCCTATGTGATCTTCTCCGACCGCAGCCTCATCGACATGGCGGCGAAGCGCCCCACCACCGTGCGCGCCTTCGGCGAGATCCACGGTGTGGGTCAAGCCAAGCTCGATCGCTACGCGGATGCCTTCCTCGAAGTGCTGAAGGCACACGCGGCTTGAGGTTTGCCTGAGGAATTCTCACCCTGTCATGGCCGGGCTCGTCCCGGCCATCCCGTTTCTGAAGAACGCCGCGCCCCACCGCAGCGGGATCCCCGGGACGAGCCCGGGGATGACGGGTGAAGAGCCCTTCCGCTCACTATCCTCGTCATGGCATCCTCGTCATGGCCGGGCTTGTCCCGGCCATCTCGATCCGTAAAGCGCTGTGCTCAAAGACGTCGAGATCACCGGCACAAGGCCGGTGATGACGTGGAGAGATGCTCCTTAAGGCACCTGCTACCCGCCCGCCGCCACCTCAACCCAGCGCCCCTCATGCGCGCTGCGCGCCATGGCATCGACCGTTCGCTCGATGCGGATCCCGTCCTCGAACTCGATGAGATGCGCCTTCTCGCCCCCAATGCGCCGCATCAGCTCGCGGCATTCGATGATCTTCAGGTCGTTGAAGCCGAGGCCGTGACCGGGCGCGGGGATGAACCTGTCATAAGGCGGATGCTGCGGTCCGGTGAGGATCGTGCGGAAACCTTGCGTCTCTTTTAAGCCATCCACCGTATAAAGCTGCACTTCGTTCATGCGCTCCTGATCGTAGACGACGGTGCCTTTCGAACCGAAGATCTGCACGAAGATGCGGCCCTTGCGGCCCCAGGCGGAGCGGTTGAGCGCGAGCACGCCGGAAGCGCCGTTGTCCAGCTCCATCAGAACCGTCGCGATATCGTATGTCTCGACCTTACGACGCCCGCCACCCTGCACAGGACGGTCCGCGTAGGGCTTCGCCATGTGGCCGCACATGCGCCGCACACCGCCGAGCAGAGCGCGCAGGAGGCTCAAAGGATGAACGCCGAAATCGTCGAGCGCGCCATGGCCGGAAGACGCCTCGCTCTTCAAGGTGAAGAGATCCTCAGGATTGGCCATGAAATCCTCGTCCATCTCGAGGCGCACATGGTTCACCTCACCGATCCGTCCCTCTTCGAGAATGCGGCGGATCAGGCGCATGGCCGGGTTCTGGATGTAGTTGTAGCCAAGTGCCGCGACCCTGCCTGAGGCACGCGCGGCAGCCAGCATGCGCTCCGCATCCTCCAGCTTCGTGGCCATCGGCTTCTCGCACCAGATATGCTTCCCTGCTTCCAGCGCGGCAATCGCCATCTCGGGATGGAAGGCATTGGGCGTGGTGATCGAGACCACGTCGATATCGGGGTCGCTCACAAGCCTGCGCCAGTCACCGGTCGCACGCTCGAATCCGAGCTCCCGCGCCTTCCTCTCCGCGAGATCCTGCGAGGCCTCCGCCAGCACCGCAAGTCGTGGGCGGGGCACGTCGCCGAACACGGAAGCGACCGCGTTCCAGGCAAGCGCGTGGCACTTGCCCATGTAGCCCGTGCCGATGAGGCCGACGTTCAGAGACTTCATTCGCCATGCTCCTGGAAAGATAACAACTCATTGCTCTCACGTTGAGAGTCTCTCCCACGTCATGGCCGGGCTTGTCCCGGCCATCCCGATGATGAAAGACGCGGCGCTTCACGTCGTCGGGATCACCGGCACAAGGCCGGTGATGACGGGAGTGAACCAGTTCAACGTCTCACCCAGTCACTCCACCCTCATCCCCTATCCCTCCCGCAAGGGGGAGGGGAAAGGAGAGTTCAGTGCTTTCTGGATCATCCTTCGAGACGCAGACTTCGTCTGTTCCTCAGGATGAGGACAGTGCCTGCGATGCGCCTACACCATCCCGCCGAGTTCAGCCGAGACCGCCTGCAGTTCCTTGCCACCAGCCATGAGGTTCTGCAGCTCGTCGATGGCGATTTCGGACTTGGCGTAGGTGCCGAGCGTCTTGCCGCGGTTGAGCACCGTGAAACGGTCTCCCACCGCATAGGCATGACGCACGTTGTGCGTGATGAAGATCACGCCGAGGCCCTTCTGCCGCACCTGGTGGATGTATTTCAGCACCATGGAGGTCTGCGCGACGCCGAGCGCGGAGGTCGGCTCGTCAAGAATGAGTACCTTCGCGCCGAAATAGACCGCGCGGGCGATCGCCACGCATTGCCGCTCGCCGCCGGACAATGTCCCGACGGCCTGATGCGGATCGCGCACGTCGATGCCGATCTTGTGCATTTCCTCGCGGGTAACGGCGTCGCAATGGTCGAAGTCCACATGGCGGAACGGCCAGACGCCCCTCACCGGCTCGCGCCCCATGAAGAAGTTGCGCGTCACCGACATCAGCGGGATCATCGCGAGGTCCTGATAGACCGTGGCGATGCCGGCATCGAGCGCATCGCGTGGGCTTGAGAAGGTCACGTGCCGGCCTTCCACCAGGAACTCGCCCGAGGTCGGCTTGTGAACGCCGGAGAGCGTCTTGATCAGCGTCGACTTGCCCGCGCCGTTGTCGCCGAGCAGGCACATCACCTCGCCGCGATGGACGGAGAGCGAAACGCCCGAGAGCGCAATGACGGAGCCGAAATGCTTGACGAGGTTGCGGACCTCGATGAGCGGAGCTTGTGTTTCCATCAGCGCTCTCCCGTCACCTTGCGGCGGATGAAGTTGTTGAAGAGAACCGCCAGCAGCAGCATGGCCCCCAGGAAGACCTGGAACCAATCCGAGTCGAAGCGGGTATAGGTGAGGCCGATTGACACCATGCCGAAGATGATGGCGCCGAAGAACGCGCCGATGGCCGAGCCATAGCCGCCCGTGAGCAGGCAGCCGCCAATCACGGCCGCGATGATGGCCTCGAACTCCTTCTGGAAGCCGCGTCGCGCATCGGTCGAGCCCGCATCGAGCACGGTCAGGATGGCGACCAGCGCCGCCGCGCAGGCGGTGAGCATGAAGAGGCCGGTTTTCACGCGGTCCACCGGCACGCCGGAATTACGCGCCGCATTGGCGTCGCCGCCTGCCGCGAAGATCCAGTTGCCGGCGCGGGTGCGCAGCAGCACCCAGGTGGCGAGCAGCGCAAAGCCGATGAACCAGAGAATGGAAACCGGAACGCCAGTGACCGTGGGCGTCCCATTCGGGAACTTTGCGATGAGGTCATTGGCGGCGAGCCAGGAGAACAGACCCTCCAGCGCGGTCCCTGAGAAGATCTCGCGGACGAAATCCTCGTTGGATTGCGCGCCGATGCCGCGCATCTGCGTGGAGCCGCCGGTCGCCCATTTGAGACCCACGAGAGAAAGTCCGCGCAGGATGAAGAGGAAAGCGAGCGTGACGATGAAGGAGGGCAGCCGTGTGCGGATGACGAGCTGCCCGTTCAATCCACCGAGAATCGCCGCCACCACGAAGGTCGCCGCAATTGCCAGCAGAAGCGGCAAACCGCTGAGCGTCACGAAGGCGCCGAAGACGAGCCCCGTGAAGGCGACCATGGAACCGATGGAGAGATCGAACTCGCCGCCGATCATGAGCAGCGCCGCCGCGATGGCGAGAATGCCAAGCTGCGAAGCAGGCGAGAGAATGTTCATGATGCCCGCAAGCGTGAACATCGACGCATCGGCGGTGGAGAAAAAGAAAATCGCAACAAGGATCAGACCGGCGAGCGCGCCGAGTTCGGGGCGGCGCATGATCTTCGTCAGGAGGGAGACCTCCTTGAGGCGCTCGTCCTGAATCTTCTTGATGGCGGGAGCCGGAGACAAATCGGCGGTCGGCTGGGTGGTGTTCACCATGAGAGCCTCCCTTAAGAACCAGATGAAAAGGGGAAGCCCGCGATCCAGCGCGACCGCGGGCTCCGATGCGGCTTTAGCGAATGCCCTTTGCGGACAGCTCGATCACCTGATTGGCCTTCTCCTTCGTGATCAGGTTCGGGCCGGAAGGCACGTTGCCGCCGGGCATCAAGCCGTATTTCGTGTTGAGAGCGAGGAACGCCACAGGCAGATAGCCCTGCAGATATTGCTGCTGATCGATGGCGAAGACCGCCTCCCCCGATGCCACGGACTTGAGGAAGTTTGCGGAAAGATCAAACGTGGCGACGCGCACGGCACCCGTCTTGCCGGCATCCTTCACAGCCGCGACCGTCGGCTCGCCCGCCGTGCCCGCGCCAAGCGCCAGGACCGTATCGACTGAAGCATCGGCCGCAAGCGCCGCCTTCACCTTGGCGCGCACATCCGCCGGATCGTTCGTGACCGGCAGCACGGTGACCTTGCCGCCGAAGCCTTCGGTGAAGCCCTTGCAGCGCAGATCGAGCGAAACGTTGCCGACTTCCTGGTTCACGCACAGGCCGACCTTGCCGCCCATTTCCTTCAGCTTGGCGCCGGCAATGCGTCCGGCCTCAACTTCGTCCTGGCCCACATGGAGCATCGCGCCGAGCTTCTTCGACACATCGGAGCCGGAATTCATGGAGATCACCGGAATACCGGCGGCCACCGCTTTCTGGATCGACGCAGTGAGCGCCGAAGCATCGGGGATCGAAACGACGAGGCCCGCGGGCTTCTGATTCACGGCCGCATCGATGAGCTGGCTCATGGCCACCATGTCGAAGGTCTCGGGCGCCCGGTAATCGACCTGAACCTTCATGTCCTGGCCGGCGGCTGTCACGCCGTTCTTGACCACGGACCAGAACGGGTCGTTGGCTTGGCCGTGGGTGACCACGATGATGCGGCCGCTCTGTTGGGCGGCCACAGGGGCGGCGGCTGCGACGGTCAAGGCTGCGGCGGCAACGAGACCGGTAACGATCGACTTCATTTGTTTCCTCCCAAAAGGGTTCTCACTCGAGCACCGCCGCCGGAAATCCGGGTGCGGTCGAAGCTGCGGCCTCACACGCCGCCCATGAGTTTGCAGAGGATCAACAAATGACTCGGAACCCGAATCACCCTCTTCTATGCGCTTCCTCTGCCGCTCCAGTCGTCCACAATAATGGAACGCCAGAACCTTTTTGTTTATAGAGTAGAATATTCATTCCATTTTCTGTGGATCGGTGTCAAGGTCCTCATCTGATATTCAGGGTAGACGCATGGAGACCGGGAAAAGCACGGAAGCGGCAGAAACTGCCACAGAAGCGCCAGAGGATTACGAAGGCCTGCGGACGCTGCTGCTCAGCCGCCGGGAGACGATGCCGAAGCGCCTCAAGCAGCTCGCGGCCTTCGCCATAGAGCACCCTGAGGAAGTGGCCTTCGGCACGGTGGCCGGCATTGCCGAGCATGCCGGTGTTCAGCCTTCCACATTGGTGCGCTTTGCCAAGAGCCTCGGCTATGACGGCTTCTCTCATCTCCAGCAGATCTTTCGCGACCGCCTGCGCGAACGCTTTCCTGATTACCGTGAGCGCCTGCGCGTCTTGCGCAACCTGGAAGGCGACCACGTTCATGCCGCGTCGCTTCTCGAAGGCTTTGCCAATGCGGCCACGATCTCGCTTGAAAAGATGCGCGAGTCGGTGCGCCCGGAGGAACTCTCCCGCGCCATCGAGACCCTGGCGAAGGCCGATACGATCTATCTTCTCGGCGCGCGCCGGGTATTTCCGATTGCTGCCTATTGCGCCTATGCCTTCGGGAAGCTCGGCGTGCGCGCAATCCTGATCGATCATGTGGCGCAGCTCGGGCCCGAGCAGCTCGCAACCGCCACCGAGCGCGATGCGGTTCTCGCCATCAGCTTCACGCCTTATGCGCCGGTGACCGCCGATCTCGCGGCAGCCGCCGCGCGGAACAACATTCCGGTCGTGGCGATCACGGATTCGGCCTTCAGCCCGCTGGTTTCAAGCGCCGATGTGTGGCTCGAAGTGGCGGAAGCGGACTTTGGCGCCTTCCGCTCCCTCTCTGCATCCTTCGCCCTCGCCATGGCGCTCGCCGTCGGCACTGCGGAGAAGCGGGCGGAAAGCTGACCAGCATGTCATCCCGGACGGCGTAGCCGATCCGGGATCGCTCAGAATGAAGCGCCATCTCGTGGAACGATCCCGGGTTCTGCTTCGCAGCCCCTGGATGACGCCTGCGATCAAACCCTCACCGGCTTTCCGGTCTGTGCCGACTCGGTCGCCGCATCCGCCAAGCGCTGGGCCATGAGACCGTCGCGCCCCGTGGGATTGCAAGGTTTGCCGTCTCGGATCGCATTCAGAAACGTGGTCAGCTCGTCGCGATAGGCTTCCGCATAGCGCTCCAGGAAGAAGTCCTGCACCGGATCGGCGGTGATGCCGGAAGCATTTGCCACTTCCACCGTGGTGCGGTGGATGTTGCCCGCGCGGATCATGCCCTTCGAGCCATGCACCTCGATCCGCTGATCGTAGCCGTAAGTGGCGCGGCGGGAGTTCGAGATCTGCACGATGCGGCCCTTGGCCGTCTTCAGCATCACGGCCGCCGTGTCCACGTCGCCCGCTTCGCCGATGGCCGGGTCCACGAGGGAAGAGCCGACCGCGTGCACTTCCACCGGTTCGTCGCCGAGCAGCAGGAAGCGCGCCATGTCGAGATCGTGGATCATCATGTCCCGGAACAGGCCGCCGGACGTCTTGATGTAGCTCACCGGCGGCGGGCCGGGATCGCGGGAGAGAATTGTCACGAGTTCCACCTCGCCCACTTCGCCGTCAGCGAGTCGACGGCGCAAGGAGGCGAAATTCGGATCGAAGCGTCGGTTGAAGCCGATCATCAGCGGCGTACCGGCCTTCTCGACCGTGGCAAGGCAGGTCTCGATTCGGGCACTCGAAAGGTCAACCGGCTTTTCGCAGAACACGGCCTTACCGGCCTTCGCACCACGCTCGATGAGATCGGCGTGGGTCGTGGTCGGCGTGCAGACGAGAATGGCGTCCACATCGGAGCGCTCGACGATCGAATCGAGAGGCGCGACTTCCGCGCCAGTCTCCGCTGCCAGAGCCTCGGCGGCGGGAGCATGCGGATCGGCGACCGCAACGAGGCGGGCGTCGGGATGGTTGGCGGCGTTGCGCCCGTGAATACGGCCGATGCGGCCAGCGCCCAGAACGGCGATCCTGATCATGCTTCCTCCGAAGTGTTTTGCCGGCTATTGGGAAATTTAGAATTGCTATTCCAGCATAAGATGCTAATAGAATAAACGTTCTATGACTGCAAGGGCCCGAAGGCGGCTCAGGCACGGTCTCTCGAGAAGACCGGCAGCGGGAGGAATAGCATGAAGCCAGCCCTGGATGTGATCACCATCGGCCGCGCCTCGGTCGATCTCTACGGCCAGCAGGTGGGTGGGCGGCTGGAGGACATGGCCTCCTTCTCCAAGGCGGTCGGCGGGTGTCCTGCGAACATCGCCATCGGCACGGCGCGGCTCGGCCTCAAATCGGGCCTCATCACTCGGGTCGGCGACGAAGCCATGGGCCGATTCATCCGCGAGCAGATGGAGCGCGAAGGCGTTGCCACCCAAGGGATCATCACGGATAAGCAACGCCTCACCGCTCTCGCGATCCTCGGCGTGCGGGACGAGGATTCCTTCCCGCTCATCTTCTATCGTGCCGATTGCGCCGACATGGCGCTCTCCGAGGATGATATCGACGAGAGCTTCGTTGCCTCTGCCTCGGCGATCGTCGTCACCGGCACGCATTTTTCCCGTGAGAACACCGCCGCTGCGCAGAAGAAGGCCATCCGCATTGCGAAGGCGAATGGCCGGAAGGTGGTATTCGATGTGGATTACCGCCCTAATCTCTGGGGCCTCCTCGGCCACGGTGCCGGCGAGTCGCGTTACGTGCGCTCGGATACCGTCACCGAACACCTCAAGCCCATCCTCGCCGAGTGCGATCTCATCGTCGGCACGGAAGAGGAGCTTCACATCGCGGGGGGCTCGGAGAATACGCTTGCGGCGATCCGCGCCATCCGCTCGATCTCGAAAGCCGCCATCGTATGCAAGCGCGGCCCCATGGGCTGCATTGTGTTCCCCGGTGACATCCCTGCCTCGCTCGATGACGGTGTGAAGGGCCCCGGCTTTCCCGTCGAGGTCTACAATGTGCTGGGCGCAGGTGATGCCTTTCTCTCCGGTTTCTTACGCGGCTGGCTGCGGGACGAGAAACTCGAAACCTGCTGCGCCTATGCCAATGCGAGCGGCGCCTTCGCCGTGTCGCGTCTCCTCTGCTCGCCCGAGATCCCGACCTTCCCTGAGTTGCAGCATTTCCTCAAAGAGGGAAGTCGTCATAAGGCTCTTCGTTTCGACGAAACGATCAACCACATCCATTGGGCGACGACGCGCCGGCCTCGATCCGACACGCTCATGGCGTTCGCCATCGATCACCGCATGCAGCTGGAAGCGATGGCGAAGGAAGTGGGCGCTTCGATCGAGCGCATTCCCGACTTCAAGGTCCTTGCCGTGCAGGCGGCTGCCAAAGTGGCGGATGGCCGTCCTGGCTTCGGCATGCTGATCGACGGCACCTATGGCCGCGAAGCTTTGTTCCGCGCGGCCGACCATCCGTTCTGGATCGGTCGCCCCGTCGAACTGCCCGGCTCGCGTCCGCTCGATTTCGAAGACGGCGGCAGCATCGGCGCGCAGCTCGTGGAATGGCCAGTGGGTCACACCATCAAATGCCTGTGTTTCTATCATCCCGACGATCCGCCGGACCTTAAAGCACGCCAGGAACGCGAGCTTTTGCGCATCCACGACGCCGCGCGCCGCATCGGCCGTGAGCTCTTGATCGAGATCATCGCGGGCAAGCACGGTGCGCTGAAAACCGATACGGTCGCCAGCATCGTCCAGCATCTCTACGATCTCGGCATCAAGCCGGATTGGTGGAAGCTCGAGCCCCAGCAGGACAAATCGGCCTGGAAGGCCATCGGCGAGGTGATCACCAGGAACGATCCGTATTGCCGCGGCATCGTGCTGCTTGGCCTCGAAGCACCGGAGGATGAGCTTGAAGCCGCCTTCGCCGCTGCGGCCAGCGAGCCTCAGGTGAAAGGTTTCGCGGTGGGCCGCACCATCTTCAACGAGGCCGCGCGCCGCTGGCTGAAGGGCGAGATCTCGGACGAAGCCGCCATTGCCGATATGGCAGGCCGCTTCCAGCGTCTCGTCGATGCCTGGCAGCGCGTGTCCGGCCAGGCGAAAGCCGCCTGAGACAAAGGGCTGAGTTAACATTGGCTCCACCCTCTTTCTTTGAATACACAACCTGAGAACGCTGCCGACGTCACTCGGCGCATTTTGAGAGAAACGCCCATGAGCACGATCCGCCTCACCATGGCGCAAGCCGTCGCCCGGTTCCTCACTGCGCAGAAGACGGAAATCGATGGACGAACCCTGCCTCTGTTCGGCGGCGTCTGGGCCATCTTCGGCCACGGCAACGTGGCCGGTATGGGCGAGGCGCTGCACGGCGTGCGCGACAAGCTCCCGACCTTCCGCGCACATAATGAGCAGGGCATGACCCATGCGGCGATTGCCTTCGCGAAAGCCTCGCGCCGCAGGCGCATGATGGCCTGCACCACCTCCATCGGCCCCGGCGCGACGAACATGGTGACGGCCGCCGCCGTCGCGCACGTCAACCGTCTTCCCGTTCTGCTTCTTCCCGGTGACGTGTTCGCCAACCGCAAGCCCGATCCGGTGTTGCAGCAGGTCGAGGATTTTTCGGATGGTACAGTCTCGGCCAACGACTGCTTCAAGCCCGTCTCCCGATACTTCGACCGCATTGCGCGTCCTGAGCAGATCATTCCCGCGCTCCAGCGCGCGATGGCGGTCCTCACCGATCCCGCCGATTGCGGGCCGGTGACGCTCGCGCTGTGCCAGGACACGCAGGCCGAGGCTTACGATTACCCTGAAAGCTTCTTCGCGGAGAAAATCTGGACACCACGCCGCATCCGCCCCGACGAGTCGGAACTCGCTGAAGCCGCAAACCTCATCCGCGACGCAAAAAAGCCCTTCATCGTGGCGGGCGGTGGCGTGCTCTATTCCGGTGCCGAGAGGGTGCTTGCAGAGTTCGCACAAAAGCACGGACTCTTCGTCGGTGAGACGCAGGCCGGCAAGTCCAGTCTCCCTCATGATCATCAGGCCAATCTCGGCTCGGTCGGCGTGACCGGCACAGGCGCTGCCAATGCGCTCGCCGAAGAGGCCGATGTGGTGATTGCGGTGGGCACGCGCCTGCAGGATTTCACCACCGGTTCCTGGGCATTGTTCAAAAACCCGAAGCGCCGCATCGTCGGCCTCAACGTGCAGGCGTTCGATGCCACGAAGCACAATGCACTGCCGCTCGTGGCGGACGCGCGCGTGGGTCTTGAGGAATTGGGCCGTGCGCTCGGCGGCTGGAAGGCGCCGGAGGCCTGGGTCGTGAAGGGCAGCAAGGAAAAATCCCGCTGGTTCGAATCCTCCGCCCGCTTCACCGATCCGACGAATGCGGAACTTCCCTCCGACGCGCAGGTGATCGGCGCAGTGCAGCGCACCTCCTCCCCGACCGACGTCGTGGTCTGCGCCGCTGGCGGCCTGCCGGGCGAGTTGCATAAGCATTGGAAGGCGAGCAGCGCGCTCGGCTACCACATGGAATACGGCTATTCCTGCATGGGATACGAGATCGCGGGCGGCCTCGGCGTGAAGATGGCCGATCCCTCACGCGAGGTGATCGTGATGGTGGGCGACGGCTCCTACCTCATGATGAATTCGGAACTCGCCTCCTCCGTGATGCTGGGTCAGAAGCTTACCGTCGTTCTCCTCGACAACCGCGGTTATGGCTGCATCAACCGCCTTCAGCGCGCCACGGGCGGCGAAAGCTTCAACAATCTGTTGCAGCACACGAACCACGTGACGCTGCCCGACATCGACTTCGTCGCCCATGCCGCGAGCCTCGGCGCGCAGTCGCTGAAGGTGAAGAGCATTGCCGAACTCGAAGACGCCTTGAAGAAGGCACGCGGTGTGGATCGCAGCACCGTGATCGTCATCGATACCGATCCGCTCATCTCCACAGACGAAGGCGGCCACTGGTGGGATGTAGCCGTGCCGGAGGTATCGTCACGCGAGCAGGTGAAGACGGCGCGAAAAGATTACGAAACAGCTCTCGCTGCGCAGCGCGTGGGCGACTAACGGCATTTCAGAGAACACCGCCCTCATCCTGAGGAGCCGCGAAGCGGCGTCTCGAAGGAGGGTCCGGTGTTCTCTGGAGACGCCTCGCCCTTCGAGACGCTACGCTCCTCAGGGTGAGGCTTCGGAAATGAGGTTGAGAAAGGACGAAGGAATATGACGATCCGTATCGGGGCGAACCCCATCGGCTGGTCCAACGACGACATGCCGGAGCTCGGCGGCGAGACGCCGTTGGAGGTGTGCCTTGCCGAGGCCAAGGAAGCAGGTTTCGAGGGCATGGAGCTCGGCAACAAGTTCCCGCGTGAGCCGGAAGCGCTGAAAAAGGCACTCGCACCCTTTGGTCTCGCCTGCGTGTCCGGCTGGTATTCCGCCGAGTTGCTCAAGCGCGATGCGGATGCGGAGATGAAGGCGCTGCGCCCGCATCTCGACCTGCTGAAGGCCATGGGCTCGAACGTGCTCGTGTTTGCCGAGACCTCGAACGCCATTCACGGAGACCGCTCCAGGCGTCTTTCGCAGCGTCCCGTCATGCAAGCTGGTGACTGGGCCGAGTTCGGCCGCCGCATCACGCGAGTGGCCGAGCGTACGCTCCAGGAGGGCGTGCGCGTGGTCTACCATCACCACATGGGCACCATCGTGGAATCGGAGGCTGACATCGACGCCTTCATGCGCTCCACGGGTGAAGCCGTTCACCTGCTCCTCGATACCGGCCATGCCACCTGGGGCGGGGCGGATCCGGCAGCGCTCGCTCGCCGCTATCGCAGCCGCATCGGCCACGTGCACACGAAGGATGTGCGGAAAAGCGTGATGGAAAGGTCGCGTGCGGAGAACTGGAGCTTCCTCGATTCCGTCATCGAAGGCGTTTATACGGTGCCTGGTGACGGCATGGTGGATTTCGTCTCCGTGTTCAAGGAACTTCCGGGCTATAGCGGTTGGGTGGTGATCGAGGCGGAGCAGGATCCCAAGAAGGCTCATCCGCTCACCTATGCCAAAATGGGCTATGCCAATCTCACCCGCTTCCTGAAGGAAGCCGGCCTGCGTTAGTTTGTTGAACGCATTTTCTCGTCGGAGAACCGCTAGCCACTTCTCCGGAGAATGCGTGAAGGAGTTCTCACGATGTCGAAGCTTCTCGTCAAACCGTCGAAGCCCGATCAGAACGGGCGCATCCATGCCATCACGCCGGAATCGGCGGGTTGGACCTATGTGGGGTTCGAGGTCTACCGGCTCAAAAGCGGTCAGAGTTTGAAACAAGCGACAGGTGATCGGGAAGCTTGCATCGTCATGCTTTCAGGCGAGGCGCATGTGGGCGCAGGCGGCCAAGACTTCGGCGTGATCGGCGGGCGCTCCTCGCCGTTCGAACCGGATCCGTGGTCGCTCTATGCGCCCGCTCATTCCAAGTGGTCGTTGGAGGCAGAGACCGATTGCGAGATCGCCGTCTGCACCGCGCCGGCCGAAGGAAAGCTTCCGGCGCGTGTGATCCGTCCTGATCAGGTGGGACAGGAAACGCGTGGCAAGGGCACCAACACGCGCCATGTGCGCAATATTCTGCCCGAGACCGAGCCTGCGGAAAGCCTGCTCGTGGTGGAGGTGATTACGCCTTCTGGCCATTGGTCGAGCTATCCGCCTCACAAACACGACCGGGACATGCTGCCCGACGAGTCGCTCTTGGAAGAGACCTATTACCACCGTCTCAACCCGCCGACAGGCTTTGCGCTGCAGCGGGTCTATACGGATGACCGCTCGCTCGACGAGACGCTGGCCGCCAGCAACGGCGACGTGGTGCTGGTGCCGAAGGGCTATCACCCTGTCGGCGCGCCGCACGGCTATGAGCTCTATTACCTGAATGTGATGGCTGGCCCGAAGCGGATCTGGAAATTCTACAACGACCCGGACCACGAATGGATGCTGAAGACGGCTTGAAGCAGCCGTGACAGCATTTTGCGGCGCAGTGGATCCGGCTCGCCGTTGAAAAATACTTCGCACCAAAGAACAGAGTTGTTTCCACACAAGTGGAAACAACTCTGGCGCCTCGTGCGGAACCAGAGATCCGCATCGAACGATGCCCTCATCAAGGGAGGGAGCATCGTTGAGAGCGGAAAACCGGATCCACTTTTCGCTGACGCGGCCCTTCGGGTCGCTGACGCGGACCTTCGGTTCCGCACGATGCTCTAGCGATCGATCTCGACCTTCAGCTGGATCACATCGACGGACACGCCGAGAAGCCGCGCGATCCGGTGGCGAGCCTCATCCAGAATTTCCGGCACGCTCGAGGCCTCGCGGCCGAGAGACAGCGTTCCGGCGTCGCTCTGCATATGAGGAGGCACGCTGTTGGCCGCCCCCTCGCCGTCATCGAGGAACATGATGCCGTGGTTCTGCCCATCGTACCACATGACCTGGGCACGCCGGGCGAGCTTCTTCTTCGGGATCTGCAGCTCGAATTCCGCAGGGACTTTGACGGGTTGAGCAAACACGAGCCGCGCGCCGGTCTCGGAGAGATCTCGCACGGTGCATTCCATTCGGGAGAGGCGGTTGTTGTAGATGATGTGCCCCTCAAGAAGCGTGCGCGAGCGCTGACTGGCGCGACGCTGCTCAACCGGATTCATAGCCCCCCCTTCATTATGTCCCGCCATATGGCAGAAAAAGACAGGACAAACCTAGTCGGCCAAATCTTCTAGGCCGTTTGGTCGAGCCGTGCGGATCGCCGTTCTTGAAACGCTGCCGAAGGGCGCGACACCCATAGGTAATATAGTAACATGATTTTGACAACCTGCATGGCAATATTTTCAAATGTGCCTTGCAAAATTGCGCTTAAGGGTTGGCTGCCCAGCCGGCAATGGTCGAAGGGAGCTTCTTCTCGTGGGCACCGGGCACTGCGATCGGACGAGGAGGTATAGCCCGCGCCATGCAATCCCGCATGTGAACCCTGCGTGCGTCCTTGATGATGACCCGATATTGCTGCTCGGACATGTTGCGGGTCCGATACATCAGCCTCGTTTCCTTATAGCAGGCATTCCAGCGGGCATTCCGATCAAGCTCGACCATCGACAGAGACGTCCAATCCTGAGCGGAAACCCCTCCCGAAACGAGGCTCGCGCAGCCAAAAACAAGCAAAAACACAACACGCATCTCTATGCTCCCATGTAAGGAGCATAAACCTTCTGCCGTGAACTTGTTGCCCCCTTCCAGGCACTCCTGCGAGCTACTTCCCAAGCCCCTTTCGCTTTTCAGGATAGAAAGGATGCCCTTCCGCCAGAAGGAGTTATCTCCGCAGAGAGGCGCAAGGTCTCGTGGGAGTTGCCCAAAGAGAATGGCGCGCCCGACAGGATTCGAACGTGTGACCTTTGCCTTCGGAGGGCAACGCACACGTTTTTCCGCATGTTTCCTCCAATATTCTTGCGTCGATTACGCCCTTGCATCATAAGTGTTTTACCCCCCCAAAAGGGGAGCGATGTTTCCGCTCGTTTCCCCAAGTTGGATCCATTCTGCTTACCCCATGCTTACCTAATGCCCAAACTCACTAAGAGGGCCGTTGATGCCACGGCACCAGATCCTGCCCGCGATGTATTCGTTTGGGACGATGAGTTGCCGGGCTTTGGGCTTCGGGTAAAGCCAAGCGGGGCGAAGTCCTTCCTCGTCCAGTACCGCAATAAGAACGGACGAAGCCGACGAGTTACTATAGGGCGCTATGGAGTGCTGACTCCTGACGAGGCCCGCAATGAGGCGCGCAGCATTCTGGTGAAGGTGGCGAGAGGGGAAGACCCAGCTGAAACCAGGGCAGCGGACCGCACGGCGGCGACAATGGCCGACTTGTGCCGGGAATATCTGGAGAAGGCAGAGCAAGGCCTCATCATCACGCGGCGTGGCAAGACCAAGAAAGCCTCCACTCTCTACACCGATAAGGGCCGGATCGAGCGCCATATCATCCCGCTTATTGGGCATCGCACAGTCAAGGACCTAACCTCGTCAGACGTTCGGGCGTTCTTACGCGACGTGATTGCGGGCAAGAGCAAGGCAGACATTAAAACTGGCAAGAGAGGCCGTGCCATTGTCGAAGGTGGGCGGGGAACAGCAACTCGAACCATAGGCCTCCTCGGCGGCATCCTCTCCTATGCGGTCGAGGAAGGATATCGAACGGATAATCCGGCGAAGGGGATTAAGCGCCCGGCTGATAAGCGCCGCACCATCCGCCTAGACGCCGAGGGCTACAAGACTCTTGGAAAGAAGCTGAAGGAAGCCGAAGAAAAAGGTGAATCCTGGCAAGCTGTTGAGGTGGTGCGCCTTATCGCCCTTACCGGCTGTCGCCGCGGCGAA
The DNA here is from genome assembly GCF_003075415.1 of Microvirga sp. KLBC 81. Lineage (GTDB taxonomy): Bacteria > Pseudomonadota > Alphaproteobacteria > Rhizobiales > Beijerinckiaceae > Microvirga. The sequence goes on from NZ_QDAH01000013.1 coordinate 104,948, forward strand.
ATCGAGAACCTGAAAAAAACCGAGGTGGACCTTGCTGGGCAAGCCTTGCGCCTTGGCGACACAAAAACCGGCAAGAGCATTCGACCAATTGGGCAGGAAGCCGCAGCGTTACTCAAGACAGCCATTAATCGGTCGAACGGGCCGTATGTCTTTCCTGGCATTCGCGGCGAAAAAACTCCATTTCGCGGACTACCGCGTGCATGGGATAGGATTGTAGGGAATAGCCTACCTGATATGACACCACACGGTCTCCGCCATGCCTTTGCATCTATTGCAGAAGACTTGGGCTTTACCCTACCGACAATCAAAGCCCTTATGGGCCACGCTGGGACAGGAATAACGGAAGGCTACATTCACAAACTCGACAGCGCATTGGTTGCGGCTGCCGACCACGTCTCTAGCCATATTATTGAGATGATGCGGAAAGCCTGAGTTTCCCAGTCGGTCACGGCGCCCACCTAAGGAAAGGCGCAGAGCGGCGGCACTGGAATATCAATCAAAGAACTCGCCCGCCTCGGCTGTTTTTGAGGTGTGACCGGTGTGACTGGTGTGACCGCCTTATATTTCAATGACTTATCTAGTCACACGCTTACGAATGAAAGTGTGACCGGTGTGACCGACATTGCAGGGAGTTGCCTGGTGTTGCAGGCCTAGTGCGTTGCATTACGATCCCTTGCTGTTGGTCGTGACAATTGGGCGGGGTAGCCTCTAAGCACAACAGGAACCAACCAAATGTTGGATAGCTTCCTGACCAAATTACCCGTACGTTATTTGGAAGCTTGCTGTGGGGCACTCAAGATGAAGAAGCTCAAGGGATTCGTTTTTATCTCTATGCTTCTCGCGGCCTGGACAAATGCTCAAGCAGCCGACATCCAAGTCACATCAGACAAAGACCTTACCATTGTGTCGATTGAGGGTGAGCTCAAATTTCGTGACGAGGAAGTGTTCACGGAAAGGGTCTTACGCCTCAAAGAAGCTGTGGTGGTGTTCGACAGTATTGGCGGAAATCTCAACGCTGGCATTGAGATCGGTAAAGCGATCCGCCTCAAGGGGTTCAGTACCCTTGTGCTTGACGACACGATCTGTGCTTCGGCCTGTGCACTCGCATGGCTCGGAGGCAAGACGAGATGGGCAGCCCCCAGAGCGAAGATAGCCTTCCATGCCGCTTGGATGCTGAGGAATGGCCGAAAGGAAGAGACAGGACAGGGAAATGCCCTCGTTGGTGCTTATCTACAATTATTGGGCCTCCCACAGGAAGCAATCCTGTTTATTACCAAGGCGTCCCCGGATGACGCGGAACTGCTCACCTTTCAGAGCGCAGAGATACTCGGCATAGCCGTCAAGAGATTTGAGCTTCCATCTGAACCTAAGCAGACAGATGCCAAACCGGAGCTCCCTCAACGTTCAGTGTCCACGGATCCTGACGCTGGTTACTATGATCCGAATGCTCGAACCCTCAACCCAGTAACGACCACTCTGGCGCAGCCCGCTGAGACCAAAACCGCGGCACTCCCTCCTGTTCAGACCCCAACGTATGCGATAAGGCGCCCAGAGGATCCCTTGATGGACCCTCAGGTCCTCGACCTAGCAAACCTGGATGCCGCCGCGCAGGTTCAGCGTCGACTTCAGGAGAGGGGCTTCTTCTATGGCCTTGTCGATGGTGTATGGGGGCAAAGGTCTCGAATAGCCCTGCGGGACTTCAAGATCCGCAACGGGCTCGGCTCCGATGACAGGTGGGATCTGAGAACTCAGCTCGCGGTATTTGATGACCGTTATCCAGCAGCTCCTGTCGCCTACACCCCTGCAAACCCTGAGCAGGATACGAGGGGGCTTTTCATGCCTTTTGCCCCTCCAAAAGGCGCTACACTTCACCCGCTCAATCCCCGCGATGCGTTGAAGATCCAAAGCCGCCTTTCTGAACTAAACTACTATCGCAAGACAGGTGATGGTGTCTGGGGCATGGCCTCAAGGTCCGCTCTCACGGATTTCAAAGTTGCGAACGGCCTTTCTGCTGATGACGTCTGGGACGGAATCGTTGAAGAAAAAATTGAGGGGCCTTATGCCGTCCCTGCCACGGAAACACCATTCGGGGAGTGGGTCCTGCCCGGAACGGCCTGCGGAGATCCGAACAATGCAAAACGGCTTGTGGTGGCTTCCAAGAGCATCGTAGCCGGCACTGGCACCTGCGAATTAGGGATCACCCTTCAGCGCTCACCTGATGGGTGGCGCGGTGCCGGCGTATGCACGCGAGGTGCAGAGTCCGCTTCCGTGCGCGTCCAACTTCAACTCCTCAACGGACGTCTAGTGGATCGTTCAGTCATCGGGACTGTCCCGAATGAGGAACCAGCGGTGTTCACTCGCTGTCAGTGAGCCGCCCAGCCGTCCAGGTACAGCATCGACCACCTACTACCAAGCGAATGCGTTGTCATTGAGCTACCAGGAGGGCAGGCGGCATGGAGGGCAGTGCATAAGCCCGAGACGTCGAGCAGGGGTTAAGCCATCCCTTAGCCCTCCATACGCCACCACACCCTGCCCTTGCTTGCGCAGGCAGGGATGCGGTTCTGTGTGGATCCTTATCCAAACCTGGAGAAGCAATTTGAACGAGGATGAGTTTAAGGCCGGGTTTCACTCCTGGCTTGCCGAAGGCCGGATGCAGCAGGTTCGGGATTATGCCAGCCGGGGAAGAAGTCTCGAGAAGACATCCATTGAACGATTGCAGGGGGAATGGATCGCTCTCGTGCGTGCCTGGGTCACCAATCCCCACGAGCACAGCAACCCTCAAAGGGCAGACATCGAGGCCGAGTTTACCCTTCGGGGTCTGGAGCCGCCCTATGAGATGGTGAAGGACGAGTTCGAGGCTATCATTGGCTTTGCATCGAACACCATGGAGAACCTGGACGACATCGAGAAGGACAGGATCAACGACGAGATAGCCGACGAGCTTGCTGAATTTCTCGTAGGGGAGCAGTCCCGGCGCAACTAGACACCACCGCTTCACCACACCCCGCCTTCCGCTGACGCGGGCGGGGATGAGGTTACGCTCTGAGACTGACATCGACGGGAAGAGGTGGCGCCTTCCCCACCGATCCGGAAGCAGTTCGGAACTGGTACGAGACTGAAGTTTTCTGAAGCACCCACGAGGAGAGACACCCATGCACGTATTCGGAGCCTTTGAGTTGGACATCAGGCCGGGAACTCCCGACAACCCGGCATCCGTCAGGATTGCCCTCCTGCGCTACACCCGGGGCGAGGACGGACACCTGTTCATCACTCCGGAATGTGCATCCCTCGAGGAGTTGGAAGGGCAGATCAATTCCCTGCAAGACGAACTGGACGAGATCCGGGAACGAGCCCGCCGAGCCTTTCAGGTGGCATGATCCTAACAAAGCTCAACATAGGTGAATGAACCCAACCCCACCGTTGGCATACTACGCCCATGATGGAATTGGTTTGGGAGCCCATTCTAGTGGTTAAAATCTAACACTTGGTACCCGATCTGGGATGCCCTGCTCAAACTCGAAGCGGAAGTTGGGCAAATGTCAGCGTTGTGCCAAGAGCGGCCGTTCACCATCGCCCAATCCATTGCCAAGGAATGGCGGTCACAATTGACCTCGCGAATGGCTGCCGGGTCGCCGGACACTGACATCGCCAACCTGGAGGCTTGCGTGACGATAAAGGTCGCGTCGACCTTCCATGGATCGCCACCCGCACAATTGCTCAGACTTCAAGAATGAGCCTGTTGTTGGCATTGCCCGCACCGGCAGCGCAAAGGACCGGGGCTGGCGCCGTTGCTATGCCGGCAGGACGATCACCTTCGTCTTGACCGGCGTTCGTGAGTACAGGTGCATCATGTCCTGAGTGAGAAGGCCGACGCAGCCACTTGTGATGCCGGTGCCGATCGATTCCGCGTCGAGGCTGGCGTAAATCGTGTAGAGCGTGTAGGCGCCATTCTGATAGAGATAAAGCGTGCGGGCGCCGAGCGGATTGTCAAGGCCACCCGGCATGCCGCGGGCCCATTTGGCCGCCTCGGGCTGGCGCCGGATCATCTCCTTGGGCGGGGTCCAGGTCGCCCATTCGCCCTTGCGCCCGACATACGCGTCACCGCTCCACCGGAACCCGTCGCGGCCGACATTGGCACCATAGCGGGTGGCGTTTCCATCGTCCTCGATGCGGTAGACGTAGTAATTGCCAGGATCGACGATAATCGTACCAGGCGCCTCTTTGGTCTCGTAGCGAACTGTCCGGCGATAATATTTCGGATCGACCTTGCTGACATCGATCGCCGGGATCGGGAATTTCTCATCGGGCACCGGCCCGTAGACCTTCGCCGCCTCGGCGAGGCTCATGCCGTCGGATGTCACGCAACCGGCGAGCCCCAGCGCGCCAATACCGGCGGCCGAGCCAGCCAGAAACGACCGGCGGCTGAGAAGCCCCGCCCGACGCCCGAGCAAAGCCGCCTCGTCTCTCTCGCCAGCCTCGGCCTTCCTACCGTTCATGATCATGATTTGGCCGTTTCCCTTGTTCTGTTGCCCGACGAGATAATGCTCCGGCAACCACCCGCTGAACGTCTTGTTGAGCTGAGATTGCCGTCACACGGCTCGATTGGCAAGCCTGGGCCTTCGCTGTGCTGAGCTTGCCATGGACGACAGTCGGCAACGTCCACGCGGTCTCGCTGCCTCACTTCGTGTGGCGCTCGGCGTGGCCCGATCTGATGGTTGGCTTTGGCATCGCGGCGATGAATGCGGATGCTGACCGCGATGTATGAGACGCAGCACGCGAGCAGCGCCGCGCTGAAGCATGAGAGTCCGTTCAGGGTCCAGCCTGTGTGGAAACGCGTTGATCTGCTAAGCTGATGTTGATCAGCGGAGGGCCGGATGAAGCGTTTCGTTGAAG
>NZ_QDAH01000014.1 GCF_003075415.1 Microvirga sp. KLBC 81
AAGTCAGCCAGCTCGTGAGCCCGGCGGCGCACGTCCTCCTCGTCGAACACGCCCTCACGCAGGCGACGGAAGAAGCGGGGCATGCCGCCCTCCAGCACCTTCCCGCGCGGGGAGAGCTGGGCGGAGCCCGGGGAGAGCATTTGCCCGAGCTCCAGCAGGTCGTCCTCGTTGCCGCCGGTGCCGTGCAGCAGCAGGAGCGGCGGCCGGCCGGGCTCCGTAGCCGGCTTGAAACGGTGGATGAACGAGAGTTCGGTCGTGGTGGTCATGGGATCCTCGGTTCGAGCCTTTTAGCCCGCGACTGGGAAAGGGAGTGGTACTCCACCGCCCGGTGCTGCCGGGCGATGAGGCTAGGGGTGTCGGGTCAGACGACCTTCGGCAGGACCGCGTCGATCTTCTCGCGGTTCGGCTCCAGGAAGCGCGGCAGCTTCAGGGCCTGACCGAGGGATTCGGCTGGCTCGTCGACCGCAAAGCCCGGATCGTCCGTGGCAATCTCGAACAGCAGGCCTCCCGGTTCACGGAAGTAGACCGCCCGGAAGTAGTCGCGGTCCTTCTGCTCTGTCGTGCGGATGCCGTGGTTCTCGGCAAGCTTCTTGACCATCTCTGTCTGCACGGCATCGTCAGTCGCCCGAAAGGCAATGTGATGAACCGTGCCAGCGCCCGGACGGCCACGCAGGAAGCCACCCGCCTCACGCAGGTCGACGATACCGCCGAGCGTCGTGTCGCCAGCCTTGTAACGGACCAGCGAACCCTCGCGGGCGATCTCCCTGAAGCCGAACACGTCCATCAGGATCGCGCCGGTCGGAGCTGCCTCGGGCACCAGCAGGCTGGCGCTGTGGAAACCGCGGATCGCATGCTCGGTCGGGATCTCGCCGGTGTTCCAGGCGGGCTCGTTCTCGATGCCCGGCACGGCCACCAGCGCGAGGCGCATGCCGTCGGGATCCTTGAACGCGACCACAGTCTCGCCGAAGCGCTTCTCGGGAGCCTCGTGCGGCACGCCCTTCTCGATCAGGCGGTGGGTCCAGTAGCCGATGGCGCCCTCGGGCACCCGGAACACGGTCTCCTGGGTCTCGCCGACGCCGAGCCGGCCCGGAGCGGCATGCTCCCACGGGAAGAAGGTCAGGATCGTGCCGGGCTGGCCGGCCTCGTCGCCGTAGTAGAAGTGATAGGTGCCGGGATCGTCGAAGTTGACGGTCTTCTTCACCAAGCGCAGCCCAAGGACGCGGGTATAGAAATCGAGGTTTCGTTGGGCGGGGCCCGCGATAGCCGTGATGTGGTGGATACCGTTCTGGCGCATTGTCGTGTCCTTTCATGGGGCACCCAGCGCCCCGGTGTTGCTCCAGAGATAAGCGGGTTCCGAACCGATGCCACACCGTTTTGATTGCGTGAACGCAATATCATGATTGCTTTCCGGTCGATTGCATTGCATTAGTGAAAGGATCACGTTCGTCGCCAACGGGCCATTTCCGGTCCAGGAGACAGATCCATGATAGACAATCGCTTTGCCCCCTATGGTGCCTTCGCCCTGCGGGCCGGCCTCGGCATCATGTTCATCGCCCACGCCTACCTGAAGATCGCCGTGTTCACGGTGCCGGGCTTCGCCGGCTTCCTTGGCCAGGTCGGCTTCCCGGGCTTCCTCGCCTGGCCCATCATCCTGGCCGAGCTGATCGGCGGCCTTGCCATCCTTTCCGGCTTCTATGCCCGGGTGGTCTCAATCGTGCTGCTCCCCGTCCTGCTCGGCGCACTTCTCGTCCATGCTCCGAACGGCTGGGTGTTCAATGCACCGAACGGCGGCTGGGAATATCCCGCATTCCTCGCCCTCGCGGCTGTGGTCCACGTCCTGATCGGTGACGGCGCCTTTGCCCTGAAGCCGGTCGGCTTCCCGGCTGGCCCTGCCGCCTCGCTGCGTCCCCGGATCGGCTAGAGCATCGGACGTGAAAAGTGGACTTGCACCTTTGGGAACAATCCGACGCTCCCTTCTCTAGAGAGCGCATCGTTGAAGCGTAAAACCGGGTCCACTTTTCGCTGACGCGGCCCTTCGGGTCCGCACGATGCGCTAACCGGACCGAAGCCTTAACCCGGCGGTCCGCGCCTCCCGCGCGGCCGCCCCAACCGGCACGGTAACTTGTCATGGTTGAACCGTACAAGAACTTGTCTTGGGATGACTTCCGCCTGATCAAGGCCATCGCCGACGTGCGCAGCCTGCCGGCGGCGGCCGCGCGCCTCGGCATCAACCACTCCACCGTGTTCCGCCGCCTCGGCCAGATCGAGGAGGCGCTCGGGGCCAAGCTCTTCGAGCGCCACCGCAGCGGCTATACCCTCACCGCGATCGGCGAGGAGATGGTCGCCCTGGCCCAGCGGGTCGACGAGGACATCACCGCCTTCACCCGCAAGATGGCCGGACGGGAGCTGGCGCCCGCAGGCGAGCTGCGGGTGACCACCAACGACTCGCTCTTGGTGCACCTGCTCACGCCCCTGTTCGTCAAGTTCCGCAAGCAATGCCACGACGTGCGCCTCGACGTGGTTCTGGCCAACCAGGAGTTGAACCTCTCGAAGCGCGATGCCGACGTGGCGATCCGCGCCACGGACAACCCTCCGGAGAATCTGGTCGGCCGGCGGGTCGCCACCATCGCCTGGGCGCTCTATGGCCGCGCCGGCGACTTCACGGACCCGGGTGCCGTCGATCCGGAGAGCCTCTACGAGCATGACTGGGTGTCCCTTGGCGACAACCTGGCGACGCTCAAGGCGGTGAAGTTCGTGCACGAGCACGTGTCACCGGAGCGGATCGGATACAAGGTCAACACGGTTCTCGGCCTGGCCGAGGCGGTCGAGCAGGGCCTCGGCATCGGACACCTTCCCTGCTTTATCGGCGATGCCCGGCCCGGTCTCGTCCGCCTTGGCCCGCCCATTCGTGAGTTCGCGGCGGATCTCTGGCTCCTTACCCATCCCGATCTGCGCCACTCGCCCCGTGTCCGGGTGTTCCTCGACTTTCTGGCGGCGGAGGTCGCCAAGGAACGCAAGCTCATTGAGGGACAGGTTCAACAGAACCGGTTCACGAGTGAAGAGGCCAGCCAGCCGCCATGACGATCGTATCCAAAACGATCAGCCGCGTAGCGAGGGCGAGGCTACCGGCCGTCGGCCTTCTCTTGAGGATGCGCCTTCGCCTGGGAGCGCAATCATGCACAGGTATGGGATGCCCGGCCGCAAGTGCTACCAAGTGCTACAAGGGCATAATCATACCCGTCAGGTCTGGGATGAGGTGACCAGTATCATGGGTGCTGCCTAGGAATCAGGCCTGAACCCGATTGATATGTCCATCTTCAACACCTTGACGATGCGTGCGGCCATTCTTGCCGGACGGCCAAATGAAGGGTGCAGCGTGGGTCGATAGGCTGGCGGAACACATGAGATAAGAGACCGCCCGTCGATGTAATCATTATTGTGGCTCGTTGATATGGCAACCGTTCAGGAAAACACATACTCTGGGCTGTTTGGCCAACGGCTTGGACGCCATCTCAAGATGGCGAGTCAGACCATTCTTCACGTCTCGAGGGAGGATCGCCTGTCGCTCGCCGTGACTCGACTAACCTGTATGCGCCAGGAGAGGGACCGGACTTCCTCAATCGAACCCGAGGCTGCCTTCAACGTCACCTATCGGTTGAAGGATGTCGAAGAACACGAGTTCTGGTCCAATGGCCGCATGCGCTATGTTCGAGGCTTCGCGGCAGGAACGGTGAACGCGATCGACCTATCGGAGGATCCCCGCAGCCGGGCTCGGGGTCCAGTTGACGCCTTGCAGTTCTACATGCGCAAGGAAGTGCTGGACGACCTCGCCTACGAGCGTGGCGCCTCGCCAATTTCGACCCTGCGCTCCTTGCCTGATGCCTCTGACCCGATTCTGGGATCGATGTGTGCGTTCCTTCTGTCGGCGCCACCGGAGATGGCGCAGACCAACCAACTCTTCGTCGATCAGATGGCGCTGAGCCTGTTGACCTACTTCGCGGAAGGTTATGGGGGCATGCACATTCCACCGATCCCACCCAATGGCAGTCTCGCAGCATGGCAGGAACGCCGCGCGAAGGAGATCCTGCATTCCCGCCTCGCCGCTCGCCTCGCGATTGCCGATGTTGCGCGCGAATGCAATCTCACACCGAGTTACTTCGCCAAGGCCTTCCGCCGCACGACGGGGATGAGCCCGCATCAATATCTGACGCATATTCGCTTGGAGGAAGCCAAAGGCCTCCTCCTGTCCTCATCCCTGCCTCTGGCCGACATCGCGCTCATTTGCGGGTTCGGGGACCAGAGCTATTTCACGCGCGTTTTTACGCGTTCGGTTGGCGCGAGCCCCGGCGCGTGGCGCAGGTCGATGCTCCGGTAAGCGCAGACAACGACCTTCGTGGCCATGCTGCAAGGCTGCCCATGAGGCGACCTCAGGTCTACAGCCTCGGACGTGAACAGTGGATTTGCACTTTTGGGACCCATCCGATGCTTTCTCCTACAATGAGAGCATCGTTGAGAGCGGAACCGGAGGTCCGCCCCGAACGATGCGCTCATCACAGAACATGAGCATCGAGTCGATCCCAAAACTGGGTCCACTCTTGGGTCCGATACTCGAGGTGGCTTGCGGAGGTCTCAGGACAGTTGCGGGCGGCCATTGGGTCTTCGCCCATCAGGCACACGGTGCTTGCATGTCGGGGACGGAAGTGGAGGCAGGAGCTGTTGAAGCTCGCCCCGCCGCGCCTCAAGAGTAGGCGGCAGCCTCAAGCTCATGCCCAGCGTCTCGAAGCTTTCATCCACCTCAAAGCCAGGCCCGTCGGTCGCGATTTCCAGGAGAATTCCGCAGGTCGAGCGGAAATTGACGGATCGATAGTAGATCCGATCCTTTGGCGCTGTCGCGACGATCCCATACCGATCGTGGAGCGCTTGGACGAGAGCGTCCTGGTCGGCCGCGTCACGGGCGCGGAAAGCGGCATGATGCACGCTTCCGGCCCCGAGCTGGCCGCGGGCGAGGCGGCCGCTCTCGTCAAGCGTGATGGTGCCGCCTGCGCCGTCATGGGCCGCAAGCCGAACGAATCTGCCACTACGACCTGTCTCGGCGAAACCCAAGACGTCCCGGAACAACTCGTTCAGTGGATCGGCCCTGCGGACCTTCAACACGAGATCGTGCAGTCCCTGAAGCGCGCAGGACGCGGGGACTTCCGGATGGCGCCAGGTTGTCGGCCGCGTCGGCGGGCCCGCTTCCACGAGGGCGAGCACCGCGCCATCCGGGTCCTCGAAGGTCAGGCAACTCTCACCGAATGCGGTCCGGCCGGCCTGGTGGCGAACATTGGCCGCACCGAGGCGCCGCGTCCACCAGTCCAGCGAGCCTGACGGAATGCGAAACGACGTCTGCCATGCTTCGCATGCCCCACGCTTCCCGCGCGGCACGCGCTGCCACGGAAACAGGGTGAACAGCGTGCCGGGCCGGCCGGCCTCATTGCCGAAGCAGAGATGGAACGTGCCGGGGTCCTCGTGAGAGACAGTCCGCTTCACGAGCCTCATCCCGAGCAGGCATGCGTAGAAGCGCCAGCTCCGCTCGGCGTCGCTCGAGATCAGCGTGACGTGATGAAGGCCGCGTCCGGCCATGGCGTCCCTCCAGTGTATCGTTGCTGATACCCTAATCGCAACGAAAGCCGTTTGTCTTGCACTCTTTGGCGTTTGTCGGCGCTCTCCGCCGCGACACGACCAAATCGTCCAACCGAGTCTCAAGTTGTCCAAGATTTTGAGGCTCAATGGCGCCATTGTTCTGCGGCAGTTCCACCACAAGAGGACCAGACCATGCCGATCAAAGCGTCTCCCACTCCCGGTTCAAAGCTCATCAACCCCACGGATCACGCACTCATCCTGATCGACTTCCAGTCCCAGATGTCGTTTGCGACCAAGTCGATCGATGCCGTCAACCTGCGCACCAATGCCGCTTTGATTTCCCAGGCAGCGGCTGGCTTCAAGGTGCCGACGATCCTGACGACGGTTGCGGAGAAGAGCTTTTCCGGCCCGATGTTCAGCGAGATCACGGAGGCCTTCCCGGGCCAGAGACTCCTCGACCGCACCTCCATGAACACCTGGGAGGATGCCGCCGTCATCGAGGAGGTGAACCGGATCGGAAAGAATCGCTTGGTCTTCGCTGGCCTTTGGACCTCCGTCTGCATCGTCGGCCCGACGCTCTCAGCGCTCGATCAGGGCTTCGAGGTTTATGTCGTCACGGATGCGTGCGGCGATGTTTCGACCGAAGCGCATGAGCGTGCGGTGGAACGCATGATCCAGGCCGGCGTCAGGCCGATGACCTCGTTGCAATACCTGCTGGAACTTCAGCGCGATTGGGCCCGCACAGAGACCTACGACATGACCACAGGCATCGCCAAGAAATACGGCGGTGCCTACGGACTTGGCATCATCTACGCCAAGACCATGTTCGGGGCCCACGAGGGCTGATCGGTCCATGATGGACGCGGCGCCGTGTCGGCCATCGATGCGGCGCCCCTCCTCATGCACCCGCCAGGGAGGCATCGTTGAAAGTCTACCTTCTGTCGCTCGGGGCCGGCCTGCTGGTCGGCATCATCTACAGCTTGATCAACGTGCGCTCGCCGGCGCCGCCAGTGGTCGCCCTGGTGGGTCTACTCGGCATCCTGGTCGGCGAGCAGATCCCGCCCCTCATCAAGAGCTTCTGGCAGAAGGAGCCGCCGACGCAGTCCTGGTCGCATCAGGTGCGTCCGCACGTCTTCGGCCACATGCCACAAGGGGCAAGGCCCTCCGAGCAGACGGCCGATGCCCAGGATAAGGCATCATGACCACGCGCCGCACCTTTCTCGGCGCCGCAGCAGGCTTTGTCCTTCACGGATCACAAGCGCCCGCCGATGCTTCAGACGCAACCCGACCCCCGATGGGAGACACGTCCATGAAAGCCGACTTCATCCTGCATTCTGGTCTATTCACCACGCTGAACCGTGCGAATCCGAGCGCCAGCGCCGTAGCCATCAAGGATGGGACGTTTCTGGCCGTGGGCGACGAGCGCGAGGTGACGGCCTATGCCGATGAACGCACCAGGATCATCGACCTCAAGGGACGGCGCGTCATCCCGGGGCTGATCGACAGCCACATGCACATCATCCGCGGCGGGCTCAACTACAACATGGAATTGCGTTGGGACGGCGTCCGCTCTCTCGCTCAAGCCATGCGCATGCTGAAGGAGCAGGTCGACCGCACGCCTGCCCCGCAATGGGTGCGCGTGGTCGGCGGCTTCACCGAGCACCAGTTCGCCGAGAAGCGACTGCCGACGCTGGACGAGATCAACACCATCGCGCCGGATACCCCCGTCTTCATCTTGCATCTGTATGATCGTGCGCTGCTGAATGGGGCAGCCCTGCGCGCGGTCGGCTACACCAAGGACACGCCGAACCCGCCCGGTGGCGAGATCCAGCGCGACGCAAATGGCAATCCGACCGGTCTTCTCATCGCCAAGCCCAATGCGACGATTCTCTATGCAACACTGGCGAAGGGTCCGAAGCTCCCGCCCGAGTACCAGAAGAACTCTTCGCGTCACTTCATGCGCGAGGTGAACCGGCTCGGCGTGACCGGCGTCATCGATGCCGGTGGAGGCTATCAGAACTACCCGGACGACTATGCCATTATCGAGGAGTTGCACCACGAGGGGCTCCTGACCGTGCGCCTCGCCTACAACCTCTTTACTCAGAAGCCGAAGGAGGAGCTCAAGGACTTCGACACCTGGGCGAAGCAGGTCAAACCAGGCCAAGGCGACGATCTTTATCGCCACAACGGCGCCGGCGAGATGCTGGTCTACTCCGCCGCCGACTTCGAGGACTTCAAGGTCGAGCGGCCCGACATGCCCCCCTCCATGGAAGGAGACCTCGAACCTGTCATCCGCCTGCTGGTCGAGAACCGTTGGCCCTGGCGGCTGCACGCCACCTATAACGAGACCATCACCCGAGCTCTCGACGTATTCGAGAAGGTCAACCGGGACATTCCCTTCGACGGCCTGCACTGGTTCTTCGACCATGCCGAGACGATCGATGACCGCAACATCGACCGCATTGCCGCTCTCGGCGGCGGCATCGCGGTCCAGCACCGCATGGCGTTCCAGGGCGAGGACTTCGTCCAGCGCTATGGTGCCAAGGCCGCTGAACACACGCCGCCGATCCGCCGCATGCTGGAAGCGGGCGTGCCAGTCGGCGCGGGCACGGATGCCACACGAGTCGCGTCCTACAACCCGTGGGTCTCGCTGTCCTGGCTTGTGACTGGCAAGACCCTCGGAGGCCTCACCCTCTATCCGGCCGCGAACCGCCTCGATCGGGAAAGCGCCCTGCGGCTGTGGACCGAGGCTAACACCTGGTTCTCGAACGAGCCGGGCAAGAAGGGCCAGATCAAGGAAGGCCAGTTGGCCGACCTGGCGGTTCTGTCCGACGACTACTTCTCAGTACCTGAGGACTCCATCCAGGATATCACCTCGGTCCTCACCCTGCTTGGCGGCAAGGCAGTGCACGGTGATGCCGAGTTCAAGGATCTCGCACCGCCCTTGCCTCCGCCGATGCCCGACTGGTCGCCAGTGCGAGTCTATGGAGGCTATCAGCAACGGGCTGACACCGGCGAGGAGCGCAAGTATGCCTTCGCAGCGGCGTGCGGCTGCGCCAACACCTGCGGCGTGCATGGTCATGCCCATGCCAATGCCTGGGGCGCCAACCTGCCGGCCTCGGACGCGCGCTCGTTCTGGGGTGTTCTCGGTTGCTCGTGCTGGGCCTTCTGAGGGAGAGTGCCATGTCTGACATCGCCGCTCCTCGCCCGATAGCACAGATACTGGCCCTGCCTGGGTTCGACTATCTGGCGCGCCTCGCACTTGCATCGCCCTTCCTGATCAGCGGGATCGTGAAGCTCCTCGACTTCAATGGCGCCGTGAACGAGGTCGCGGGTCTGGGCCTCCAGCCTGCCACACTGATCGCAAGCGTCCTTGTGTGCACCCAGCTCGGCGGATCGGCCCTCCTCCTGACCCGCCGCTACTGCTGGCTCGGAGCCGGCATCCTGGCAGTCTTTACGGCCCTGGCCACCCTCCTCGCCTATCCGTTCTGGGCGTTCGATGGCCCAGAACGCGGTCGCCAGATTGCAACGTTCTTCGAGCATGTTGCCATTGTGGGCGGACTCGCTTTCGCCGCTCTGTTTATCAACGGGTGGAGTGGACGGTCATGACGCAAAGCACGATCACCGAACACCCGGTGCCGCCTCCCACGCCCGGCACCTTCGCCCCCCTCCACCACCGCCTCTTCGCGGTGATCTGGACCGCGACGGTGCTCGGCAACATCGGCACCTTCATGCGCGATGTCGCCTCCGCCTGGCTCGTCACGGAAATCTCCGCATCGCCCGCCGCGGTGGCCATGATCCAGGCGGCAGGCACCCTGCCGATCTTTCTTCTCGCGATCCCGGCGGGCGTCCTGTCCGATATCTTGGACCGGCGCCGGTTTCTCATCGCGATCCAGATCGCGCTCGCGGTCGTAAGCTCGTTGCTTGCCGTGCTGGCCTGGATGAGCATGGCTTCGGTCGAGAGCCTTATCGTCCTCACGTTCCTCGGCGGGGTGGGCGCGGCGCTTGCGACGCCAGCCTGGCAGGCGATCACGCCGGAGCTCGTTCCCCGATCCGACATCAAGGGTGCCGTGGCGCTCAATTCACTCGGCATCAACATCGCTCGGTCCATCGGTCCGGCCCTTGGAGGCTTCCTGCTTGCCGCGCTCGGGGCCGCAACGGTCTACGGGATCGACGTCCTGACATATCTCCTTGTCGGAGGAGCCCTGCTCTGGTGGCGGCGTGAAGCCGATGCAGATGACGGCCTGCGGGAGCAGTTCGGGGGAGCCCTGCGGGCAGGCCTGCGTTACGCCCGCGCCAGCCGTGACCTCCACCGGATCCTGTGGCGGGCCGTTCTGTTCTTCGCCTTCGCCAGTGCCGTCTGGGCGTTGCTCCCCATCGTGGCGCGGCAGGAGATCGGCGGAGGACCGAGCTTCTACGGCCTGCTGCTCGGCAGCGTCGGGGCGGGTGCCATCGTCGGCGCCGTCCTGCTGCCACGAGCCCGCACCCGCCTCGGGCAGGACCGTCTCGTGCTGGTGGCATCGCTCGTGACGGCAGGCTCAACCGCCCTGCTCGCGCTGACCAACTCGGAGGTCGTGGCGCTCATCGCGACCTTCGTGCTCGGAATCGCGTGGATCGCGATGCTGACCACCCTCAACAGCACCATGCAGGCGATCCTGCCGAACTGGATCCGCGGCCGGGGCTTGGCGATCTATCTCACCGCGTTCAACGGCGCCATGGCGGCCGGCAGTCTGGGGTGGGGCTTCCTGGCGCAGGCGATCGGCACGGACACGACCCTGCTCTTCGCCGGCGTCAGTCTTGCTGTCATCGCAGCGTTGGCTCACAGAGCCCCCCTGCCCAGCGGAGAGGGCGACCTGACGCCGTCGCTGCACTGGCCCGAGCCGGCGATGGCCGAGCCCATTGCGCACGACCGCGGACCGGTGATGGTCATGGTGACCTACCGCATCCGTCAGGCGGATCGCGTCGCCTTCCTTACAACTCTCGAGCGTCTCTCCGAGGAACGCCGGCGTGACGGCGCCTATGCCTGGGGCATCTCCGAGGATGCGGCGGATCCCGAGCATCTCGTCGAATGGTTCTTCGTCGAATCCTGGGCCGAGCACCTGCGCCAGCACAAGCGGGTCTCAAAGGCGGACGCCGACATTCAGGCGGAGGCGCGTCGCTTCCATCAGGGAGTGGAGCCGCCCCTGGTCCAGCACTTCCTGGCGGTCAGCAAACCCAGTCGGGATGTCCATTGAGACTTAACAAGGGACATTGCGACGTCGGAACTGCCGGAAAGCATCATACCCCTCACCCGCTGCGACACACTTCTAGAGCATCGTGCGGACCTCCGGTTTGCCGCTCTCAACGATGCTCTCATTGTAGGAGAAAGCATCGGATGGGTCCCAAAAGTGCAAATCCACTTTTCACGTCCGAGGCTGTAGGAGTTGCGGCACTCACGGCCTCCCTCGCACTGCCAAGCAGGTCGGGCGCGGCGGCAACACTCACGCAAGCAGAAGGAAGGGATCCGTCGCAAATTCGAAGGGAGGACCTGACAGTGGCCGGTGCATTGTTCGGTGCTCATGCGGCGAGCAGGTCAAACTGCTCGGCGAGTGACAGCTGCGAACGGCAGGCGTAGTTCGCCTGCCCTTTCCGCATCATGTGGATCAGCTCAATGCCACTAAGGATCACTTGAGCGCTTGCAATGGACTGGAAGCCGAGCATGGGGCGAACCCGCCGCTTGATAGCGCGATGATCCTTCTCAATACGGTTATTCAGATAGGCGCTTTGTCGGATGCAGATGGCTTCAGCTTGCGCCCTGATCGATCGCGAAGCCGGTCAGCGGTATCGCAGGACAGGATCGGTTCCGCCGCTTGCTGAACCAGAGCTCGACGGCGTCACCATTGCTGTCGATAGCTCGATAGAGATATTTCCATTGGCCTCGGACTTTGATGTAAGTCTCATCCACGTGCCATTCCCGACTGACGCTTCGTTTGCGAAGATTGAAGCGCTCGAGCAGCTCAGGCGAGTAGCGGATAACCCACCTGTGAATGGTCGCATGATCGACTGAGATGCCGCGCTCGGCCATCATCTCCTTGAGATTGCGCAGGCTCAGACCGTAGGCCAGATACGAGCGCACGCAGAGCAGGATCACAGATTGATCAAAATGCCTGCCCTTGAACACGCCACGCTCCGCTACTGAGACCGCCATCTCAGTAGCTGAAACTCTGAAACAAACAGTTTGCGACGAAGCCACAAAAAGTGCGAGATCGACTATGAAAGCTCAAACACCATCAACACGGTCAAATGGTTCTACACCTGTACAGGTTCGGCGACCATTCAGTATTGATAGACACTCGAACGGTAGCCTCAACAGCGCGCGTGCTTCACGCCTGGCCACCCAGAGATTCAAGCACAAAGCTGACATCAGCCAGCGATTGCCGAGTAAAAAACGCAATTTATGAGTACACGCCCTAAATCAAAATCTCTTGGCTAAAGCCGCTTCATCAGCCGTGCGGCTGCCAGGACGAGTTGCGCATCGAGCATCTCCTCAGCAGCGTCATCGCAGGCATCGTTCACGAGACTGCTTTTCGAGGGATCGCTCCGCCTTCGTCAGCTGTCTCAATGGCATCCGACCTTCTCAGCCTCGCTGCGAGCCATTGCAAAACCGCACGCACCTCATCGGCAGCTTTTCCAAAGGGGTTGAACTCAGTCACGCCCAGACCCGACGCAAGAGCGTCGACGTGGTCGGACCGATGCGCCAGTGTCGGGTCACATAAGCTCCCAAGCAACTGGAGAGCCATACGTGCATTGGAGGTCCGACTCGTTCGTCCGCCCGTTGGACATTGATTGAGGACGAATGCGAAAGGCTTGTCGCGCTCGTTCAGGTACCGAACGGTCGGTTTGCTGGCCTCAATATCAGCGACACTGGGGCGGACCGGCAGCAAACAGAAATGCGCCTGTCTCATCGCTTCTGACGCGGCATGGCTGTCCGCCCCGGGCGTGTCAACGATGGCAAGGTCGTAGCCCTGCCGGTCAAAAGTGTAGAGGCGAGAGGGCAGATAGGTCCAGGCAAGCGAATGAACCTCCGGCGCTTCAGCGGTCCGCCGCTTGTACCATTCTCCGGTTGTCCCTTGGGGGTCGATGTCGAGAACGACGACTTTCAAGCCGCTTTCCGCCGCAGCCACTGCCAGTGAGACAGCTAGGCTGCTCTTACCGGTTCCACCCTTCTGGGTGACGAACGAGACGATGTGCATCAAGCATCTCCGCCCAAATCCTAATGTGCTGTACGCATCTGGTCACATCACCGGTGATGAGCTTAAAGCATCCTGAGGAACAGGATCCCTATCAATCCGGCTCACCTTACTCTCACGCAACGCACGCTTGGCTCCTCGGAGCTGGTTTTCGGCCGCTTCCAAAGCGCTCTTGAAGGCCAGATGGTAATCCTCGTGCTGAAACTCGGCGCTCACCATCTTGAGCGTGGCTAACTGAATATCGACGGTGCAGCGGAACAATGGTCCTTCACGGTTCACGTGTACCGAGGCTGTGCTGAGCCGTCCGAAGTGTTTGATTGTCGTGCGAAGAATGCTTGTCTCGGCAAGCTCGCGAAATGCGTGCCCCAGGTCGAGATCTGGGCTTTGGACAGCAATCAGCTTGCTTGCGCTCTGCAGGTCCATTCCATTCTCCTGTGTTAGTGACATAGAGGTCGGGGCCACACATTCGCTGATTGGGGTAGACGACGCACAACAGGCCTTCGGCCGTTTCAAAAGAAGAGCGCCCATTCGGCTGGCGCTCTAAGGTCGGTCGCTGACGCGACCGTCTCAGGGAGAACGACCGTGCCAAGAGGCACGAGGTAAGGCTGCGCCCGAATGGTAAATGAACCATTACCAGAACAGCCCTGCGGACGATTATTGGTCGCTCCTGCCTGCAGCATGAGCGTTGGCGCAAAGCTCTCTCACGTTGAGCAACAGTCAGAGAGTAATGCGTCGGCTGTCGACGGTTTCAGCGTGTGCCTGCATTTGCCGACAGAGACCGAGGAGCCCACCAATGAGGGCAGTGGTCAGAATGAGGCCCCACTGCGGGCTCGATGGATCGCTGCCATGGCGTGCTCGCGCGTATCGAACTCCATCTGACTACAGCCTCGGACCCAAGTGGATTTGCACTGTTGGGACCGTTCCGATGCTTTCTCCTACAATGAGAGCATCGTTGAGAGCGGAAAACCGGATCCACTTTTCACTGGCGTGGCCCTTCGGGTCGCTGACGCGGACCTTCGGTTCCGCACGATGCTCTAGCATGAGAAGGACTATCGCTAAGAGCGGCACCGTCGTTGCTTGCTTTGGCATTGCGCCCCAGAATCTTTCTTTGCTGGCATCCTGAGCAAGCTCTGTATTCCGGCAGAAATTCCTAATGGAAACCTCGTGGAAAATGGTTTCATGTTGGTCGGCAACCAAAGCGACGCGATCGCCTTCCTCAAGGATCTTCTCACCTCGCAAGGCGCTGAGGTCGAGCTCATCTCGACGCATGCCTCCCTAATCCTTCTAGCCGGTGAACGCGCGTTCAAAATGAAACGCGCCGTGCATTACCCTTACCTCGACTTTTCGACGCCGGAGAAACGGCTTGCCTATTGCCAAGCCGAGATCGAACTGAACCGGCGCACCGCGCCCAATCTGTACCTCGGCGTGCGTACCATAACGCGCGAGAACGACGGCAGCCTGGTTCTCGGAGGGACAGGCCCACTGGTCGATGCGGTTGTCGAGATGCGACGATTCGGACAGGACTCTCTCTTCGACACCATGGCTCGGAATGGCGTCCTTTCGTCCGAGCTCATGACCGAGTTGACCCGTCAGGTCGCGAAGCTGCACCGCGGCGCAGCGGTCAGCTTCACTCACGGTGGCTCCGCCGGGATCGCCGCCGTTCTCGACATCAACGACCGAGGGCTCCGAGAAACATTGCTGGTAAGCCCGGAGGCTGCAGGCGATGTCGCGGATCTGTTCCTGCAGGCGCTCGGTCGGCACTCAGAATGCCTTGAGCAGCGCCGGAAAGCCGGAAAGGTCCGGCGCTGCCACGGCGACCTGATCCTGCGCAACATCTGCCTGATCGATGGCGTGCCGACCCTGTTCGATTGTCTCGAGTTCAACGAAGCGCTCGCGACCATTGATGTTCTTTACGATCTTGCTTTCCTGCTGATGGATCTGTGGCATCGAAATCAACGGGAGCTCGCGAACCTCGTTTACAACCGCTATCTTGACGAATGCGACGAAGCGGATGGGCTGGCGCTGGTTCCCTTCTTTATGGCAATCCGAGCCGCCGTCCGTGCGCATGTTACGGCGGCTCAGGCCAACGATGCACCGTCCGGGTCACAGGAGCTTCTTCGCACGGAGGCCCGAGCTTATTTCGATCTCGCGGTTGATCTCCTGAAGAGCACCGACCCGATGCTCGTTGCCCTCGGCGGCCTCAGCGGAACCGGCAAATCGACGATGGCCTCTCTCATCGCGCCAAGCATCGGTGCGGCTCCCGGGGCTCGCATCCTCAACACAGATCGCATTCGCAAGCGCATGTACGGATTACCCGTGGAGGTGCGCTTGCCGAAGGCGGCCTACCGGCCAGAGGTCTCCCAAAAGGTCTATGCCGCTCTCCGGCAGGAAGCGGCGGAAGCCCTCGTCGCGGGCTCTGCCGTCGTTGCGGATGCTGTTTTCGACCGGGCTGCCGAGCGTCAGGCGATCGAAGCCATAGCCAAGACCTCGGGCGTTCCGTTCCGCGGCTTCTGGCTCGATGCACCGGAAGCAACCCTTCTGCGCCGGGTCGAGGCACGTCGAAACGATCCGTCGGATGCAACGGCTCAAGTACTCGCGGCGCAGATCCGGCGAGCCCCCGGCGAAATGACCTGGCAGCGGATTGATGCGACGGCCGAACCATCTCGAATCCGAGCAGCGATCTTAGCGCTCCTTCGGCTCACGTCCTGAGCGGGATGCCAGCTGTGCCGATCTGAAAACCGCAATCAGCGACAGGCCGTGGTCGCCCTGTTGCCATACTGCGGCGGCTTGTCGTGCGGGTCGGTCACGCACCCACCCTTTGCAACGAGGATCGCGTGGCCGACACGATCAATCGCCTCCCATCTCGCTGTAGCGTGGGTACAGATCGGCCTCGCTCCGTGCGATTACGCAGGATTCAGCGAGGATGCCAGCGCTCGGCAAAGCACTTATGCTGATCCAGAGATGGAGCTATCAAGAACCTTTCCCCTGCCCCGTTCTGAAGGCTTGAAGCGGAACGGTTCAACCTGTCGGGTCACCTGGTTCCTGTGATGTAGTTTGTGAGTTGATCGATAACAAACTCCCGATCTTCAATAATGCTCTTGACCAGATCTCCAATTGAGACCAGCCCAACCAGGTTACCATCATCCATGACTGGAAGGTGTCTCACCCGCTCGGCTGTCATGATCGCCATGCATTCCTCAACCGTCCGATCAGGCGTGACATAAGCAAAGCCGGTTCGCATCACGTCCTTGACCGCAGTCGTCGGCGATGATCGGCCTTTCAAGAACACGTCCCTGGCGTAGTGGCGTTCTGTGAAGATTCCGACGGGATCACCGTTATCGACAACGACCAAGGCGCCCACGTTCTTGCGTGCCATCTCTTCGATCGCCGCAAAGACTGTGTCATCAGGCCCGATCGTCCATACGAGCTGGCCCTTTTTATCCAGAATGTGCCGCACGATAGTCATGGTGCACCCTCAGCCATGAGCTGCTGAGCCGGAAGGTCCCGGCAGCTAAATTGCACAAGCACCTCGCAAAGCCTCAAACGCCGTTCGATGGAGACATGATGGTGCGCCCGCCCTTGCAGCGGGTCAAGTAAGCCAGACTCTCGCTCTTCCAGCCAGGCGACTGGATGGCGGGTCGGCGCAGGTGTATGCTGACGCTGTGGCGAAGGCGGAGCGATGCGATGATCAGAACCGCTCTTGGTCGCGGTCTTGGGTCCTCTCAGGACGATCACCCTGCTCAACGCCCGAGGCATGGACGAGCGAACCCTGAGCCGGTCTTTCTGATGGCGTGCGAGCAACTGCTGGTTCTGGTTGAGAGGCACCTGCGGCTCACCGAACCCTGGGCCAGTTTCGTTCCGGTCTGCTTGGTCGAGTCCGGCGGATCACGCTCCGACAAGGCGAGCCCGTAGGAGGATCGGCACCTCATCTTGAAACCTGAGAGCGGCCAGCCGACGACTGTCAGGAACACGCCCGGAGCAGTTAAATGCCCAGGACATAGTCAGGCAAAGGCCGGGCCGGGACCGGCGGTTGGTCCATCTCGGCCTGCGCACGTGGGCCGAGGCTTTTCATCCCCGAGGACAGGTCATAGGCCCGCCGCGATTGGGGCTCGGCGGTATGGAACCAAACGCCTCACGCGCACGGGGGCGGCTCGACCCGATGGATCTCCAGCGACACCGTCACAGTCAGGACCCGCTGGCGATGCTCGTTCCGCACCTCGACCCTGACGTCCTGGGCGTCATCCTGGAGTAAGCAATCCTGCCCGATTTTGGCCGCTGCCTCGGCCGCTGCCTCGGCGGCCACGCGTTGAGCGGCCTCCAGGCTGTCGAGCTCGACGCCCGCATCATCGGGCATGAACTTCGCCCCATCCCGCACGTCGAAATAAAAGCGGGGCATCGCGACCTCCATTGGTGTGCGGGGTCAACACCGCAGCCAGCACCGTGTTCAGCGTGTCGGCCTCTGTTCCATAAAAGCACTTCTCGGAAGTTCACAGTCAGCCAGAGAGATTATCTGACGAAACCGGCTGGCGGGCGCCGGGCAGCAGGCGGTCATAGAGCTGCCGGATCTTGCCGTAGCACTCGCAGGCGGCCTCCTCGAGCCCCGCCCGGTCCGTGACCGTGATGCCCCCGCGGTTCTGCCGGATCAGCCCCGCTGTCTGGAGTGTGCGCGTCACCACGCTGACCGTGGAACGCTGCACCCCCAGCATCTCGGCCAGGAACTCATGGGTGAGCGGCAGGGTGTCCTGATCCGCCCGGTCATGGAGCCTCAGGATCCAGCGGCAGCAGCGAGCCTCGACCGGATGAACCGCATTGCAGGTCAGGATCTGAAACATCTGGGCCAGGAAAGCCTCGCCATAGTGCATGATCAGCCGCCGCAGCCGGGGCCGGGCGTTTCTGATCTTGTCAAAGGGCTCGTACGAGATACGCGAGGCGGTGCCGGGGATCTGCACGAGATAGCGGCCGAAGGCCTCGCGCGTCACAAGGGCGCTCAGCAGACCCAATACCCCCTCGCGCCCGAACACCGCCACCTCGACAGAGCCACCATCCTCGAGCACGTTCACGAGCGAGACGATGGCATGGTGGGGGAAGTAGGCATGGCGGATGGGATCGCCGGGCTCGTACAGCACCTGCCCGCGCGACAACTCGACGAGCTCCAGGTGAGGCGCAAGGGCTGCCAAGTCCTCCGCCTCCAGACTTGCCAGGAGCCAGTTCGTGCGGTGATCTGCGTTCATAGTCTTAGGCGTTGTGACCGGGTCAGTTCGGCCAGACAACGCGGAGCGGTGCGAATTGTCTCAGTCTGTTGGGCATCCGACGGACAAGGCAGGTTGGCTTCCGTACAAAGGCTACATCGATCCTGTTCTTTTTGCCCCTATGGGCCGGACCTTGAAGCGTCCCAGGAAAGAGAGGGCGCTTTCTTTTTTGGCAAGAACGGAAGCTCGGGCAGAGCGGCTTCACAGATCCCGATAAGCCCCGCCGCAGCTTGGCCCGAGCAATGGCCTCCAGCGCCTGACCGACCTCAAGTGCGCTGACGAACTCCTCCACGTTCTCCTGCCGCTGGTGCCGATGCGGCCCCAGTTGCGCATCAGACGCAGATCAATGCCTGCGTGCCTGAACCAGATAGGCGGGTACAGTTGTCTCCCCGAGCGCCTTGCAGGCTTCCAGGCGATGGAGGCCCTCCACCAGAACAAAGCGGCTGCCATCAGGTCGCACCAGAATAGGTACTTCCTGACCCTTCTCCATCATGCTCTCTGCAAGGGCCTCAACCTTCTGCGGATCAAGCGTTTGACGCCGCTTCACGGGCACATAGACGTCTTGGATCGCGAGGATCTGCTTCTTCAACACCATCCCGACTGCTCCGACCTGAGGCTCATACCGGAGCAAAGCTTATGCGCCGTGAGGTGGCTTGCATAGGAACATGCCCTCCCGAGAGGCGTTCACCGACAGGCCCAGCTTGGCCATTGACCCGCGCGGCGGTGCGGGACCTCCTCAACCGGAGACACACCTATGAACAAACTCACGGCACTTACCGGCTTCATCCTCTTGGCGGTTTCCTCTGCATGGGCGCAGACCCCGCCCCCCTCTCCTCCGCCTGGCGCTCCTCCGGCTGGCGATGCCGCAGCCACCGGTGGCATCATGGATTACTGGTGGGTGATCCTGCTGGTGGTCCTTGCCATTGTCGCCATCTGGTACTTTGTGCGCGGCCGCAGCAGTCGCGTGTAGGCCAGCGCCTCACGCTCGCCGGTTGGGGAACGGCGACACGAGCTTCGGCGTTGGTCCATGGACGTCTTGATGCTCATGACGACCGTCTCCGAAACAGGAACCCGGCCCCGTGCCGGGTTCTTTGTGACATGGCTGCCTTCTGCAAGGAACGCAGTTGTCTTCCTGCCGCAGCGTAGCCCTCACAGATCTCGATAGCCCCGCCGCCGTTTCCGCCAACTTCGGATGGCGGACACCCCGCCAAGTAATGTAGCGCCTACCAACATGGCGACGAGCATTTGGGGGATGAAGTGCCAGCGCAGCTCTTCGGAGTCCATATTCTGGTGGTCGTGAAAAAGATGCCGGATCGTGGCTATGAAAATGCCCACGATGGCCCCCATCACCGCGAAGAGAGGAGTGTTCCGCAGTCCGACTGAGATAGGGCTCTTTCCCATCCTTAAGACTTCTACTGCTTGGCGATGGCGCTCTGCGCCCTGTTCCATAATCGAACAGCCTCTCAGTTCCACCCTGATGAGGAAGAATAACGCAACAGCGCGGCTTTTATTCCCCCATACCTCCATGTCAAATGGTTCTATGGCTGAACCGGTACATGAGCCTAAGTAGCCCAAGATCTTGGTTGAGCAGTTCGGCTCTGCCTTCGATCCAGAGGTCATCGATGCGCTGCTACTTTCATCTTGTGAACAGTCACGAGACCATTCCAGATGATGTCGGCATCGAAGTTACCGATCTGACGACGGCGAAGGACCACGCGCTTCAAGCCATCGAGGACATTCGAGAGGAGGCGATCCAGCTTGGGGCATCATGGCAGGGCTGGCGGCTCGATATCGTTGACCCGTCCGGCAACATCCTCTTGTCCATCCCCTTAGACCCGCCTCTGCACTCAGTCGGCTCTTTCTGGAAAAACTAAGTTACCTCAGAAGGTGACATTGGCGAAAACCGAACATCCGCCGACAACCTGCCTTGGATCAGCCCAGATGTCCGCGCCGCAATGCTAAGTCAGCTTAAGTTGCGGGGGTAATCCATGCACCCGGATGAGCCTTTTCCTCTGAGGGCCGTTCCATCGCGGGTAGGATCCGTGATCCTGAGCGAGTTTAATGGCCGCTGTCCCAGCCTGCGTGAGGTGGCCGAGATTTCAGACCGCGACTGGCTCACAATTCCGGGCGTCGGTCCCGCAGTCCTCGAGATGATCCGCCATGTCATCGGTCCACGTCTATTGCAGACGGCTCGTCGCTCATCGCCGCGATGGAGCGATGCCGAACTCCTGGACCGCCTCGAACGGCTGCAAGAGGAGGTTCGAGTCCTTCAGGACCAACTGCGGGCAAGGCGGTCCCAAGCTCCAAGACGCAAACCCAACCGCCAGTGGCATCAACTGGCCGTGCGGGACGCAAACCATCGGCAATCTCTCACAGATCCTGATAGCCCCGCCGCCGCTTCGCCTTGGCGATAGCCTGCAGTGCCAATCCGGCCTCAGTTGCGCACCAGGCGCACGGTCCCGAACAGATCCCGCTCGATCATGAGGCTGTAGAAGCGCCGGATACCCTGCCCCGGGCCGATTCTGTGCAGCACCAGCTGGTGCTTGATCGGGGAGCGCAGTTCGTCAGGCATCAATCCCCTGATCCGACGGGATCACACTCCTCCATATCGTCCTCATCGAAGACCACCTCGGCGACCGCGTAGGGTGGGCCGTTAAACCATCCTTCGAGCTCCGCCTCCTCCTGCGTGAGATACCGTCTGACGTGATGTCCATCGACAAGGGTCGTGGTTTCAACCAGGTCGATCCTGATCGCCACGACGGTCCGGGTTCCGGTATCCGTGCAGCGCCAGCGACCAGCCGGGGTCGTGAACTCGCAGCCGATCTGGAAATCAGAATGCTTCATAGGCTGTTCTCCGGCTTCAGGATTACGTTCTGCCCTTCTCTCACCCGCCTCGGCTCTGCCGAATGCCTTGCAACAGTCTGTTCAAAGCGGATTGGTTCGCAAGGTGCAAATCCGATCGGTTGCAACAGCCCCGCCATCTGTTCGCTGGCCCAAAGGCATAATAGGACGCCGACTCTGCCCTAATTGTCGGAGCGAATCGCCCAAGCCTCTCTTGGGATTCGTGCCATTCGGGGCGCCTTTTGCGAAGGGAGACGAGAAGGGTCTCGAACAGGCCAAGCTACTCCGCTGTCACCCTCAGTGTTACCCGAGAGCAATTTGGACCCGAGGCCGCTGCCAGAAGATGAATATGGAATCCTTGCCAGTTCAGGGTTTGAGGTAGTGAGCGCGCTGGGACTCGAACCCAGGACCCTCTGATGAAAAGTTAGAGGCTCCGCTACTCGTTATCCTCTTGCGTCGGGGCCCCGAAAACACGCAGGGCACCGGGCCGGCTTCGGTAGCACAGTGGCGAGCGCAGGACGACAACCTCTCCGTCGAGCGCGACGAGAAGCCTGCTGGCCCGCGAGCGGATCTCGGCTCTCGAGACTCTCATGATCCGCAGGTCCCGCTTCAACTCCAAACGCCCCACGACCGCCCGAGCAGCAAGCCATAACAGAGCCAGCCGGCTCTGGGCCCGGGTGATGTAGATGCAGAGCTCTCCACTGTCCAGCCTCCCCCGCCTGCCGAAGACCGACGCCGTGAGAGCGTATTCGTTGTTGCCAATAAACACGATTGGGCTCCGGCACGGTTGAACCAAACCTTCTGCGGCAATCGAGAGCCGCCTCAGCGGAAGATGGCGCAGCACGCGAAACCCGGACATGATCAAGGCGCTCAACTTCGACAACCCTTCTCGGCGCCGCCTTCGCTCCCGCTCCCGAACCAGATACGGATAAAGTCCGATGGAGGAATTGTTGATGAAGGTCTCTCCATTGACCTCTCCCACGTCGAGTAGACGGGTTTGTCCGGCAGCGATCAGCGCCACCGCTTCGTCGATCGTGGTGGGAATGCCAAGATCCCGGGCGAAATGGTTTAGGGTTCCGAACGGTAGGATGCCGAGCGGAATGTTCGTTCCGGAGAGTACATCGGCGACGGTGCGAATGCTGCCGTCCCCGCCGCCCACCACGATAGCGTCCAGCTCTTGATCCTTGATGCGATGCGCAGCGTGCTGTGACGCCTTATGCAGCTCCGGTCCTGTTAGGAATTCCAGGGTCGCTGAAACCCGATGCTGCTCGAAGGCGGCGGTCAGCGCTGCGCGAAGGGTGTCACTGCATTGGCCCTCCAGCATCCCGGCAGAGACGTTCAGGAATACGGCAACTCTCGTCCGAGATGACATGAGTGGTGAATCCGGCAAGCCCAGCCATGCTAATGCGCCGCATGGCGAAACGGTTTCTCCTGAAGGCGGTCGCGTATGCCGAGCCGAGGTGACAGCACGGTCTCGCATTCCCCCTCCCCTCGCACGACTAATGCCGCAGGGCGCGGGGACAACCGCTTGAAGGTTGTCAAGCCAGCATCGGTACGTCGTGAACTGGTAGTGCTTCATCACGTTTTTGAGGTGGCAAGGGCTGAGTGGAATGGGACTATCCACTCCAACCCTGTCCATCAGATCAAGCTCCCAAGCGACCCTAAGCCGAGAGAACGGCGGCTTGAGGATGGGGATGACGCACGATTGTTAGAGGCACTCAGGTCAAACTCAGCTTGGTATCTTCGCCCTCTGATCGCTCTCGCCATCGAAACAGGGATGCGCCGGGGCGAACTTCCGTCGATCCGATGGAAGGACGTAGATATGACTGCTCCGACCATCTGCATGCTCAGGACCAAGAATGGTCATCCTCGGACGATCCCGCTCACACCAAAGGCGGTTGAGATACTGGCCTCAAAAGGTGGCTGAGAAGTTGGCTAGGGTAGCAACCTGAGAGAAGCGGGAAGAAGAGTCTGAGAGATTAGAATGTCGCCTCTCAGACCCTTTCAACAGGGCATGATGAAACAAGCTATCGGCGGCAACGCCTCACGCGGCGAGTAACAATGTCTCCATCCTCATCCTCTTCACGAATGATCACAGTCCGACAGCGACTTACACTTCCGGTAGATAGCCGATCATCGTCGTAAATGCGGCGACGCTCAATATAACGCCGTTCATATCGATCTTCGTCAGGACCAACCCGAACGCTTGGACCATCTGGACCAATACCAAACTGGACCTGAGCAGACGAAGGTGGCGAAGCAACCATACTTGAGCCAATCAATGTTGCCGCTAATAGCCAAGTTGTCTTCCTCATCATCCCGTCTCCACGTAAATGGCAGCTACGGGCCAACGCATTACTTTGCTTTACGTTTCACAATAGATTGAAGCGATGCCTCTCAGGCTTCTACAGCATCGGACGTGAAAAGTGGATTTGCACTTTTGGGACCCATCCGATGCTTTCTCCGTCAATGAGAGCATCGTTGAGAGCGGAACCGGAGGTCCGCACGATGCTGTAGTCAGCATCTTTGAGAACGTTCAGAACTGATAGTGGGCACAGTGATCCGAGGGGGCTGAGCTGCTACACTCACGAGAGGCTGAGAAGTTGGCTAAGGCAATTGTTGGTTGATCAAAAGAAAAGAGCCTGATGGGATCATCGTCAGGCTCAAGTTCAACAGATGGGAAGGACCAGGAATGCTTGAGCTGAGGACGATGCTCATCCTGAGTTCTTCTTCCTGCTTCTGCACTGGCAAAGATCAGGTTCAGCGACAAACCTCTCTACGCACCTGAACCGTCTCGCCCCAGCGGTTCACCCGCTCTTTGATGATGATCCTGCAATCCTCGTGATAGCCCCATCTTGGCCCTGCAAACACAGGCCGCTCCGCGACAGGAACACCGTAGTACGCGCCCCAGTGGGGCCGCCTCTCCTTCCACTCGGGAACAGGACGTCCGTAATAGCGGCCTGGATCACGATGCTCGGACCAATGTTCGCGGTGGCTGTAGTCGTTACGCTCAAACGACCCGTTGCCGTAATCAGCAATGTTCTGATGCAGATCATAGCCGTTTGTGGGGACGGTGAAACTCAGCTCGGATGCCTGAGTCGCACCGCCAACCGTCAGAGCGGCAACAACACCAAGCACAACCCTTTTCACTCCAAAGCTCATCCGAACTCTCCTGTCAGGGCTGAACTCGTACTGAGGCACCCATTGCTCAGGAGATTGCCTCACATCCCTTGAAGCGAACCCGAACAATCCATGCAGCTTCTATTCATCCTCGGCGCTGGCGCATCGTGCTTAAAAAGTAGACCCGGTTTTCACTGACGTGGCCCTTCGGGTCGCTGACGCGGACCTCCGGTTCCGCTTTCAACGATGCACGCACTGAGGAAGGGAGCATCGGACCCAAAAGTGCAAGTCCACTTTTCACGTCCGAGACTCTAGGCTGCTTGACCTAGATTGGCTCTGATCAGCGGCCACCGCGATCCACGAATGTTGAGCCGCTACACTCACCTGAGGCCAGAAAAGGCAACTGAGACATTGGCTAGCGCGACAGTTGGTTGATCAAAGGAAAAGAGCCTGATGGGAGGACCACCGTCAGGCTCATGAGTTCAACCAGAGGAAATTAATGAAGTCCGTGAGGCCAACGGCTAGGCCTTACGCGGGTTCCCTCTCAGGCTTAAAGACTGGCAAGGTACTTTGCTACTATCAAAGCCAGCACGATGAGAACCAAGGCTCCAACTGCCAAAGGACCTTCGGCATGAGCGTCGAGCAGCTTCCAAATACGCAGGGACAGGCGAGGCAACCTCATTCTTGTTCTCCCCAATCAACTTCTCAGCTTACCACGAAATGAGAACAAATAGCGAACAAACGAGTTCGACTGTTGATGGCTGTGGATCAGTTCCTCTCCGGTCTGGTGGGAACAACGCAACCAGAAAGAAAAGCGCCCGAAGGCGCCTCTGAGTGATCAGCCGCAGGGGCCAATCATGGCTGATGAGCCACAGTAAACAAGAAGTTAACGAACCAACACAGCTCTAAAGGGGTACTCCGTTTGGTTCCTATTCACACGAATAGCAAATCAGATACCGGTGGGCTTCCCGTGGGGGCGGCGGGCCAAGGGCCGCAGACCTGGACCAGATCAGAGTTCAGGCGCGGCCCTTTTTCATTCCTGGATGGCTCTTTCCACTGTCGCCCTCGCAGTACTGGCGGCGATCTCGGCTTGGAAGGTCCGCCCTATCCGACCAAGAACGCCTGTCTATGGCACTAACCTCCCCAAAGCAAAGAGCCCCAGGGTTCGGACCTGAGGCTCTCTCTTGGGGCCAAGTAAGGTGCCTAGAGGGCTGGGCTGGGGGCAAGTCTGCACACTAGGCATTGAGCTAACAGCCCACTAGCGTTCCCAGTTCAATAGACTGAAGGGGTAGTGAAATCTCCAGTTCCCATGACTTCTCAAGGGGGCGGTTCTCTATGGCTGCCCTTTTCACATCCACTACCTCCTTTTAGGTGGCATAGGAAGATCCTGGGCTTGGTTCGGGAAAATGGCGAGCTCTGTCGTGACGCAGGAGGATCTCCATGCCCCGCACACGCTTTACGAAAGAGTTTCAGGATGAGGCTGTGCGGCTTGCTCTAACGAGCGGCCGCAGCCGACGTGAGATTGCCGCGGATCTCGGCGTCGGTCTGTCGACCCTGCGCCACTGGATTGATCGCCGCCGCGAGCGCGAAATCGACGACCCGCCCGAGGACCGTCAGGAGGACATGGCGGCCGAACTGAAGCGGCTGCGGCGCGAGAACGAGATCCTGCGCCAGGTGCGGGACCAGGAGCGGGAGATCCTGAAGAGGGCCACGGCTTTTCGCCACGGAGGGAAGTCGAAGAAGTTCCAGTTCATCAATGCGGCGAAAGAGGACTTCCCCGTCCAGCGTCTGTGCCAGATTCTGAACGTAAGCCCAAGCGGCTATTTCGCATGGAGTTCTCGTCCGGCCAGCTGCCGGCAGCGGGAGGATCTGGTGCTGCTGGCCCATATCCGCTCGGCTTTTGCCCGTTCGAACGGCACCTACGGCAGCCCGCGTACGACCCGCGAGCTGCAGGACGAGGGGCTGGAGGTTGGTCGGCGCCGCACCGCCCGGCTGATGCGCGAGAACGGTCTCAAGGCCCGGCAGAGGCGCCGCTTCAAGCGCACCCCCGACTGCCACCATTCTTTCCGGCTTGCTCCCAACGCGATCGAGCAGGACTTCTCGGCTGAGGGCCCGAACCAAAAGTGGGCTGCAAATATCTCGTACGTGTGGACGAGCGAGGGCTGGCTGTATCTGGCCGTCATCCTCGATCTCTTCGCTCGGCGGGTGGTCGGCTGGGCGGTGAGCGACCGGTTGCACAAGGAGTTGGCTCTGGAGGCGCTGCGCAAGGCCCTGGCGGTTTGGCGGCCGGACAAGGGGCTGATCCACCATAGTGATCGCGGCAGCCAATATTGCTCAACAGCCCACCAGACGGAGCTGAGGAAACATGGCATCCGGACCTCAATGCCCGGGAAAGGGAACTGTTTCGGCAATGCGGTGGTCGAGACATTCTTCAAGAGCTTGAAATCCGAGCTGGTCTGGCGCACCGTCTTCCAGACAAGGGCCGAGGCCGAGGAGGCGATCGGCCATTACATTGATGGTTTCTACAACCCCGTCCGGCGTCATTGGACGCTCGATTATGTCAGTCCGGTTCAGTTCGAAAGGCTGGCCAGATAGCTCTCAACCCGCTCCCCACTAAACCGAAGCAAATCCACTTCGCTTGAATTCGGAGTACACGCGGTCAATGTGTGCACAGTCCGATCCTTGCAACAGAGCGCCACTAGCGTGCTCATCAGCCCGGAAATCCGCACCATATGGGGCTGAGGCTTATACATCTCGTAGAGTCAGAGGCGCGCCTAGAAGAGCGCGGCGTTTGAGCCACGGGCTCGCGCGATAGCGTGGATCGCCATAGAAGGCATGGCATGCATCGAGGATGCTGAGAATTCGCCGGGGTCCGAGATCATCTCCGAAACGCAGCGAACCCCGCGGATAACCCAAGCCGATCTCGACGGCGCTGTTAATGTCCTCAGGTGTCGCAATGCGCTGCTGCGCGATGTCTGCTCCGATATTCACAATGCACGCAATAATGCGCTGGGCGATGAAGCCGGGACTGTCGTGAATGACCGTCACGGGTTGATTGCCGGCTGCGAGCAGCGCGTGAGCGGCGTCTCTTATATCCTGGCGGGTAATGGGCGTTCCCATGAGCGTCCGTCTGCGATCCAAGCCGAACAGGCAGTCGACCGCCACAGACCGGGTCGGGTCGAGATCCTCAGCCAAAGTGGCAGTCGTTGTATCCTCCCCGAACGGCGTGAGCATGATGATGGCATCATCGGACGGCCGCTCGCCGGTCTCAATGTGTGCTCCAGCCGCCTCAATGACACTGCGCAAGACATCGGCTGCATCCTGATGACGGTTGCTGATCCAGACCCTGACGCCCGTCAGATCCAATTCCGGAACTGCCGCTTCCGATGGCTTCTGTGCGCGTCCGTTGACATAGGCATAGAAGCCTCGCCCTGTCTTACGGCCGAAAAGCCCTGCAGCATGGCGCTGAGCGACGATCGGGACGGGCCGATAGCGAGGCTCCTCGTAGTATTGGTGATAGATCGATTCAATCACTGCATGGGAGACATCGAGACCGGTTAGATCCAGAAGCTCAAAGGGACCGAGGCGAAATCCTGCCGCATCCACCATGACCCGGTCCACATCGGCAAAATCCGCGATGTCCTCCGATACGATACGAAGAGCTTCCGTCGCAAAGGCCCGGCCAGCATGATTGACGAGAAAGCCAGGCGTGTCGGAGGCACGAACCGGCCGGTGGCCCAGGCGATGAGCGACGGCCGTGAGTGCATCGAGGACACATTCATCTGTCATGATGCCGCCGATGACCTCGACCAGCTTCATCAGCGGAACCGGGTTAAAAAAGTGAAAGCCTGCCACACGCTCCGGCTGGCGAGCCTTGGCGGCGATCCCGGTGACCGAAAGCGAGGATGTGTTCGTCGCAAGAATGCAGTCGTCACGGACCACTCTCTCGAGCGCGGCGATCACCATCTGCTTGACATCCAGGCGCTCGGCGACGGCTTCGATAACGATATGGCAGGAAGCGAAGGCATCGTAGCCTCTGTCAGGTCCGGCATTCGTCGCCCGCAGGCGACCAACGGCAGCTTCGGCGTTCTCAGGGGTGAGGCTTCCCTTGGCAGCTTTGCGGCGGATCATGCCGGCGCAAAAATCGACAGCCTCGGCGACGGCCTCCGGCCGAGCATCAGCCAGGAGGACTGTGATCCCTGCCTCGGCCGCCACTTGAGCGATGCCGCGGCCCATGATGCCGGCCCCGACAATTCCAAGAGTAAGATCCGGCCGAGTGGCCTTGAGCGTCATCATCAAAGACCCGTGAAATTCGGTGATCGTTTCTCGATGAAGGCCTGCATGCCTTCCTTCTGGTCTGCGGTCGCGAACATAAGCTGGAAGGCATGCCGTTCCATGACGAGGGCCGCTTCCAGGGGAAGATCGCCCCCTTGCAGGACCAACTCTTTGATCTTGCGGACCGCGAGCGGCGGCAGAAGGGCGATCGAGCGGGCGAGTGCCAGCGCGCGGTCGAGGACCTCGTCGTCAGGCACGACCTCGGTGACTAGCCCCATGGCCTCCGCTTCCTGAGCTGAAACCATCTCCCCCGTGAGCAGGATCTTCATCGCCTTGAACTTGCCGACGGCTCTGAGGAGACGCTGAGTTCCGCCCGCTCCTGGAATAATCCCGACCCTGATCTCAGGCTGCGCGAATTTGGCGCTCGCGCCGGCGATGATCATGTCGGCATGCATGGCAAGCTCGCACCCGCCTCCCAACGCAAATCCATTCACCGCAGCGATGAGTGGTTTGGGGAAATCCTTGATGGGGCCCCAGTTCCGCTCGCTTGCGCGAAGGATCATGTCGATCGGCTGAGCGTCCGCCATGGCCTTGATGTCGGCGCCTGCGGCGAAAACCTTCTCCATTCCGGTCACAACGACACAGCGGATGTCGTCATTGCTGGCAAGTTCCACAAAGGTTCGAGCCAGTTGTTCGCGCACGGCGCTGTTCAACGCGTTCCGAGCCTCTGGCCGATTGATGCGCACGAGAGCGACGCATTCACCCCCACTCTCCAGCAAAACCTCCATGCTTCCCTCCCGACACATCCTATTTAACGTTTCAGCTCTTTGGCCATGGCTGACAGGCCAGAGCAGCGGTGCTCATTTTCCCGAAGGAACGACAGCCGTCGCCTCGATCTCGACGAGTGCGTTCCTTTCCACCAGCCGCACGACCTGAACCAGAGCCATTGCCGGGTAATGCGTTCCGAAGACACTCCGGTAGGCACGACCCAGTTCACGCAGGTTGGCCAGGTAATCATCGATGTCGACGACATACCAGGTTAGCCGGACGACATGCCGGGGCTTGGCCCCGCCTTCCGCCAGGATGGTGCAGATGTTCTCCAGCACTTGGCGCGCCTGCGCGACGAAGCCTTCGGGAAACTCGCCCGCCTCGTTCCAGCCCACGATCCCGCCTGTCACGAGAATCCGTCCCTCCGCCATCATGCCGTTCGAATAGCCCTTGGGAGTCGGCCAATTCTTCGGCTGCAGAGCCGCGACGCCCTCATCGAGGATCGGCGTGGCTTGAGAGCCTCCAGAGACCGTCATTGGCAGTTCTCCTAGTAGTGTGTTCCAAGGCCTCACGCCCTGTAGCAACCCGCTTGCTGCTGCCGACGGGTTTTCCCGCTTCAGGTCCGTTTGCTCAGCGGGCTCTCGGAACGAGATCCATCGAGCATTTTCAGAAGTTCGCGCGCAATCACGACCTTCTGCACTTCCGTTGCACCCTCGTAGATGCGCAGCGCACGAATTTCACGGTAGAGTTCCTCGACCTTCACGCCCTTGGTAACTCCGAGGCCGCCGAAGATCTGAACCGCCTTGTCAATGACATCTTGAGCGGCCTCGGTGGCGTGCATCTTGGCCATCGCAGCCTCTCGCGTCACCCGAGGCGCACCCTGATCCTTCGCCCACGCGGCGCGGTAGATAAGGAGTGCCGCGGTGTCGACGTTTGTCGCCATGTCGGCCAAGGCGGCTTGCGTCATCTGGAGTTCTGCCAAGGGAGCTCCGAAGAGATGCCGGGACGAGGCGTGACGCAACGCCTCATCCAAGGCCCTGCGGGCAAATCCGAGCGATGCGGCGCCGACGGTCGAGCGAAAGACGTCCAGGGTCGCCATGGCGACCTTGAAACCTTCTCCTGGATTACCGATCCGCTTCGTCAACGGAACTCTACAACCCTCGAAACGCAGGGTTGCGAGCGGATGCGGCGCGATAACATCGATACGATTCTCGATGATGAGACCGGGAGTATCGGCATCGACCACATAGGCGGACAATCCCTTCGCGCCAGGAGCCTCTCCGGACCGTGCGAAGACGATATAGTAATCCGCGATACCGCCGTTGGAGATCCACGTCTTGAGGCCATCAATTCGCACGTGACCAAGGCCATCCGGAACTGCGGTGGTGCTCATGGCCGCGACGTCCGATCCGGCCTCCGGCTCGGACAGCGCGAAGGCCGCGATGGCCTCACCGCGGGCCACCTTCGGCAGGTACTGGCGCTTCACGTCCTCGGAACCGAAAAGGCTGATCGGGCCGGAGCCGAGGCCCTGCATCGCGAAGGCAAAATCCACAAGCCCATCCTGGTAGGCCAGCGTTTCGCGCGACAGGCAGAGCGTCCGGACATCGAGGGTCGAATAGAGGCCGCCATGAGCTTCCGGTATGACAGCTCTCAACCATCCATCGTCGCCCAGCTTGCGCACGATGCGGCGGCACGATCCATCCACATCGCCATGATCGACAAGGCCATGTGATTCAGTCTCGACCCAGGTCTTCAGCGACTCCGCATACTGGAGGTGACGATCATTGAAGAAAGGCCATTTCAGAAACGTGGCGTCGATCATGTCAGTCTCCCTGGAAGACCGGCTTTTCTTGCGCCGCAAAGGCCCTGTAGGCGCGGGCGAAGTCCTCCGTCGTCATGCATAGAGCCTGAGCGACGGCTTCCGCCTCAATCGCTTCCTCCACAGACATTGCCCATTCCATGGCAAGCATGCGCTTAGTCATCGTATTGGCGTAGGTTGGTCCCGAGCCGATCTCTCGCGCCAAGGCCTTTGCCTCGCGAAGGAGTTCGGCCTCGTCGACAAGGCGGCTGAAGAATCCCCAGCGCTCGCCCTCCTCAGCCTTCATGAAGCGGCCCGTGTAAAGAAGCTCCGAGGCTCGACCCTGACCGATGATGCGTGGCAGGATCGCACAGGCGCCCATATCGCAGCCAGCCAGTCCCACCTTGTTGAACAGGAAAGCCACCTTGGCACTCGGCACCGCGAGCCGGAGATCGGAGGCCATGGCGACGATGGCCCCGGCGCCCGCGCAGATCCCCTCGACGGCCGCGATGATGGGCTGGGGAGCGGCCCGCATGGCTTTCACCAACTCGCCGGTCATGCGCGTGAAGGCCGTCAGGCCTTTCGTATCCATCTCAACCAACGGCCCGATGATCTCGAACACATCGCCGCCGGAGGAAAAGTTGCCGCCTGCACCTGTCACAACGATGGCCTTGACGCTGTCGTCCCTCGTACAGGCATGGAAGAAGTCCGTCAGCTCGCGGTAACTCTCGAATGTCAGTGGATTCTTCTTTTCCGGACGGTTGAATGTGACCGTCGCGACTGGACCTTCCACCGAGAGAAGGAAGTGACGAGGCGTATACTCGGCGAGGGGCAATTTGACTGGATTGGCGAACTTCATCACTGAGCCACTCCCGTGATGGCGTTTCTGGCGGAGAGTTTTGTTTTGGCGAGCAGGCGCATCAATTCCTTCCGCTCCCTCTGCGTGAGCCCGCCGAAGATCTCGGCGATCCACGCCTCGTGCTCGGCAGCCATCGCGCGGAACTCGGACCGGCCGGCTGGCGTCAGGTTGACGATCTGAGCCCTCCGATCGATCTCGGAGACGCGGCGTTCGATGTGCCCGGAGGCGACGAGCCGGTCGACCAGGCTGGTGAGATTGCCGTTCGACACCATCATCCGCTTCGAGAGGTCCGAGAGCGTCATCCCCTCCGGTGTTTTGTCGAGCTGCGCCATGAGATCGAAACGGGGAAGGGTCACGTCGAACCGATCGCGCAGACGACGACGAACCTCGCCTTCGATCAGCGTGGAGCATGTCAGCAGCCGGAGCCAGAGCCGAAGTTCGTCACGGTGATCTTCGGGCATCTCGATGGCCTTCGTCTCGGCATCAAGCGGGATTGTCTGGTTGCTCATATCAAATCTCTCCACCTGCCACCGCGATGGCTTGGCCTGTCACGGAGCGGGCCCCCTCGCCGCATAGCCACAAGACCGCATCGGCGACTTCCGACGGGCTGATCAGTCTTTGCTGAGGATTGTGCTTCACGAGTTCGCTCAGGGCCTGTTCGCGCGTTCTGCCCGTCTTCGCCATGATGCGTTCGAGACTCTCCGCCACAAGATCCGTATCGGTGAAGCCGGGACAGACCGCGTTGACGGTAATGCCCGTCTTCGCCGTCTCCAGCGCGAGCGCTCGCACGAAGCCGATAACCGCGTGTTTCGCCGCACAATAGGCACTCACGTAAGGATAACCCTTCAGACCCGCCGTCGAGGCCACTGCGATAACGCGCCCGAACCCCCGCTCGGCCATGGAGCCGAGCACGGCGTGCGTGACGTTGGTCACGCCGAGCAGATTGACGTCCAGCATCTGCCGGAACACGTCCGGAGTGGACTTCAGGAACGGAGCCGAGGCCGCAGACCCGGCATTGGCGATCATGAGATCCACGGGTCCATGCCACGAGATGGCAGCCTGAACGGCAGCTTGGACGGCATCCGGATCGGTGACGTCGGCCACGGCGGCGGCATGGGCATCGCCCTCTGATACAACGCGATCCAGGGCTGCCTGATTCCGGCCGAGGATGGTGACCTTAGCCCCTGCCCCTGCAAGCGTCTTGGCAATGGCTCGGCCGATGCCGCGCCCGCCGCCGGTGACAATTGCGTGCCGGCCTTGAAGAAGGTTCATATCCATATCATTCCGCGGCGAGGGACTTCCCGCCGGCCTCCATCTTCAGCTCGGCCCGGGTCTTGGGCTTGGCCTTCATCTTGAGATCCTCCAAGTCCTGCCGGTCGCGAACGGAGTTGCGGAAGATCTGGTCCTTCCCCATGAGATATTGTGGCGGACAATGGATCTCCTTCACGCCATACCAGGCCGCGGCCTTCATGGTGAAGAATGGATCGATCAGGTGAGGTCGTCCCAGAGCGACGAGATCCGCACGGCCTGCGGCAAGGATCGTGTTGACCTGATCCGCCGTCGTGATGTTGCCGACGCACATGGTGGCGACCTGTGCCTCGTTGCGGACCTGGTCGGAAAACGGCGTCTGAAACATGCGCCCGTAGATAGGCCTGGCGTCCCGCACCGTCTGACCTGTCGAGACGTCGACGAGGTCGACGCCGTGCCGGGCGAAAGCGCGCGCGACCTCAACGGCGTCCTCGCCGGTGACACCACCCTCGGCCCAGTCAGTCGCGGAGATCCGCACCGACATCGGCTTGTGCGCGGGCCAGACCTCCCGCATGGCGTCAAACACCTCAAGCGGGAAACGCAGCCGGTTTTCCAGCGAGCCGCCATACTCGTCTGTGCGGCGGTTGGTGAGCGGCGAGATGAAGCTCGCCAAGAGGTAGCCGTGAGCGCAGTGCAGTTCGAGCATGTCGAACCCGGCACACTCGCCGCGCTCGGCAGCTTCGACGAACTGGCTCCTGATGATGTCCATATCGGCGAGGGTTGTCTCGCGCGGAACCTTGCTGTCAGGGAAGTAGGGAATCGGGGAGGCCGAGCAGATATCCCAGCCGCCTTCCTCAAGCGGCCGGTCCATTCCCTCCCACATGAGCTTCGTCGCGCCCTTGCGACCGGAATGTCCCAGCTGCAGGCAGAACTTCGCCGCGGAATTGGCGTGAACGAATTCGACGATCCGCTTCCAGGCTGCCTCCTGTTCATCGTTCCAGAGTCCTGTGCAGCCACGCGTGATGCGGGCCTCCGGCGAGACGCAGGTCATCTCGGTGAAGATCAGCCCCGCGCCGCCGACGGCGCGGGATCCGTAATGGACGAAGTGCCAGTCTCCGGGAACGCCGTCCTTTGCCGAATACATATCCATCGGAGACACGACGACCCTGTTGGGAACCACCATCTCCCGCAGACGGAAAGGCTGGAACATCGGCACGCTCGGGTTATCGATGGAGACGTCGAATCCCTTCCCACGCACCTGGCTCGCGAACGTGCGGTCGACGGCCGCCACGAAATCCGGAGCGCGCAGACGCAGGTTGTCGTAAGTGATGGCCTTGGCGCGGGTCATCACGCCGAAGGCGAATTGCACGGGGTCGAAATCCCAGAAGCGCGCGACGTGCTCGAACCAGACGAGGGAGACGTCGGCGGCATGCTGGGTCTTCTCCACCTCCTCGCGCCGTCCGGTCTCGTAAAGGGACAATGCTCCTTCGACGGTGGCATCGCGCCGGAACGCCTCGTAGAGGGCGATGGCATCCTCCATGGCGAGTTTCGTGCCTGACCCGATAGAAAAATGCGCCGAGGCCTTGGCATCGCCCAGCAGCACCTTGTTGCCCATGACCCAGCGCTGGTTCCGGATCATCGGGAAATTACGCCAGATCGAGCGGTTGGTGAGAATGCGATGCCCACCGAGGAACCAGCCGAAGATCTTTCCCATGAGCGCCGCCGACTCGGCTTCGCTCATATCCTTCAGACCTGCCCGTTCGAAAGTCTCCGGATCGGTCTCGAAAACCCAGGTGGAACGATTCGCTTCGTATTGATAGGCATGAGCGATGAATGGCCCCCATTCTGTCTCTTGGAAGATAAAGGTGAATGCGTCGAGCGGCCTGGTTGATCCCATCCAGGCAAACTTGTTGGGCCGCAGATCAATCTCCGGCTGGAAGTGTCCCGCATAACGGTCCCGGAAGCGACTATTGATGCCGTCCGCCACAACGACGAGATCCGCGTCGTCGAACAGGCTCTCGTCGTCCACGTCGACCGCGTAGCGAAGCCTTACTCCGAGTTCCGCCGCGCGATCCTGCAGGATGAGGAGCAATGTCCGGCGTGAGCAGCCGCAGAATCCGTTGCCGCCGATCCGGTGCTCGGTTCCCTTGAAATGGATCGCGATATCGTCCCAATAGGCGAATTCCCGCGTGATCCTCTGGTAGCTCGGAAGATCGTATTTCTCGAAATTGTCCAGCGTCGCATCGGAAAACACGACACCGAAGCCGAATGTCTCGTCGGCACGGTTGCGCTCATAGACCGTGATATCCGCCTCCGGCTGGAGCTTCTTCAGCAGGATGGAGAAGTAGAGGCCCGCAGGGCCGCCGCCGATGATCGCCGTTTTCATGAAAGCCGAACCCACCCAGTCATTTTGCTTCAAGATCAAAGCAATTTCCGATCAACCATTGTGACGCCTGCTCAACGCAATGAGCCTCAGGCACTCGCGACCTCACTTTTCTGACCTTTGTGTTCCTGGGCCATGCGGCGCAGTTCGAAACGCTGGAGCTTCCCGGTCTGCGTCCGCGGCAAGGCATCGAGATATTCGATGACGCGGGGGTATTTGTAAGGTGCGATCTCGGCCTTCACGTGCTCCTGGAGCCTCTTGGTGAGATC
Organism: Microvirga sp. KLBC 81; assembly: GCF_003075415.1. Classification (GTDB taxonomy): domain Bacteria; phylum Pseudomonadota; class Alphaproteobacteria; order Rhizobiales; family Beijerinckiaceae; genus Microvirga. The sequence goes on from NZ_QDAH01000014.1 coordinate 35,662, forward strand.
AGGGCCCGGAGCATAATCGGCGCGCAGGACGACATACGCTTTCACGATTGTTCCCCGCCCGTCGTCGGGAGCTCCGACCACGCCGCATTCCGCGACGGCCGGGTGGGTCAGCAATACGGCTTCCACTTCCGGTCCTGCGATGTTGTAGCCGGACGAGATGATCATGTCGTCGGAGCGGGCCTGATACCAGAAGTACCCGTCTTCATCCATGAGGTACGTGTCGCCAGTGATGTTCCAGCCGTTCTGCACGTATTTGCGCTGCCGCTCATCCGCGAGATAGCGGCAGCCGGTCGGTCCGCGCACAGCCAGGCGTCCGATGCTCCCGGGTGGAAGCGTCCGACCGTCCTCGTCGATGATCTTCGCCTCATAGCCTGGAACCGGCTTGCCAGTAGCACCGGGGCGGATCTCGTCTTCCGCCGCGGCGATGAAGATGTGCAGCATCTCCGTCGCGCCGATCCCGTCCATCAGCTTGATGCCGGTGGCCTCCTCCCAGGCCTCGAAGGTGGCCTTGGGCAGTGGCTCACCGGCGGAGACACATTTGCGAAGCGAAGAAATGTCATGGTCCGCAAGCTTCGACAGCATGGCGCGGTAGGCGGTCGGTGCCGTGAAACAGATGGTTGCCTTGTACCGAGCAATCGCAGAGAGAAGATCGTCCGGTCCGGCTTTCTCCAGAAGCACGGTCGAAGCGCCGATCCGCATGGGGAAGAGCACGATGCCGCCGAGTCCGAAAGTGAAGGCCAGCGGTGGAGATCCGATGAAGCGATCGCTCGACTCCGCCCGCAGAACGTTCTTCGCATAAGCATCGCAGATTGCGAGCATGTCACGATGGAAATGCATCGTGCCCTTGGGTTCGCCCGTCGTGCCTGAGGTGAACCCAATGAGGCACACATCATCCGCCGCCGTATCGGCGGCCCGGAAGTCCGGCGAGGCATCGGACATGAGCGCCTCAAGGTTTTCCGGCCCGTCGGAGCCCCAGTAGACGACATGGCGCAGTTCTGGTGACAGTGCTGTTGCGCCCTCCATCTCCTCGGAGAGACGATGATCGCACAAGGCGATGGCTATCTTGGCCTTGGCGATGGGATAGGCGATTTCCTTGGCACGCAGGAGGGGCATCGTCGCGACCACGACTCCTCCTGCCTTCAGGACAGCAAGATAAGCCGCCACCATCATCGGATTGTTGGCCGAACGCAGCAGGACACGATTTCCCGGCACGAAGCCGAGCTTATGGACGAGCACGTTGCAGATCCGATTCACCCGCCCCTGCAACTCGCTATAGGTGAGCGTCTCGGCAGGGCTGATGAGGCAGAGTTCATCTCCCCTGCCCTCGTCCACCCATCGGTCGAGGAACTCCGCCGCGCAGTTGATCCGCTCCGAATATTGTAGTTCCGGTCGGTCGAACAGGAAGGCAGGCCATTGATCCTGAGGAGGGAGGTTGTCTCTCGCGAAGGTGTCCACATGTGCCGTGTCAGCCATCGTCCGTTCCTCTGCTCTGTTTTTGCGCGAGGACGCATCGTGCGGAGCAAAGTTGGCGGGATCTGAGACGCTTCGGGGAGGTCGCATCGGGTAGCGAACCTCGCCGTCTCTGGCCGCTCACGCTCTATCACGCGCCTGTCATTCGCAACCTTCCTCTGCGGAACAATCCGCTTGAAGAAAGCTGGAAATTATTTAAAGTCTAAAATAATTCTTGGCAATCCCAAACCTGGGGATTCAGGCACTTGGCTCCGGCGGAAAGGAGTGTTCGGCAGGCCAAAATTGCTGCACAGTACCGCCGACCGCCGGCGAGGCGCATCTCGCGCCCCGCCGTCACAATCGCGCAGCACGGCAAACCGTGCGCGGGGAACAGCCACACGGGAGTGCATGATGAATCTGATTACCAAAACCCTCGGCATGAGCTTGGCGTTTGGTCTTGCGGCCGCGCCAGCTCTGGCGCAGGAGAAACTGAAGGTGGGCCTGCTCCTGACCCTCTCCGGTCCCTCGGCCGTGCTGGGTCAGCAGGCGCGCGACGGCTTCCAACTCGCCATGAAGGATCTCGGCGGAAAGCTCGGCGGGCGCGATGTCGAGGTGATCGTCGTGGATGACGAATTGAAGCCCGACGTGGCGGTGACGAAGGTCAAGGGCCTGCTCGAGCGCGACAAGGTCGATTTCGTCGTCGGTCCGATCTTCTCGAACGTGGCGGTTGCCGTCCACAAGCCGATCGTGGATACACAGACCTTCTACATCAGCACCAATGCGGGCCCCTCGATCCTCGCCGGCAAGAGCTGCAATCCCTACTTCTTCGCAACATCCTATCAGAATGACCAGAACCATGAGGTTCTCGGCAAGGTCGCGCAGGACCGAGGCTACAAGAAGGTCTACCTCCTCGCTCCGAACTACCAAGCGGGCAAGGATTCCCTCGCCGGGTTCAAGCGGCACTACAAGGGCGAGATCGTTGAGGAATCCTACGTTCCGCTCAACACTCTCGACTTCCAGTCGGAACTCGCCAAGATCGCCTCGCTACAACCAGACGCAATCTTCACCTTCATGCCAGGCGGCATGGGCGTGAACCTGGTCAAGCAGTACCGCGCCGCAGGTCTTGCTGACCGCATTCCCTTCCTGTCCGCTTTCACGGTCGATGAATCAACCCTGCCTGCGCAGCAGGATGCAGCGATCGGCATGCTGGGTGGCTCGAACTGGGCGCCCAACCTTGACACGCCGCTGAACAAGAAGTTCGTCGCGGCCTATGAGGCAGCCTATAATTCCGTGCCGGGCTCCTATTCCATGCATGCCTATGACGCGGCCCTTCTGATCGACAGCGCCTTGAAAGCGACCGGCGGCAAGATGGACAACAAGGACGCCGTGCAGGCAGCCATCAAGAAGGCCGATTTCAAATCGCTGCGCGGCGACTTCAAGTTCGGCGCGAACGGATTTCCGATCCAGGATTTCTATCTGGTGAAGGTGGCCAAGCGCGCGGATGGCAAGTTCCAGACTGAGATCGTGGAAAAGGTGTTCGACGACTACACTGATGCCTATGCCAAGGAATGCGCGGCGACGAACTAGCGCATCGTGCGGAAAAGTGGACCCGGTTTTCCGCACGATGCGCCAATTGACCAGAGAGCATCGGATTGATCCCAAAAGTGCAGTCCACTTTTGGGTCCGATGCTCTAGAATCGCATGACCATGAGAGGCTCTGTCTCGAGCTTGCCTTGGGACAGGGCAATCCTTTGTACCGCAAACATCATCCGAACATTTCCGATGAGTGTTTGCCGCCATTGAAGCGCCGATGACGACGACTCTTCTCCTCATCCAAGCCCTGAACGGCCTTCAGTTCGGGCTCATCCTGTTTCTGATTGCCGCTGGGCTGACCCTGGTGTTCGGAGTGATGGACTTCATCAACCTGGCTCACGGCGTTCAATACATGATCGGCGCATATCTGGTCGCCGCATTCAGTGCCTGGACCGGAAGCTTCGGCTGGGCGCTTCTGCTGGGGCTTGCGACCACTCTGGCCTTCGGCCTCCTCCTCGAAGTTCTGATCTTCCGGCACCTCTACGACAGGGATCATCTCGATCAGGTTCTCGCCACCTTCGGCGTGATCCTGTTCCTGAACCAGGGCGTGAAATTCATCTGGGGCGCGGCTCCCCTTAGCGTGCCCGTTCCTGAGATCCTCTCGGGCTCCGTGGAGATCGCGAGCGGCCTGCTCTACCCGGTCTACCGCCTCGCGATCATCGCCGCTGGCCTTACGGTGGCAGCGCTGCTCTATGGCCTCGTCAACCACACCCGGATCGGAATGCTGGTCCGCGCAGGCGCGACGAATGCGCCGATGGTGTCGGCGCTCGGCGTCAATATCCAGAGGCTGTTCATGATCGTGTTCGGCTTCGGCGCCATGCTCGCAGGTTTTGCTGGGGCGATGGTTGCGCCGATCCTCTCTGTGGAGCCGGGCATGGGCGACAACGTCCTGATCCTCGCTTTTGTGGTGATCGTGATCGGCGGTATCGGCTCCATCCGCGGAGCGTTCCTGGCGGCCCTCCTCATTGGACTCGTCGATACGGTCGGGCGCTCCTTCGCACCCAACCTCCTCCGGCTCTTTCTTGACCCCGCAGCCGCGAGCCAGGCAGGACGCGCCATCGCTCCAATGCTGATCTATATCTTCATGGCAGCGGTGCTGTTCTTCCGTCCCTCGGGCCTCTTTCCCGCGAAACGGTGAGGCGCGCATCCATGACCGAACTGACCGAGATGCAGTCCACCCCCGTGCCCTCCCCTTCTATGCGGCTTGAGCTCATTCCCATCATCCTCTTCGCTGCTTTCGCGGCGACGCCTATTCTTGCTGCCTATTCGGGCGCGGAAGGCTATGTTCTTTCCCTGCTGACCCGCGTGATGATCTTCGGCATCGCAGCCATATCGCTCGATCTCATTCTCGGCTACGGCGCTCTCGTGAGCTTCGGCCATGCGGCATTTCTCGGCATCGGAGGCTACGCTGTCGGCATCCTGGCGAGCCATGGCATTGAGGATGCGCTCATCCAGATCCCCGTCGCCCTTGCAGCCTCCGCTGCCTTTGCGTTCCTGACAGGCGCAATCTCGCTCAGGACCAAGGGTGTTTATTTCATCATGATCACCCTCGCCTTCGGGCAGATGCTGTTCTTCCTCGCAACCTCGCTCGCTGCCTATGGCGGCGACGATGGTATGACCCTGTCCGCGCGCAGCCTTGTCGCAGGATGGGGCGTCCTGAAGAATGACGTCGCTTTCTATTGGGTAACTCTGCTCTGCCTGCTGGGAACCTATGGGCTTTCCAGAGCCGTCGTCGCCTCCCGGTTCGGGCGCGTCCTGCGCGGCACACGAGAAAACACGATCCGGATGGAGGCCATCGGCTTCCAACCCTTCCGTTATCAGCTCGTCGCCTATGTGCTCAGCGGCATGATGGCCGGGCTTGCTGGATTCCTGCTCGCCAACCAGGCCGAATTCGTCAGCCCCGCCTTCATGACATGGCAGAGATCGGGCGAACTGATCTTCATGGTCGTGCTCGGCGGACTAGGTTCCCTGCATGGCGCGGTCATCGGCGCAGCCACCTTCCTGCTCCTTGAGGAGTTCCTGCCGGAGATTCTCCATGTAGTGAGCTTCTTCCTGAACGATGACGTCCGCTCACGGCTGGCCGAGAACTGGAAGATGGTCTTCGGCCCTCTGCTCATCCTGATCGTGCTGTTTGCCCGAGGCGGGATCATGGGACTCCTCAAGCGAGGCCATCATGACTAAATCCGTGCTTGAACTCCGCAATCTGCGGAAGGCTTATGGTGCTCTCGCTGTCACGGATGACGTGAGCCTGTCCGTCCACCCGGGCGAACTCCACGCCGTTATCGGCCCCAACGGCGCAGGCAAGACGACCCTCATCCACCAGATTTCCGGTCTCTTGCCTTCCGATTCCGGTGAGATCATCTTCGACGGCGAGGATGTCACGCGTCTGCCCATGTATCAGCGCGTGAGGCGAGGGCTCGCCCGCTCATTCCAGATCACGTCCATCCTGCCGGGCTTTTCGACACTCGAGAACGTGGCTCTCGCCGTCCAGGCACGCTCCGGCTCGAGCTTCCGGTTCTTTGGCCATGCGGCGCGGGAGAAAGCACTAAACGAGCCTGCCATGAATTGCCTGAACCTGGTCGGCCTCGGAGCCCGGGCGCAGATCATTGCGGGTCTTCTGTCCCATGGCGAGAAGCGCCAGCTCGAACTCGCGATCGCCCTAGCAACGGAACCGAAGCTCCTTCTTCTCGACGAGCCACTCGCCGGCACCGGGCATGAGGAATCCCAGCGCGTGGTAGAGACCCTGCGGCGATTGAAGAGCTACACCACGATCGTTCTCATCGAGCATGACATGGATGCGGTCTTCTCTCTGGCGGATCGCGTGAGCGTCCTCGTGTATGGCCGTCTGATCGCCACCGGCACGCCGGAGCGAGTCAGAGCCCATGCGGAGGTGCGCGCCGCCTATCTCGGTGAGGAGGAGGTCGTCTGATGCTCTCCGTGCGACATCTCCAGGCTTCCTACGGGGCTGCCCAAGTGCTCTTCGACATTTCCCTTGATATTGGAGCAGGTGAAGTGGTGACGCTGCTCGGTCGCAACGGCATGGGCAAAACCACCACCGTGCGCTCCATTATGGGTCTGCTTCGCCCTCACGGCGGCGAGGTGCGTTTCGAGGGAGTCCGCGTGAGCGGATTGCCGCCCTACCGGATCGCCCAGACCGGCATCGGCCTCGTGCCTGAGGGGCGACAGGTCTTTCCGACCCTGACGGTGGAAGAGAACCTTGTCGCCACGGCATCGTCCCGCACCGGCTCGCGGCGCTGGACCCTAGATGGAGTCTACGATCTCTTCCCACGCCTGAAGGAGCGCCGCGGCAATCTCGGCACACAGCTCTCCGGCGGCGAGCAGCAGATGTTGGCCATCGGCCGTGCGCTCATGACCAATCCGAAGCTTCTCATCCTCGACGAAGCGACGGAGGGACTGGCGCCTCTGATCCGCGTGGAGATCTGGGCCTGCCTCAAGAGCCTTCGAAGTGAGCACCAGTCGATCCTGGTGATCGACAAGAACGTGGATGCGCTTGCAGCTTTAGCCGACCGGCACGTGATCATCGAGAAGGGCCGCTCGGTATGGACCGGCACGAGCGCCGAACTGGTGGCGGACAAGAGCCTCAAAGACCGATATCTCCACATTTGAGCGGAGCAACGGATCCATGGCAAGCGGCGAACTCGATCTCGAAGCCGAATACAACAACCGGGCCCGCGTGCCGGACCATGCCGTTCACTTCGCCGGCTGGCAGCGGGATGCCGCAGCCTATCGCGCAACCGCCCGCTGCGAGCTCGACCTCGCCTACGGACCGGGCGAGCGCCACCGGCTCGATCTGTTTCATCCCCAAAACGCCGATGCTGGCGGCCCGATCGTCCTGTTCATCCATGGCGGCTACTGGCAGGCCTTCGAGAAGTCGTCCTTCAGCCATCTGGCGCGTGGTGCCAATGAGCGTGGGTTCACGGTTGCTGTGCCGAGCTATGACCTGGCTCCCGCATTGTTGCTCGCCGACATCATCACCGTGATCGAGGCGGCGGCGAGCTTTGTCATGCTGCACACCGGCCGCCCACTGGTCGCCGTGGGTCATTCGGCGGGCGGCCATCTGGCGGCATGCCTCATGGCGCGACCTGCCACTTTGCCACGACCGATCAGGGCTGCGATGCCGATCTCCGGTCTATTCGATCTTGTCCCCCTCGTCCCGACCTCAATCAACAAGGCGCTTGGCTTGACGATCGAGGAGGCGCGAAGCCTAAGCCCTCTCGACTGGCCGCCTCCTGCCAGTGGCCGCCTCACCGCCGTTGTCGGCGGGGCCGAGAGCAGCGAGTTCCTGCGCCAGTCCCGAATGATTGTCGAGCGATGGGGCAAAGCCGGGATCGCAACGCGTTACCACGAGGTGCCGGAAGCTCATCACTTTGACGTGATCGCGGGACTCGCGAGCCCCGCCGATCCACTCGTCGATCTTCTAGCCGACTTGGCAGCGGAGGCATAGTTGCAGCCGATGGCGCGATACAAGTACATCCAGCGCCCGCGGACTTTGATACATGTCTCATCGACATGCCATTTTCTGCTGACTGGGCGCTTGCGCCGGTTGAACTGCTCCAGCAGCGGTGCGTAATGAATGGTCCAGAGATGGATAGTAGCGTGATCGACGGAGATGCCTCGTTCAGCCATCATCTCCTCGAGATCACGAAGGCTGAGGCCGTAGGCCAGATACCACCTCACGCAAAGCAGGATCACCGAGCGATCGAAATGACGGCCTTTGAACATCGTGCGTCTTCGGAACTGACCGGAGGCGTAGACCGAACTGAGTTACCGGAGAGTTTGCGACGATTCCCGATAAACTGGCTACTTTTCCGATGCGTTCCGCCTGAAGAAGGATTGAGCTGTCATGCTGAGTTTTCAGACCATTATCGACAGCTTGTGCCTCCTGACGAGCGCCGGATGCGCTGGTAAGGACACGAGGACACCGTCGGCGGAGAATTATGTTTTGTACGTTAGTGGACAGACTTTGCAGTAGCGTTCACTCGGTCAGCCTAGATGTCCGATCAGACGGTGAGATCATGGAGCCCGTCACATCGTGGTTTGCCGAACCCTTCGCGAGCGAGACGTTCCAGGTGTGCGAGTAGCTTGACGTGGCAGCAGGGCAGGATAGGCTTGCCGCTTATAACGGCCAAGCTCCGGCGAAGTGCCCGATATGAGCTTGAGGACAGCGGGAGGACTGAGTGCCAGACGATTTCTGGAGCAGGCGGATCGACATCTCTTGTCCGCATTGTCGACAGACGTTCAAGGTGCGGCTTCGCAAGCTTCAGTTCGGGGCTGGTCTCGTCTGCAGACGATGCCGCTATGAGTTTGATGCAGCGCCCAACTCTGATTTGCGCGAGGTGCAAGTTGCGCTCGCTCAGGTCCGAAAACTTGAGGCGCAGTGGAGAGCCGGTGCCCTGCGGGAAGAGAGTTTCCAATCCGAGGTATTCTCCAACGACTCCACCGATAGTCTCATTGCTACCTGAACCCCCGACATGGCGGTGAACCACCATGAGCTGCCCTCAGAGTCTTGGCGGGATCTAAGAATCCTGTCTGCAAGCGGAAACGGAATGCCCCTCCGTAGCCTATAAATGGCGCAGCCATTTCCGTGGCTGAGACCTTTCAGCTCTCCAGTATTAGGATGAGCATCAATGGATGCGGCGGCTGTATCATCGCTGTTTCTATTTCCGGCGAGAATTGAGGATCGTGCAATCCCGGTGATTTCCGAAGCCGGCCTGCTCGCCAATGTACCGAGTGTCGTATTCAAGCACGGTTGGACAGTCGCCCGTGATGGGACCTTCGAGCTTCCCACGCTTGTTGCCTCTGGGGGTCAGGAGCAGGCTCATGGTGGAACGCTACTATTTTCATCTCAGGGACGAGCATGGTTTCGTCCATGATTGTGAGGGTAACGAGTTTTCTGATGACGAGGCTGCCAAGAGTGCTGTTTACGCTGTGATCCAACGCATTGTCTGCTCGCCTCAGGTCTTCGGCAATGTCTTGAATTGGAGAGGCTGCGACTTCATGATCACACATGAGAGAGGTCGAGTTGTCGCTCTTATCGTGTTTTCCTCTGGCAGGTGACCCGACTTGCCCCAAGGAGACAACTAACCTCTCGTCGGATATTCGCTTGGAAGCGCAGGCCCAGATACGTGACCAGTCGTATCATCTCCATGGAACCTAACGAGTCAGGTGCCCGCACCTGCGTCACTTTCTCTGAAACCAGCTAGCTCGCCGACAATCTGGACAAGCTCACTCCCGCTCACATTTTTTTGAACCCGCACGCATCCGTTGTGTCCTCTCGGAAAACCAACGCGCACATCGGCTCGATCGGAAGCCTCCGATGTTTTTTAACCTTTGAGCAACATCCAGCTGAAAGCTTGCAGGGCATTCCACCTCACTAGCGAGTATTCCGTAGATGAAATTGACAGGCATTGCCGTTGCATTCGCTGCTCTCTCCAGCACCTGCGCTGCAGCGCAGACACCACGGCTCCTAGGCTCTTATGGCAAATGGACCGCCTGGACCTTCAACGAGAACAACTCAAAGGCATGCTACGTCTACTCGGATGCCCTGTCGAAGAAGCCCGAGGCTCTCGATCATGGCAGGGTCGGCCTCTCCGTCCGCCGTCTCAACAGCGGAAAAACCCGGACCGAGGCGAGCCTTCAGACAGGCTATGACTTTGCGCCGTATGCGATCCAAGTCGCTGTCGGTAGCAAGCGCTTCACAATGATTCCGCGGGGCCACTATGCCTGGCTGCGAAAAACGGAGCGCGAGAAGGAGTTCGCACAGGCGCTTTCAAAAGGCCGGACGCTGACCGTTGAGGCTGTCTCGCGAAGGGGGAACAAGACAATCTATACCTTCTCACTCAAGGGCTTTAGCGCGGCCATACGCAAGGCACGCCGGACCTGCCGGTGAGCCGATGAAGGTTCGTATTCTTCGTCCTGCTCCCACGATCGTGGCGCTCCTCACGATCTTTGTTCAGCAGGCTCTCGCCTCCTCATCCCTCCCGCGCTTTGCATCGCTGAAGAGGCCAGTTACGAACGTGCGTGCCGGACCCGGTACACAATATCCCATCCGGTGGATTTACCAACGGCAGGGACTCCCGGTTGAGATCATCGCCCGATTCGGGAACTGGCGCCGGGTCAGGGGCAGCGATGTTTCCGACGGTTCGATCCATGGTGCCCTGCTTTCCACACGGAGGACGGCCCTCATCAGTCCCTGAAGCAAGTCCACTATCAACTTGCGGGCACGCCCAAACGAGAGAGCCGCTGTTGTCGCAAGGCTCGAACCGCGAGTTCCTGTTCGCCTTGGCCGGTGCGATCGCACCTGGTGCGCAGTGGGAGTCCCGGAGCATGATCTCAGCGGCTATGTCCGGCAGGTGAAGCTCTGGGGGGCTATCCGGACGAAACCATTGGGCCCGCTCGTTCGAGAATCTGAGGAGCGTCAGACGACGACCGCCGATAAAACCCACGTGAGGACCTCACTTGAGAAGTGGCGCGACTTCTTCTGACCATCTTCGCCAAACAAGAGGATCAGGGGCAGCCTTGATCCTCTGAATATCCTGAGAGGTACAGATGATGCCCAGACATCCGCACGCAAGATCACTAAACCACCTTGCGCTTCCCATCACACTGGCTCTCGCCGCCGTTTCCGGTTGGGGGCTGCTGTTCGCCTCGAGGCAATCGGCCGCCGAGTTCGAGGAGCATCTGCGTGGTCAGGCCTCCAGCTTGCATCAGAGGCAAATGGAGTTGCTTGACGAGCGCGCTCAGATGAAAGCTGCCGTCGCCAATATCGAGAAGCTCCGATCAGAGATTGCTGCTCTGCGCCAAGAGCAGAAAAGCCTGAAGCAGGCGCGAGACCAAGCCCAGGCAGAACTTGCCCGCGTTCAGGCGGAGCGGGAAGCAGTGCGGGATCGTTCAAGTCAGACTCAGTCTGCGGGAGGTGGAGCAGCCTCACCAACCGCCCATGGAGTGGAGCCTGATCATGCTAGCATTGTCGCGGCGCAGAGTGCCCTGATGAAACTCGGCTACGGTCCTCTTGTGGTAGACGGAATTGTCGGGCCGAGCACACGTCAGGCCATCGAGGATTATCAGCACGATCATGGGCTGAGAGTGATCAGCGAGCTGGATCCGTCGACGCTGAGTCAGCTCACCGCTCCGGACAAGACTGCGACACTGGAGTAAGTCGCTCGGTTCTGTCGCAAACTCGAAGTATAGGCATTTTTCAGCGCCATTTTGCGTCGGGCTGTCTTGCAGTAACTCGGATCGGGCACATTGAGCCCAACTGCATGGGCCGCTCGGGCAGCGAGACCGAACAGCTGGTTGACCAGATGGGCTTCGCCTGTCGCTCCCGTAGCCCGGAGGATGCAGTGACTGCGACGGATCATGCGCATAACCTCGACACCCTCAGGGTTGCGTCCGCTGTTTTCATCCTCTGGAAGCCACGCGTCGGCTGGATCACACGCTTGAGCGCGCCATGATCTGCCTCGATGATGTTATTCAAATACTTCGATTTCCGGTGTTCGATGTGTTGCGGCAAGTGGCCTTCCCTCTGCAGGCGCCGGATTGCCTTCGGATAAGAAGCCAGTTTGGCAGTCGTGATCGAGGACGGCGGATAGTCGCTCATCATCCTCGTGGCTTTGCGTAGGAAGCGATAAGCCGCTCGAGTGTTCCGGCGATCAGACAGCATAAAATCAATGAGATGACCGTACTTGTCGACTGCGCGGAACAGGTCCTTCCATTTTCCGCCCACCCGAACATAAGTTTCGTCCACGCGCCATGAACCAGACCGATGTCCCTGGTATTGGCGCACCCTCTTCTCCATCTCCGGAGCATAGCGCTGGCCCCAGCGAAAAATCGTAGATGGATTGACGGCGACGCCACGCTCCTGCATCATCTCGGCCAGATCACGGCAGCTGATGGCGTACTTGCAGTACCAGCGAACACACAGCAGGATGATCTCAACCGGAAAGCGTCGGCGCTCGAACAGAGACAACGGAGCGGCTCCTCAGATTGCAGCCTTCCTTCTCAACTGCCAAGGTTAACGCATCGGTGCCTCGGCCGCTGCATCCCGAGTTGTCCAGACAGCAGAAATCGCACTGCCGGCAGCAATTGCGACTCGTAGGCTCCCCGTTGGAGCCAGTAATGCGTGCGTCTCTTGATCCATGCTCACCAATGCTCTTAATTCAGTACCCGCCGAAGACTCGGCGAAGCTCTTCGACTTGGTCCGGCGTCAGCATGCGGCACGGGAGCGAACGCAGGGTGACAAGCAGCTTGGCCGTTTCCTCGAGTTCCTCGGAAGCATAGACTGCAGACGCCAAGTCGCTCCCCGTCACGATGGGACCATGGTTGGCAAGAAGCACGGCGGCGTAGCGCCCTGCAAGCTCTCGGATCAAATCCCCTGAGGCCGGATCGCCCGGTCGAACGTATGGCACCAATTTCACCTGCCCCACCCGCATGACAACATATGGAGTGAGAGGCGGGATACAATTATCTTCGTTCACATCCGACAGGCAGGATAGTGCCGTCGCATAGGTCGAATGGAGATGAACAACTGCGCCGATTCCCGACCGGCTCTCATAGAAGGCCCGGTGCAGGAACACCTCTTTCGATGGCGCATCTCCGGAGACATGACGCCAGTCCCTGTCGACCTTGGAGATCCGCTCCGGATCGAGAAAGCCGAGACAGGAGTACGTGGGTGTGATCAGCCAACCATCCTCAAGGGCGACACTGATGTTACCAGCAGAACCGACCGAAAAGCCTCTGTCGAAGAGCGATTTCGAGAAGCGTACAAGCTGTTCGCGGAGCTTGGACTCAGACATCGGTTCCTTCCAATTTACGCAATGCCTTGAAAAAGTCCGGGGCTCCGAAATTGCCGGACTTGAGTGCCAGAGCGACGGGTTGATCGCCGCTAGACACCAACACCGGCACGCCGGGGTCAATCTCCGGCCCGATGCTCAGGGCTCCAAGATTCAATGCCGAGATAATCGCTCCTGACGTTTCGCCGCCAGCGACAACCAGACGACGGACCCCGCTTGCGATTAGGGCCTGTGCGGTACTGGCGAACAGGGAATCCAGTACCGCTGCAACCTGCTCCCTGCCGTACTTCGCCTGAGTCTTCGCAACTTGTTCCGGATCACCGGACGAATATGCGAGAGGCGCCCTGCCCTCATGCTCCCGCAGGAATGCAACCAAGTCTGAAGGTGTCGTCTTGCCCGTCATCACATCGTCGACGCTGATGGCAAGAACGGGATGGCTCTCTGCATGCTTTTGGATCTGGCTTCGAGTCGCACCCGAGCAGCTTCCCGCCAGAATGGCTTCGGGCCCGGCGACGACGGGAGATTCAGGTCTCTGTCCCGAGGCCAGTCCCTCCGCAATAAAGTTGGCAGGCAAGCCAATGGCTATACCGGAACCACCCGTGATGAGAGGAGCGTGCCGGCAGGCCGCGCCGATCGTCACAAGATCATCGTCGGTGATGGCATCCGCGATGACCAGCATCTCGCCTTGGTTGGCCGCGCGATTGAGAGCTTCACCGATGGCGGCCGTTCCCTGGCGCACAATTGTCCATGGCACGTGCCCAACAGGTGCCGCGGACTGGCGGGCGAGCCAGCGCCTGATGTCGGGATCGGTCATCGGGTTGAGCGGATGGTTCTGCAGTCCCGACTCGTTCAGAAGCCGGTCAAAGACGAACAAATGGCCCTGGTAGACGGTCCGGCCCACCGTCGGGAAGGCCGGACAGGCGACGACACCCTTGACGCCCAGGCGCGCGGCCAACGCTTCACCGACAGGACCAATGTTGCCTTCCGCCATCGAGTCGAATGTGGAGCAGTATTTGAAGATGATCTGACGGCATTCCTGCTGCAGCAGCCATTGCAACGCCGCCAGAGACTGCTCGACGGCCTCTCGAGCCGGGATTGAACGGCTCTTAAGGGCCACCACACCACACTCGATATTCTCTGGCGCAGGGGCAGTGGGGACACCGAGGAACTGCGCCGTCCGTAACCCGCCCTGCCCCGGCAAACCCTTTGCAATGGTGTTCGCGATGTCGCTCGCGCCGGTGAAGTCATCTGCAATTACGCCAAGAAGCATAAGGTTGACTTTCAATGTCCAGACGCAACAAGGCGCTTCAACTTCGCGACAGCTGCATCCGGACTGGTGAGAACCGGGATGTTCGTTGCGGATCTGACTGCAGTCGCGGCGCGCGCAGTCGAGAAATGGGCGAGAACGATGGCGTCATACTCAGACAATTCGCGAGCCTTCTCAGCCACGAGCCTGTTATGCGTTTCGGCATCCCCTGCCCGCAGCGCAGTCATGGCAGGCTCAACCACAAAGGTCTCGATGGTTGCTTCTGGCGAAAGTCGCTGCGCTTCCTCTTTGAATTCGGCCTCCATGCTGGCTTGAGCAGGCTTGAAGGTCGCAATCATGGCGGTTCTACCGCCGCGGCGGATGGCAGCCTCGAACATTGCCTCGTTGGGCTTGAGCACGGGAACGTCCATGAGACCCGCAGCCTTTTCGATAGCAGGTCCGAACGAGGAGCAAGTGTAGAGAATACCGTCTGAGCCAATCTTCTGGGCGTAAAAAGCCAAGTCGACGATGCGCTCGGTCAAGCATTCCGTCAGTTCGCCTGCGGCGGCGAGATCCGGCGACAGGCTGTCTTCAAGGATATTGATAGGCTCAGCCTCGGGCCAAGTGGCCGCAAGAGCCTCTTTGATAGGTTCAATGGCGACAGGGGTCGCGTGAATAAGAGCAATCCTGGGACGGGACATGCCTGCAACTCATAAAGGTTGGAAACGGCCATGATCGGTCACGATCATGGCCGCTGATTGATGCTTAGGATACAGCTGGGAAGACCCAGACGCTCTCGCGCGGGAACTCGCACCAGACTTCTCCGGGCGGCAGAGCTTTCGTACCATGTGCCTTCACTGCGAAATCGCCTTTACGGATGCGATACTCCCAGCGGTCACCCAAAAACAGGCTATCGTCGAGCTGCATCTGCAGTCGATTAGGACCAGGAGTATCCGATACCGAAATCTGCTCAACACGGATCACAACCTGAGCATCTCCTTGGGGTACGAGGCCGTTGCTGTCCTTCACAACACCATCGAGCGCCCATCCGGCGCCCGTGACGGTCGCTTGGCCCCCGTTCAGCGCACCGAGCTTGCCACGAGCGATATTGTTGGCCCCCAGGAAGTCGGCCGCGTAGAAGCTCTTCGGGTTCGAGTAGATGTCGCGCGGCGAGCCCTCCTGAACGATCCGACCATCTTTGAGCAGGAGAATGTTATCCGCAGCAGCTAAAGCCTCCGTCTGGTCGTGAGTCACCAGAATCGCGCAGATCTCCAGGTCGAGGATCAGCTTCCTGATCCAGTAGCGGGCTTCTTCCCGCAGCTTTGCGTCCAGGTTTGAGAGAGGTTCGTCAAGCAGAAGCACGCGCGGCTCATAGACGAGCGCCCGGCAAATCGCCACACGCTGCTGCTGACCGCCCGACAGCTGAGATGGATAGCGATCTGCAAGATGACCAAGGCCCATGCGGTCCAGGATCATCTGGATACGTCGTCCCATCTCGGTGCTGTCGACGCCGCGGAGTTTCAGACCATAGCCGACATTCTCCTTTACGGTGCGGTGCGGCCAGAGCGCATAGGACTGGAACACGAGACCAATGTTGCGCTGCTCGGGCGGCAAGGCGATGCCCTTCTGGCTGTCCAGGGCAGTTTTATCGCCGATCCTGATATAGCCGATTTCCGGCTGCTCCAGGCCGGCGATGCAGCGCAACAGGGTGGTCTTTCCGCTACCGGATGCCCCCAGCAGGGCGACGATCGAGCCGCGTTCGGCCGTAAAGGACGCGCCCTTCAGAATGTGGACGTTACCCAGCCACTTCTCGACGTTGGTGACGGTCAGCTCAGTCATGGATGCGTACTCCAAGGCGCAGGGCCAATGTGAGGCCGACGGCGGTGAGAATGATGCTGATGAAGGCGAGGGCGGCGATCATGTCCATCGCACCCGTCTGAAGGAGAGACACCATGAGCGACCCGATGACCTCGGTCCCGGCGCTCATGAGGTACACGCCCGTTGCGTATTCTCTGAGAAAGATGATCATGATCAGGGCCCACGCACCAGGGAGACCCGGACGCACGATCGGGATCACGACATCGCGCCAGGTCCGTCCGACGCTGGCGCCCGTGGTTCGGGCCGCCTCCTCAAGCTCTGGGCTCACCTGGAGCAGCGTTCCCTGCAGGAGACGCAAGCCATAGGAAAGACCCACGATCACATAGGCGACGAAGAGGCTCACCAGAGTTGGCCGCAGCGGTGTCAGGAATGGGATGAACAGGAAGACCCAGAAGAATGCGAGGCCGATGACGAGACCCGGCAGCGCACGCGGCAGGAGAACGAGATAGTCGAGCACGGTGTTCGACATGCCCCTGTTGCGGTGCCCGGCCAGTCCGATCAGCAGATAGATGCCGACGGCAAGAGCACCACCGATAGCAGAGAGCAGAATCGTATTGATGATGCCGCGAACGAGGCTCGGGACTTCTGTGAGACGATGGAAGTTTGCGAGCGTGAGTTGGTCGAAGAGGTCGACTCCCTCACCCCATGCGTTGACGAAGGCACGCAGCACGATACCCGCAATCGGCAACACGACGGACACGAACAGCCATAGGCCGATCAGGCTCAGGGCAATGATCTGGCCCTTGCGTCCGAGCTTCAGAGGAGTTACCCGTGCGCCCTTCCCGCCCAAAGCCGCATAGCGGCGGCTGTTGCGCAGAAGACGGCGCTGGAAGTACACCAATGGCAAAGTGATCAGGATCAGCACCATGGCGACGGCGGCCATGAGCTGACAGGTCGGAACACCGAAGAGGGTTGTCAGCTTGTAGGTGTAGGTCGTCAGCACCATGATGCCATTCGGGTCTCCGAGCACGAGCGGAATACCGAACATTTCGAAGCCTAGCAGCAGGTTCAAAGCAGCCGAGAAGATGATGGCGGGCAGAACCATCGGCAGGGTGACATCGAGCGAAACCCTCCAGATGCCTGCACCTGTGGTGCGTGCAGCCTCCTCCAGATCGGACGGAAGATTGCGCATTGCCGCCGAGATGTAGAGATAGACGTTCGGCACGTGGCTCAGGCCGGCGATGATGATGATGCCGGTGATGGAATAAAGATTCCACGGGACGAAGCCGAGGGTGTCGCGCAGCAACAGCGAGATGAAGCCTGACGGTCCGACCGAAACCGTATAGCCGAAGGCCAGCACGACCGACGAGATGAACATCGGAACGAGGACCAGGATTTCCAGAAGGCGCTTTCCCTTGATATCCGTCCGCGTCAGCAGGAAAGCCAAGCCGCCTCCAAGCGGGACCGCAACAATGACCATCCCAAACGCCAGGAGCGTCGTTGTCCATAAAGCGTCATAGAAGGATGGGTCGGTCAGAATGTACTGGTAGGACTCCAGGCTGAGGCTTGAGGAGGCGTTGAAGAACGCTCCGTTGAGAAAACTCTGATAAACAATAAGACCAACGGGCGTCAGGATCGCCAACGCCAACAATCCGATAACAACGATCCGGTAGATGCGGGCATCGTTTCTGGGGACTGTGCGTGGCTGCACGTCAGCTGTGGTATTCGGCCAGATACCGTTCACGGCGGGGCCTGCAGTGTTGAGATCAACAGCCATCAGTTACCTCCGATCACACAAAAAGAGAGGAACATGGGCGGCTCCCAATGGGAGAGCCGCCTGTGACGAAGCTGAACGTCTTATGAGCCGCTCAGAGACGCCTTCCACTCGCGGAAAAACTGCACGCGCTTCTGCGGATTGAGATATTCCAGGAGGTGGTCGTCGAGGGCGATCGGCTTCAGGTTGCCCCCAACACGCTCTGTCAGGCTCTTCAAATTAAAGCCTTGCTCCACATCAGTGCGAACCGACGGGATTCCGCCTGCAGCAAGAGCGGTCTGACCTTCCTTGGACAGCATGAAGTCGACAAGCACCTTTGCGGCATTCGGATGAGGAGCCTTCTTCGTGATGAGCGCCACACGCGAGAAAGCAGGCGTGTAGTCCTTACCAAAGGCTACACCCAGGTTCGGGCTTTCCTTGACCCACTGCAGACCGTAGGAGCCGATGATGTTGAAGGCGATCACGTTCTCACCGGAGACGACCGTCTCCTTCATCGAGCCAGAGCTCGAATAGGTGCGTCCACTCACAGCACCGAAAGCCTTGGCGAGATCCCAGAAATCCTTGGTCTGGCGTGCATCGTTGGTGTGATGGAGGAAGCCGGAGCCGCTCTTTTCAGGGTCGAAGGTCGCGACCTTACCTTTGAGTTCACTCTTGTTGTCCTGCAGGAACTTGATCAGCTCGGCGCGGGTCTTCGGAACGCGGTTTTCCGGTAACGCCTTCGTGTTGTAGATGATACCGATCGGCTCGACGCTGGTTGCGTAGAGCGTGTCCTTGTATTTGCCCCAATCCGGAACATTGGAAGCCTCTGGCGACTTATAGGCTTCCGTATGACCGCCTTTCACCAGCGACACCTGGTAGTCCATGGCCGAGCTCCAAACCACATCGGCCCCGACCTGTCCGGCTGCCGCTTCAGAGATCACGCGGTTGTAAGCGCCGTTCGTGCCGAGATCGTTGTACTCGACCTTGATGCCGGGGAACTTCTTGGCGAAGGCATCGAGGAAAGGTTGAGCCTGGGCTTGATCGGTAGAGGTATAGATTGTGACGGTGCCTTCCTTTTTTGCCGCCGCGATGACGTTGGCGTAATCAGCGGGATATGCGGCGGGCACATCCTGTGCGAGCGCTGGGATAGCCGTTACTGCAAGAATGGCCGTTGCCCAGGACAGACGTTGCATGGCCTTAGAGGCTAGCTTCATGTTTCCACTCCCTGTGGTGATCTATGGTTGGGGCGCTTCAATGCGCCGTCTCGTTTCTTGCGCCGATGCTGGCGGGATGGCCTTGGCCATAGGTGCGACCGACTGAGTTTGGTTCGGCCGATCGCCAGAAGTCGTCAGGCGGTTTTCTTCGCCGCGCCTGGATTGCCGATAGCGGCGGCGACCCGCGCACCGAAATCGCGGCAGCCGATCTTGCCGCCGAGATCACGGGTGCGGGTGGCGGGATTTGCCAGCACGTCGTCAACGGCACGCTCGATTTCAGCCGCGGCAGCCTCCAGCGCGGGGATCTTCCGCTGCTCACCAAGCCACGCGAGCATCATTGCGGCCGACAAAATCAGCGAGGTCGGGTTGGCGACGTCCTGCCCCTGGATGTCAGGTGCCGAGCCGTGCTGTGCCTGGGCACAGACCAGTCCCGTCTCCGAATTGGCGTTGATGGAACCGGCCAGACCGAGGCTGCCGGACAGTTCGCTCGCGAGGTCGGACAGGATGTCCGAGTAGAAATTGGTCGCAACGATCACGTCATAGCGGGAAGGATCACGGACAAGATGGGCGGCCATCGCGTCGATGATGACGTCGTTGAGAGCAACTTCGGGAAACTCCTCATGGACCTTTCGCACGCACTCCATGAACAGGCCATCGGTGATGATGAAATTGTTGGCCTTATGAACGGCCGTCACCTTCTTGTTCCGCTTCGTGGCAAGGATGAACGCTGCGCGGGCAATGCGCTCGCAGGCCTTCCGAGTGATCTTGCGGACGGACAGAGCCACATCCTCCGTCGGCATGAACTCGCCGATGCCCTTGTGCATGTTGCGGTCGGGATAGAACCCTTCCGTCGCCTCGCGCATGATGACGAGATCCATGTTCTTGCTGCCACGATCTAGAAACGGGCGCGAGCGCGCGGGCCGGACGTTGACGTAGAGGTCGAGGCCGACTCGGAATCCAGCAGAGACGTTGACACCGCCCTGATCGCAAGGCGGATAATCCATATGGGACTGGGGTCCTAAGATGATGCCGTCATAGGTCTTGGCTTTTTCGAGTGTCTCCGGGCGGAGCGTGGTCCCGTACTTCTCAAGGCTCGTGAACCCGACATCTTCGTAGTCGAAGGACAGGCCAAGGCCGTAGGCGCTGTTGGCCGCCTCGAGCACCTTCATCGTTGCTTCTGTGATCTCCGGTCCAATGCCATCGCATGGCAGCACCATAATGCGCATCTTGGTCTCCCTGTGTGGGCGGGTAGCCGTGCTGCCGCACCCAAATTATTGGATGACCAAAGTTGGCTTTTTACGGATAAAAAAGCAATCCGTTTTTCACAGCTCGAGGTATTCTTTTGTCGTATCTTGAACGACCCGATCCCCGTCCCAGCGCATCGGCGATTTCGCCACCAGGGCGCCACCGAGATGCTGACGCATCCGGTACGAAGCTTCGATGACCTCACCGCGTTCAAGAAGACTAATGATCTCAAGATGATCGCTGCATTGCCTTTGCAGCCGGTTACGGTCCACTTGAGAGCGATATTCTAGAAGCCGCCGCATTCGGTTTACACGCACGAGGGCTTGGTGGAAAAACGGATTGCCCGAGAGTTTAATCAGTTCCTCGTGAAAAACCGCACCGGCATTCAGCAACCACTCGGCCGGAAGACGTGCGATGTCGGAAGCAAGCATGCCTTCCTGGATGCGGCGCTGTTCGGCTAAAACCTTTTTGTCCAGCCGAAAAGTCGGCTCCAGCATGGCGGCTGGCTCGATCAGCATACGAAAGCGGTAGATTTGCTCGAATGCCTCAGCTGTCTTTGCGACCGGGAGGAAACGCCAGCCATAGCCCTGCTTTGGCTCAGCCCATCCCTCACGCGAGGCTCGCATGAGAATGTCGGTAACCTGGGTCTTTGTCAGATTGTATCGCTCTCGCAGGAGTTGCTCTGTAACCTCGGACGGAATCCTGTCGCGCAACCAATCATCTGCAAGCCTCTGATACTCCGGCGACGCTTCCATAAGCGGAGTGTCGCCCGACTGTGCCGCAGGCTGCCCCGAGGCAGCGCATACGAAAAAGCCTCGGTTGGAATGCAGTTCCACAAGCCCTTGCTCGGCAAGAATTTGCAGGGCTTCCCGTACAGGTGAGCGCGACACGTCGAACTGATCAGCCAGTTTCTGGGTGCTGAGATGGGAACCCGGTTCGATCTGGCCAATTCGGATAAGGTTAGCGATCTCGTTCGCAATTCGGGCGGCAAGAACGTTCGATCGCATTGCTCGACCCTTTCTCGGTTTGATAGGTTTTCGGCATTGTAACGGAAGCAAAAAGCGAACTTAAGATGCCGCAACCTGAAAAAGCGGCCGCAACTTGGGTCGCGACCGAGACGTTTGGAGGAAGGCTCACACGGCAGGGTCCAAGCCCTTCTAAAGCCTAATCTGCACTTATTGGCTTTTCCGTACCTAAAAGCCACTTTATTGCATCATTAGCCTGATCGAAACGAAAAGAGCCGATCCAAGTCTCGAGGTATCTTGCCTATGTAACAGCGGGTCAATCTTTAGAGACGCCGCAGCAGACCAAACACAGGGACAGCTCCTAGCATTACGATGAACACCCTGACGATATGGTGGGCAGCGACAAACGCGACCTCGATGCCCAGAGAGAGCGCCACGAGGCTCATCTCCGCCAAACCGCCGGGCGAGTAGGCCAGAAGCAGCGGGACCTGGCCGTAGGACGAGACGTGGCTCACCCCTGTCGCGAACATAGCCGTGATGGCAAGCAGGATCGCAGTGGAGCCAAGCGACAGCACGAGGATGCGGATAATCTCCCGCGAGGCTGTACCGGCAAATCGACACCCGATCGTTGTGCCCAGAACGAGTTGCGCGAGATTGACGACCTCGACGGCTGGCGCGAAGCGGGTCCAACCGAGCGTGTGCACCGCGGCGCTGACCAGCATAGGACCTAGAAGCAGCCGGGCCGGAAGACGCAGGATATGCCCGAGCAGGCCTCCGGTCAGCGCGGTCCCAAGGAGCCAGATCTCATCAAGCCAGGGCGTTTCGAAAACCGACACTCCAAATTGCGGTCTTGCTCCCAAGGGAGCCCCGCTGATCAGCCGCACGAGAAAAGGCAGCGTGAGTACAACAAGGAGAACACGGGCCGAATGGACGAGTGCGATGGTGCGGGCATCGCCGCCCTTATCCTCACCGGCAATCACCATCTCCACAAGGCCGCCAAGCATCCCGGCGAAGTATGCCGTTGTCACGTCGAATCCTGCGACCCGGCGGAAATAGACGATGCAGGCAGCGCCGCTGACCAGAATGAAGCCTACCAGGCCGAGCACCGTCGGGATCCAGTTTCCCACGCTCTCGAGGATCCGCGGTGTAAAGCCAGCTCCCAGCATTACGCCGATGATCATCGTCATCGGCGGTCGCATGGCGCCTGGAGCCGCAATCGGCGCACGCACGAGAGACGCCAGCGTACAGGCTGTCATGGAGCCGAGCATCCACGGCAAGGGTAGATTTGAGCGTGCGAAGATCCACCCTCCCAGAGTGCCGACCAGCAGGGCAGCGAAGAACCGGACATATGGAAACGACGCAGGCGTGAAGGCTCGCAGCCAACCCTTCAATGCCATTGGGATCTCAAGCAACTCACCTCTTTGATATTCCGGCTTCAATCGATGCTGTGACCCCGGCGGATCCGTCGAACCAGCCAAGTCACGCCGACCAGCGCGAACGGCACCATGAACGCGGTCGCCACATTCGGATCGACGCGGAGGCCAGCCGCATGGGCTCCTTCGAAAAGAAGATGAGCGAGGCTCGCGACGTAGTAGGTGATCGCAGCTACCGAGAGTCCTTCGACCGTCTGCTGCAGCCGGAGCTGGGTTCGGGCACGTTCATTCATGGCTTCCAACAGACTGCGGTTCTGCTGCTCAAGTGCCACATCGACACGCGCCCGCAGGAGCTGTGCCGCCCTTGCAAGCTTGCGCGACAGGTTGGCCTGACGCTCCTCCGTCGAGGCGCAGGTTCGCATAGCCGGGTTCAGGCGGCGCGAGAGGAATCCGGACCAGCTTTGCATGCCTGCCACCGGCCGCTCGCCAATGGCGTTCAGACGCAGGCGAACGAGTTCGTCGTAAGCACGCGTTGCCCCAAAGCGATAGAGGCTGGCGGCGGCACCAGCCTCCAGTTCCGCCGCGAGGGCCGTGATGCGATCGAGCAAGCGGTGGTTGGCCTCGAAATCATCGCTCACCTGCATCTGCTGCAACAGGTCCGGCAGCTCCACTTCGATCCGCCGGATCATTGGAGCCAGCGCCTGAGCCTCCGGCAGCCCGAGGAGTGCGAACGTCCGATACGTCTCTATTTCGAGCACCCTCTGCACCAATGCTCCAGCCTGATCCGGCGTCAGGCTGCGATTGATGATCAGAATCCGCACCCAGCCATAGGAATCAGGCTTGAAATCCGTTGCGACAAGAGCCCTACCCTCCTCTGCTTCCGAGGCTGCGATCTGCGTCTGGCTGAAGACATCCTGCAATCCGGTCTGGATGCCGCCGTCTGGAACGAGATGCAGATCAACGGCAACGAGAAGCCTGCCTGGCGGTGGAAGTTTCCTCACCTTACGCAGCAAGGAGTCGGTGGGTGGATAAAATGGCGCCGCAGCATGGTCGGAATTCGCCAACTCCTGGGTGCAGGTGGTAAACTCCGAGTGACTCTCCCACACCAGGGCGCCTTCCGGCGCGTCAATGCGAATGTGCTTCGAGTCGGTGGCAGGTGCCGGCAGACTGCAGCTCGCGCAAAGGTCGATGAGTGCGTCACGATGGACGGCTGCTTCCTCCGTGCTGTTCACGTAGGCGAGATGCAGAAGCCGTGTCGGGGTCTTAACAGGAGAGAACGGGCGAGCATGAACCTCCGCAAGTACGCGCGCCCGTAGCGGATGGATCTCCGAAGCCTGGATCACGCAGCCCTCCTTCAGACATGATGCAACCGGAAGGCTGCATCACCATAATAAGGCCTTGAGATGGCGTTCGCTCAGAATCCGGTGAGCACTTCGGAGGTATGCTCAACCACGGGCGGTGCCTCGAAGCAGTGCGAGACCAGCTTTCGCCATTCGGCAAATCCCTCCGAGTTTCGGAAGTGAACCATGTGATCCTCCACCGTTTCCCAGCCGACGATCAACCGGTAATTGCTCGGGTTTTCGATGGATCGATGCAGCTTCAAGCTCCTGCATCCCCTGGCCTTCTGGAACACGGGAGCCGCTTTGGCCACGCCTGCCTCGAATTCGGACTCCATCCCCGCCTTAACGACGATTGCTGCCACTTCCCTGATCACGTTGAAGCCTCCTTTGAGAATTGAATTGCTGATACGAGCGTTTGCCGAGCCCCGAGTTCAAACAGCCACGGGGAAATGGTCCCTCCAAGAGAGGCCCGCCTCTGTGCTTGCAGCCGGTACATATTCGAGCCCAATCGATCCCTTGTAGTTTGCTGCGGCGAGTGCCTCAAACAAAGCCACAAAGTTGATTTCTCCAGAGCCCGGCTCGTGCCGACCGGGATGATCCGCAATGTGAACGTGGGCGATGCAGCCATGGTGGTCCCTGACGAAGGCGACGGGATCAATCTCGGCATTCGCCGCATGGAACGCGTCAAACAGCATGAAAAGATTTGACGCTCCGACCTCCTTGATTGCCTGCAACGCAAGAAAGGGATTGTCCATCATGTAACCGGCAAGCGTTGCCAATCCGATGGGCTCAATCAGAACCGGTATATCGGCTGCATGGGCCATCTCGCAGGCGAAGCAGACATTTCTGACATAGGTTGGCCAGACCTCATCTCGCGTCACGCCTTTAGGCAGGACACCGGACATCACATGGACGAAGCGGCTGCCGATCCGCTTTGCATAGGTGATGCCCATGTCGACACTCAACTGAAAATCTAACTCCCGCCCCGGAAGGCAGGCGATCCCCTTCTCTCCCCGACTCGGATTGCCAGCTGGCAGAGCGAGTTGAACGAACCTCTGGTCATTCTCACAACAAAGTCTATTCACTTCCTCCGCCGGGATAACATACGGGTTCGGGTGTTCCACCTCGGTAAAGCCCGCCTTGCGCGCTGCTGCGAAACGCTTCTCCAGGGGAATCTCTGCAAACAGATAGCCCAGGTGTGCACTGTATCGGACCATCGAAGGAGCCCTATCCTTTAGCCTGCAACGGATTGGTGGGCCTCAATGATCGTTCTGTCGAACGGCAGCACGGACTCGGTTCCGGTCTTCCGTGCGAGATCGACGAGATCAGCGACCGTGTCGTCAGGAAGACGAAGTCCCTCGCGACGGTTCTTGGCATCGTTCCGGGCTTCCAGTTCGCCCGGATAGACGACCTCGTCGAAACCCTTGGCCAAGGGCACGGACTTCAACTCCGCAATGAGCTCTTCCATCCGGCCGTTGAACTCCTGCTGGGGCTGGAAGGCTTCGATGTTCATGACGATCATGAGATGCCCGACGCCGCCGGGATGCTCCGCCTGGTAGGGACCGGTCACCCCTTTGCCGAACTGGCTTCCGCTCAAAATGCCGGAGAGCATGTCCATCATGACCGAGATGGCATACCCCTTGTGCTCGGCCATCGGGAGCGTGATGCCGCGCAGGGCCTCGACCGGATCGGTGGTCGGCTCCCCGTCCGCATTGATGGCCCAGCCTGTCGGAATGGAGAGGCCCTTCTGCCGGGCCAGATAGATCTTGCCCCGCGCCACGGCGGTGTTGGCGATGTCCAGAACCATGGGTGCGTGCCGGCCGGCCGGCGCAGCCCACGACCAGGGATTGGTTCCGACGGTCTTCTCCCGTCCGCCCCATGGCGCCATGGCGGGGCTGGAGTTGGTGGAGAGAAACGCCACGCAGCCCTCGGCGGCCGCCATCAGCGTGAAATACATGGCCGTGCCGAAATGGTTGGAGTTGCGGAGCGCCACAACGCCGACCCCATGGGCCTTTGCCCGGCGCATGGCATCGCGCATAGCGAGTGCCGTCAGCACCTGGCCCATCCCGTCCCGTCCCGTCCATCACCACGGCACCGGCGTCCGTGACGAACTCAGGCTCGGCGACAGGTTTCACGACACCCGCTTTGAGGCGGGCCATATACCACGACGGGCGCATGACCCCGTGGGACTGATGTCCCCAGAGGTCGGCCTGGACGAGGGTGTCGGTAGCCAGCTTAGCATCCGCCTCTGACATGCCCGCGGATACATAAACGGCTGTCGCGAAATCGAGGAGACGGTCTGCTGAAACTGGGCTGTTGCTCATTTTTCGCTTCCTTTCAACTTTCATCCCGTATTGCGCGCTCCGGTGCGTAGCGCCGAAGCCGCGTCTTAACCTGCCACTGAGAGCATCACGCTGAGGTCACTGTGCCTTCCGGGCCGCTCGCGCGACGACTCCGCAGGATCACCGGGATCAACACCAGCAGCGCGGCGATCACGAGCAGGGACAGTGCAATCGGATGGGTCAAGAAGACGCTGAGGTCACCTTGGCTGATCGTCAGCGCGCGACGGAACTGCTGCTCCGCCAAGGGACCGAGGATGAGACCGACGACGCTAGGCGCAACCGGCACATCGAGCACGCGCATCCCAAAGCCGACGATGCCAATGCACTCAGCTCGCCAGCCAAATCGTTGAGCACATCCGGTCGGAAGGGCTTGGAGCGGGAGAGCGCCTCACCGAGCGGAAGCTTGCGGAGCTGTTTCGCGTGTCGCGGTCCCCGGTCAGGGGCGCACTGCGCCTCCTTGAGGAGGCTGGCATCGTACAGCCCAGTGAGCGCGGAGGATTCGTGATCGCCAAGCCCGACGGTGCGCTGCCTGCAGCTCTTGAGGCACCGTCATTCGATGACGACGAACAGATCTACCTCCAGATCGCCGACGACAGGCTCAACGGCAGGCTTCCGGAGAGGATTACCGAGAATGAAATGCTGCGCCGATATGATCTCACCCGCGCCCGTCTTGCGCGGATCCTGCGGCGCATCACCAACGAGGGCTGGATCGAGCGTCTTCCCGGACACGGCTGGGCCTTTCTGCCGGTGTTGACGTCTCTCCAGGCCTACGAGGACAGCTACCGTTTTCGCCTCCTGATTGAGCCAGCAGCGATCCTAGAGCCTCGCTTCACATTGAACCGCCCTGCCCTGGAGCGTTGCAGAGAGCAGCAGCAGTGGCTCGTCGACGGGGGTATCTGGGAAGTATCGGATGCAAAGCTCTTCGAGCTGAACAGCGGCATGCACGAAGCCATCATCGAATGCTGCCAGAACAGCTTCTTTATTGACGCCCTGAGGCGGATCGACCGAGTACGACGACTGATCGACTACCGGCAAATGCTCGACCGCGATAGCGCCGTTGGCCGCTGCCGAGAGCATGTCCATCTGCTGGATCTGTTGCTCGCAGATAAAAGGGTTGAAGCATCCGAATTCATGAGACAGCACCTGACGGAGCTTAGCACGCTGAAGACTGCCGCCCGGGACAAGCGGCAAGAACAGGCGACCGCAGATCTTCGCGGCAAGCGAGCCGCGGCAGAATAGTGGGATGCGGCGATCACACGCCCCATGGAATTGGCAGCACAACTCCGCGCGCGCTCACCACGACAGGGTCGTTGCCACCGTTCGTTTCTCCAAGCATAGACCGCAGAGACTTTCATGACTGATTTGCTCTCGCTTCCAAAGGATAGGATCCGTGTTCTCCTGCTTGAGGGCGTCAATGACAGCGCCGTCGATCTGCTGCGCGCGGCGGGTTACACAAACCTGACCTATCTCAAGACGGCTCTCGACGAAGATGAGTTGCGAGCCGCCATTCAGGGTGTGCATCTGCTCGGCATCCGCTCGCGGACGCAGCTGACCCAAGAGACCTTTGCAGCCGCGGACCGTCTCATTGCGGTCGGTTGCTTCAGCGTAGGCACAAACCAAGTAGATCTCGACGCGGCCCGATTGGCCGGCGTCCCCGTTCTCAATGCGCCCTTCTCCAACACCCGCAGCGTGGCCGAACTCACGCTGGGTGAGATCATCATGCTGTTCCGGCGTGTGTTCCCGAAATCGACCTCAGCCCATGCCGGTGGCTGGGACAAGTCGGCGACAGATAGTCATGAGGTTCGCGGCAAGACGCTCGGCATCGTAGGTTACGGCAACATTGGCTCTCAGCTCTCATATCTGGCCGAAGCTATGGGCATGAGGGTTATCTTCTACGATCACACCGACAAACTGCGGCACGGCAACACGGAACCGACTGCCAATCTTCAGGACCTGCTGAGCCAGAGTGATGTGGTGAGCCTGCACGTGCCCGAGACACCCGCTACCCATGGCATGATTGGTGCTGCCGAGATCGCTTCTATGAAGAAAGGCGCTTTTCTCATCAATAACAGCCGCGGCACCGTGGCTGATCTCGAAGCACTCGCGGTGTCGCTGAAGAGCGGCCATCTGCGGGGAGCCGCGATCGACGTATTCCCTGTCGAGCCCGCCTCCAGCAAGGATGCTTTCCACTCGCCTCTTCAAGGGCTCGACAACGCATCCTCACCCCACCCCACACATCGGTGCCTCCACCCAAGAGGCTCAAGAGAGGATTGGGGAGGAAGTTGCCAAGAAGCTCATCGATTTCTCAGATGTCGGCTCAACGATCGGCGCTGTAAACTTTCCGCAGGTTCAACTGCCCCGCCGACCAGCGGGCACAAGACACATTCACATCCATCAGAATGTGCCTGGTATGCTGGGGCGCCTCAACCAAGTGTTCTCGCAACGAGGTCTCAACATCACGGCGCAGCACTTGCAGACCGACAGCGAAGTCGGTTATGTGGTTATCGAGGCGGAAGGAGACCCCATGCAGAGCCGGAGAGCTCTTGAGGAGATCCGCTCTTTAGAGGGGACAATCCGGGCGCGGCTCCTGTACTAGAATCGTACAATGCTGTCTTGTCTCGACGGCATGCTGGTTTCTCCGGACTCTGCTTTTTTTGCTGAAACTCTTCAAGGGAATTCGGTCACGTGAACCTGTTCGTCTTCGGATTGGGTTATACAGCGCGTAATTTCATCGCCCGCTATGGAGAGCGGATCACGCGGATTTGTGGAACGTCGCACTCACCGGATCAATCACGGCTTCTGGAGGGACCAGAAGTCATCGCATATCGCTTCAAGGATACTGGATACGATCTCCGCATTCTCGACGAGCTTGCGTCAGCCGATGCCCTCCTCGTCTCCATCCCACCTAACCTTGGTGCGGATCCTGTACTCGATTTCTTCACAGATGCGATCCGGTCAGCCCGCCGCCTGCGTTGGGTCGGATATCTTTCCACTGTTGACGTTTACGGTGATGCTCAAGGCTCGTGGGTAGACGAGAGTACAACGCCCGACCTTGATACGCCTCGATCCAGGCACCGCTTAGAAGCCGAGCAGCGATGGCTCCGGCTGGGGCAGCAAGCGCAATTTTCCGTCCAGATTTTTCGCCTCGCAAATGTTTATGGCCCCGGACGCAACCCTCTTCGGCAACTCGCTGAAGGCCGTGCCAAACGGAGCGTGAAGTCGGGCCAGGTTTTGAACCGCATTCACGCGAGCGACGTCGCCCAGGTGCTGATGTCCTCGATGGAGCGCCCGAGCCGGAGTGCGATCTATAATGTGGCCGATGACGAGCCGACTCGGCCTGAAGAGGTCATCGCCTTCGCGGCTAGCCTGCTTGGGCGAGAGCCCCTCCCAGCGACTCCGTTCGCGGAAGGCCCGTTGCCCTCACCGGCTCGGTCGTTCTATCAGGGCAACAATCGAGTCCGGAACGTCCGTATCAAGACTGATCTCGGAGTGACGCTACTTTACCCTACGTACCGCGAAGGATTGAGGGCTCTCGTTGGAGATACGTCACAAACCTGCATGGAAGCTCTAGAGCATCGTGCGGAACCGAAGGTCCGCTCTCAACGATGCTCTCATTGAAGGAGAAAGCATCGGATGGGTCCCAAAAGTGCAAATCCACTTTTCACGTCCGAGGCTGTAGAGCGCCTTGGGTCCCGGTGAAGCATTTTTGCGGCTATCCCGTTTTTTGGAGCGGCGCCTCGTGAACGTCCGCTCATTGCCGCGCTCCTGAAGTTCAGCTGATTTCTGCTTGGTGCCAAAAGCGGTCCTTTGGTCATTATAACCGAAGCCGCTTGAAGGCAGACTATGTTGCTTCCGTCCCAAGGCTTCGGGTGGGATAGCGGAGGGTTGGATCGAAGGGGTTGAGTTGCCGAGCAATCCCATCCGCTTCCTTCCGCAGCAACTCGACCACAAGCGGCAGACGGCCCCCCTCCAGCCGCTCCGACAAAGTCCCGATGCTCAGGGCGGCCACTGCACGCCCCTCCGGATCGAGGATCGGAACGCCCACTCCGGCCATTCCGGGGATGAGGCCTGTGTTGAGGCTGGCAAAGCCTGTCTTGCGGACATTCTGGATCTGCATCCGCAACCCAACCTCGTCGAAGCTCCCCCGGTCGAGCAGACGCGGGATGTTGAAGCGGATGACCGTTTCGCGCTCCTCCTCCGGCAGAAACGAAAGGATGGCGAGACTGCCCTGCCCGATACCGAGAGGCACCTTGCCGCCGATATCGCCCGTGAAGGTTCTGATCGGGAATGGACCCTCCACCCGGTCCAGGCAGACAGCGTCGAAACCGTTCCGAACCAGAAGAAAGACGCTATCGCTCAAGGTTGAGGACAGACGCAGAAGCGCCGGTCGGGCCGTGCTGCGCAACCCACCTGCATGCGCGGCTCGCGCGGCCAGGACGAAGAAGTCGAGGGCCAGTCGGTACTTTCGGCTTGCTTCGACCTGCTCGACGAAGCCTTCAGCCATCAGGACCTTCAAGGCCCTATGGGCGCTCGGTTGGTTCATCCCGCTTACCCCGGCGATGTCGGTCAAGCGCATGCCTTGAGGGTTTCCGGCTCCAAGGACCTTGAGAAGAGCAAGAGCGCGCCGTGTCCCGGATATAGTATCTTCCGACATCGAAAATTCTTTTACCTAATGGATCAAGCTTTCTTCCATTATACGGAAGAAAAGTCAAAAGAATTTCATTATACGAAATTAGCGCGTTGACTTGGCTCAGGGCATTGGCAGTGATGTCGATCCGAGCCTCATGCTCACTCGGGCTGCGGCCTGATGCTTCGCAATGATCGGAGGACAAGATGGCATTCCTGACGCTCGAAGGGGTTTCCAAGGAATTCGGAACGTTCACGGCCGTTCGCGATGTCAGCCTGAAAATCGACAAGGGCGAATTTGTCTCGCTTCTTGGCCCCTCAGGCTGCGGGAAGACAACGACGTTGCAGATGATTGCCGGGCTCGTCGATCCGACACAGGGCTGGATTTCCCTCGACGGTCGCGACATTACCCATGAGAAGCCCAATCGCCGCGGCCTTGGCGTCGTCTTCCAGAGCTACGCCCTCTTTCCTCACATGACCGTTGCGCAGAACGTCGCCTTCGGCCTCGAAATGCGGCGCGTGCCGCAAGCGGAGCGCACCGAGCGCGTGCGCGAAGCGCTCTCGCTCGTCCAACTCTCTTCCTTCGCCGACCGCTATCCCCGCCAGCTCTCGGGTGGACAAAGACAGCGTGTCGCCATCGCCCGCGCCCTTGTGATCGCGCCACCCGTTCTCCTGCTGGACGAGCCCCTGTCCAACCTCGATGCCAAGCTGCGGGAAGAGATGCAGTTCGAGTTACGCCGGATCCAGCGCAAGGTCGACACGACGACCATCATGGTCACGCACGATCAGGCCGAAGCGCTCTCTATCAGCGACCGCGTGGTCGTGATGGAAGGCGGACGCATGACGCAGGTAGATGTCCCCTACCGGCTCTACGAGCAGCCCTCGAACGCGTTCATTTCGTCCTTCGTCGGCAAGACCAACCTTCTCGCCGGCACCTGGCGCCGCAACGGTACATCAAGCGCCGTGGATATCGGAGGCGTCCTGCTTGAGGCCGCAGCGGCGGATATCCCGGTCGCGGCACCCGTCACGCTCTCGATCCGCCCCGAGAAGATCCTGCTGCGCGAAGCGGGAACCGGCCGCCTCGATGGGCGTGTCGCCAGCCGCTTCTTCCTGGGCAGCCAATGGCTCTTTACCGTCGACACACCTATCGGGGTCATGACGGTCTCCGCGCCCAATCAGGGTGGGGAACCTCCCGAGGAGGGATCGCCAGTCGGTCTCGACTGGTCGGCCGCCAATCTCCGGGTCATCGCGGATACCGCCGCAGCGGCTTGAGGAGCAGAAATGACCGCACGCTCTTCCCACGTCCCCGTTCCATGGCTCCTTGCCGGCCCCGGAGCTCTTTTCTTCGTCGGACTGGTACTTCTACCGCTGGCGCTGACGGTCATTCTGTCGTTTCACGCCTATGATCATTCGAGCGGCATTCAGAACACCTTCACTCTGTCGCACTATGTCGCCGTCGTCACCGACGAGTACTACCTCAGCATCTTCTGGAGAACCTTGCGGATCGCTGCGCTGACCACGCTCATTTGCGCGGCCATAGGCGTTCCGGAGGCCTACATCCTGTCGCGCATGCGCGATCCGTGGCGCTCCATCTTCCTTCTCGTCATCATTGGTCCGCTGCTCGTCTCCGTCGTCGTCCGCACCTTCGGGTGGAGCATGCTGCTCGGTTCGCAGGGGCTCGTGAACCAATCTCTCGAGCTGTTCGGATTTCCGGCGGCCAAGATCCTCTATACCGAGACGGCCATCGTCATCGCTCTCGTCCACGTCATGCTGCCGTTCATGGTCATTCCGGTGTGGACGGCACTGCAGAAGCTCGATCCTATGGTCGAGGCTGCCGCCTGGACACTTGGCGCCTCGCGCTTCACGGCCCTTCGCCGGGTGGTCATGCCCCAGGTGACGCTCGGCATGCTCTCCGGCAGCCTCATCGTCTTCGGACTATCGGCGAGTGCCTTCGCCGTTCCGGCGCTCCTCGGCGGCCGCCGTCTCAAGATGGCGGCGACGCTGGTCTATGACGAGTATCTGCACGAGCTGAACTGGCCGCTCGGAGCAAGCATCGCAATCATCGTGCTTGTCGCAAACCTCTGCATCATGCTGGCTTACAACCGCATGGTTGAGACGCGCGCACGCCGGACACTGGGGTGACCACCATGCAAAAGAACGGCCCCATCGCCCTCATCTTTCACACCCTCGTCCTGGTCTTCGTTCTGGCACCGCTCGTCATCATCTGCCTCGTCGCGTTCACGCCCGAGAACACACTGAGCCTGCCGACGACAGGCTTGTCACTACGCTGGTTCAAGGCCGTCTTCGCGCATCCGGATTTCGTGACGTCCTTCTGGAACAGCATCTGGCTGGCGATGCTCTCCGCCACACTGGCCGTCGCCCTCGCAGTGCCTGCGGGGCTCGCCATCAGCCGCTATGCTTTCCCAGGCCGGGATTTCCTGAACGCCCTGTTCCTGTCGCCACTGATCATTCCCCATCTGGTGCTCGGCGTCGCCTTTCTCCGTCTCTTTGCTCTCCTCGGTGTCACGGGGAGCTTCGCGTGGCTTGTCGCAACGCACATCATCGTCGTGACACCCTATGTGCTGCGCCTCGTGCTGGCGGCGTTGTCGGGTCTGGACCGCAGCGCCGAGCAAGCCGCGCAAACGCTCGGCGCGGGAGAATGGACCGCATTCCGCCGCATCACCGCCCCCATGATCCTTCCCGGCATCACGGGTGGGTGGCTGCTGGCTTTCATCAACAGCTTCGACGAACTGACCATGTCGATCTTCGTCACCTCACCTGCGACCGTGACGTTGCCGGTGCGCATGTACATGTACGCGACGGAATCCATCGATCCGATGATGGCAGCGGTCTCGACCCTCATGATTGCCATCACCGCAGTCGCCATGCTGGTGCTGGACCGTGCCTTCGGGCTCGACCGCATCCTGGTCGGACAGCGCTGAGGAAACGCATATGGCTCTTCTCAAACGCCTTGCCCGACAGGAACTGCCGACCGTCGCTTTCACCCTGAATGGCGAGGCCTGCTCCGGCCGCGCAGGCGACACGGTTCTGACTGCTGTTCTTACGCAAGTCGATTGCTTGCGCCTCAGCGATTTCTCGCACGAGCCGCGTGCCGGCTTCTGCCAGATGGGAGCCTGTCAGGATTGCTGGATCCTGACGGCCGAAGGCAAGCGCATCCGCGCCTGCAACACGGTACTCGAAGCGGGGATGAACCTTCGAACCATCACGGAGCCCCAATCGTGAGCGACGCACTTCGACCGCTGATCGTCGGCGCCGGTCCTGCCGGCATTCGTGCCGCGCAGACGCTCGTGGGCGCGGGCATCAGACCTATTGTCGTCGATGAGGCGCCGTCTGGTGGCGGGCAAATCTATCGCCAGAGGCTCGTGCCCGACGAGCGTTCTCCGCAGGATCTCTATGGATCAGAGGCTGCGAAGGCGACTGCCCTGCATGAAACCTTCGCGCAGATCAGGGATCGGATCGATTATCTCCCGGAGACCCTGGTGTGGAACGTCCGCGACAAGGCAGCCGATGTTGCAACCGGCAATCGGACCCGCCGCATCAGCTTCAGCCACTTGATCCTTGCTACAGGCGCGACTGACCGCGTGCTTCCCTTCCATGGTTGGACCACGCCTGGAGTCTTCACCCTCGGTGGCTCGCAGATTGCTTTGAAGTCGCAAGGCTGCGCCATCGGCGAACAGGTCGTCTTTCTCGGCTCGGGCCCTCTGCTCTATCTCGTCGCCTGGCAATACGTGAAAGCCGGCGCCAAGGTTGCCGCCGTGCTGGATACAGCACCATTCTCAGCAAAGCTTCATCTCCTTCGCGGCCTGCTGGCTCAGCCTGCCGTCGTGCTGCGCGGTTTCCGCTATGCGGCCGAACTGATGGCGAGAGGCGTCCCCGTTCAGTTCGGTGTTCAACCGGTCCAGATCGAGGGCAGGGCCAGGGTCGAGGGGATCGTCTGGCGCGAGCGCGGCAGGGAGCATCGCCTTGCCTGCGATGCAGTCGGTTACGGCTTCGCGCTGCGCTCCGAAACGCAGCTTGCGGATCTTGCGGGATGCCGCTTCATCTTCGATGCGCGGGATCGGGCGTGGCGACCTGAACGCGACATGGCTGGACGCACCAGCGTGCCGGGCATCTATATCGCGGGCGACGGTGCCGGCATTGCCGGCGCGGATGCAGCCGAACTCGCTGGAGAGCGGGTCGGTCTCACTCTTCTCGAAGATGCAGGCTTTTCGGTCGACCGCGCGCGGATCAGCGTGCTGGAGCGTAGGCTTGCCGCCATCCATCGCTTCCGTGACGTTCTCGAAGCGGCCTTCCCTTTTCCCGATCCGTGGGCGAGCAGCATCGCCGACGACGTGACCCTCTGCCGATGCGAGGAGATTTCCGTCGGCCATGTGCGCGCTGCTGTGCGCGATCAAGGAGTTTTCGAACTCAACCGTCTCAAGGCACTGACACGTGTCGGCATGGGCCGGTGCCAGGGACGGATGTGCGGAAGCGCTGCGGCGGAAGTTCTGGCAACCGCATGCGGTCAGTCGCTGGACTCCGTCGGACGATTGCGCGCGCAGCCGCCGATCAAGCCCCTTCCCCTTGAGATTGCGGCGGATGGAGAAGCCGCATGAGCCAGACACTTCTCAGGGATGTCGCCATCATCGGTGGCGGGCTTGTCGGAAGTTCCGCAGCGCTCGCCCTGCGGCGCATGGGGTTTTCCGTAGTCCTTCTCGACAAGGGCTTCTGCGGCGCGCAGGCGAGTGGCGTGAACTACGGCGGTGTGCGTCGTCAGGGTCGCCCTCCGGAGCAGATCGCCCTTTCCCAACGGGCCCATGCCATCTGGCCGCGCCTGAGGGAGATCATTGGCATCGACGGCGAATTCGTGCGCTCGGGCCATCTCAAGCTGGCCAGGACCGAGGTCGAGATGGCCTCCCTCGAAGCCTATGCCGCGCGCGTCGCGGAGCTGGGGCTCGATCTCGAGCTGATCGGCAGCAACCAGCTTCGGGAGCGTTTTCCCTGGATCGCGGGAAATGTCGCAGGAGCATCGCTATGCCCGGGTGACGGACATGCCAATCCACGCCTCGTCTCCGCAGCCTTCGCCCATGCAGCCCGGCTGGCCGGTGTGGATGTTCTCGAACATACCCCTGTATCCCATGTCGAGAAGGCGCCGGGCGGCTTTTATCTGACGGCAGGTTCAGGCACGCAGATCAAGGCGCGATTCGTCATCAACAGCGCCGGAGCTTGGGCAGGTCCCTTCGCGGAAGCTTTCGGCGAGCCCGTACCACTCAATCGCATTTACCCGAGTATGATCGTCACAGAGCCCCTGAACGTGTTCATGGACGTGAATATTGGTGCCGAGGGCGGCGGCATCTATGCGCGTCAGGTGGAGCGCGGCAACTGCATCGTCGGCGGCATGCGGGGTGAGCCGCTTGCGGATTCCGACTTCTCCCGTCCCACGGGCCCAGGCGCCGTCACCATCATGAACCGCGCTGCAGCGCTGTTCCCAGCCCTGCGGTCTGCCTACGCCATCCGTTTCTGGAGTGGCACGGAAGGCGAGATGGCGGACCGAAACCCGGTGATCAGCTTCAGCCGGACAACTCCGAACCTTGTTCACGCATTCGGCTTCTCGGGAGCCGGATTTCAGATCGCGCCGGGGGTTGGCGAAGTCCTGGCCGAGCTCGTCCGTGACGGTGAAAGCCGCACGCCGATCCAAGCTTTCGCCATCGATAGATTTACCCGCACGGTCCAAAGCTCCCGGGCGGGTAGCGTAGCTGAGCCAATAAAGAGGGAAACAGCGCAATGACCAAGACCAAGCTTTTGCAGGCCACGGCCTTCGCCGTGCTCGCCATCACCGCCGCCGGCGCAGCCCAAGCGCAGACGAAGACGCTCTATGTCGGCATGAACGGCGGCAACTTCGAAAGAACCTTCACCCAACATGTCTTTCCGGATTTCGAGAAAGCGAACGACGTGAAAGTTGTCGTTGTGCCCGGCACATCATCCGACATTCTGGCCAAGGCCACCGCAGCCAAAGCCAATCCCCAGATGCACGTGATGTTCCTCGACGACGGCGTCATGATCCGCGCCATCGGTGCTGGCCTCTGCGAGAAGATCAAGGATACGCCGGCCCTGGCAGATCTCGCTCCGGGAACCCGGCTGAAGGACGACATGGCTATCGGCATCGACCTCGGCATGACAGGCCTCGCCTACAACAAGAAGATGTTCGAGGAGAAGGGCTGGGCCCCGCCGACCTCCTGGATGGATCTCGCTGACCCGAAGTACAAGGGGAAGGTCGTGTTCCAATCGGCTGCTGCCTCGTCCTTCGGCCTGCATGCCTTCCTGATGTTCAACCGAATCCAGGGCGGCAACGAGAAGAACGTCGAGCCAGGCTTCTCCAAGTTCAAGGACACCATTGGCCCGAACGTGCTCGAATACATCCCGAGTTCGGCCAAGATCTCCGAGATGGTGCAGACGGGCGAAGCTGCGATCTTCCCGCTGACGCCCACCGCCGTGGCGGCCCATCAGGAGAAGAACATCCCGGTGGAATATGCCCAGCCCAAGGAAGGCTCCGTCGTGTTGATGGTGACCCAGTGCGTCATTGCCAACAACAGCGAGCCGGAACTGGCACAGAAGCTTGCTGCCTATCTCCTCTCGCCAGAAGCTCAGAGCAAGGCGCTCCAGTACGGCAACATCGTTCCCTCGAACGTGAACGCCAAGGCCCCCACGCCGGAGGCAGAAGTCAAGTTCAAGAAGTTCCACGAGTACATGAAGACTGCCGTCACCCTCGACTGGGATACGATCAATGAGAAGCGGCCTGAATGGAACAGCCGCTGGAACAAGACTATCGAGCGCTGATAAGATCATGAAACAAGGTGGATGCTCGATGCATCCACCTTGTTCGACTCCCGGACTGACTGAACCGCAGCAGAGACCTGCAGCAAGCTCAATAGGCAGCGTCCTCGTTAACCTCCGATCCAAGCCATCCACTCGGAGTCATCTCTAGGCCGAGCCAGGAGCCTCTGCGCTTGTTCGGAATGACCGCTACAGCATCGGACCCACAAGTGGATTTGCACTTTTGGGTCCGATGCTTTCTCCTTGAATGAGAGCATCGTGCGGAAAACCGGATCCACTTTTCCGCACGATGCTCTAATGGGATGGACCGGCCGTGCTTACCGGCGCCCCCTTCATGAGGGGTGCCCAGCACGAGGGTCTGAGCCATGCCACAGCGCCGCTTCAGTCTGTTGCCACCCTCGGCATCGACATCGGCAAGATCACCTTCCACCTGATTGGCCTGGATGGGCGCGGCGCCATTGTGCTGCGCCAGACGCTGTCCCGCGGCCAGGTCGAGGCACCCCGGTCGAGGCGCGCCTGGCCAACATGCCGGTCGGCCTGATCGGCATGGAAGCCTGCGTCGGTGCCCATCATCTCAGCCGCCAGTTGCTGGCGCTCGGGCATGACGTGCGACTGATCCCGGCGCAGTTCGTGAAGCCCTTCCGCAAGAGCCACAGGAACGACTGCCGCGATGCCGAAGCCCTTGCCGAAGCCCTTGCCGAGGCGGGGCAGCGGCCGACCATGCGCTTCGTGCCAACTAAGACGGTCGAGCAACTCGACCGGCAAGCGCTCCACCGTGTCCGCTCACGCCTGGTGAGCCAGCGCACGGGGGTGATCAACCAGATCCGCGCCTTCCTGCTGGAGCGCGGTGCGCCAGGGCCTGCGATCCCTGCGGCAGGCCCTGCCGGACATTCTCGCCCAGCGGATGGACGTGCTCACGCCCCGCATGACGCAAATGATTGAGGGATTGATGCAGGACCGGCATCATCTCGACGAGCGCATCGATGCGGTCACGGAAGAGATCCAAGCTCTGGCGGCGGCGGACGAGGCCTGCCAGCGCCTGATGAGCGTGCCGGGATGGGACCGATCATCGCCAGTGCCATGGTGGCCGGCATCGGCAACGGCGCCGCCTTGCGCCGGGGACGCGCCTTCGGCGCCTGGCTCGGGCTGGTGCCGAAACGGGCCTCAACAGGTGACCGCACGATCCTGGGCCGCCTGTCCAGGCGCGGCAGCAGCTATCTCCGCTCGCTCCTGGTTCTGGCTGCTCGCATGCTGCTGCTCGGGCCGGCCAAGTGGCGCCAGCACAGTTTCGGGAACTGGCTCACGGCTGCTTCGACACGCCTGCACCACAACGTGCTCGCGGCGGCTCTGGCCAACAAGCTGGCCCGGATTGCCCGGAGCGTGCTGAGCCAGAACCGCACTTATGAACCACGAGCCGCGGCTGCGGTGGAGTGAGGCTGAAGGCCTCTGCCCGCATCAGTCGCTGCTTGGAACTCGCCGAGGTCTGCGAGAGGAAGACGAGATGGAGAACGCTCGCACCGTCGCATCCAAACTCCGGTGACCCGTTTGGCCAGTCACGGCCGAGCCGCCGATGAGACCGGATGCGCGTGGATATCCATGATGGCCAGGAGCGCTGCTCCACATGTGGGCCGGATCCATGAGCGCAAGACCAACCTCTCTATTTCGAACACCTCTTGCGACGCTCGGCCGGTCCATACATCGGGTCAAAAGCTGCCGCTAAGCGCGGCCGTGTAAAAGTCTGCTCATCGCGAAGTTGCAGACGTTCGGCTGCCCAGCACTGAGTGAGTCGAGGCTGTGGGGTGCTCAAAGTTAGTCTGCTGTTACCCGTAGCGTTACCCGAAAGAAGATAAGGCTCGGGACTGCAGACGAAGAAAAACCTTAAAACCCTTGCCGGTTAAGGGTTTGAGGTGGTGAGCGCGCTGGGACTCGAACCCAGGACCCTCTGATGAGAAGCCAGAGGCGCATCAAAGAAACTCAGTCACTTAAGTGTAAAACATGAGATTCGTGGGGGTGAGAGCAATGGATTGGGAATGGAATGTAAAACTCCCCTACCCTTCCCTACAACCGGAAAGCTGCTCACCTCAAGCGCATGGCAAATACCCCGGCGGTGACCTGCGCGAGATGCTTGATCCGCTGCACGGCGGGGCTTTCTTCACTCCTGCTTGCCTTCTCCAGAACTTGCTGGACTTCGGCCATCAGAGTTGAAGCATGGCTGTAGTTGTTGATTGACAGGGATAGTTCAGAACGATCAACATTCTTGGTGTGGGGGCGCCACGAGGATGGCCACCATGGAAGGCTTCAATCACCTCCTGAATTGGAAGCTCAAGGCAGGATCACACCCGTTCCCTGGCAAGGATGGCGGGACTTGCATCAACGAGGCGGCTCTGGTTGCTGCTGGCTTCGAGTACAAGCCGATCCGAGCGGTCGAGGAGATGCCGGATTGCTTCTCGCGCCCGATTTGCCGGTTGGCGATGCTGCTGAACGATGAAGCCAGTGATGCGCAGCGGCAGCTGCTGCTGCCGTTTGTGACCCGCTTGGCCTGTGCCGATACACCGGAGGTCGAACGCGAACGGGCAACCTACATCAATCTGAACATGCCTGGCGATTACCCTCGCTTTCCGTTCGACAAAGGTCTTCAGGTTCTCGAAGGAGCGCTGGCCATTGGGCGACAGGCGGAATCGTTCGCACCAGTCGAGGTGAGGACCAGGATGGAAGCCGTCCAGGCCAGGGCGAGCACTCCCACGTCAGTCCCCGACACACCTCTCTTTGCTAAGATCAAGAACTGGTTCGGAACTAAAGAGACGGCGTCTGCTGGCTGACCGCTCTACGGACGATTGCTGGAGGTGGGAAGGTTCAGGAGTCGGCATGACGGCGCACTGGGACGAGCAACGAATGGAGTTGCTGACACGCCTTTGGCTGGCCGGAGAGACGGCCCGCATGATTGCGGAGAAGCTTGGTGGGGGCGTCACGCGCAATGCCGTGATCGGAAAGGCTCACCGTCTCGGGCTAACGGGCAAGCAAGGCAGTAAGAGAGCAGCTCTCAAGCGTACTCGGGCATCACGTCCGGGAGGGAGCAATCAGAAACTTCAGCGCAAGCCCAAGCTGAAGAACCGCGCACGCTGACGATGTGGGCCTTCACGATGCCTTGTTCCCATGGGGCGCGTCGTTGCCCCAACATTCCTTCTGCTCCTCCTCGTGGTCGCTCTGATGATGTCCGGTGGTGAATGTCACGCCTGCAATGGCATAGAGCCCAAGCGCGATGCAAACAACGAGAGTAAAGCCGATGTGCATTGCAAGAATACTCGCGAGGACAGCCCCAACCACTGAGGCGCAGCCATTGATACCCCAAGCCCATGGCACCAAGTCAGGGGCCTCTGCGGATACCCGCTTCAAGGCAAGTGGAAATGGGAGACCCATCGCGAAGCCCAGTGGCGCGATCAGGACAAGAGTGATTGCCGTTTTGAGCGGAGCGGGCAAGCTGACAAGGGACGGCAGCAGGACAGGCAATCCGATCAGATAGATCCCAGCGAATGCGATGATGCCTGCCACAGCAACCACGAGGACGGCCCGTCGACGCGAAGCGAGCGGTGCCGCGATCCCACTGCCAAGACCAGCGAAGACCAGGAAGGCCGCCAAGACCACGGCAATCGCCGCAAGGGGATGGCCAAGGAATAACGTAAAGCGCTGGATGAAGCTGATCTCGATGAAGATGAAACCAAAGCCAAGAGCCGAAAAGTAGAGCACAATCTGCCACCGTGCCATGGCTCCAGGCTCGCGATGCCGATGCTTGGCGCGCAATACCGCCAGCGGCAAGAGAATGAGAATCAGGCTCGCGATCACCGATTGCAGGAGCGTGGCGAGCACGACGAGATAGCCCGCATCCATCTGGCTCAGCCCGCCTTGAGCACGTTGAGCCAAGAGTTCGGGCAGCAGCGCCCATTTGAATGAGCGGAAAAAGTAGGGCCGGTCATCGGTTGCTGGGGTGATATAGAACTTGTAGTCGTTCAGGAAACGCTCCCGCGCCGGGCCAAGCAGCGCTACGGCGGCGCGGTACAGGTAAGGCTCGGCCACTTGGTTGAACCGGTTCGCCTCCGCCTCGGGCATGCCCGGGTACCAGGCCAAGTCGAAGGAACGGGCTTCGGTGAACGCCCGGATTGCCGCAATCTCGGCGGCGTCAAAGCGCCCGTTCTTCATCAATAATGTTGCCGTGTTCCAGCTGTGAATCATGGCCAGCTGATCGCCAGGAGACGACACGCCCTTTTGCTCGAGAGCCACAGCGGCGGTGGCGAGCAGCTTGATGGCATCGCGAGGCGGCGCGAGCAGCCAGCGCGTGATGGCCAGCAGCCCGCCAGGGGCGAGATGCCCATAATAAGTCTGAAGCGCTTCCACCGTGTAGAGTGGACTTTCCCCAAGAGCCTGGACACCTGCCGCTGCCGCCGTGAAGGAGTCGAGGAGCGCCAGCTGGATCAGATCCCAGCGCTGCTCACTCGCCTCGACAAAGCTGCGGGCCTCTGCGATGTGCACGGTGACACCCTCGCGCCGATAGAGCTCTCCGGCGAAAGCCGAGAACGACCCCCGCACCAAGTCGATCAGGTCCGGGTTGAGCTCAAGGGCATCGATGCGTGCTGCGTCATGGTACAGCGCGCTTAGTACGTCGGCGCCTCCTCCCGCCCCGAGGATGAGCGTGCGTGGCGTCTTGAGGAGGTGGTACGGCAGTGCCGTGGTCTGCTGATCGAGATAATCGAGCGCACTCTTGTCGCCCGTAAAGCGGGTGATGACGGTCAGCGCTTCGGCATCCGTGAAGGCACCCAACTGCATGGGCGGCTCCGACGTGGCGCTGAGGCTGAGCCCGGGAGCATAACGGAACGAAACAACCGGGCTTTCGACCACCGTCAGCAGCCCCAGTGGACTGGACCGCTGCGCCAGGACACGGGCACCGGGTGCGGTCAGGGCGACGCTCAAGCCCTTGTACGGTGAGGGCTGTAGCTGCAGCCACGACGACGGCCAGGCGGCCGTCGAGATCACCGCAAGGGCAGCCAATGCGGCAGCCGAACGGCGAGCGCCACTGTCCAAAGCGGTCAGTGCCGCCGCAACGAAGCCCAGCCCGCCAATGACCCGTAGGCAATCCTGCGGCGGGAGCACATACAGCAGGGCAACGATCAACAGTGCACCGGCCCCGGCGCCGAGCAGGTCCGCGCGGTAGATGGCTGCAATCTGTTCGCTGCCGTGCATGAACGCTAACCCGATCGCGGCACCGGAGGCAAAAAAGGGCAGGGCCAGCAGCAGATAAATCTGCGCCAGATGAAGCTGCTGGTGAACATCCCAGATCACCTCGAGCGGATTGAACGGCACCCGCTGTGCGAGCGCAAAGCCACCGACAGTGGAGATCGCGAACAGCACGGCGCAGGCGGTGAAGCCGAACCCAAAGGATGATGAGATGCGCGGTCCTCTTGCGAAGGCAAGGGCCGTGCCGCTGGCGCCGATCCCGAGCAGCGCCACGCTGATGATCATATAGGCGAAATGGTGCCAGAGCAGGATTGAGAACAGGCGCGCCAGCAGGATCTCGTAGGCGAGGGCGGCGCCTGCGAGAATGCCGATGGCGGACAAGAGTGCCATGGCCCTAGCGATTACCGCCAGTCAGCGGGACGAACTGGACGGGTAGGAGTGTGCGAGTATGCACTTGCTCCCGGGTGTCTTTCTCGACCAGCATCAGGTTCTGAGCCATGAAGGGTGGCCCGACCGGAATGACCATGCGGCCCCCCGGCTTAAGCTGCCTGATGAGGGGCGGGGGAATATGGCTTGAGGCTGCGGTCACGATGATCGCGTCGAAGGGGCTGTGTTCGGGCCAACCGTGATAGCCGTCGCCATGACGCACCGTTACATTGCCGTAGCCCAGCGCAGCCAGTCGCTCCGTTGCCCGCTTGGCCAGCGCCTCCACGATCTCGATCGAGTAGACGCGGCTGACCAGCGGCGACAGGACGGCGGCCTGATAGCCTGAGCCGGTCCCAACCTCGAGAACAACATCATCCTTGTCGGGCCTCACAAGGTCGGTCATGAGGGCGACGATGTAGGGCTGTGAGATTGTCTGGCCGTAGCCGATCGGCAGGGGCCGGTTATCATAGGCGGCAGCTCGGACCTCTGTCGGCACGAACTCGTGCCGCGGCACCTGCCGCAAGGCAGCCAGGACGGACGGTGCAAGGCTGCCAGTACCGGCGGCGGCGATACGTGTGGCGAGGCTCTCGATTGTCTCCACCATTTTTTGCCGCGCTGCCCCATAATCCGGCTCCGCAGCTGCGGCGGTCAACAGCGGCAGAGCTGTGGCGAGCAGGACCAGCGTGCGAGCCATGATCTGGACTTCTGTAGGCTGCCCCTGAAGACCAACCGCTCCCCAACACCGAGGTTCCAGGGTTCTGGCGCAAACTCGAAGGACAGTGTTCTCGGCGTCATTCTGAGGCCATCGCGACTACACTAAGCGGTCGATTATACAGCATCAGGCCACGCCCGTTTGAGGTTGAGACAAAACCGTCTCCTTAACACTGCCTTCATCGAGTTGAGCGCTGTCTGGCCCGTCCCTCAGACTCCCTTAACCTGCCCTGCCCTCGCGCAGACAACATCCGATAGATTGCCAAGCCGAGAGTGCCAAGGGCCGCCACAGGCATGAGCCAGGCATCCGGCGAGCCCATCGTCCAAAGGGTTGCTCCACTGAGCGCGCACCAGATCAGCGGAATGATCATGAGCCCCCACGGGAGCCGCTTGTCCACGGTGAGGAGGATGCCG
Organism: Microvirga sp. KLBC 81; assembly: GCF_003075415.1. GTDB lineage: Bacteria > Pseudomonadota > Alphaproteobacteria > Rhizobiales > Beijerinckiaceae > Microvirga. The sequence continues at coordinate 80,049 of NZ_QDAH01000014.1, forward strand.
AGCGTGGCAAGCACGGTGGGATCGGGCGTGACACCAAAGATCTCGGCCTGCTTCCAGTCCCGACCAACAAGCGGAGCAATCAAAGGCTGTCCCACCAGCGCAAACAGAAACAGCCCCATTCCGGTCCGGCCGATCCAGTCTCTGTCCGGCTGAAACGAGAGCCGGCTTCGAAGGGAGCCCGTCCAGATCAGCAGCAGCGCCTCGATGACAAAGCCGCTGGCGAAGTATCGCGCCGCCCAGTTGATTGTGTCGTAGTGCCCCAGAAGATAGCCCCAGGCGGTCCAGAGCCAGCCGGCAGCAAGGATCACCGTCACCACGGAACCCTGCCGAGCACCGGCGCGATGCAGCCGCCACAGGATGACGAGCCCGAGCAGCAGCGCCAGGATCTGCGCCGGCCAGATCGCACGGTTGTAGAGCTCGAACAGACGGTAATAGGTACGGGCCGAGAACAGCAAGAAATCCGATGGCGTGTAAGACAGCCAGTCCACCATCAGAGACCCCCGACATAGGCGATCATGCGGGCCCGCATCGCTGCATCCGGCAACTGTCCGGCGGCGACCGCCATGTTCTCGCGCACATGATCCACCCGAGTCGTCGCCGGGATGGCGCAGGTCACAGCCGGGTGAGACAGGATGAACTTCAGGATGAACTGCGCCCAGCTCCGTGCATCGATCTCGGGCGCCCAAGCCGGGAGCGGGTAGCGTTCCAAACGGTCGATCAGGGCACCCTGCCGGAACGGGCGGTTGACGATCACCCCAATGCCACGCTCCGCGGCCAAAGGGAGGATTCGGTCTTCGACCTCACGATCAAGGATGTTGTAGGTGACCTGAATGAAGTCGAGCGGATGCTGACGCATCACACGCTCGAACTCGCGGTGCCGGCGTCCTTCCGAGGTCGTGATCCCGACATAGCGGACCTGACCGGCCGCCTTCATGGCGAGCAGGGTCCTGAGATGCGCCTCCCAGGAGAGAAGATTGTGCACCTGCAGCAGGTCAAAGCGAGGAACTCTCCAATGCCGACGCGATTCCTCGATCTGGCTTGGGCCAGCGGACGCGGACGAGATCCAGACCTTGTCGGCGGAGAACAGGCGGAGCGGATGGCCGAGTTTCTGCAAGCCATAGCCGACCACCTCCTGCGACGAGCCATACATGGGCGAGGAGTCGATCAGGCGTCCACCGGCCTCGAAGAACGCCCGCATGACCGCGGCACAGCTGTCCCGTGCTTCGATGTCGTGGCCGACATTGAACGTGATCCAGGTGCCGAGCCCGATAAGGGGCAGCGCCTCTCCGGTCGAGGGAATGGGTCTGGTGAGAACCGGACCTGGCTGTGCGGCTCCGGTCAGGGGCCACATCATCGCGGCGGCGCTTGTCGCGGCCAAGAAGCAGAGGAGATTGCGGCGGTTCAGGCGTTGCGGTTGCTGCATCGAAAGTTCTCCCAAACTGTCGCCTCTGGTTGCCGCACCAGTCTCCCTCGTGAGCCTCAGGCTGTTCAGCCAAACCCTCTCACAGCCTGGTAGCTGGGCTTGATCTGCGCCGATCTGCAACCAGCCCGAAAGAGGCAAGTGCGAACAACGAACAGATCGCCATGATAGTGATCAGCGGCCAGATGGTGGAGCCAAGCGTAGCACCAACAACCGGAGCGACAAGCGCGCCAAACCCAATCTGGAGGCTGCCCGACAGGCCAGCCGCAGCGCCCGCAACCTCCGGCTTCACGCTCACTGCGCCTGCAATGCCGCTCGGTAAAACCAGTCCATTCCCCAGACCAATGAAGAACATGGGCCCGAACAAAGCCGCCGGGTGCAAGAAGCCCATAGCAAATGTCGTCGCCATGGCGGCGACGCTGGCCAGTGTCACGAACGTACCGGCCAAGATCATCCGGTTCGGCCCGACCCTTCCGGCGAACCGGCCAGAGGCAAAGTTGCCCAGAATGTAGCCGCTCGGCACGATCGCGAAATAGAAGCCGTACTCTGCCGGGCTGCGGCCCATCAACTCGATCGTCACGTAAGGCGCGCCTGCGACAAAGGCGAAGAACACCGCCGAGACGAAGCTGGCTGCCAGCGTGTACCCCCAGAAAAGGCGCGAGCGAAATAGGCTTAGGTAGCTGTGCACGAGATGCTGGATAGAGCCTCCAGCATCGCGATTGTGGTTGGTCTCGTGCAGTTGCCAGTAGGCGACGAGCAGGATCAGGCCGCCAAACACCATCAGGAACACGAAGGAGGCGCGCCATCCATAGAGCGTTTCGAGCACGCCGCCGATGGTGGGTGCAATCATGGGCGCGACCGCCATGCCCATGGTGACATAGCCGATCATGCTCGCGACCTGATTGCGTCCGTAAAGGTCCCGGACGATGGCGCGGCTCAGGGTGATCCCGGCACAGCCCCCTATGGCCTGCACGACACGACCAAAGATCAGGAGGCTGACATTCTGGGCTGTGAGGCAGACAAGCGAGCCGAGCACGAAGACGAGGAGCCCGATCAGGAGCACGGGCCGTCGACCGAAGCGGTCGGAGAGTGAGCCAATGATCAACTGCCCGACGGCCATGGCGGCGAGGTAGAGCGAGAGAGTCAGCTGAATAGTGGCGAAGTCGACACCGAATGCCCGTGCCATGCTTGGCATGGAGGGCAGGTACATATTGATGCCAAGCGGGCTCACGGCCGAGACCGCGATAAGCAAGGCGATGAAGGAAGGCTTGGCGGCAGGCTGTGTTGCTGCGACGTTAGTATAGGTCATGATTTCCAAATTGTCCGAGGCGGCGGCGGTGAACGCCCTAGAAGAGGCCAGCGCAAGATCTGTTCCTGATAGTACGCTAAGCTGGAACGAAGAAGGAACCTGAGCACCCATTCTACATAATGGGCTCATTTGTGATCGATCCCGATTGCTTTCAAATTTGCTTGCGTGAAAGCACACATGATGGTTCACGGCACGACACCATCTGGGATCGCACGATGGTGCTACTACAAGGCATGGAGGAGTTCGAATGCGGCGCGGGAAGCCGCGCGTCTCGGCCTGTGACCCATTATGTCGGAGGGCCATCTCGCTCCTTGGGACCGTCACTGATCCTCGCCGCTGATCTTGCGTCCCGCTGGCCCAAGCCCCACATCAGCATAGCCTCAGGGTCCGGGCTCCTCTGGCGAGCGGGTCGCCGCTCGCGATGTCGGACTGCTTCTCTTGCGCCACGAACGCGACCGCAACGGAGGATCCACCATGGACTTCACCGTCTTCCGGACCACCGCACCCGCTTACTCAGGCCGGCTCCTGGCTACCCTGATCAGACTGGCAGTCCTGACTGCCGCAGGGGCCGTTCTGCTGGCACTTGTCCTCGTTGGCTTCTTCGTCGTTCTCCCGCTGATGCTGGCTGGCGGCATCGCGTCGTATTTCTACCTTCGCCGTCGCGTGCGTCGGGCACGGCAGCGCGCGCGGAACGACGTGATCGACGCCGAGTATAAGGTCATCGAACACTGATAGTGCTCGGTTGAATCCGCTTGGGTTGCCGAGAACCCTGCTCCTCGCGACAACGTTGAGATAGACACGCGTTCAATCTTCGCTGAAGTCAGCGTGCTCAATGGCGGACGAACTCACCATGCAGCCCGAGGGGAACAGTCGGCTGACGGCCGAAGATGCCGGACGCATCGTTGCCGATGCCGCGCACCGCTACTTCGATAGCCGCCGGTCGCGCGTCGATGCCTTCGTGGACCGCCACTTCTCGCTTGCCGGATCGGCGGCGATCCATCGCAAGGCAGTTGGATGGGACATGCTGAAGGCGCCCGCCAACATCACCCTTGCGGTGCCGCAGTTGGCCGCGAAGCTTGCGGCGGCCGGCGCCCAAGCTGTCGGCGCCAAGCGGGCCGCAACGTATCTCGGCTCCCGCAACCTGTTGTTCGACACGGCCGTCGGCCGGGAGATCGAGTGGCTCATCATGACCGAACTCCTGGAACTGCCGTTCCGGCAGGGGGAGCGGGAGTCTCGCAAGGATGCCCTGTCCGAGACCATCCTGTCCGCCCCCGAGCTTCAGGAGACGCTGAACGAGACCCTGCGCGCGATCGGGCGGCGCGGCGGCGATCCTGTCTTCCGGCAGCGGCTCGAGGAGGCCATGACGACCTATGCCGGGACACGTGCCGCGGCGGCAGAGATCACGACAGCGCTGATGACGGTCGGAGCCGGAGCCATCGCCGTAAAGCAGGCTACCCCCGGTGTGATGACGCTCGGGCCGGCCCTCGCGGCCGCGCTGGCACAGCAGGCGGCAATCGCATCCTTTCCTCTGGGTGCTGGCCTGGGCAGCGTGTGGTACGGCGTTTTCCCCGCGGCCGCATCTCCGGCGCTGATCGGCGGGATCACCGTCGGGCTCCTGGCGGTCAGCTCCATCGCGGCCGCCTTCGCGGGCATCCTGGCCGATCCGATCCAGCGCCGTCTCGGGCTGCACCATCGTCGGCTGCTCCGCCTGATCGATGCCCTGGAACGCCAATGGCAGGCCGAGCACGAGGAGTCGGGTTTCACCGCCCGCGATCCCTATGTGGCGCGATTGCTCGACCTCTTCGATCTTCTGGGCAGCGCCTATCGGCTCGCAAGAGCATAGGAACGTCCAGATCGAAGCTACGGCAGGGCCCCGTAATCGTCTGCTGCCATGGTGCCGGACGATCACTTCACTCCCGTGCGTCAGGCCGCCACAGCCCCTCCGGTAAATCCCGGAATAGCCAAGACAGGCAGGTCGAGCTAAGTCATTGGACGGAAAACATATTTAGAGCGATTCCAAAAGGGCGAATCTCCTGTGATCGTCTGCTCCTGCAATGTCTTCTCGGATGGCGAGGTGCGTGCCTGCCTCAACCCGGGCCCCGACTGCCCCCGCACTCTGGCTCAGGTCTACCGCTGCCTCGGCTGCGGGCCTCAATGCGGGCGCTGCGCCACCACCATCCGCTCCATCATGGATGAGACCCTCGCCCGGAAGCATACCTGCTCGGCGGATTGCGAGACCTCCTGTCCCCTGACCCAACAGGCCAACTCCAACGAGCCCAAGAAGCTTGAGAGGTGGCGCCGCCGCTCTATTCTCAAGGGCTGATCGACAGGAGGATCGGCCATGAAGGGCGACACCAGGGTCATTGAGTACCTCAACAAGGGGCTTCGGCACGAGTTGACGGCCGTCAACCAGTTCTGGCTGCACTACCGCCTGATGGAGAACTGGGGCTACAACGACTTGGCCAAGAAGTGGCGCGAGGAGTCCATCGAGGAGATGGTGCACGCGGATCGCTTCGTTGAGCGCATCATCTTCCTCGAAGGCTTCCCCAACCTCCAGGACCTGAACCCGCTGCGGATCGGCCAGAACGTCCAGGAGGTCATCGAGTCCGATCTCGCCATCGAGTACGAGGCGCGCAACCTCTATGCCGAGGCGGCGGAATACTGCGTGTCGATCGGCGACCGGGTCTCCAAGGACCTGTTCGAGGAGCTGATGGCCGACGAGGAAGGCCATATCGACTTCCTGGAAACCCAGCAGACCCTGATCGAGCAGATCGGCATTGAGCTCTACTCGCAGAAGCACGTCGGCAAGCCCGAGAAGACCGAGCATTGATGATCGAGCCTGTAGCCGACGTCCTGCGCACGAGTGCCGTTCGTCCCGGCTGTCCCCTATCGCACGACACTGCGTCCGATGCTCATTCTTGAGAGGAGCCATCGTTTATGCGGAAAACCGGGTCCACTTTTCGCTGACGCGGCCCTTCGGGTCACGAGCGTGGCCCTTCGGTTCCGCACGATGCGCTAGCTCAAGTACTCCCAAGACCCAAGCGGGCTCGACTTGGGCAACTGCACTACGGTGAAGACAGCCTCGCAGCCCTCACCATCGAAGCCGGTGAGACGCTCGTTTCTCCTCGAAACGGTGAATCCATCACCAGGATCAAAGCAACAACCAATCCGATTGCCCCCATGTGGAAGGCGATCAGCGTCATTCCGATGGCATCCAGTTTATGGCGCCCGTTCATGATCATTGCGCCGACGATGAAGACGGCCATCGCCCACCAGAACACCGGAGGCACACTCTTTGTAGCGATCTCGAGCCGGCTCTGGCGCAGATCTTCCAGCTTCTCCACGTAAGCACGTAAGGCGCTGGCGGCCGCGGGATTGTTCGCTGCCACCGTGTTGACCTGCGCTACGAGCGACGCCATGGCACGATCTGTTTCCTCTGCAAGCGAGGGCTCACGCTGGGCGAGTGTCTCCCACTCTACGGAGACCGCCGATCTGACATAGTCCTTAACGCGCTCACTCGCGATTGACGCATCCTCGGTCCCCAAAGCCTGGAGGTCTCGAACAAGCCGCGCGATGACCGAAGCTTCGCGAAGCTCCGCGTCATCAGCCTTCCCGAGACTGGAGCGGACTTCCGTCAGCACTAGAGCGAGAACGAAAACGGAGAATGCCAGAAGACTTCCATGGACCACATCGGCCAGTTTGCTGTGGCTCTCTAACGCCTCGTCGTGAGGTGAAAAGAGAAGCGGCCGCGAGATCCGGGCGAGAACAAGGGCAAGAACGGCGGTGCTGACCGCTCCCCCGACGAGAATGACCGCATCGCTGCTATGAGCGATCAGCTTGTATAGCCAGTCCATGATCTCCGCCGCCTCGGCAAGCAGTATAGCCAGTCACTCACGTGCGAGGAAGACACTCGGTTCCATCTACGCGGCAAGCAGTATCAGGATCGCCAACTGGAAGCAGTGGATCTGCCTGATAGGCATCGCACTTTCGGAGGGGCCATGTTCTTGCTACGTACTCAGTTGCCGTGTCATTGGGCATGTATAGACGCTCCTGGTGACGCAAGAAGAATCTTCGGATTGGTGCAGCGCGTGGTCAGGGCTGACATGTGTGCGGCCTCTGATGCGGCTCTTCCCATAACGCGGGCCCGGATGGGAGTACGCAACAGCCTCACAGCCGCGAGTGCTCACGCACCCACAGCCGGAGCCCGATACACTTCACCTCTCGCCAGCAGCGCCCGGACGATGCGGGCCAGCCACGACCCCGTGGGAGCCCCGTTGCGAGCCACCCACCGCACAACGGCACTGGCTCCAATGATCAGCAGGCGGCGCAAGGTCCGCTCGCCCATCTTGGAGATCGCGCCCAGCTTCTGCTTGCCGCCGGTCGAATGCTGCAAGGGTGTGAGCCCGACCCAAGATGCCTTCCTCCGTGCAGGAGAGGTGGCCGACATCTTTGTCACCGGCGATGTCGTCCGTGCAGCAACGGATGACCTCGGCAACTTCACGCTCATGTCGTGTCAGCATGCCCAAAGTCTTGGACGTGTTGCTGGGCATAACGCAGCCGCGGAACTGGTGGGACTGCCGTTGCACCCGTACCGCCAGCCGAAGTACGTCATCTGCCTCGATGTCGGTCCGTGGGGCGCTCTCTACACCGAGGGCTGGGACCGCCAGGTGCGGCTGACGCGCGAGAAAGGCAAGGCTCAGAAGCGGGAGATCAACACGACGTGGATCTGCCCGCCGGCGGCTGATCGCAAGGCGGCCTTTGCCGTCGCCAACCCGGATTATGTGATCGTCCCCTGACGCTGAAAGCCCTCCCCGGCGCCAGCGTTGGGGAGGGCTGTGAAGCCCACGCCTCAGCAAGCGTCGGACTGGCCGATGGTGCAATCTTTTCGCTCAGTCTTGGTCCTGTTTGGGAGCCCAAGACAGCGGCAAGATCGTCTCAGTCTCGATCGGCTCCCGCCGATCGCAACATCCCTCAGGCACCGGCTGTGCGCCGCCTTATGGAGAACAACATGCTTGGAAAGCTTCTATTGATCCTGCCCCTTCTTGTCCTTCCGGACATAGCCTTGGCGAAAAGAGGAGGTGGCTCAGATCGCGACCAAGTTAATCGCCAGATTGAGGCCATGATGCGGGATGGCCGCTGGGAGCGGCTCATTGCTGAAGGTCGGGCCAACAAGCAGGCCTTCGAGGCGCTGCTCCAGGCGCAGGACCAATTGCGGCAGCCCGCAACCGGATACACGGCGACGGATGCGGCCCGCCAGCGTGCAGGGAACTAGATCATGACACGCGCGAAGCAGCATCTGTTGCGCCAACTCGAACGGCCCCGCCGGCACGGCATGTCGTACCTCGTTGCCGCGACGGTCGGCCTGCTCAACATCGCGGCGACCGTCACGACGCTGCTGGCGGTTGATCCTTTGTTCTGATGGCCCATTGAGGAGGACGTCATGCTGAACCATGGGACACCCAAGGCCTACAAGAGGGGCAAGGGCTCCGACGAGGCGGTGATCCGCGAACTCGAGCGGACGGGAACCCCACCTTCGGCGATCATCGAACAACGGCTACCCCACGCAATACCGACCCGCTTGCGCCAGGTCCCGAAGGAGCTTGGCCAGATCGTTCTCGTTCTGCAGGGCGGCGGTGCGCTCGGTGCCTACCAGGTCGGCGCCTACCAAGCCCTGCACAAGGCCGGGGTCGAGCCGGATTGGGTCATCGGCACCTCGATCGGGGCGATCAACGCCAGCCTGATCGCCGGCAATGCGCCGGAGAACCGGCTGGAGCGACTCCGGGAGTTCTGGAGCCGCATGCAGCATAGCCCCTGGGCGGAACTCCTGGGAGCTTGGCCTCTGATGGGACCCTTGGCGTCGAACCTGACGACCATCACACAAGGCATTCCGGCCTTCTTCCGCCCGAACCTGCCGGCTTTCCTCGGCCCGCACGTCCCCCTCGGGTCGGAGGCTGCCGGCTACTACGATACCTCGCCTTTGGCCCGGACTCTCTCCGAGCTTGTCGAGTTCGAGCGGATCAACAGGAGGGAAACGCGCCTGACCGTCGGAGCCGCGAACGTGCGCACCAGCGAGATGCGCTATTTCGACAGCCGCGACATGGATCTCGATGTCCGGCACGTCATGGCGTCCGGCGCCCTGCCCCCGGCCTTCCCGGCCGTGCGCATCGATGGGGACCTCTATTGGGATGGCGGCATCCTGTCGAACACGCCCGTCGAGGCGGTGTTCGACGACAAACCGCGGCGGAACTCGGTCGTCTTCGCGACCCATATCTGGAATCCGCAGGGGCCCGAGCCGGACACGATCTGGCAGGTAATGAGCCGCCAGAAGGACATCCAGTACTCGAGTCGCACCAACAGTCATATCGCCCGGCAGAAGCAGATCCATCGTCTCCGGCATGTGATCGCCGAGCTCGTTCGCAGACTGCCTGAAGCCGAGCGGGAGACCCAAGATGTCAAAGAGCTGGCTGCTTATGGCTGCCTGACCCGGATGCATGTGGTCCGGCTGCTGGCGCCGCCGCTTGATGGCGAGGATCACACGAAGGATATCGACTTCAGCCCGAGCGGCATTCGCGATCGGTGGGAGGCCGGATACGCCGACACGAGCCGCGTTCTGGAGCTGGCTCCCTGGTCCGGCGAATTCGATCCTATGGAGGGCTTTATCCTGCACGAGGCGCGCCCCGGGGCGATGATGACGGCCGGCTAGAGCATCGGACGTGAAAAGTGGAATCCACTTTTGGGGTTCGATCCGATGCTCCGTTCATAGAGAAGCGCATCGTTAGGAGCGGAAAACCGGGTCCACGTTTCGCTGACGCGGCCCTTCGGTTCCGCACGATGCGCTAAGATACGGTCGTGAGGACGGCGGCTCAAAATTATCGAATGAACCGACTTCGGACGGCTCTGGTGCATGAACCTGTCAAGCCAGAGGATTTAGAAGCTCTTGGCCGGATCGAAGGCGCTATTTTGTCGAGGAGATCTATTACGGCCGGAAGTTCCACGCGGCTCTCGGCTATCTGAGCCCGAAGCAGTTTGAGGATCAGCACGCCAGTCGTTCAGGGTGTAATCTGCCATAGACTTCTCCGGCTGCAAACGGCACCATAAGCCCCGCGGGAGGGAGCCGTGGGCGAATCTGACCGTAGATTGCTGGTCATTGTTTGCGCCGATGTGGCAGGCTACTCGCGCCTGATGAGCGAGGACGAGGAAGGCACTTTCGCTCGGCTCCAGAGCCTGATGAGCGAGATTGTCGTCCCGTCCGCCCAACGGCACCAGGGCCGTATCGTTAAAACGATGGGTGACGGATTTCTCGCCGAGTTCGGAAGCGTCATCAAGGCAGTCGGTTTCGCAACTGAGATCCAGCGGAGATGCGCAGAGACCGACAGCATTCTTCGCCTTCGCATTGGCATTCACGTCGGAGATGTCATTATCAAGGACGGGGACGTTTTCGGCGACGGTGTGAACATCGCCGCCCGGTTGCAGGCGCTTGCCGATCCCGGCGGCATTCTGGTCTCACGCCCGGTCCGTGACCATGCACGGGATCACTTCCCCTTCGAGGATGCGGGAGAACAGAGGCTCAAGCACATCCCTCGTCCTGTCCGGACGTTCCGGGTCGCGGGAGAACGGCAGGCGCGTGCAAGACCACGTGAGGCGAAGATCTCGCGGCGGTTGGCGCCTGCCGCCCTATTGATCATGGCGTTAGCTCTGAGCGTGGTGGTCTTTGCGGTGGTCTATTACACCCGCGATCCGCCATCCGTGCGCGTTCTGCAAGGTGAATCGAGCATTGCTGTGTTCCCTTTCGCCAACCGGTCCGGAGATCCTTCGCAAGACTACTTCAGCGATGGTCTTACTGAAAACGTTCTTACCGCCTTGTCCCGATTTCCTCATCTGTTCGTCATCTCCCGCAACTCAACATTCGCCTATAAGGGGAAGGCCATCGACATCACTGATGTCAGACGCACGCTTGGCGCGCGCTATGTCCTGGAAGGCAGCGTGCAGAAGGCAGGAACTCAGCTCCGCGTCACCGCTCACTTGACGGACACGCGGAACCGCGCCCAGGTTTGGGCTGAGAGGTACGACCGCCCTCTTCAGGATCTCTTCGCAATTCAGGATGAGATTGCTGACGAGATCGCATCCCGCTTGGGGACCACAATCCAAAGGGGCGCGGTTGCGGTCAGTTCACAGAAACCGCCGCCTGATCTCACGGCTTATGACTACTATCTGCGCGGTCGAAGCTTGCGGCAACCGAACAGCAAGGAGCAAGCGCTTGAGGCCCGCACTCTGTTCGAGAAGGCCGTTGAACTCGACCCTGCGTTCGCCGCGGCATTGGCCGAGTTGGCCTTCGCCGCCTATCGTGAGGAGGCCTTGGGCTGGGACCCGGCTAACCGCGAGGCTGCGCTGACAAGAGGTCTGGCATTTGCGGAAAAGGCCCTTGCTGCCGACCCGACCCTGCCCATGGCTCACATGGTGATGGGCAATCTTCTCATGCGCAGGCGAGAACATGACGAGGCGGTTCGGTGGCTAAAACGAGCAATTGAGCTGAACCCCAGCGAGGCCGAGTACTATGCCGGGCTTGCGAACATCCTGACCATCATGGGGCGATCTGATGAGGCTATCGCTCTCATGCAGAGAGCTTTCCTGTTAAATCCACTGCATCCCCCGAACTATGACATGTATCTCGGGCGCGCCCTCCTTCTGAGCCGACGGTTCGAGGAGGCCCTCCTCTACCTTCGCGACTGCTCACGCCGGGCGCCTGATTACTGGCCATGCCACTTGTTCTCGGCAATCACATACGCGTATCTCGACCAGCGAGCGGCAGCACTCTCCGCCATTGAGGATTTGCATCGCACCTCCCAGATCCGCTCCGTCAGAGATTTCCTGGACATGGGGGACTATTTGCCCGGACCAGCGCTGGACTTCATGAGGGATGGGCTCGCAAAGGCAGGACTGCCGATGGAGTAAAGCGGGGCTGGATAGCCCGTTCCCACGAAGCAGCTTCTAGCGCATCGTGCGGAACCGGAGGACCGCGTCAGCGACCCGAAGGGCCACGCCAGTGAAAAGGGGATCCGGTTTTCCGCCAGCAGCGATGCGTTGCTCTAGAATGGAAGCATCGGATCAAATCCCGAAAGTGCAAGTCCACTTTTGGGTCTGATGCTCTAGCGTAGAATTCCGGGAAGTTTCTGTGATGATCCCACCATATCACGGGATTTACTTTCAAAAATCCCGCTGGACCCGCAGACGGGCTTCAAGGGCGTCCTCAGAGTTGATGAGGCGGCTTGATGCGGGATCGTTGTCCACGAACACCCGGCCGCGCGGGTCAACATGGCGGTAGAGCGTCTCAACCCCAAGATAGAGTCCGCTCACCGGGAGCCAGCCGAGATTGCTGCCGATCCGCCACTCGGTGGTGTCCGGGAACCCGAGGGTGCCGCCTGCCGGTGTGGTCATGACACTGTGCGCCGGGTATTCAACCACGCCATGGGAGCCGAACATCACCTGCCGGATCTGCGGCGTCCAGTAGTGCATGAACACAGCCGTCACGGCCCAGCCCCGAGACCGGCGCACCTCGCCCGTGGCATCTACATAAGCGTCAGTCTGAGCGAGGGTGATGTCGTTGATCGACGTGTCACCGATGCCGAGGTAGCTCAGCGCGCCTTCCGCATAGGCGGCCTGGAGCCAAAGCTCGTCCCCTTCGGCAATCATGGGCAGTTCTACCTGAAGGCCAGCCTGCACGGCAAAGCCGTACTCAGTGTCGACGAACGGAGCCGGATCCGGTTCGGGCACAAGATTGGCGCTCCGGATCTGGTGCAACGCCGCCGATAGCTGGGCCTTGCCCCAGTCCGGCTCCCACAGCAGCTGCCCGACGAGATCCGGAACGCGCGCGCCAGCCGGGTTGAACTCCTGGCCGGGAAAGGCTGGTCCATTTGGGGGGGCGAACTGCCGCCGCTCGATAGAGTCCTCCAGCGCAATCGTCGCTGACAGATCGGGGCCGAACTTGGCCGTATAGGCGAAAACATTGTTCATGACTTCGGAGACGATGAGATCCGCGAAGTTGTAGTCGTTGGTGTAGAAGTCGAAGAACGATTCCAGGCGGCCCGCAGTCAGGCCGCCGAACTGGACGTAAGCCTCGTCAAGACGTGTCGTGTCGGACCCGTAATTGCCCGTGTTGCGGGTGATCTCGTACTGCGTCTTGGCGCGCAGCAAGCCGTACGATGTCCGGGTGCGGGCGTCGAGGGCGATGCGAGCGCGGGCCCGGAAGCCGATGGCGTCGTCGGCACGGGTGCCTGGTTCAAGATACCGGATTTCCCCCCGGGCCCGACCGGCGATCCGCAAGCAGGTGTCAGTTCCGGGGATGGTGAAGAAACCGGTGCCGTGGGCGGAGCAGATGCGCACAGATTCGACAGGAGCCGCGCTCTTGGCTGGCAGATCGACCGCCTGGGAGCCTGCCGGGACAAGGCACCCGGCGATGATCGCGGCACAGGCGGCTGATCCGGTGCGGATCTCTCGGAATACGCTCATTGTGGTCCCCTTGTTTCTTGCACATGCCGGCCAGGCAATGAGTGGGCAGGGGCCCTGCTCGCCCTGCCCCTGTCCCCTGAGATGTAACCAGTCAGCAAGGCATATCTGTGGATCGTGCCGTTGTGTTCGACACCGCTTGATAAGGAACTAGCATCACCAACCTATCCACGCTAGCGCATCGTGCGGAACCGGAGGTCCGCGTCAGCGAAAAGGGGATCCGGTATTCCGCTCCCAATGATGCGCTGCTCTAGTGGGTTCATTCGAGACGTGCCTTCAGTCCGCGAGGAGGCCGCCACCATCGCCTTGATGCAGCGCGTCTGCTGGCTGGTCGACAAGGTGTCGGCGGACCGGCGGTTCCATGCGGCGGTCCTGCGGCAGCTGCACGTCTTGGCTTGGGCAACAGGCGAGACGTCTCATGAATTTGGGAGTTTAGAGGCTTGTATTTACCAATTGTTGTCTCACCCGCGCGAGAATCTGCTTTCGGCCGATCCTGGTCCAGCAGTCTTTCCGTCACTTCGGCTAACCCGCAGAGGTCTTATGCTTACGTTCCTGACGCGCGCTCACGCGGATGCTCAAGCCAAGCTGGCGGCGCTCGATCGGTCACAGGCCATTATCGAATTCAACCTTGATGGCACCATCATCAACGCGAACAGTAACTTCCTTGCTGCGGTCGGCTACTCGCTTGATGAGATCCAGGGCAAGCATCACAGCCTCTTTGTCGAGCCCGCATACCGGGCCAGTCCGGAATATGCCGAGTTCTGGAACAGGCTGAAGCGGGGGGAGTACCAAGCTGCCCGCTATAAGCGCTTCGGCAAAGGTGGTCGGGAACTCTGGATTGAGGCCAGCTACAATCCGCTTTTCGGACGCGACGGCAAACCCTTCAAGATAGTCAAATTCGCTACCGACATCACCAGGCAGATGGAGGATCAGGCGGATCTTAGGGGTCAGGTTGAGGCGATTGGCAAGTCGCAATCGGTCATCGCGTTTGACCTCGATGGCAACGTCCTGGACGCCAACGACAATTTTCTTGCCGCCATAGGTTACCCGCTTGATGAGATCCGAGGCAGACACCACAGCATGTTTGTCGAGCCGGCCATGCGCGGCAACCCCGACTATCTGGAATTTTGGCGCAAGCTGAAAGCTGGCCAATACCAATCCGGCCAGTACAGGCGCCTTGGCAAGGATGGCCGGGAGGTCTGGATTGAGGCGAGCTACAATCCCATTCTCGATGCCAGTGGGCGGCCGTACAAAGTTGTGAAGTACGCCACCGATGTGACCCAGCAGGTGAATCTACTACTGCATTTGCGTCAGATCATCGACAAGAACTTCGGCGAGATCGATACGGCCCTCGGTCAGTCCAACCGAGAGGCGGTCGAGGCAAATCAAGCGATCATCGGCACCTCCAGCAACGTCCAGATGATGGCTTCTGCGGCGGAGGAGTTGGCCGCGTCCGTGAGCGAGATCGCTCAGAGCATGGCCAATTCCCGTGCCGCGACGGATGCAGCCTTCACGCAGGCAACGAATGCCAGCGAGTTTACGGATAAGCTCTCTGCCGCTGCATCAGCCATGGGCGGCATCGTAGGGCTCATTCAGAACATCGCCGGTCAGATCAATCTCCTGGCGTTGAACGCGACGATTGAAGCAGCTCGTGCTGGTGAAGCCGGTCGAGGCTTTGCCGTTGTCGCCACGGAGGTAAAGAACCTGGCCGCACAGGCGGCTCGGGCAACGGAACAGATCACGACCGAAATCGACGCAGTTCAGAGCGTGTCGAGCGGGGTTGTTGAAGCCTTGGCGAAGATTCAGGGATCTGTTGAGACCATGCGGGACCATGTGGTCAGTGCAGCCGCTGCTGTGCAGCAGCAGAATGCAGTGACCCGGGAGATGTCGTCGAATATGCAGAGTACGGCTCAGGCTGTCAGTCGCATCTCGGGCAACATTGGCGCTATCTCAACGGCCGTGGCCCAAGTGTCCCAGGCTGTCAGCACCACAAAGAATGCCGCAATCGTTCTCGCACGCTAGAGCCTCGGACGTGAAAAGTGGACTTGCCCTTTTGAGATCGATCCGATGCTCGCGATCTGTGAGCAGCGCATCGTTCATGCGGAAAACCGGGTCCACTTTTCAAGCACGATGCGCCAGGGTCGGCTAAGTCTGAGGCGGGGCCTGATGAAAGGCCGCATTGGGTCGAACCAGGTAATCCCCCTGCCCTTCAGGAACGTCCGGTGTTCGCGTCTTAAGCGGACATTCGGCCTGCTTCCGGGATGTGCCAAGAGGCGACCTTCCGACGACTTCAACTGACAAGCCGTTTCGCAGCACTTCCATCGCCCACGGCATCGATTGGCCTACCGACCTGTTCTCCGCATGTGCGAAGGTCTCCGAACCACGCCATATGAAGCTGTGCCTTTGCTCCCTGGATTTACAGCCGCTCCCTCGAGCCCCACATCATTGGGGAGGGAGTACAATGACCGACAAGAAGGATCTCACACGACCACCCACAACTGCTGGCAGTCCAGCTTCGACAATCGACACCTTCCTGGCGGATGCAAAGCGTCTTGGACCGCTAGCCGGCAATGCGCCCCGGGCGCGGCTCGTGTTCGCTCTCGACGCCACCATGAGCCGACAGCCCACCTGGGATCTCGCCTGTCGTGTCCAGGGCGAGATGTTTGCCGCAGCCAGTGAGGCCGGAGGCCTGTCGGTGCAACTGGTCTACTTCCGAGGCTTCGGTGAGTGCCGCGCCTCCCGGTGGGTCGCCGATCCGCGGGCCCTCACCGACCTCATGACGAAGATCAGTTGCCGGGGTGGCCAAACCCAGATTGGGCGGGTGCTCCGTCACGTCCGGACAGAGGCGCGCCAGGCGCCGTTGAAAGTGCTCGTCTATGTCGGCGATGCCATGGAGGAGCCGATCGACGATCTCTGCGCCGTGGCTGGCGAGCTTGGCCTCCTCGGCGTCAAGGCCTTCATGTTCCACGAGGGACATGACCCGGAGGCGGCCCGCGCCTTTCAGGAGATCGCCCGCCTGAGCGGCGGCGCCTATGCCCGGTTCGATGCAGGAGCCCCTCACATCCTGTCCGAACTCCTGCGCGCCGCCGCCGCTTATGCGACGAGCGGCGTCGAGGGCCTCGCGCAGTTGACTGCCGGCAGTACTCAGGCACGCAGGCTGCTCGCTGCCATCACCGGAGGCAAGCCGTGACGCTGCTGTATGGCATCGCGGCCGTTGCTCTCCTCTGGTGGTTCCTGAGCAACTTTGCGCATGCGAACCCTGCCACTCTTGCGAAGGTCCTCAAGGTCATCGGCGGCATTGTGGCGTTGGGTGTTGCCGGACTGCTCGCCGTGCGCGGGCGCATCGACTTGGCTCTGCTGATCGGAAGCCTGGGAGCATGGCTCCTCGGGTGGAGCCGCCTCAATCTCCCCAGTTTCGGCTCGCGTACGCAGCGGGCCTCCGGCAGTACTTCGCGTGTCCGCTCGAGCCTGATCGAAATGACGCTTGATCACGACACCGGCGAGATGGAGGGCTCCGTGCTTGCTGGGGCTTTGGCCGGGCGACAGCTTGCGTCTCTCGATGAGACAAGCTTGTTGAGTCTCCTGGCGGAGTGTCATGCCAGCGACCCTGACGGCATTCGCCTTCTCGAGGCCTATCTCGACCGTCGGTTTCCTCATTGGCGTGAAGACACTCGGAATGAGGAGAAGACACGGTCAGACACTCAGGCCTCCTCGGGCGTCATGACGCCCGAGGAGGCCTACCAGATCCTGAACCTCAAACCGGGCGCCACCCCGGATGAAATCCGACAGGCACACCGGAGCCTGATGAAGAAGATTCACCCGGATCAGGGCGGTTCGACCTATCTCGCGGCGCGCGTGAACCAAGCCAAGGACATTCTGTTGAGCCGGCAGGACGGGTGATCCGTCACGGAGGAGATGCTTTCAAATTCCACATGGGTCCCATTTCCACATGGGTCCAATTTCCACATGGGTCAAAGACGGTCTTTAGGCGTGACCGTGTAAAGGCCCGCTCACCGCGCAAGTGCAGACGTTCGATCTGCTTCGTGCCAGGGGCTGACCCTCCGCAGCGCATCGCAAGGGTCTTCAGCTCCTGATGTCGCTTGCCTGGCCCGACATCAAGCTGCCCCCGGTCAGCCTCCTTCCGGCGCGACGGTTTTTCCGGTCCACTCGGAGTTGACTTCCTCTCAATCCAGGTCTTT